>WQZD01000007.1 GCA_009780915.1 Propionibacteriaceae bacterium
TCTCACTCCGCGCCAGATACCTGATCTGCGCCCAATCATCCACTGTGATCACCTATCCAATCATGGTCAGGTGGCTCACTTTTCGACCGTCGCCACTGGCTCACTATTCGACCGTCGTCGACACCAGGACACCTGACGTTTTCAGATGTGCGCCAGCATCGCCCAGACATGGTTCGCCAGGACGTCGACCGGTGAAGCGACCGAACTCGTGAAAGCCTGGAGGACCTATCCCAACGATGCCGAGCATAACAAACCCACAAGTTATGCCCACCGGCATCCCATAGGAGCCAACCAAGACGACCTTGCAGGTTGACGAAAGGCCCACCACCCGATCGTCCAATACCCCCGCACCCACGAGACTCACACTACCAAGCCATTGTTCTGAATCTACGTCGCACCTCACCTCGTCTTCGAGATGATAGTTCCGATTCCATAAGGTATTATGAAATCCTATACATGTCAGGATTGACATATTATTCTCAATAACACAAGACCGGCCGGCCATCCCTCCACCAAGGATCACACCTGGTAATGGAGGGGAACCACAAACAGCCCCATGCTGTCCCATCGTCGACAACAGATCATCGTCGCCATGTGTGCGACCTCCAGAATTGTCGGCAAGATGACATCCCACACAGTCCCAACCGTAGTGTCGGTCCACATTGGCGCCCACCATGGACGCTGGGCCAACCACCACAAACCCGCATTCCCCAAAGTCGTCGCCGCTGAGCGAGAAAGGATCCCATCATGAAAAGACTTTCCATCACACTGCTGTCGCTTATTGTCGTATCGATGAGCATGACGCCCTATGCCCAAGCAGATGACTCACCCACAGATGGCAGCAACCTTCCACAGTACTCCGAACAAGAAGTGGAGCTCTACAAGCAGGTCTACCGTGATGACCAGAAACTGATTGCGGCCATCAACGCCAATATGGACTCACTGGTCACCGAGGGAAAACTCGTGATCAGCATTCCAGAAAAGGAAGACGTCACACCCCACAGGGGGAGCATGGGGTCCTGGGGCGACATCCTCGTCAGCCTGATTACCGACTCGGGAAGCGTGGCCTTCGCAGGACATGCCGCCATCGTATCTATGGATAACCACATAACTGTCGAGTCATTCGCCGAGTCATTCAGCCCCATCGGGCTGGATGGCGTTCAGTACTACACAAACTCATGGAATAAGTCTGGCGCCCTCCTGGTCAGGCCATATGACGCAACCGCTACCATGTACACAACCGCTGCCACATTCGCCCAGGATAAAGTAGGCCTTCCCTATAACTGGAACTTTTTCAACAAGTCGACGACAAGCAAATACTATTGCAGCCAACTCGTCTGGCAGGCATGGCTGGCAGCCGGGATCGACACCGAGGCAGGCTCCATTCCCAACGGCGTGATCGCCCCCGCAGATCTGGTCAATTCCAGCAATACTTATATTGCCAAGAAGATCGACTAGACGACCATGATCCACAAGTCATCCATCATCGCCGTGCTCATCTGCCTCGTCTTGTCGGGCTGCTCCGCAGACACGACCGGACGGGTGCCGACCTCTGATGCCGACATATTCGTCTACTCCCATATGTTCACCACGCGCGGTGGCATCGTCTCCAGCACGACCGACGGGCTTCCGTCCGTACAGGCCAGTCTGTCCGTCCAAGACCTCTTCTATGCGGCACACGACGCGGACTATTACGTCATGGCGGGGGCACGGAAGAACAACGTCCTCACGATCTCGAAGGATGGGACCTGGACTCAGTCCTTCCTCCTCGACAACCCCCGCTACACAGGCGTCCTGGCAGTGGAACTGACCGACGACGCCATGATCGCCCTCATGAACGGCGGAGTCAAGAACAACGTCTACACATCGCTGCTCGTCAACCAGAAAATCGGGGACAGCGCCTTCAGCCGGTGCGAGGTCGACATCTGGGCTGAAGCTTTGATCGTCAAGGACGGTGTGGCCTACATACTGGGCACGACCATACATCCGCGCAGGTACGCCGCGATCATCACAGTCGACATCGAGCAGAACATCGTGATTCAACAGCAGGTGTTTCCATACTATTCGCAGTTCACCCGAGCGGTGTGGAGGGACGGGAGCGTGTACGCGATCGCACAGAAGGGCACATCCCACGCGAGCATCCTGTCCAGGATCGACCCCGACACGCTGACCATCACCCACACGCAGGCCACACCGGACGAGTACCTGGACCTCGTCCAGGTCGACGGGCGCCTGTACGCCATCTCCGAGAGGAGCATCGACGCCGTGGACGAGACTCTGGATATCCACGACTCCACCCCCCTGACGCTTGGCATCCACCCGCACGAGGATGGCTACATCGACGCCATCGACGTGTTCGGCCACACCCTCGTCATCACGTACAGGTTCGACGCCCGGCAGAAAGGATCCCCGAACACCCTGTATGGGTACGTGATACGCGTGGACCTCCCGTCAGGCGTGGAGCGATCCCGTACCCCCATCCTGCTGCCGGCCTCGACCGACAATGTCGTCCAGCACATCCACGTCGTCCCACGCGAGTTCTTCGAGTAGGCGCGGGATGTCCCACGGAAGCGGGAACCAGCGTCAGTCCCTGGGATTCCGGGGGTTGATGAATAGGTGTTCATCCTGCTAACATCCCTATCATGTGGGGATCACGTCATTTCAGGTAGTCACCATGACGGTACATGAGAAGTCGAACTCCGCATATCGTGAAAGGAGCAGAGATGCTTAGCCACAGTAATCCTGGAAGTCCTTCACGTTTCGGGTGGCCACTACTGTGATCGTCACGTTTGAAGCATGACCAGTCAGCCAGCGCATGACCTGTTCACCGGGCACAGGCTTAGAGCATCAGAGGCAACGTTAGCATCGAGGACCATCACAAGTCCCCGCCTGTCAGATCAGGGACCCTGGGCACCGACGCTCGCGACACATCAAGATCAACACCCCCAGTGGAGCGCCTGAATCGTTCAGCGGCTTGCAACAACGCACTCCCAAAGGGCACTTCACAGTACACCTGGGACAGGGTCGCACGCACCTCCGCCTCCATGGAACGTCCATTGTGAGCCGCTTGCTCCCGGATTCGTTGGTACGTGGACTCATCCACCCCATGTATGGTCAAGACAGGCATGGCACTCCTCTCTTTCTGTCTGCGATGCTAACAGGTGCTAGCAGTCATGGATGCCATCACGTACTTTCCATACCGCACATCCTCGCCCCCAGTGCCAACCGCCTTGTGGATAACTCCCTCCCGGGTGAGCACGACTCGCATAGCCCCCTACTGTCGAGTCAGCACGCCCGCCATGTACGCCGGGAGATAGGTCACGGAGCCGACCTGTTCGACGTTGGTCTCGCCGAGGACCAGGGCTCGGTCGACGTCCCAGCCTGGGGTCGTGAGAACTTTGTCCAGCGCGGCATGGGTCTTGTACGACCGACCTGACTTCACCTCGATGGCGGTGATGCGTCCTTGCCCGTCCTCGATCATGAAGTCGACCTCACCGACATGTTTGTTGGAGAAATACCGCAATGAATGTCCATGCGCGATGAGCTCCTGCGCAACGAAGTTCTCGTACACCCCACCACAGTTCATGGCAGGAGATCCGTCGAGGATTCCGAGTAGCGCGTCCTTGGGATACTGGCTGCACAGGAGACCGACGTCCGCGAGGAACAACTTGAACAGCCGCCGGGACTCGCTCGCGAGCAAGGGGCTCACAGGCGCCGTGACATTGTATGCGGCCAGGGCGATATTCGCCATAGTCAGCCACAGGAACTCGTCCGCCACTTGCGAGTAGCGTTTCACGTCCGGGATCGACGACAGCGTGAACCGTCGGTTCTGGGTCGTGAGCTGGGACGGGATCAGCGAGAAGATGTCTTTGATGACCAATCGGCGGTCTTTGGGCGCGAACTTTCCGAGGTCGCTGGCGTAGAAGGTGAGAATCCCGTCCTGCACCGTGCGAACCTGATCGATGCCCACTTTGTTCTGATACAAAGACACGGCGTCGGGCATGCCGCCGACCAAGAGGTACGCATGGACAAGCTCCGACAGCCTGGCGTGCAGGTAGTCAGGAACTTCCGTGCCGGCCTGAAAACAGTCGCCCACCATGGACCACGCCTTGGAGGGGATCCCCTGAGCCCAACAGAATTCTTCGAAATCCAGGGGGTACATGCGCAGTTCCGTCAGATACCCCACCGGCGGCGAGCGTATCCCCTCAAGCTCGACGCCCAACAAAGAACCAGAGAGGACGTACTCGTAGTCGCCCCGATCCACCAGGAACTTGATGAAGGTGACAATCTCTGGGCATTCCTGGACTTCATCGATGAAGATCAGCGTCTCGTGGGGCACGAGCCTGGTGCCCGCCGCCACCGAGAGCCGCCAGAACAGGTCATCCGCGCTTGTCGCCCGACGAAGGGATTCGCGAGTGGAGGCGTTCTCCACGAGATTGAACTCCGCCACGACAGGATACGCCTGCGCGGCGAACTCTCGAATCAGGAAAGTCTTCCCCACTTGCCTCGCCCCGGTGACGAGCAGCGCCTGGCGACTGGCGCTCTGCTTCCATTGCTGAAAGCGCGCCATGGCTTTACGTTCCAGCATCATCCCGCCTCACACTTATCCGTACTTTTAAAACCCATCTTAGGACATTTATTCGTATTTTCATCTTTGTGATTCGGACACTTTTCGGCATTTTGCGGTTGCCAACCATAGGGGCCACCGTGCCACGTCGCGCCGCCTTGTGGATAACCCCCTCCCGGGTGCGGAAATGGTATGGAATATGTGTGAGAGGTCTTCGCATGACAAGGGAGGAAGCATGAAGAGGTGGGCGTACGTTGTGGCCGCCGTGGTCCTGGGGTACGGATTGACGGGGTGCACCGGGCACGTGGACGATCCTCCCGCCAGCGACCCTCCCCCGACACCGACCATCGCCCCCACGCCCGAGTGGAACGCCGAGGAACAAGGGGCCATCGACGCGGTGCAGACGTACCTGGCGACCTGGGCGTACATCGGACAGAACCTCGTGGAGGCGGATTGGAACTCGATACGTGATGTCTCAAGCGACCCTGAGAGCAACCACGACCTCATGGTGTGGACCCATTGGGCCGAAAATGAGTGGCACCTGGTCGGAAAGCCAGAATTCACTCCCCTGTACCTCACATGGGGAGCAGTGGATTACCAAGGCCAGCGATATCACGTGTATGGCTGCTTCGTCATTGAGGATTCCTACATCGCCGACGACGCGGGAAATTCAGTGGGAGACAGCGGGCGTGTCGAACGAGGAGTCAACAGCTACACAGTCATACAGACCCCGGACGACCTCTTTCTGATTCTCGACAGCAAAGCAGAGGACGACACATGCTGACCCGCCGATCACTCGCCATAGCTTGCTCCATGATCCTCGTTTTCGCCACAGTCGACCTCGCTACCGCTGCCAGCATGGCAGCCGGTTGCACCACCCATGTCGGTGATGGCCGTTACGGCGAGAGCACGATCAACATCGGCGTCTCTTGCGAGAGCTCCAACCCAGGCTCACCCACCACCGACCCATCCCCAGACAGCCGGGATCCGGCCCCCGAGTGCGTTCGCCCAGACGGCATGCCCACCGCATGCTGGTACGGCGACTATTGGTGGAGCCCGGCGTTCAACCTCTACTGCCAAGTGGCGACCATCCCCCAGGACAGCCCTATCTGGAACACGCACCGCGACTCGGCCGGCAACCCCACCGGCACCGCCTACCAATGCCTCGTCTCCGTCAACGGAACCCTCAAAAACACCCTCTACTGGCAGACCATCCAACAATCCACCCCCATACGCCCGGGCACCGACCCGGTCACCCTCGTACGATCCGCCCTGGCCTCACTCGACCTCCACCCACCCACCGTCGGCGTGGGCGCCTACATCTACCCCCACTACGAGAACTGGGGCCTCAGCTGGTGGGTCGGAGCGCCCATGTGGCTCTGGGTCGACGCCACCGACGACCTCCAATGGGGAACCCACACCCTCACCGCCACCCAAGACGGCACCACCGTCACCGCCACCGTCACACCCACCACCGCCACCTTCGACCCCGGAGACGGCACCACCCCCATCACCTGCCCCACCCCCGGCACACCACGCCCCTGGAACCCCGACGACCTCCTCAGCCACCACTCCCCCACAGGATGCGAACACACCTACACCACCACCAACCAACTCGGATCCATCGACTCCCGCTACACCATCACCGCCACCGTCACCTGGACCATCGACTGGACCACCACCGACCACCAACACGGCACCTTCACCACCACAACCACCTCCACCGACCACACCACCATCCACGTCGGAGAACTCCGCATCGTCCGCCCCGCCAGCTGACACCCCCACCACCACACCCACACCGAACCCACAGGCCTGCGACAACAGCCATCCGCACGCCCACGTACCGTCCACTTTTCCATGTCACTTGTCCACATTTCGAGACAAATGCCCAGATCCAAAGTCCCTCTCAGCGGCCCATTACGCCGCTCCACGCGGGAATTAATCCAATATCATTCCAAAACCCTTGCATGCATCAGAAAACACATGCTAAAGTCTCCGCAAGAGATCGCGAGAGACAACGATTGCACCGATGTAATACTGATACTGAGACTGAAAATACCGAATCACCACCGCGTTTCTCTCCCGTACGGGCATTTTCTGGTGAAGAATCCAGTCAATGGGGCAACTCCGGCGACACCGGAGGTACGGGGGTCTCTTACCTGGTCATGACATGACCGCCATGAGGACGGATCGACATCGGCCTAGCATCTCTGAGGGGAGAGATTGGGGCAGTAACCGGTGTTGCCTCATGGTTGGCGATCCTTTCGCGTCCGAACCGTGGGACGGGTGGGGTCTTTGTCATCCGATCAGGAAACCAACAATGGTACAACTCTACTACGAGCCTCTTAGACAGGGGAGAGGGAGACAACACTGTGGCTAAAGAACCTGATTATCTGGCCATCGCCCAGCTGACATCATTCAAGAAGTTTCAGTCCGCCCGCAAGGCATTCACCATTCCAATCACGCTGCTGTTCTTCGCCTTCTACTTGGGACTGCCCATCCTGGCAGGTTTCACGAAGGTTCTGACACATCCGGTCATCGGAGACATCTCGTGGGCCTGGATCTACGCCTTCGCTCAATTCATCATGACCTGGGGTCTGGGTCTGCTCTACTTGGCCAAGGCCAAGACGTTCGACAAGATGAATGACGACGTGCTCGCCGACATCGACCAACTCGACGCAGTCAAGGTCTGATCTAACAACAACGACATCAGGGCGGTGACGAACACCCCGGATCGTATGTCGAACCAGCGTGATCCCGATCACGCCATGGCTGACCTCGTCCGCGTACCCCCGTCCTGGAAAGAAAGGTAAACAACATGAACTGGACTGCAATTACGCTGTTCATCGTGATCGTGGCCATCACACTGGGCATCACCTGGTGGGCGTCGCGCCGTACGAAGAACGCCAGCGACTTCTACACCGCCGGTGGCGGACTCAACAGCACCCAGAACGCCCTGGCGATCTCCGGCGACTACATGTCGGCAGCGTCCTTCCTGGGTATCGCCGGCATGATCGCCATCAACGGGTTCGACGGATTCTTCTACTCCGTCGGCTTCCTCGTGGGCTATATCGTGGTGCTCTTCCTGGTGGCCGAGCCCATGCGCAACCTGGGCAAGTTCACCGTGGCCGATATGATCACGGCTCGCTACGCCGATCCCAAGGTGCGTGGCGTGGCGGCGCTCAACACGATCGCCATCTCGGTGTTCTACATGATCGCCCAGCTCGTCGGGGCCGGCGCCCTGATCAAGCTGCTGCTCGGCCTGAACTTCACCACAGCCGTGCTGATCGTCGGCGTCCTGATGACCGTCTACGTCCTCTTCGGCGGCATGACCGCGACGAGCTGGGTGCAGATCGTCAAGGCCGTCCTGCTGATCGGCGGCACCCTGGTGATCACGTTCATGGTCTTCCAGAAGTTCGGCTTCAGCATCGGTGGCATGTTCGACACGATGGCCAACATGGCGAAGGACACAGAGAACACCGGCGTGGCCGGCGGCTTCCTCAACCCCGGCGTCAAGTACAAGAACGGCTGGGACACCCTGTCCCTGTGCCTGGGCCTCGTCCTCGGCACCGCTGGCCTGCCGCACATCCTGATCCGCTTCTTCACCGTCAAGAACGGCGTCGAGGCCCGTAAGTCCGTGGTCAAATCGACCTGGATCATCGGCATCTTCTACGTCATGACGATGTTCCTCGGATTCGGCGCTGCCGCGTTCGTCGGCAAGGCTGCGATCACGAAGCAGGACGCGGCTGGCAACATGGCCGCTCCCCTGCTGGCCAAGGCCCTCGGCGGCGACTTCCTGTTCGCCTTCATCTGCGCCGTGGCGTTCGCCACGATCCTGGCGGTCGTGGCCGGCCTCGTGCTGACCGGCGCCGGCGCCTTCGCCCACGATTTCTACAACGAAATCCTGCGCAAGGGCAAGGCCACTCAGAAGGATCAGATGCGGATGGCTCGTATCGCCGCCATCGGCGTGGCCGTCGTGTCCATCCTCCTGTCCCTCGGGGCGGAGAAGATGAACGTGGCCTTCCTGGTCTCCCTGGCCTTCGCGGTCGGCGCCAGCGCCAACCTGCCGGTCATCGTCCTGACCATCTTCTGGAAGAAGTTCACCCGCGGCGGCGCGATCACCGGCATGCTCGTCGGTCTGATCACCTCCCTGGGGTTGGTGGCTCTCAGCCCCAACATCTGGAACCCGGACGGCAAGGCCATCCTCACGGGCACGGCTCTGTACCCGCTGACCACGCCTGGCCTGTTCTCCATCCCGATCGGCTTCGCAGCGGCCATCATCGGCTCGCTCATCTTCCGCGAGAAGAAGGATCGGGCCCTGGCCGAGGAGAAGAAGTTCGACGAGATCCTGGTCCGCGCATCCACCGGCATCGCGGTGCGCACCGGCGAAGATCACGAAGAGGCCCCTCTGGGCGCCTGATCACCTCGTGAGCCTGAAGCGGCCCGAGTCCTGTTCGCAGGGCTCGGGCCGTTTCGGTTGCCGTGGGAGGGGTACGGGCGACTCCCCCGTACCGTTCACGCGCGGCTGATCCACGTGCGTACGAATGAGGTCATACCGAGTTATACTCATTCCATGAAGACCGCAATTTCCGTGCCGGATCACGTATCCGCTGAGGTGGAAGCGAAAGTGAGGGAACTGGGGATGTCCCGCTCCCATTTCTATGCCACAGCCGCCGCGCGCTATCTTCGCGAGTTGAGCCACGACAACCTGGTGGCCCGAGTCAATGAAGCGTACGACCTGGAGACGACCGAATCCCGTGCTCAGACCCGTGATGTCGTGAATGTTGGAATGGCGTCGTCGCAGACTCGACTGGGCGCCGAGCAGTGGTGACTCGGCCCAAGCGGGGACGCCTGTACTGGTTCGAGTTCCCGCCACCCGACGTCAGTCACTCGCCAGCCGGACGTCGTCCCGTGATCGTCGTCCAGTCAGACATCATGAACGACAGTCGCCTCCCGACCGTCATCGTCGCATCCCTCACGTCGAACCTCGCCGCCGCACGCTACCCCGGCGCCGTCTTCATCCCGGCTGGCGTGGCGGGCCTCCCCAAGGACTCCGTGGTGAAGCTCACCGAACTGATGACCATCGACTCCTGCCTGCTCGTCGACGAACTCGGTGACCTGCCCACAGACCTCATGGCCGAGGTCGATGCGGGAATACGCATCAGCTTGGGTGTGTGAGAGCTGGCTAGCGAGAACGTCATCCTCCTCTGGCACTTTGACCCCGAGCGTGAACACCCGGGACTCACCCACCATGTGTTGAGCCCAATCCAGCGCCCGCACAACGTCGGCGCCGTACAAGTCGAGGTCTCGACCGCATGGGACCCCGGAGGGCTCGACGCAGCCTCATAGAACATGACCCGGAAAACCGGGTCGACACCCTCCGATGTCGTCGATGCCTCATCAGCGCGCACAGCTTTCATGGGAGGCCACTCGTGTGGACTGTGATCCCCATGGGCCAGCAACAGGAAGCCGGTTGTGCGATGTCGCAGTGGCATGCATCACATTCTCTTCTCCTCTCATCATCCGCTCCTCGTAGTACGACCATGTCATCCACGCGACTCACCCTCAACTTCCAAGCGACATTCATCTCCTGACAAGCGTATATAGAAACGTCAGCACCGCCAACACCCACGACCCCAGGCAGTCCTCGTCAGCCATTCGACACACGACACCCAGCCCCAACGACGTCTTGCGCGAGAATGTGTCGTACCTGCTGTCTATGATGGAGCCTGTGATCTCGACCGTCGAAGCCCTCCTGGCCCAACTGACCGCTTCAGCCTCATCTGAGCGCGACAAGGGCGACCGTTTCGAGCGCCTGGTGCGCAAGTTCCTCACCCTCGACACGGCGTGGGCCTCGCGGTTCTCCGAGGTGTTCATGTGGACCGACTGGCCGGGACGGGGCGACAGGCCCGACCACGGCATCGACCTAGTGGCCATCGACGCAGAGACCGGTGAGCCATGGGCTGTGCAGTGCAAGTTCTACGCGCGGGACCATTACCTGACCAAGCCCGACGTGGACACCTTCTTATCCGAGTCCGGCAAGCACCCCTTCGTGGGCCGCTTGATTGTGTCCACCACCGACCGCTGGAACTCTGCGGCCGAGGATGCCATCAAAGACCAACAAATCCCCGTGGTCAGAATGGGACTGACCGACTTGATCGACTCCTCCATCGACTGGGGGCAGTTCTCGTTCACTAATCCCGACACCCTGACCCGCAAGCCGAAGAAGCAGCTTCGTCCCCACCAGGAGAAAGCCCTCGCCGCCGTCCGCGCCGGTTTGGCCGTCCATGATCGAGGCAAGTTGATCATGGCCTGTGGGACGGGCAAGACCTTCACGAGTCTGCGCATCGCCGAGACCGAGGCTGGGGCGGGGCGTACGGTCTTGTTCCTCGTGCCCTCCATCGCCCTGCTCTCCCAATCGTTGAAGGAATGGTCCCAGGAGGCGACCATCCCCCTGCGGACGTTCGCGGTGTGCTCCGATTCCAAGGTAGGCAAGGACAAGGGCGGCGAGGGCGAGGACATCTCGGTGGTCGACCTGGAGATCCCCGCCACGACGGACCCCGCCCGTCTGATCCAGGAGGTACGAGGCGGCCACTCGGGCGATCACTCGCAGATGACCGTGGTCTTCTCCACATACCAGTCCATCGACGTGATCCACCAGGCCCAAGCCCTGGGCCTGCCCCGCTTCGATGTGATTATCTGCGACGAGGCCCACCGCACCACCGGGGCGACACTGATCGGCCAGGACGAGTCTGCCTTCGTCCGCGTCCACGACGACACGTATATCCAGGGAGCCAAAAGGCTCTACATGACGGCCACCCCCAGGATCTACGACGACGCCACCAAGGCCAAAGCCGGCGAGGCCGACGCCCTGCTGGCATCCATGGACGACGAGGGCGTGTACGGCCCCGAGTTCCACCGACTGGACTTCGGCGAGGCAGTCGGGTTAGGCCTGCTCTCGGACTACCGCGTCCTGATCCTCACGATTCCGGTGGCGGTGGTCTCACGGGTCATGCAGTCAGCTCTCGCACGCAACTCGGAACTGGACCTGCCGAACGCAGCCAGGATCATCGGCTGCTGGAACGGATTGGCCAAACGCGGTGGCGATGACGACTTCCCTATCGATCCCGAGCCGATGAAGCGGGCCGTCGCCTTCTGCTCTGACATCAAAGCGTCGAAACTCATCGCGACGGAGTTCACCGAGGTCGTCGACCACTACACCGACCTCATCGAGGAGACGACCGCGACCGTCGAGGCCGACGGCATGGTCGTCACCGAGGATCTGGGCTTATTGACCACCGAGGTGCGTCACGTCGATGGAACGATGAACATCCTCACCCGCAACACTGCCCTGGACTGGCTGCGCTCTGAGCCGCCTGAGGGACACTGCCAGATCCTCACCAACGCTCGATGCCTGGCCGAAGGCGTGGACGTTCCCGCCCTGGATGCCGTCCTCTTCCTCAGCGCGCGCAAGTCCCAGGTCGATGTCGTCCAAGCCGTGGGCAGAGTCATGCGCAAGGCCCCCGGAAAGAAGTACGGCTACATCATCCTCCCCGTCGTCATCCCCGCCGGGGTCGAGCCCGAGGAGGCCCTGCGGGACAACACCAAGTACAAGGTCATCTGGGATGTGCTCCAAGCCTTGAGAGCCCACGACCACCGTTTCAACGCGATGATCAACCAGATCGAGTTGAACGCCACCCTCCCCGACCAGATCCGCGTCATCGGCATGGACGATCTGGGCGAGGGTGAGGGCTCAGGGAAGTCGGATGGAGCCGGGCTCGACGTCCAGGGGATGCTCCCCCTAGATTGGGACAAGTGGCGCGACGCCATCTTCGTGAAGATAGTCGCCAAGGTCGGGTCGAGGCGCTACTGGGAGGACTGGGCGAAGGACGTCGCCGACATCGTCTCCTCCCACACCACGCGCCTGACATCCCTGATATCCACCGGGGATTGGCGGATCAGGTCGGCCTTCGACTCCTTCCTGTCGGCGTTGCGCGCGAACCTCAACGACTCGATCGACGCCGCCCAAGCGATCGACATGCTCTCCCAACACATGATCACCAAACCCGTCTTCGACGCCCTCTTCGAGGACTACTCCTTCTCCCAGCACAACCCCGTCGCCCGCGTCATGCAGACCATGCTCGACGCTTTGGAGGGTGAGAACCTCGAATCGGAGACAGCCAGCCTGGACGCCTTCTACGCTTCGGTGCGTGACCGGATCACGGGCATCGACAACGCTCACGGCAAACAGCAGGTCTTGATGGAGTTGTACGAGAAGTTCTTCCGGCTCGCCTTCAAGAAGACATCCGAGTCCTTGGGAATCGTCTACACCCCCGTCGAGGTCGTGGACTTCATCCTCCGCAGCGTCGATGACCTCCTGCGCGAACACTTCGGTCAGGGTCTCACCGACGAGGGGGTTCACGTGTTGGATCCCTTCACCGGAACGGGAACGTTCATCGTGCGGCTCCTGGAGTCAGGGTTGATCCGCCCGGAGGATCTGACGAGGAAGTACGCCTCCGAACTCCACGCCAACGAGATCCTGCTCTTGGCGTACTACATCGCCGCCGCCAATATCGAGGTGACCTACCATTCGATGGTGGATCAGGCCGAGGGCGACTACACCCCCTTCGACGGGATCGTCCTGGCGGACACCTTCCAGATGACCGAGGCCGGCGACACCCTGGACGACCAGGTCTTCGTAGACAACAACGACCGCGCGGCTGTGCAGTTGAGACTGCCGATCCGGGTGGTCGTGGGGAATCCGCCGTATAGCGTCGGCCAGTCGTCAGGCAACGACGACAACGCCAACCTCAAGTACCCCACCCTGGACTCCAGGATCGAGGCGACCTACGCGGCCCGGTCGTCGGCCACTAATAAGAACAGTCTGTACGACTCGTACATCCGGGCAATTCGATGGGCGTCGGATCGTATCGAGGACCAAGGGATCGTCGCATACGTCTCCAACGGCGGGTACATCGACGGCAACACGGCCGACGGCCTGAGGAAGTCCTTGGTGGACGAGTTCAGTGCGCTCTATGTGTACAACCTGCGGGGGAACGCGAGAACAGCCGGAGACCAGCGCAAGAAGGAGGCAGGCAACGTCTTCGGCTCCGGCTCCCGCAACACCGTGGCGATCATGCTGGCCGTGAAGAAACCCGGCCACATCGGCCCCGCGACACTGCATTACCGCGACATCGGGGACTACCTGAGCAGGGATCAGAAGCTCGGGCTAGTGGCCTCGGCTAGCATCGAGTCGATTGCCTGGGACGTGATCACCCCAAATGACGCAGGCGACTGGGTGAATCAGCGTAACGATACCTTTGAACGCTTCCCCACACTGGCAGGTGACACGTTTTCCGTTTGGGGTAGAGGACTCGAGACCGGTAGAGACTCCTGGGTGTACAGCTTCTCTAGTGAACGCGTGGCGGCCCAAGTGACAGCCATGATCAATGCATACAACCAATGCGTGGACAATGTGACCCATGCCACATCTAAACAATCAAGCACGCCCGTTGATCCCCAAGACTTCATGGACGACGACCCAACACGAATCAGCTGGGCGCGCTCCCTGCGCCAGGCTCTTGTGCGAGGTCGAAGAGCCAATTTCGACAGCACCAAGATCACAGTGGGGGCCTACCGACCCTTCTGTAAGGAGCATATTTACGTTGACCCATCTCGCATGCTCAACCACGAGCCGGGCAAGACTCCAATCTTCTTCCCAACCCCGAATCATCCGAACTTCGGTTTCTACCAGGTGGGCGCAGGCTCAGCTGTCCCCTTCTCAGTATTAGCTCTGCATTCTCTGCCCGACCTACACGTGACAGGCGCTGGTAGTGGCGGCCAATTCTTCCCCCGCTGGCGCTACGAACCCGCGGACAGGCCTGACGCCACCCAGACCGCCTTCTCTTTCAACCAGTCGGACGATGTCGTCATTGACGGCTACCGCCGCATCGACAACATCACCGACGCAGCCCTGGAGGACTACCGCTCCACATACGGCCCAGAGGTCACCAAGGACGACATCTTCTATTACATCTACGGCCTCCTCCACAGCCCCGGCTACCGTGCAACCTTCGCCGCCGACCTGAAGAAGATGCTCCCCCGCATCCCTCAGGTAGACACCCGGGCAACTTTCGACACCTTCGTCGCCGCTGGCCGCGTCCTCTTCGACCTCCACGTCAACTACGAGCAGGCCGACCCATACCCCAGCCTGACCATCGCGGGCGACACCCCCGGTTCCGACCCCTACGCCTGGTACCGAGTCGAGAAGATGCGCTACGGCGGCAAGTCCACCGCCAAGGACAAGACGACGATCGTCTACAACCCCCACATCACCATTAGCAGCATCCCCTTGGCCGCCCAGGACTACATGCTAGGCGCGAGAAGCGCCCTCGACTGGATCCTAGAGCGCTACCAGATCAAGACGGACAAACCCTCCGGCATCACCAACGACCCGAACGACTGGTCCAGAGAACACGAACACCCCAGATACATCCTCGACCTGCTGACCAAGATCGTGACAGTGAGCATGAGGACGGTGGCGATTGTCGACGCTTTGCCTCCCCTGACATTTAGCCAATCCGAGAATTGACTACCGTCTGCATAGATTGCAAGAATGCTGGACCAATTGGCATCACACTGCATTGAATCCCAACATACCCAGACGTGTCACCCATAATCCACCAACAGGAGAGCACCATCATTGTACAACCAAAGCCGAGCATGCAGTCCGACATACCGGAGAACAATCTCCAGATCCTAGCGACCAACAGTACTCATCAAGATCTCGTCGAGCGCCGATGCGACTTTAACTACGGCTATCGCATGATATGCCAATGCGGCAAGTTAACCTTTCTCTCAGCAATCGACTATGTTTCCAACGAGCGCTCCGGGTCAAGATTTCCATGTGAACACTGCGGACATCCCATCCACTATGGCCCAATAACAGCAAGCATCCGCAGTGACGATGATCCAGCTCTCAATCACTCATCCGTGGGAGGCATAGGCGACGTTCTGATGATGTAGTCAACTGTGCACGCATCCTCGCGTACCTTGGCACCCATCTTGACCGGATTGCCATCCCACCAGGCATCCATTTCCGCCTTGAGAGCGATCGCGAGGTTACGGGAATGGCATAACTTGTCTATCGCGCCTTTTCGCAGAGCAGCCCATTCAATACGAGCATTGGACCTTTGGCTCACTGCCTGCTAGGACACTGCCCCCTCCCAGTCCGTCCGAGTCGTTCAGCCACAGCACCTGAGTCCACCTGTCATGGATAAAGAAAGAAACGTGGAAAGGAAGGCGTTCTGCGTCGAGTAAGCCCATTCGTTGTGGCTTCACGAAAGGAGACGACGTGCCCCGGAAACCACGAGTCCGTCAGAACGACCCACGCTTCATGCCGATGGTCGTCCTTCCCGCCGACGCACCCATGCTCCCCGAGCAGCACGAGATCGAAGCCGCGTGGATACTCGCCCGCCACTTCTCCACGGTCGTCGAATTCCTACGACCAGTGCGAGGCTTTGAGATCAAAACAGCAGACCTAGTCATGAACGGTGTGATCTGGGAGCTCAAGACACCAACCGGAGGAAGCCGAACCACGGTATCCAACCAGTTCAAACGTGCCTCAAAACAATCCAGTCATGTCGTCTTCGACGCCCGTAGGATTCACCTCAGCGAAGAAGAAGCCCTGCATCAGATCCACAGGGAGATGAAAAAGAGAAAAGCCATCAAGTCCGTCCTCTTCATAGGCAAGGACGGAGGAATCATAGACGTTCAGCCATCCTGATGGTATCCTCGACAATGAGGAGGCCGGGCAGTCCAGTAGGGCAGTCAAAGGAGCACCTCACCATTCACAGCACCCGGCACAGTCGGGTGCTGTTGGTTTTCCCGTTGCCACGAGGGCATTCCCGGATGATTCCCCACTTGTCATCTGAGCCATTGACATCACCCCTGCCCTCAGAAGAATCGGCCGAGGGGAATTCCCCAGACGTTGTCTGCCAGGTGTACGCATCGGTCGCCGCCAAACACCACGTACCCGGCGACCATCTGGCGCCTGGCGGCGAACGCGGTGATGCCGGAGATGTCGCCCAAGGACACGCTCGTCGAAGCCTTGACCTCCACTGCGACGGCTCGGTCTTCGGAATCGACCAAGACAAGGTCCACCTCGGCGCCGGACTTCGCGTCGCGCCAGAAGTACGCCTGGACGGGTGAAGCGCAGAAGGGGACGGCGGGGAGGATCTGGTTGACCACGAAGGAGGTTGTCCATGAGCAGGCCCACCACAGTGCCACTCACCCATCTCACGGCAATGGCCGCGGACATCCTCCTCAGCGTGAGGACAGGGACACCACCCCTGACGATACCCGGAACAACATCGGACACTACGTCGCCACAATGGGCTGCCTACCGAACCATGCCGTCGTCGAACAGGCTGTCTACCAGCGATTCCATGCGAGGCAGATCACCCCCTCACCTCGGTTTGCGTCAACGGCGACAATCTTCAACGGCTAGGAAGCCCCGCCAACGGATCAGTTCACCCGGCCCCGCCCGGCCGGTTCGGGCAGCAGAGCCTCATCGATACTCATGAGATGACACGATCATGATCAGAATTTTCCTACATCGGATGTAAGAATATTCCTACATTGAGTGCTGATATTTCCAACGGTAAGCCACACTGGATCTGGACAGTTGTGAACCCTCGCCTCAGGTGTCTACTGGTCCATTTCGCTGGTCTCTACTGGTCCATTTCGCAGTGTCCTACCATACCGTTTCGCAGGCACCAGGCCATGCCGACTACGCATGCCAGACGTTCGTCACGGCTCACAGGTCGATCTGTCAGGGGACAGCGGAATCCTTCACCTACTCAGACTCGGTGGCCAGCACATGCATCAGACGTTGCATCTGCGCGTCCCAGCGCTCCTTGGTGGCTGTGAGCGCCTGGAACCAGGCCCCCTGCCCGTCACCCATCGCGGCCATGTCAGCGACTAACGTGTCGAGGCGATCTTGGATATGCAACGACCCCTGCATGAGCGTGTGACGAGTCTCGTCGACGAGTTCCAACTCCAGTCGATCAATTGTCGCTGTCATGATCCAACTCCTTCCGTCTTCTGACTCAGCCAAGCCGGGCCGCATGGGCATCGGTGGCGGTGATCTTCTGCGACTCGGCGTCCACCGTGTCAGGCGTCCGGGCCCCGCTGGCCACCATGGATTCCGAGAACTCGGCGAGCATCGCCACGACCTGATTGACCTCTGCGGTCCACGTCGTCACCAACTCCGTGCACGCCAGATTCGTCTCGCCGCCAATGGCGTCGTTCAAGCGGGTGACCGCCTCCGTCCTTGTGGCGTCAATGAGACTGGTCACATCATTGTGAGCAGACCCCAGGTGGCCCTCGGCGGCTTGGACGATGTCCTCAGGTATCTCGAAATTCATAATGTCCCTCCCAGGGCAAATCGTGAAGCGTCCTCAATCGAACAATGCCACCATAGACCCCGCCACCGTTCTCACAGATCACGTTCACGATGTGACGTGTATATCCGGTTCTCGGCTAGGATGATGTCGGAAGTCGCATTGCGGCCTTCGGCTTGGAAAGGGAGGAAGATTTCGGCTCGACCATCGAGAACACCACCCACTCTTCGGGAACCGGTGGGACGGCACGAAAGTCCGTGGATCCCCTGCGCAGCCCTGCGATGACCTGCCATCGGACTGGCTCACGGCCTACGACCAGTACGCGTCGGGAGTCTGTGGCGCCCACGTGGCCTCACCCGGTCCGTGCGACCAACTCACCGGCGCTCCTCTGCCCTTCTCCGACACGACGCCCGTCGACGTCTGGGTCGACCGCAACCTCCTTCGCGCCGCCGTGATCGACGGGGACGACCAGTACGAAGTGACGTACGACACCTGATCGGCGCTGGTCGCCCCGGGCGGGACGCGTCAGATCGCCACGGGCGGGACTCGTCAGGCCGCCACGACGCTCAGCCGAGCAGGTCGGGCCGTCGCTCCTGGGTCAGTTCCTCGGCACGGTCGCGCCGCCAAGCGGCGATCTTCGCATGGTGACCGGACAGCAGGACCTCTGGGACGTCCATGCCGCGCCAAGTGGCGGGCTTGGTGTAGACGGGATACTCCAGAAGGCGGTCCATCGAGTCGGAATGCGACTCCTCCTGCAACGACTCGGGGTTGCCGATGACGCCAGGGAGCAGGCGGACCACCGCCTCGGTGATGGCCAGTGCGGCGACCTCGCCGCCATTGAGCACGTAGTCGCCCAAGGACACTTCGCGCACTTCAGCCAGCGAGCGGGCGTACGCCGGGACGCGCGCGTCGATGCCCTCGTACCTCCCGCACGCGAAGACGAGGTGGTCGTAGCCAGCCAAGTCGGCGGCCATGGGTTGGGTGAACGGGTGGCCGCTGGGCGAGGGGACGATCACACAGGTACGGGCCTCGCTCCGGGAAGGAGCATCGGATGTCGGGCCCCCCACCGGAGTCGCCTCCGGAGCCACCTCCGGAGCCACCACCGAGGTCGTCATCGGCCGCGTACCCACAACCTCATCGAGGGCTTGCCCCCAGGGCTCGGGCTTCATCACCATGCCGGCGCCCCCGCCGAAAGGGGTGTCGTCCACGCTGCGATGGACGTCGAAAGCCCAGGAGCGCAGGTCGTGCACACCCACCGTCAGCAGTCCCGACGCGACGGCCTTGCCCACCAGGGACAGGCTCAGCGGCGCGAAGTAGTCGGGGAAGATCGTGATGTAGTCAAGCCTCATTCCGCGTCCTCCAGGAGCCCGGGGATGGCGTGGACGACCACGCGGGCGTTGACCAGATCGACCTCGGGGACGAGGTCGTCGACGAAGGGGACGAGCCTGTCGCCGGTGGCTGTCGCCACCACGAGCATGTCCTGGAACCCCATGTGGTCGATGCGGGCCACTGTGCCGACCTCGATGCCGGCGGTCGTGACCACCGTGAGACCCATGAGCTGATGGTCGAAGTACACCCCGTCCTCGTCGGCGTTCTCATCGAGCGGGACGTGCGCCACGAGCCGCGCACCCGTCAGCGCTTCCGCGTGGGTACGGTCGGACACGTCGGCGAACCGTACCAGGCCGCGTCCTGACTGGATGCGGAAACTGACCACCTCGAGCGGGTGGGACTCCCCCGCCCACAGGACCGCCCCCGGACGGAATCGCTCCTGAGGGGAGTCGGTGCGAAGGTCGACGAATATTTCCCCCGAAAGACCGTGGGCACGCCCCAGCGTGCCCACGATGACGTCTACAGTAGACATAGTCTCATTCCTGCCAACGAACCTGATCCTGGCCCCGGGTCCTCGCCGGACGGGGGCATGGCCGGTGGGCACGCTCACGGCGCGCCCACCTGACCAGCATGGATCAGTAGCGCCTCGGCTTGGCGGCCCTACGGTCGACGTCGAGGAAGTCCACCCGGACCTGCTCGTGTCCGGCCAGAGCGGCCACGACCGTGCGCAGAGCCTGAGCGGTTCTGCCCTGACGACCGATCACTTTGCCGATGTCGTCAGGGTTCACGCGTACTTCGAGCATCCGGCCGCGCCGAAGGTCCAAGTCGCGGACCCTCACGTCGTCGGGATGACCGACGATGCCGCGCACCAAGTGCTCCAAAGCATCGGCTAGCATGTCAGTCCTCTGTCTTCTCTGCGTCGGCGACCGGCTCCGTCGCGACGGCCTCGTCGGCCTGGACGGCTTCGGTTTCCACCACGGCTTCAGCGACCGGCTCGGCCTCTTCCGCCTTCTTCTTGGCCGTGCGCTTCACCTTGATGGCTTCGCCAGCCTCAGGGGCGGCGTCAGCGGCTGCGGTGTAACGCGCCAGACGGTCGGGACGGGGCTTCTGCGGCTCGATGCCCGAGGGAGTCGTGTCGCCGCTGAACTTCTGCCAGTCACCGGAACGCTTGAACAGCGCCACGACAGCCTCGGTGGGCTGCGCGCCGACACCCAGCCAGTACTGGGCGCGCTCCGAGTTGACCTGAATCAACGACGGGTCGTTCTTGGGATGGTAGAGGCCGATCTCTTCAATTGCACGGCCATCGCGCTTCTGACGAGCGTCCATGACCACGATACGATAGTGAGGCGCGCGGATCTTGCCGAGCCTCTTGAGACGAATCTTGACAGCCACTAGTGTGTGATCTCCTGTTGTGAAAGTGCCCGGGATGGGCGGTGTAGAGGAGCATGGCCGAAGGTGGGGTACCTCGATTCCCATGTCCCAAGGGGACCTATGCCAGGCGGAGATAGAGGGCACCATCCGACATAGATACGCGGCCTATATTTTGCCAGAAAACGGCTCATTCCGCCATTCCTGCTTCTCCCGTGAGAGCCAGGTACGGGTGAGCCGCGGCGCTGGGCTAAACTTGCCTTCGCTGGTTCAAGGAAGATTCCACCAGTTGGACGGTCCGATGGAAGGGTGACATGGCAGCGACACGACTCGAACGGCGAGGGCGCCATGCTGGCAGCCGTTGACCTCGGGCTCATCTACGCCCTGATGGCCCTGGGCGTCTTCCTGACCTTCCGCATCCTCAACTTCGCCGACCTCACCGTCGACGGCTCCCTGGTCACCGGGGCCGCCGTGTCCGCGTCGGCCATCCTGGCGGGGTGGTCCCCCCTGGCGAGCACCGCCCTCGGCTTCGTCGCCGGATGCGCGGCCGGCGCGATCACGGGCGTGCTCAACACCTTCGGCAAGGTCAACCCCCTCTTGGCGGGCATCTTGACCCAGATCTCTTTGTACTCCATCAACCTGCGGATCATGGGGAAAGCCAACCTGAGCTTGTTGCGCGCCCCCACGTTGCTGTCCGGTATGCACGACGCCCAGTGGTTCGCCACCTGGAAATCCATCGCCGTGTTCGCCGTCATGGTGGCGATCTTCGGGGTGGCCCTCACCTGGTTCCTGACCACCAACCTCGGACTCGGCATCCAAGCGGCGGGCAACAACGTCCAGATGGCCCGCGCGCAGGGGGTCCACACCTCCGGCATGGTCATCCTGGGACTGGCCCTGTCCAACGGGTTGGTGGCGGTGTCGGGCGCCTTGCTGGCGCAGTACCAGGGCTTCGCGGACATCTCCATGGGCATCGGAACCATCGTCGTGGGGCTGGCCTCTGTGATCATCGGGCAGGCGATCTTCGGGTCCCGTCCCATCTGGCGGGCGGTGCTCGCCGTGGTCGCGGGATCCGTGATCTACCGTGTCGTGATCCAACTGGCGCTGGGGCTCAACATCGGGCTCCAGCCCACGGACATGAAGATCATCTCGGCCGTGCTCGTGATCGCGGCGCTGCTCCTGCCCAAACTGGCCGTCTTCCAGCAGATGGCACGCAATCGCCGGGAGAAGGAAATGGCCAAACAAGTGCTGGCTGCCGACATGGCCGCCGTGGAGAAAACGGTGCATGGGGACGCCTCCCCCGCCACAGGAGGGATCGAATGACGACCACCACTGCCACGTCGACGCCGGGCGCTCCCTCCGGTGGGGCCGCGCCGAAGCTTGAGTTGCGCCACGTCACGAAGACCTTCTTCCCGTACTCAGTCAACGAGCGGACGGCCCTGGACGACGTGTCCTTGACGATGGCCGACGGTGATTTCGTCACCGTGATCGGCTCGAACGGCGCCGGGAAGTCCACCTTGCTGTCCGTCGTCGCCGGCGTCTTCCGTCCCGAGCGCGGCCAGGTGTTCATCGACGGGCGCGACGTGACCCATCTGCCGGAGCACTCCATGGCTCGCCTGGTGGGCAGGGTCTTCCAGGACCCCATGGCCGGGACGGCGCCCGACCTGACCATCGAGGAGAACATGGCCCTGGCCTGGCACCGAGGCAGGCGACGCGGCTTGGGACGCGGGGTGACCGCGGCGAAACGGGCCCGCTTCCGCGACGAGTTGGCCGTGATGGGCTTGGGCTTGGAGAACAGGCTGACCACCCAGGTCGGGTACCTGTCAGGCGGTCAGCGCCAAGCCCTGTCCCTGATCATGGCCGTGTTCTCACGCCCGTCGATCCTTCTCTTGGACGAGCACACCGCCGCCCTGGACCCCGCACGCGCCGAGTTGATCACGCGGATCACGGAGCAAGAGGTCGCCTCCCACCGGCTGACCACCCTCATGGTGACGCACAACATGGACCAGGCCCTGCGTCTGGGTAACCGCCTGATCCTCATGCACGAGGGCACGATCCACCTGGAGCTGACCGGTCAAGAGAAGCAGACGACGACGGTCGACGGCCTTCTCGACCAGTTCGCTCGACGAACTGGCGATCTGGCCGCCGACCGTACACTGCTGGGCTGACGTCCACGCCCCGCGAGGGCGTCGACTCAGCTGGGGACGACCACCGTGCCCGGACGAGAGCTGACCGAATCCGGGATCGTCACGCCCTGGAGGGCCGCGGCGGAGGGATTAATCGTGAGGACGAGGGAGTCTGTCAGATCGGCCATTTTGACCACGGGCAGGGTCGCGGGGCTGGCGCCCTTGAGGACCTTGTCAGCCAGAGTCGCCGCCTGGCAGCCCATGTCGTGCTGGTTGATGGCGTACGACGCCGTGGCGCCACGGGTGACCGAGTCGGGGTCGGCGGCGATGACAGGTACCTGCTGCTGCTCGGCGACCTGGACTAGGGCTTCGACGGCGGACACCACTGTGTTGTCATTGCCGACGTAGAACGCGTCCACGCCTTTCAGGGACGCCGCCGCCTGTGCCACTTCGGCGGAGGTGGTCACCGCGGCCGCTTTGAGGTCGATGCCGAGCTTCGCCGCGGCGTCCTTGGCCAGGTTCATCTGCACTTCGGCGTTCACCTCGGACGAGGCGTAGACGACGCCGATGGTCTTCACATCGGGCTTGATGTCCTTGATCAACTGGATCTGCGCGTCGATGGGCGGGTAGTCGGAGGTGCCGGTGAGGTTCCCGCCGGGCGCCTCGAAGGAGTTCACCAGTCCGGCGGAGACTGGGTCCGTCACACCGGCGAAGATGATGGAGCGGTCGGGGATGGCCTGGGCCATCGCTTGGGCCACAGGCGTGGTGATCGCCACGACGAGGTCGAGCTTGGCGGCCTTGAAGTTGTTGGCGATGCTCGTCAGGGCGGCCTGATCGCCTTGGGGGTTCTGCTCGTCGTACGCCACATCGGTGTAGCCGAGGGTCCCCATGCAATCCTCGAAGCCCGCTCGGATGGCGTCCAGGGAGGGGTGGGACACGATCTGGGCGATGCCGATGTGCAAGGTGGTGCTGCTCGGGTTCGTTCCCGGGGTGCCGGTCGAGCACGATGCCAGCGAGGCGAGGACGATCATCGAGGCGCCTGCCGCCGCGATCCGTGTCATCCGTGAGTGGGTCATGGTCTTTCTCCTTGTGGTGGTCGCCTGGTGCAGGATACAAAAAAACCGCCTGCGTCAGGCGGTGGTTGTGGGCACAACTGTCGGACCGCCTGTCAGGCGAGCCACCAGCTGTACATGTTCTGCATGTGGCAACTGTACCCGTACCATGCCCCCTGTCTTCAACTCGCGTCCACGATATGAGACTATCCGTGTTCCATCGTGTGATGGACGAGCGGCGCCACGGGATCCCGAGGGGGCGCCTGCGGGAGGGACGACTCAGCGCCCAGGTCTCACACGCGGGGACGATGGATCGCGCCGGCGACCATCACGAGGGCGAGGTCGGCCAGGGCGGACACGTCTTTTCGGGGGTCCTCCCTGGCGATCACGATGTCCGCGGGGGCGCCGTCCTCCAGATCGCCCGCCCCGAGCCACTGCCTCGCACGCCACGACGCGGCGCCGAGGGCGAACATGGGCCCGCCCACGCGGGACAACGCCGTGATCTCGCCCAGCACCGCCCCATGAGGACGGATCCCCCCGGCGTCGCTTCCGCAATATATGTTCACACCGGCGTCCAGGGCGGCAGCGTACACCCGGTCGCGACAGGCGTACAGGTCGCGCATGTGGGCCGCGTACGTGGGGAACTTGTCCTGCGCCTGGTCGGCCAGATCGGGGAAGATCTCCAGATTGTCCAGTGTCGGGACGAGCGCCACGTCGTTCGCGGCCATGATCGCCATGGTCTCCTCGTCCAGCCCGCAGCCGTGCTCGACGCAGTCGATACCCGCCCTGACCAGGTGGTGGACCGACTCTTCCCCGAAGCAGTGCGCCGTGACGCGAGCCCCCTCGTCGTGGGCCGCCCGGATGGCCTCGGCCATGACCTCCTCGGGCCAGGACGGGGCCAGGTCGCCGACCGCGCGGTCGATCCAGTCCCCCACGATTTTCACCCACCCGTCTCCGGCACGAGCCTGACGGCGCACCTCGGCGACGAGATCCTCGGGTTCGACCTCCACGGCGTAGTCGCGCAGGTACCGGCGGGTACGGGCCACATGCCGACCCGCGCGGATGATCCGGGGCATGTCGGCGCGGGCGTCCAACCAATGGGTGTCGATGGGGGAACCGGCGTCACGGATGAGGGTGACCCCGGCGTCCAGGTCGGTGAGGGCCTGTCGCTCCGCGGTCTGCGCGTCGACACCGCCCTGCGCGGACAGACCCACATGGCAGTGCGCGTCCACGAGACCCGGGAGGATCCAGCCCGCCGACGCGATGGTGGTGGCGCCCTCCACTTTCGTGTGGGTCACCGTCGAGCCCTGGACCCACAGGTCCAGTTCCTCGCCGGTCTGGCACATCACGCCATGGATGTGCCACGCGGGGCTCGTGGGGGTGCTCATCCGTTCCCCAGCATCTTGGCGATGTCGGGGGGAAGCTGGAAGTCGGCCATGGCCTTCTCCACCTCCTGCGGGGTACGCGGCACTCCGAACGCCGCGCCCGACGTGTCGGCCTGGGTGGTCTCGACCACCGTGCCGGCACGCTTGGCGGGGTTCCCGGAGACCTTGGAGCCCGTCTTCTTCTTCTTGGGCGCCTGCTTGGGTTTGCGCATCGCCGGCATCCCACCGGGCATGCCTGGCATCCCCGGCATCCCGCCCATCATGCCGGACCCGAGTTGCTGCATCATCTTGCGCGCCTCGACGAAACGGTTGACCAGGCCGTTGACCTCTTGGACGGTGACCCCGGCGCCCCGGGCGATCCTCGCGCGGCGCGACCCATTGAGGATCGCCACGTCGGCCCGTTCAGCGGGGGTCATGGAGTAGATGATCGCCTCGATGTGATCGATCTGCTTGTCGTCGATGGCGTTCAGTTGGTCGGCCATGGCGCCGGCGCCAGGCAGCATACCCATCAGCTTGCCGATGGGTCCCATGCGCCGTACCGCCTGCATCTGCATGAGGAAGTCCTGGAGCGTGAAGCCCTTGCCGCCGCCCAGCAGTTTACCTGCGGCCTCGGCGGCTTGTTTCTGGTCGAAGTGACGCTCGGCCTGCTCGATGAGGGTGAGGACGTCGCCCATGTCGAGGATCCGTCCGGCCATCCTGTCGGGGTGGAAGACCTCGAAGTCGGACAGTTTCTCGCCTGTGGAGGCGAACATGATGGGCGCCCCCGTGACGGTGGCGACGGACAGGGCCGCGCCGCCTCGGGCGTCGCCGTCCAGCTTGGTCAGCACCACCCCGTCGAAGCCGACCTTCTCAGCGAAGGAGCGCGCGGTGGTGACGGCGTCCTGGCCGATCATCGCGTCGACGACGAACAGCGTCTCATCGGGGTTGATGGCGTCGCGGATGTCAGCCGCCTGTCGCAGCATCTCCTCGTCCACGCCCAATCGTCCGGCCGTGTCGACGATGACCACGTCGTGGAGGTGCCGCGTGGCGATCTCCATGGACTGGCGGGCCACGGCCACCGGGTCGCCCACGCCGTTGCCCGGCTCGGGGGCGAACACCGCGACTTTCGCCTGGTGGCCCACGACCTGCAACTGGGTGACCGCGTTGGGCCTCTGCAGGTCCGCGGCGACCAGGAGCGGGGAGTTGCCCTTCTCCCGCAGCCAGTGGGCCAGCTTGCCAGCCAAAGTGGTCTTGCCAGCCCCTTGCAGGCCGGCCAGCATGATGACGGTCGGGGGGGTCTTGGCGAAGCGCAGGTTGCGTGTGTGGCCGCCCAGGATGTCGACCAGTTCCTGGTGGACGATCTTGACGATCTGCTGGGCCGGGTTGATGGCCTTGGACAGTTCGACCTCGTGCGCTTGGCTGCGCACGTTCTCCACGAAGAGCTTGACGACGTCGAGGTTGACGTCCGCCTCCAGCAGGGCCACCCGGATCTCGCCCAGAGTCGCCTCGATGTCGGCGTCCGACAGACGACCTTTGCCCCGCAAGGTGCGGAAAGCCTTGGACAGACGATCTTGGAGAGTGTCGAACATGATCTGGACCCTTTCTTACATCAGCTAAGGGTACTAGATGTCCCCCACGCGCGTTCCGTCCTCAGATCAGACGCCCCGACCTGTCGGTGACGAATGACGCTAGGGTTGTGCCTATGTCCCATCACTGCGTCATCACCTTCCGTTGCCCGGACCGGCCGGGAATCGTGCACGCCATCACCGGCGCCATCGTGGCCATGAACGGCAACATCACCGAGCTGCAGCAGTACTCCTCGCCGGACACCGGCATGTTCTTCACGCGGGTGCAGGTGGAGTCCACCGCCCTCCCCGCCGATTTCGCCGCCAGCCTGGCCCCTGTCGCCGACCAGTTCGCGGGGACGGTACGTGTGGACGCGGTGGGTCGCCCGGTGCGTACCCTCATCCTGGCGTCCACGGCAGGCCACTGTCTGGACGCCTTGCTGTCCCATGTCCGGACGGGGGCGCTGCCCGTCACCGTGCCCTTGGTGATGTCCAACCACCCGGACCTGGCCGACCTCGCCGCCTTCTACTCCACCCCCTTCGAGCACAGGGAGGTCACCGCCGCGACCAAACCCGCCTTCGAGTCGCGTGTACGGGAAGCGGTACGAGAGTTGGACATCGAACTGGTGGTGCTCGCGCGCTACATGCAGATCCTCTCCCCCGACCTGTGCCGCGACCTGGCGACGAGGGTCATCAACATCCATCACTCGTTCCTTCCCGGCTTCAAAGGCGCCAACCCGTACCGTCAGGCCCACGCCCGCGGGGTCAAACTGATCGGCGCCACCGCCCATTTCGTGACCCCCGACCTCGACGAGGGGCCCATCATCGAGCAGTCGGTGGTCAGGGTGGACCATTCCAAATCCGTCGGGGACCTGCGCGAGCTGGGCAAGGACATCGAGTCGGTGACGCTCACCCATGCGGTCAAGATGTTCGCCGAGCACCGGATCTTGCTCGATGGCGTGCGCACGGTCGTCTTCGACTAGGCGACCCCGGGATGGGGGCCTCCTGCGACTGATGTATACTTGACGATAACCAATTCCGGGGTCGGTGCAAGTCCGAACCGGCGGTGATGGGACCCTGTCAAGGGGCCCGAGTCCGCGAACCTCGATGTGAGAGCGCCGAGGCCGATCTGGTGAGAATCCAGAACCGACAGTCATAGTCTGGATGGGAGGAATGGGTTAGGCCGATGTCCGCCATGCCTGTGCGGGTGTCGGTGCTTGCGCGTCTCCTCCCCCCCCCGCCCCGTGATCGGTAGGACCAGGTTCCCGTGAAGCAAGGAATCTAAAGTCTTTCCTATCGGGCTTCGCAGGAGGGATGATGGCACGACGCCCAACCGTCTGGCTCAATCTTGTCGCGCCCTTGTGCCTGGGCGTGGTCCTGCTGCTGGCGTGGACCGTCGCCACTGCTCCCGCCACCGTCGTCCGCTACTTCCTCCCGACCCCCGGCGCGGTCGCCCGCGAACTCTTCTGGGGCCTCGTCGACCCCGGCGACATGTGGCCGTACATCGGCGTCACCCTGACCGAGGCCCTGCTCGGCTGTCTCGTGGGCCTCGTGGTCGCCCTGCCGCTGGCAGTGCTCATCCACCGCTCGCGGGTCGCGTCGGCCGCGGTCCTGCCCTTCCTCGGCGCCACGCAGGCCATTCCGGCGGTCGCCCTCGCCCCCCTCCTCTCCCTGTGGGTCGGGTACGGGCTGAGCTCCATCGTGGCGTTGTGCGCCCTCATGGTCTTCTTCCCCATCCTGGTCAGCTCCGTGGTGGGCTTCCGCCATCTCGACAAAGACGTCCTCGCCGCCGCCCAGTGCGATGGCGCCAACACGTTCTGGCTGCTCGTCGAGATCGAGGTCCCCCTGGCCCTCCACGCGATCCTGGCCGGCGTGCGCAATGGTTTCACCTTGTCGATCACCGGCGCCGTCGTCGGCGAGATGGTCATCGGGGGCTCAGGACTGGGCACCTTGGTGTTCACCCAGCACGCCTCGTTCAACGTCGCCGGGATGTTCGCCACCATCATCGTGCTCGCCTTGCTGGCCACCATCGCCTACTCTCTCGTGTCGATCGCCGAACGCCGGTGGTCCGACCTCGCCGCACCTCTACCCCAAGGAGCATCATGACCCACCGTCCAGCCATGTCAGGCCCTTCGGCAGGCTCAGCCGCCTCGGCAGTCTCGACCACGTCGGCAGCCCCCACCAGGTTTCGCCGATGGCGTGTCGGCGCCGCCGCCGCGGCTCTGGCCGTCGTGACGGCCCTGACCGGGTGCTCCACCCCCACGCCCCACCCCTCGGCGGCCCCCGGCCAGTCCACCATCGTGGGGCTGACGTACATCCCCAACATCCAGTTCGCCCCGTTCTATGTGGCGGACCACAACGCGTTCTACACATCCGACGTGTCCGTGTCCTTGCGGCATCACGGCGCGTCGGAGGGGCTGTTCAACGCGCTCGCCGCCGACCAGGAGCAGTTCGTCGTCGCCGGAGGGGACGAGATCCTGCAGGCCCGGTCCCAGGGGATCGACATCGTCGCCGTGGCGTCGTACTACGGTCAGTACCCGGCCCGCTTCATCGTCCCCGCGGACTCCCCCATCACATCGGTGGCGGATCTCGCGGGCCGTACCGTAGGGATCCCCGGCAAGTTCGGCGAGAACTGGTTCGCGCTGCTGATCGCCCTGAAGCAGGCGGGCCTGTCCGAGTCGGACGTGACCATCGCCGAGATCGGCTACACCCAACAGGCGGCCCTGACCACCGGCAAGGTCGACGCCGTGATCGGTTTCGCCAACTCCGACGTCATCAGCTTCACCAGCGCGGGGTTCCCTGTACGGGTCATCGATCCCCAGGTTCCCCTGGTGAGCATCTGCCTGGCCACGACGACGACGTACGCCCAGGACCACCCGGACATCGTCGCCGCCGTGGTGGCCGGCATGAAACAGGGCATGACCACATCGTTGGACGACCCGGACCAGACACTCACCATCGCAGCCGACTACATCCCGAGCTTCCGCGGTGACACGCTCGCCACCGCCAAGCTCGTCCTCCCCGCGACCACCGCCCTGTTCCTGGGCCCCGACCAGACGGTGTCTCCCCCCTTCGACCCCGCCCAGTGGACCCAGATGGCCGACGCCATGGCCGCAGTGGGACTCATCCCCGAGGGCACAGATCCCGTGGCGGCGTACACCAACCAGTACACCGGCGCCTGACGAGACCCGAGGCGGCGACCGGGTGGCGACCGTGAGGTCCGAGCTCACTCCTCGATCCACCCGGGGCCCGAGGGATCCTCGTCGGGCACGCGCACGGGGGTGGAGCTCAACTCGGGGTCGTCGACCTGGAAGGTGCGGATGGGGCCCGGCCCCGTCTCGGCGGTCTCGAATCGGACGGTGACCAGGCCCATACCCGTGCCCCATACCCATCCGGGACCGTGCACCGCGTGCGTGACGTCGTCGCCGGGACGGTAATTCAGGGCGCCATGCCGCACCGTGACCGGGGGCAGGTCGATCCTCGACTCGTCGAGACGGGACGCGCTGATCTCGAACAGCGCCTCCTGCGCCTCGTTGGTGAATCCGGACACCCCCACCCCGAGCAGGCGGATCCCTTGCGGAAGCAGGTGTCGTTGCTGTCCCAGGAGCTCGATGGCGACGGCGGCGATGGTCTCGTTGGAGTCCACCGCTCCCAGCAGGGTCCGTGATCGGGTGTGCGTGGTGAAGTCGGCGAGCTTCAGCTTCAGGGTGATGGTCCGGGCGAACATCCCGGACTTGCGCAGCCGTGCGGCCACCTCGTGGGCGTCGCGGGCCGTGATGGGCTCGAGATCCTCCATGCGCGTGTGGTCCTGGGCGAAGGTGTCCTCGATGGAGATCGACTTCACCTCTCGCGAGCCGGAGATCCCCCGATCGTCGCGGGCGTAGGCGAGGTCGGTCAGCCATGCGGCGGTGGTCCCTCCGAGCTCACGGCGCAACTCATTCGCCGTGGCCGCCCGCAGATCGGTCACGGTGAGGATCCCCAATCGATAGAGCCGCTCAGCCGTGGCCGGGCCGACGCCGGGGATCGCCCGCACTCCGAGCTGGGCGATCCGGTCGACCTCCGTGCCGACGGGGACGATCACCAATCCGTCGGGTTTCGCCTGCTCGGAGGCCAGTTTGGCGATGAACTTGCTCGATCCGATGCCGACCGACGCGGTCAGCCCGCCCGTCGCTGTGCGCACCTGTTCGCGGACCTCCTGCCCCAACCGGGTGAGCGCGTCGAGGGAGAAGTCGGTGTGCCCTCCGGCGGCGAGGTCCACGAAAGCCTCGTCGAGGCTGAGGGGCTCCACCAGCGGTGACAGGGATCGCAGGATGGCCATGACCTGCCGGGAGGCGACCCGATACGCCCCGAAACGACCCGACAAGTACGCCGCGTTGGGGCACAACCGGCGTGCCTCGTGGGTGGGCATCGCGGAGTGGACCCCGAACTTCCTCGCCTCGTAGGAGGCCGTGGACACGACCCCCCGGCCCAGGATCCCGCCCACGACCACAGGCTTGCCGCGAAGACTGGGCTTGTCCCTCTGCTCGACCGCCGCGAAGAAGGCGTCGAGGTCCAAGTGCAGGATGGACGCCTCAGCGCGCATCAGCGATCAGTGCCCCCAGAGCGTCGGCCGCCGATGTGGTGACACGGGCATAGGTGACGAAGTCGAATTGCTCCCTGGGGTCGCGACTGGTCTCGACCCAGGTCTCGTCGTCCACCGTCGGGAACCGGGTCGCCCCCTCAGGGGTCATCTTCACCTCGGTGAGGTCCAGCAAGGTCGTGTAGCCCCACAAGGCACGATAGATCTCTCCCCCGCCGGCCGACCACCATCGCTGGTCAGGGCGGGCCGCCAGGAGTCGCGCGAGCCCGGGCATGTCGGACGCGGTCAGCACCTCGCACCCCCGGGTGTCGCTGGGAGTCCAGTCGGGGTTGCGGGTCAGCACGATGGACGTGCGCCCCCGCAGCGCCGCGCCCAGGGACTCGTACGTCCGGCGACCCATGACGAGCACACCGCCCATGGTGACGCTCTTGAACCGGGCGAAATCCTCCGGAAGGTGCCAGGGCATGCCCGTTCCGTCGCCGATGACGCCGTTGGCCGCCACCGCCGCGATGGCCGTCAGCGAGGGGTACGGGAGGTCGGCGTGGAACTCGCTCATGTCACACCGCGATCGGGGCTTTGATGACCGGGTACGGGTCGTACCCCTCCACGCGGATGTCGTCCAACTCGAACGCGTCGATGTCCGTGACCTCGGGGTTCACCCACAAGCGGGGCAGCGGACGAGGCGTCCGCGACAGTTGGAGATGAGCCTGGTCGAGGTGGTTGAGGTAGAGGTGGGCGTCGCCGAACGTGTGGACGAAGTCCCCCACGCCGAGCCCTGTGACCTGGGCGACGAGGTGTGTCAACAGGGCATAGGACGCGATGTTGAAGGGGACGCCGAGGAAGACGTCCGCGGAACGCTGATACAACTGGCAGGAGAGCTTGCCCTCGGCCACGTAGAACTGGAACATGGTGTGGCACGGGGGAAGCGCCATCTCGTCCACGTCGGCGACGTTCCACGCCGACACGATGTGGCGGCGCGAGTCCGGTTTCGTCCGGATCTGGTCGATCACGTGGGCGATCTGGTCCACATGACGCCCGTCGGGCGTCGGCCAACTGCGCCACTGGTATCCGTACACGGGCCCCAGGTCGCCCTTCTCGTCGGCCCACTCGTCCCAGATGGTGATCCCGTTGCGATGCAACCACCCGATGTTGGTGTCCCCGCGCAGGAACCACAGCAACTCGCCGAAGACCGACCTGGTGTGTATCTTCTTCGTCGTCACCAGAGGGAACCCCTGGGTCAGATCGAAGCGCATCTGGTGGCCGAACACCGACAGCGTGCCCGTACCCGTCCTGTCAGTCTTCCGCACCCCCTCGTCGAGGATGCGCTGGACCAAGTCGAGGTACTGCTTCATGTCAACGCCCCTGCGGTTCTGACGAAGCGCGGGGCGCCTCGCCGTCGGCCCCCGCAGAGCACTCCGACTGCGCCGCCAAGGCCTCGATATGGGGCGCCATCGCCCGCAGAGCGCGCCCACGATGGCTGATCGCGTCCTTCGCGTCGTCGCTCAGCTGGGCGGTCGTCCTGGTCTCGCCGTCGGGGAGGAAGAGCGGATCGTACCCGAAACCGCGCTCACCCCTGGGCTCTTCGGCCAACGAGCCCTCGACCACACCACGCACCACGGTCTCGCCGCCGGCCCACACCAGGGCCATGGCGCACACGAACCGCGCGGTGCGCCGAGCGGGCTCCACGTCCGCGATCTGCCGGATGAGCAAGGCGAGGTTGTCGCCGTCCTGAGCGTGGACGCCCGCCCACCGGGCCGACCGCACCCCCGGCATCTTGTTGAGCACGTCCACCTCGATGCCCGAGTCGTCGGCCAGGGTGGGGATCCCCGTCACCGCGAACCCGGCCCGGGCTTTGATCAGGGCGTTCTCCTCGAAGGTCGCGCCGTTCTCGACGGGCTCGGGGTACGCGTCCACATCCGTGAGGCCCAGGACCTCGACAGACACCTTCTCCGCGTGGAGGATACGCCGCAGCTCGACCACCTTGTGGGCCGATCCACTGGCCAAGAGCAGTCTCACCCTCGCTCCAGACTCTCGGCTTGGATGGTGGACAACTGCGCGCACCCGGCCAGCCCCAAGTCGAGCATCTGGTCGAGTTCGGCGCGTGTGAAGGGGTTGCCCTCCGCCGTCCCTTGGACCTCGATCAGCCGCCCGTCGCCGGTGGCCACCACGTTCAAGTCGACCTGCGCGCGAGAATCCTCCTCGTAGGGCAGGTCGAGCATCGCCACACCGTCGATGATGCCCACCGACACGGCCGCCACCGACCCCGTCAGCGGCTCGCCCACGAGCAGCTTGCGTTGCCGCAGCCAGGAGACGGCGTCCTGGAGGGCGACGTACGCCCCGGTGATCGACGCCGTCCGCGTCCCGCCGTCGGCTTGGAGGACGTCGCAGTCGATCTGGATCGTGTTCTCGCCCAGCGCTTTGTAGTCGATGACCGCCCGCAGACTGCGCCCGATCAGACGGGAGATCTCATGAGTGCGCCCCCCGATGCGGCCCCTGACGGACTCGCGGTCGGTGCGTTCCTGAGTGGCCCGCGGGAGCATGGCGTACTCGGCCGTCACCCAGCCCAAGCCAGAATCCTTGCGCCACCGGGGAACACCCCGGCTCACGGACGCGGCCACCAGCACCTTGGTCTTGCCGAACTCCACCAACACTGACCCCTCGGCGGTGTCGAGCCAGTTGCGCGTGATGCGCACTGGTCGTAGCTCGTCGGGTCGTCTTCCGTCTTTTCTGATCACATCTCCACCTTAACTTGCTCCAACGACATTTTCCCGCAGGCCTCAACCGAGGTGACGAACTCCCCCAGCAGGCGGGCGCCGATCATGGCGAACTTCTCCGGACTCCCCGTGGTCAGGAAGCGCCGATTCCCGTGCGCCCCAGCGCGCAACAGCCCATGAGACGCCAGCATGGCGTAGGTCGCGTTGGCGCACTCGTCGGCCGACGACACCAGGGTCACCTCGTCGCCGAGGTGGTAGGAAATCACGCCTGACAAGAGGGGATAGTGAGTACATCCCAAAATGACGGTGTCGGCGCCGCTGGCTTTGATCGGCGCCAGATACTCCTCCGCCGCCGCCGACAGTTCCGGCCCCCCGGTGATCCCCGCTTCCACGAAGTCCACGAACCGCGGGCACACCGCCGTCGTCACCTCCACGCCGACTGCTGCCGCCATGGCGTCGTCGTACGCTTTCGACGTGGCGGTCGCTTGCGTGCACAGCACACCGACCCGACCCGTGCGCGACACCCGTGTGGCTCGTCGCGCAGCCGGGAGGACGACCTCGATCACGGGTACGTCGTACCGCTCCCGCGCGTCGGCGAGCACCGCCGCTGACGCCGTGTTGCATGCGATGACCAGGGCTTTCACACCCATCCCCACCAACGCGTCCAGACAGGTCAGCGCGTAATGACGAACCTCGGCGATGGGTCGGGGCCCGTACGGCGCCCGAGCGGTGTCGCCCAGATAGATGATGTCCTCGCCCGGCAACTGGTCCACGACCGCCCGGGCGACGGTCAACCCTCCGAACCCAGAGTCGAAGATGCCGACGGGGGCGTTCTGGTCAACATTCACCCCTCTATCGTAGACGGTGCGCCCCGTGAGGAGTCAGATTCATTGTCGATGGCGCATGTCAGCAGGCCCCGCGCAGGGAGCATCCGCCACATCCTTGTGCGGGGCACGCCTGGGTGAGCCGGGTGGCGCGTACGTCATCTGTACGGAAGAGGTGGTCCACCACCGCGGACACGAGTCCACGGTCGAGACCGGTGTGAGATGCGATGTCTGGCACGGTCCGTGCCCCCTGGGCGATGGCGTCGCGGACGAGCGCCAACGGGCCACGCGCCTCGACCGTGGGCAGCGGAACACGCGAGCCTCGACCCACGCCAGCACCAGACACTCTGCTCACAGGATCAGACTCCCGACCTGGAAGACGAGCACGGCCATCACGAAGGCCACGCACACTTGCAGCAGCATCCCGAATCCCGTCCAGCGCCAGCCGACCTCGCGCACTTGGGCGGACACGGTGGCCACGCACGGGGTGTACGCCACGAGGAAGACCATGAAGGCGGCGACACCCGCGAGGACATGGCCATGGGAGGACGCCTCGAACGCGACGCGCAGATGGTCGCCCAGCGCCGTGACCCCGTCCGAGGAGGACAGACCGTACGTCTGCCCCCAACTGGAGATGATCGCCTCTTTGGCGACGAACCCGACCACGAGGGCGGACACGGTCTGCCAGGCGCCGAAGCCAGCCGGCGCGAACACCGGTGCGATCACACGGGCCAGCCAGGCGTACGCGCTGTCCTGGACCTCCACATGGCCGAAGGCGCCCGGGCCGACGGGGATGGCCTGAAGCAGCCACACCACCACGACGGTGGCCACGATGATCCCGGACGCCGTGCGCAGGAACCCCTGCAGGCGTACCCAGGCGACCGACCAGGTCAGCCGCCAGGTGGGGACCTGGTACGGGGGGAGGTCGATGACGAGAGGCTCCGCGAGCGTGGATCGCCACAGGGTCGAGCGCAGCACGAGCCCCCCGGCGACGACGAGCAGGATGGAGACCAGGTACATGGCGAACACCGCCGTGCCGGCCCACGTCCCGAAGAAGACGGTGCCGAGCATCACGAAGACGGTGAGCCGGGCGGTGCACGCCGTGAAGGGGATCAGGAGCACGGTCATGAGCCGGTGCCTCGGGGAGGACAGGACGCGCGTCGCGGCGACGGCGGGGACGTTGCAGCCGAAACCCACCACGAGCGGCAGGAAGGCGCGGCCGGGAAGGCCCAGGACTCCCATGACCCGGTCGGTCAGGACCGCGGCACGCGCCAGGTACCCGGAGTCCTCCAGCAGGGCGAGGAGGAGGAACATGCAGGTCATGAGGGGGATGAAGGTCAAGAGCATGCCGACCCCGCCGATGAGCCCGTGGACGATGAGTCCCTCGGCCCACGTGCCGCCCAGACCGATGAGGCCGAGCAGCCACGACGCCAGGTCGGAGACGGGTCCCGCGAACAGGCCGGCGAGCAGGTCTTGGAGGGGCGCGGCGACTGTGGTGGTGAGTTGGAAGACGACCCACATGACACCCAGGAAGATCAGAGGACCGGTGACGCGGCCCAAGACCACGCGATCCACCTTGTCAGAGAACTGTTGGCCAGGCGTGGGACGGGTCGCCACGCTCGCCGCGACCACCTGTGATATCCAGGCGAAGCGCTCGTCCTGCTCGTCCACGACGGCGTCGATCCGTCCACGCGGGGCGGGCACAGGGGCGGACTGGCAGGATCGGATCTTCTCGCCCAAGGCGTCCAGCCCGACTCGATGGCGAGGGTCGACCTCGACCACGGGCGCCCCGATGGCGTCACTGAGCGCGTGGATGTCGATGTCGACCCCGTGCTGACGGGCGACGTCCGACATGGTCACCGCCACCACCATGCGCCGGGCGTGCTCACGCAGCTCCGACACCAGGTAGAGGGACCGGGCCAGGTGGGCGGCGTCCACCACGACGACGATCGACGCCCGCGCCAGAGCCGGGTCGTCCAGCACGTCGGCGGTCAACTGCTCGTCCGGGGACGAGGAGTCCAGGGAGTACGCCCCGGGGAAATCAATCATGGCGGCCGGTCGGTCATGGCCCGTCGCGCCCCGGTGATCGTCGTGAGTGGGCGTGCAGTCGCACCGAGCGTCCGCCTGTGCCAGAGCGTGCGGCTCAGAGGGCGCCGTGTGGTGCCGCCACACCCCTCGGGAGACCTCGACCGTGGTCCCCGGCCAGTTGCCCATGGTGACCTTGGACCCCGTCAGCGCGTTGAACAAGGTGGACTTCCCCACATTGGGGGCGCCCACCAGCACGATAGTGGACTCGTCGTCGCTCACCTCGATGCCGCGGGAGGAGGGGGCCTGGTGGCAGGTCGGGGATGTCGATCCCCGGCTCATGCGCGGGGCTCCACGGTCAGAGTCCGGGCCAGCGTGCCGCCCACCGCGATCCGGGCCCCGTCGAGGTCGAGCACCAGCGCTCCCCCGACAGCCCTTCTCACGACGCGCACCTGCTCGCCCACGCGCCATCCGAGTGTCATCATCCTCCGTGCGACGACCGGATCGGTCGGTGAACTGGCGACGACGAGGGGCTGTCCCACGTCCACCCGGTTCAGGGGAACGGTCGAGCAGGAAGGAGGATTCATGTAGGTTAGGCTAACCTAACTTCCTTGGATGGCGCAAGTCATCCAGCTCGAATATGGCTCTGACAAGGACCGGCGGAATCGACCATGTGCAGCGAGACGGGACGCGCGGTCCCCAGCGCCCCGCGCACGCGAGGAACCACACGCATCAGCGCAGGTGGTAGACGTCCCCGCTGGCGAAGGCCCGTACCCGCCCATCGACGCTGACGAGCAACTGGCCATCGGGAGCGACGTCGACCGCCTGGCCCTCGACCACGTCCTCCTCGGTGAGATAGACCCGGACGGTGTTCCCCAGGGTGAAGCAGAGCGGGCGATAGGCGTCGATGAGGCGATCTCCCCCGCCCTCGGCCGTCAGGTCGTCGAGGACCTGGTCCATCTGGTTCAGCACGCTGGCGACCACCAGTTCTCGGGTGACGTCCGCCCCGGACATGGCCAGCGAGGTGGCCGTGGGAAACCTGATCTGTTCGTGCGTCTGGGTCACGTTGATCCCCACCCCGACGACGACCTGCGATCCCGCGACCTCGGCGAGGATCCCGCACACCTTGCGGGCGCCGATGTACACGTCGTTGGGCCATTTCAGACGGGCGTCGACTCCCATGTGCCCCAGAGCCCGCGCCACCGCCACCCCGGTGGCGACCGGCAGGAGCCCCCAGGGGCGCCCCTGGCGCGGGACGGCCATCGACATGGCCACGGACGTCCCCGGTTCGGTGGTCCACGTGCGGGCCAGCCGTCCGCGTCCCGTGCCCTGGTCCAGCGCGATCAGGACCGTATGGTCGTCGCAGTCTCCCCCGCGCGCCCGGGCCGCGAGGTCGGTGTTCGTGGAGCCGGTGCGCTCGACCACCTCCACCCTCCATGGCGACCCCGGCCTCAGCATGCGCGACACCGAGTCACGGAAGTGTAGAAGCGTGTCCATGCCTGCTACCGTAACACCCATGAGGCTCATTCTCGCGTCCGCGTCCCCGGCCCGGCTGCAAACCCTCGCCTCAGCGGGGCTCAGCGTCGAGGTCCACGTGTCCGACGTCGACGAGACCCTGTTCGACGCCCCGACCCCCGCCGAGTTGGCCAGTCTGTTGGCTGAGAAGAAGGCCGAGGCGGTCTTCGAGGCCCTGGGACGCCCAGCAGAGTGCATCGTCATCGGATGCGACTCCATCTTGGACTTCGAGGGCAAACCCGTCGGCAAACCCGGCACCCCCGACGCGGCACGGGCCCTCCTGCGCCGCACACGCTCGAACTCGGGCGTGCTCGTGACCGGCCATCACGTCATCGTCTCCGACGGCGACGTCCAGCGGGTCACCCGACTGGGCAGCACCATCGTCCACATCGCTGACCTCACCGACGAGGAGATCGACGCCTACGTCGCCACCGGCGAGCCCGAGCACGTCGCCGGCGGCTTCACCATCGACGGCCTGGGCGGCGCCTTCATCTCGGCGATCGAAGGAGATCCCCACAACGTCGTCGGCCTGTCCCTGCCCCTGGTACGGATGATGCTCGCCGACTGCGGCGTGTCATGGACCACCCTGTGGTCCTGACGCCACAGGGCGTGATCCCCGGCCATGACGACCGGAAACCACGCCCTGGGAGCGATTCGACGACAGTACGAGTTCAGCCCTGCACAGTGAAGGTCCCGATCGGGTTGCCCTCCTCGTCCGTGGCGACCAGCGTGCGGGAGACATCCACTCCGGCCCGAACGGCGGCGTCCCGCTCCTGCATCATCTTCACGGCTTCCTCCGGATTGGCGGGCATGGGACCCTGGAGCTCAGAGGAGTATACGTATCCCTCCTGGCCATCATCCATAATCACCCCAACCAAATCTGGCATCTTCCCATCTTGGATCTCAGCGACCAGGCCCGACCCATAGGTCAAACCCGCGCTGTTCGTCCTCACTTCAAGTGCCTCGGATGGCAGACCTGTCTCTTCCGCCAGTTGCGCAACTGCTTGTTGTTGCGCGGAAGCCTGATCCCTGACCACAGGAGTCTCCGCGTGTGCGGTCAGCCCGGCGACGCCCGCAACTGCCCCGACCGCGACGCCTACAGCAACACTTACAATACCCTTACCCTTGCCCATGATCGGCTCCATAGGGAGTTCCACTGGTGTCCACAAAGGAATTCCCTTGATAGGTGATCCCATTGAACGCGCCAAAGTTAGTCCAGCCCGAGTATGCGACAGCGAACGCCGCTGGAGCGATCCCGAAGGCCACCACACCGGCGACAAAGCCGACGATGGCATTTCTCACATAACCCTTCACCCCCATCATCCCCTTTCTTGCCATGTGATCACAATATGCAACTATGCATCTGAAATCACTATAGTAAATAATACCTCAATGCTACATACATGAAACACGGAATGCAAGAGCGTTTCATCTTTTCCACATCACGGTTTGAGCACCTACCACACCCCAAACATGCCACAGGGCGTGATCCCCGGCCATGACGACCGGAAACCACGCCCTGGGAGCGATTCGACGGATCAGCGAGCGGCTGTGCCCTCGGTGTAGTCGGTGTCTTGGGTCCGCACCCAGCTCATGAGCTTGCGCAACTCACGGCCGACTCCCTCGATGGGGTGCTGCTCCTCCTTGGCCCGCAACGCCTTGAACTCAGGAGCGCCCGCGTCCTGGTCGGCGATGAAGCGCGCCGCGAAGGAGCCGTCGCGGATGTCGGACAGGACGGCGCGCATGGACGCCTTCACATGGTCGTCGATCACGCGGGGCCCGGAGATGTAATCCCCGTACTCGGCGGTGTCGGACACGCTCCAGCGCTGCTTGGCGATGCCGCCCTCGTACATCAGGTCGACGATCAGCTTGACCTCGTGGAGGCACTCGAAGTACGCGACCTCGGGCTGGTACCCGGCCTCGACCAGGGTCTCCCAGCCGGCCTCGATCAGGTGGGACAACCCGCCGCACAGCACAGCCTGCTCGCCGAAGAGATCCGTCTCGGTCTCCTCGGTGAAGGTGGTGGCGATGCCGCCGGCCCTCAGCCCGCCGATGCCCCTGGCGTACGCCAAGGCCAGCGGCCAGGCGTTGCCCGTCTCGTCCTTCTCGACGGCGACCACGACCGGCACGCCGCGCCCGGCGACGTACTCCCTGCGCACCAGGTGGCCGGGCCCCTTGGGGGCGACCATGCACACGTCCACGCCGGGAGGCGTCTGGATGTAGCCGTACCGGATGTTGAAGCCGTGCGCGAAGAAGACCGCGTCGCCAGGCTTCAGGTGCGGGGCGATCTCGGCGGCGTACAGCCCGCGCTGAACGGCGTCGGGCGCCAGGATCATGATGAGGTCGGCCTCTTCGCACGCGATCTCGGTGGGGACGACGCGAAGCCCTTCAGCCTCGGCCTTGTCGCGGGAGGAGGAGCCCGGACGCAGACCTACCCGGACGTCCACCCCCGAATCGCGCAGCGACAGCGCGTGTGCGTGGCCCTGCGAGCCGTAGCCGATCACGGCCACTTTCCGGTTCTGGATGACGGAAAGATCCGCGTCGTCCTCGTAGAACATTTTTGCCATTATTTCTCCTTGGTTGGTGATGGTGGGTCTGGGCGGTCCCGTGATGTGAGATCACGAAGCCGGATAGGTTGGTGGGCGGGCGTGGGCCCGCGTCGATCATGTCGTGTGGGAAGCTCCCGCACCCGAGGGTAGCGCGTGGGAGCCTCCCGACACAACAGATCGGTTCTAATCGTGCGGATGGCGGTCGTGCTTGGACCTGTCGGTGATCGCGCGCGATCCTCGGGCCAGGGCCACCGATCCGGACTGGACCAGTTCCTTGATCCCGTAGGGCGCGACCATGTCCAGGAACGCGTGCACCTTGCCGTACTTGCCGGTGAGCTCGACGATGATCGTGTCGGACGCCACGTCGACCACCTTGCCCCGGAAGGCTTCGACCAGGGCCAGCACGTCGGTACGAGTGGTGGCGTCGGCGTGGATCTTCACCAGGATCAACTCCCGACGGACGGTCTTGCCCTTCTCCATCTCGGTGATCTTGATGACCTCGATCAGCTTGTTCAACTGCTTGGTGATCTGCTCGACGGTGGCCTCGTCCGGGGTCAGGGCGACGATCGTCATCCGAGAGGTGTCCTCCCTCTCCGTCGGGCCGACCGACAAGGACTCGATGTTGTACCCTCGCCGGGCGAACAGGCTCGCGATACGCGCCAAGACGCCAGGTTTGTTCTGGACGAGAACCGACAGTGTCGTGATACAGGTGCTCATAGTTCTTCCTCTTCCCATTCAGGCGCCATGTCCCGCGCGTACTTGATGTCGTCATTGCTGGTGCCAGCCGGGACCATCGGCCACACCAGTGCCTCCTTGGCCACCACGAACTCCACGACCACCGGACGATCGTTGATCTGGTTCGCCTTGATGATCACGTCGTCCACCTCGTCGGGGCGGGTCGCCCGGAAGGCGGCGCAGCCCATGGCCTCGGCCAGTTTGACGAAGTCGGGGTAACGGTCGGTGTGCAGGTCGGTGTTGGAGTACCGGGCGCCGAAGAACAGCGTCTGCCATTGGCGCACCATCCCCAGGACCTGGTTGTTGATGATCGCGATCTTGATCGGGATCCCGTTCAGGGCGCAGGTGGTCAGTTCCTGGTTGGTCATCTGGAAGCAGCCGTCGCCGTCGATCCCCCAGACCACCGAATCGGGACATCCAGCCTTGGCGCCCATGGCCGCCGGGACGCAGAAGCCCATGGTCCCCGCGCCGCCGGAGGTCAGGAAATGGTACGGCTTCTCATGCGGCAGGAAGTGCGCGGACCACATCTGGTGCTGGCCGACCCCTGTGACGAAGATGGTGTCCGGGTCGGAGAGTTCCCCGATGCGACGGATGACCTCCTGGGGTTGCAGGACGTCGTCGTCGGGATCGCCGCCCCACGTCGGGTACCGGCGCTCCAGTCCGTCGAGGTAGTCGACCCACTTGCCCCAGTCGGGCAGGTCCACGTCGGCCAGGTGGTGCTCCAACTCGGTGAGCATCAACTTGCAGTCGCCCACGATGGGCAGGTCGACGATGGCGTTCTTGCCGATCTCAGCCGGGTCGATGTCGCAGTGGATGACCTTGGCCCGCGTGGCGAAGGAGCCGGCTTTGCCGGTGACGCGGTCGTCGAAGCGGACCCCCACGGCCACGATGAGGTCGGCCCTCTGGAGGGCGCCCACGGCGGCCACGGAGCCGTGCATGCCGGGCATGCCGTACGCCAAGGGGTGGGAGTCGGGGAAGGCGCCCCGCGCCATCAGCGTGGTGACCACCGGCATGGGCGCCCGCTCGACCACGGCCGCTGCCGCTTCGGCGGCCCGGGCCTTCGTCACGCCGCCACCGAGGAAGAGGACGGGCCTCTTGGCCGCCGCGATCATCGAGGCCGCCTCACGCACCTGCCTGAAGTGCGGGGTGATCGTCGGCTTGTAGCCGGGCAGGTCCATCTCGATCGGCCACTCCCAGTGGGTGGTGCCGGTCAGCGCGTCCCTCGCCACGTCGACCAGGACCGGGCCAGGTCGGCCGGTCGAGGCGATATGGAAGGCCTCCACGACGGCCTGGGCCACGTCGTCCGGATTCTTGATCAAGAAATTGTGCTTGGTGATGGGGAAGGTGATGCCTCGGATGTCGGCCTCCTGGAAGGCGTCCTTGCCGATGAGGAAGGAGTTCACCTGCCCCGTGATGGCCACGATCGGCACCGAGTCCATGTACGCGTCGGCGAGCCCTGTCACCAGGTTCGCGGCACCCGGACCCGACGTGGCGATACAGACGCCCACTCGTCCCGTGGCGTCGGCATACCCCTCCGCCGCATGGGCGGCGCCCTGCTCGTGGCGGACGAGGATATGTCGGATCGACGAGTCCATCAGCGGATCGTACAGGGGCAGGATCGCGCCCCCGGGAATGCCGAAGGCCGTGTCGACCCCCAGTTGCTCCAGCGTTTTCACCAGCGCTTGGGCACCTGTCACTTCGATGCTCATCAGCGTCTCCTTTCTCATGCGTCCCTAATAAAAAACCCTCGTTGCCGCCAGGCATACGAGGGTGCGCGTACATTGCTATACGCGCTGATTAGAGTACGAGGACCTTCCTTGACATGACCGTTACTTTTCCTTACCCCGTCCACCATGTCAACTCTGTTCGCATGCTGGACACTAACCCGATGTCAGCAGAGCGTGGAGCCCGTCCAGATCCTCCGCGGCACCGGGGTCGCGGTGGGACAGGGCGCCCATGCCCGGGTTGTCCGCGTATCGAGGGATGATATGGACGTGGAAGTGGAAGACGGCCTGCCCGGAGTCGGCCCCCGCATTGGACAAGATGTTGACCCCCGTGGCACCCAACCTGCTCTTGACAAGGTCCGATATGGCGACGATCCCCGGGGCCACCTCGGTCCACACGCTCGGGTCGACCGTGCCGTCGACGACATGGCGACGGGGGATGACCAAGGTGTGCCCCCGGTGGAAGGGGGAGATGTCGAGGAACCCGATGGACGACTCGTCCTCGTACACCATCCTCGACGGCACCTCGCCATCGACGATCGAGCAAAACAGGCATGGGCTCATCTGGGACTCCTCACGACGTTGAGCAGGGCTTCTCCTCGCACCAGCCTACCCAGTTGCTGCGCGATCAGGGCGTCGTATCGCGGCAAGGACGCCCGCGACTGTCCGCCCTCGTGGGGGGACCATGTGACGAAGTCGGCCGCCCACAGGGGATGGTCGGGCGGAAGCGGCTCGGGATCGGTGACGTCGAGGGCGGCGCGGATGCGTCCCTTCTCGGCCAGGAGCGCGTCCAGGTCCAGGAGGACGCCCCGCCCGATGTTGACGATGAGCGTGCCATCGGCCATGCGCGCCATCAGGTCCGCGTCAACGATGTGGCGGGTGTCCTCGCCGCCAGGCAGGCACAAGAAGATCACGTCCGCGTCGGCCGCCAGATCCGGCAGGTCGCCCACGGGATGGACCTCGGGGTCGGTACGCGCCGTCCTGGCCACCCGCGTCACACTGGCGACCTCGAACCCGGCGAGCCGACGCTCGACGGCCGATCCGAGATGACCGTAGCCGACGATGAGGATCCTGCGGTCGGCCAGGGAGTCGGTGTCGACCGGGGCGAACCGTGAGGTGAGACGGTCCACCGCGAAGCGGTCGAGGCGGTGCAGAGCCGTCAACGCCAGCCCGATGGCGAGTTCCGAGGCCCCCGCGTCGTGGACACCGGCAGCGTTGCACAGACCCACATCGTCGGGCACACGGTCGATGACGTGCTCGTACCCGGCTGTGGCCAGTTGTATCCATCTGAGGTCGGGCACGGGTTGGTCGGCCACCAGCTTCAGCACACGGTTGGCGCCGTAGATGGGCAACCCCATCAGAACCATGCCCTGTGTTCCAGTGGTCGGCAGGCCGTCGTCGGTGATGACCTCGATCTCGATCTCATCGGCCACGGGGCCGAGACGATGACGAGCCTCCTCGATGGACGCGTACGGCAGCCATGCTTTCATCACCACTCCTCGCGCACGGGGAAGCCCGCCTCGCGCAGGGCCGCCTTCACGTCGGCCACCGAGAGCGTCCCGAAGTGGAAGACGCTGGCCGCCAAGACCGCGTCGGCGCCGGCGCGCACCGCGTCCACGAAATGGGCGGCCGTCCCCGCGCCCCCGGACGCGATCAGCGGCAGATCCACGGCCTCGCGCACGGCAGAGATCATCTCGATGTCGAAACCCGCCTCGGTGCCGTCGGCGTCCATGGAGTTCAGCAGGATCTCGCCCACTCCTCGGTCGGCGGCCTCCCGTACCCAGGCCAGGGCGTCCAGGCCCGCCGAGCGGCGGCCCCCATGGGTGGTGACCCCGAAGCCGGAGGGCATCCCCTCTTCGCGACGGGCGTCCACGCTCAGCACGAGCACCTGGTTGCCGAAGCGGGCCGTGATCTCGTCGATGATACGGGGGGAGGCGATCGCGGCCGTGTTGATGCCGACCTTGTCGGCCCCAGCGCGCAGAAGGGCGTCCACGTCCTCGACGCTGCGTACCCCTCCCCCGACGGTCAGGGGGATGAAGACGCTCTCAGCTGTGGCGGTCACGACCTGCAGCGTGGTGGCCCGGCCCTCGACGGAGGCCGAGATGTCGAGGAAGGTCAGCTCGTCCGCGCCCTGCTCGTAGTAGGCGCGTCCCAACTCGACCGGATCCCCGGCGTCGCGCAGGTCTTGGAAGTTGACCCCTTTGACCACGCGACCGGCGTCCACGTCCAAACAGGGGATGACTCGAATGGCGACTGACATGCCCCCTATGCTAGCCGAGGCAGGGGCGGCGTGAACATGATCATCCCATCCACGGCCGGCATCGGCCCGACGTCACTCCTCGTCCATGTCGGTTCCGACCACGCCTCGGCGCAGGGCGGAGACCAGGTCGCGGCATCTGTGGGCCAGGGGGGTGCCGCGTGTGGAGTCGGAGATCTGGCCGGCGCAGTCCACGCATTGACGGATCCAGCGCACGAAGTCGCCGGCCGCCATGCCGGTGACGTCCACGATCTCCCCCAGGGTGGCGCCGGAGGCCCAGGCGTACGCCGAGCGGGCGAAGCCGAGGTCCAGCGGGGGCGAGGACTCCAGGCGGCGGTCGCGTTCCACGAGATGGAGCTGCCGCCAGATCTTGCGCAGGGACTCCACCGCGCGCGCCGACGACTGGTCGGGCATCCGCACGTCCATGCGTCGATCGGCGAGCCGGGCCTCGTACACGAGGGTGGACAGGGTGGCCGCCAGGGAGGGCAGGCTGAGACCGTCGAAGATCCCGGCTCGGATCGCCTCGGCGATCAGCAGGTCGTGGGTCCCGTACAGCCGCGTCAGCATCCGCCCGGCGTCGGTGACCCGAGGCGGGTCGGACTCCACGTACCCGAAGGACTCCAAAACCAGGCAGATCGACTCGAACTTGGTCACCAGAGTCTGCGAGCGGCCCTTGGTGGATCCGGCGGGGCGCATGTAGTCGGAATGGAATTGGGCGAAACTGTCCTGGAGGATCTGGGTCGCCCGTTCGATCCCCATGGACGCGATCAGGTTGACCGCCATGTTGTAGGTCGGCGTGAAAGCCGACCTGAGGGGGTAGGTACGTCGGGAGGCCAGTCCGGCGAGCCCCCTGGGGTCCAATCCCGCCTGCCAGGCGACCACGGCATGGCCTTCGACGTCGATCCCACGACGCCCGGCCCGGCCCGTCAACTGCGTGTACTCCCCCGGGGTGATGTCCGCGTGGGAGGCGCCGTTGTACTTCACGAGCTTGTCGAGGACGACCGTGCGGGCCGGCATGTTGATCCCCAGGGCCAGGGTCTCTGTGGCGAACACCACCTTGACCAGCCCGAGGGTGAACGCCTCCTCGACGGCGAGCTTGAACATGGGAAGCAGGCCCGCGTGGTGGGCGGCGATCCCCCGCGTGAACGCCTCCAACCACGAGCGGTACTTCAGCGCGTCTAGGTCGTCCGCGGACAAGCCGGTGATGTGGCGTTCGGCGATCTCGGTCAGGGCGTCACGTTCCGAGGCGCGGGTCAACCACACCCCGTCGTCGACGAGACGGTGGACGGCTTGGTCGCAGCCCTGGCGGGAGAAGATGAAGTAGATGGCCGGGAGCAGGTCGAGCCTGTCCAGTTCGGACACCAGGGTCGTCCGCCGAGGCACGAGGCGGGAGCGGGAGGCCCAGCGCCCGCCCGTGCCGCCCACCTGGGACTGGGTTCCGCGTTTCCCCTTGCCGGAGCGCCCTCGCAGGCGTCGGGAGTCGTCCCTGATCACCTTGGTCTCGGTGGAGGCCATGCGAGCCAGTTCGGGGTTGACCGTCGCGACCCCGCGTCCCCCCGCCGTGGGCGCGTCGCCCTGGAAGAGGTCCAGGAGGCGCTTGCCCGCGAAGACATGTTGGTACAGGGGCACGGGACGCCGCTCGGAGACCACGGTGGCCATGTCCCCCCGGACGTGCACCAACCAGGCGCCGAACTCCTCCACATTGCTCACCGTCGCCGACAGGGCGACGATCTTCACCTGCGGGTCCAATCCGAGGATGACCTCCTCCCAGACCGGGCCCCGGAAGGGGTCCGACAGGTAGTGGACCTCGTCCATGACGACGAACTCCAGGCCGCGAAGCGACGACGAGCCCGCGTAGATCATGTTGCGCAGCACCTCGGTGGTCATCACCACGATGTCGGCGTCGCCGTTGATCACCTGGTCCCCGGTCAGCAGCCCGACCTTCGCCGGGCCGTACGCCTCGACCAGGTCGTGGTACTTCTGATTGGACAGCGCCTTGATCGGGGTGGTGTAGAAGCACTTCGTGCCGTGCTCGACCGCCAGGTGGATGGCGTACTCCCCCACCACCGTCTTGCCCGCGCCCGTCGGCGCGGCGACCAGGACGCCCGACCCGTCGTCGAGGCGAGCACAGGCGTCAACCTGGTAGTCGTCGAGCGTGAACCCGTGCCGAGACGAGAACTGCGCAAATGACACTATTTCTTCCTTCGACGGGTCAAGGGGTCGGGATTGGGCTGGAAGACCGACAGCGCGGCCGGCTCGCAGGTCAGTCCCAAGGGCGGCTGGCCCAGCGCCTCGCCGTCGGCGATGCCGATCAGGCCCTCACCGTCGATGACCACCTCGTGGGCTGTGTGGCGTTCCACGGCGGGATCGTTCACGAAGGCGCCGGAGAAAGTTTTCGGCAACAGGCGCAGCAGCGTCATGGCCGAGACCGGGTGGATGATGGTCACGTCGAGCAGACCGTCGGTCACCGACGCGGTGGGGGCGATGTGCATCCCTCCCCCGCAGTAGCCGCCGTTGGCCACGGTGACGAACATGGCGGGGAGGACGCGCTCCTCGCCGTCGATGCGGATGCGGTAGGTCACAGGCTCGAAGGACCGCAGTTCCGCCAGGGCGGCCACAGCGTACGCCAGGCTCCCCCAGCCCTTCGCCATGGAGGCGCCGCGCACGGCCACGCGGGCGTCGTACCCGGTGTTGACCACGGTTCCGACATAGCGTTGCGTGCCGCCGTGGGCGAGTTTGCCCACGACGGACATCAGGTCGATGCGGGCGATGTTGCCGCCGACCACGACCTGTGCGGCCTTGACCGGGTCCAGGGGGATGCCCACGCTACGGCACAGGTCGTTGCCGGTGCCGGCGGGGATCATGCCCAAGGGTACTTGGGTGCCGCCCGCGGCGTTGATGCCGAGGTGCATGATGCCGTCCCCGCCCATGACGACGAGGCAGTCGCGGGCGTCGGCTGTGATCCGCGCCGACTCGACCGCTTCCTGACAGAAGAGCTTGGCCTCCTCGTACGTGGTGGCCTGGCGCACCCTCAGACTGCCTTCAGGCAGGCCTCGCAGCAGTTCGTTCAAGACTTTGGGAAGAATCTTCAGGGCACGGCCCCGACCGGCCGTGGGGTTGACCACCAATGTCGTGGTGGCATTCTCGACGCTCATACATTCTCCTTGGCCCATGGCGGATCTCGACGTAACACAGACCGAACCCCTGTACCCCTTGGCCCTTCACCCAGTCGCGCCCGCTGACCACCCACGACCGGATGGCGGCGATGAACACTGAGCCGCATCACGGGTTGATCGTACTACAACACTGTCCGCCCATGATAGCTGCCCCACGCTGGGTCGTGGGCCCTACCCGTGACGAGTTTCCGCTGGGCGACCTTCAGCCGCGGCTTTAAGCAATCGTGGAGTTGACCCCCTGAAATCATTGGTTGCCGCTTTGCCTTAGATAATCGACTGAGGCTTAGTTACCACGTTCCCTGCATCCATCGCAGGTCAAGAGTTCCTGCTGCATTTTCAACGTCTACCCGAATAGTGAAGGTGATGTCCGGTTGTAGGGAGTACGTGAATGCACCACTTTGCCCGACCTGGAACGCTTTGAGGACCGTATCGCCAGCCCGAAGGCTTACTGTCACCTCGCCGTGGTTCACCACAGCTGTGTAGACGATGGGCACTTGTCCCGTGTCATCCGCTGTGACAGCATAGGTTTTTACTGGAGGAGTTATTGACATCAAATGTCAGGACACTGGCGATTGGCTCAGTCCGTGCCTGATCAGAGTAAGTGACATCGTCGCTTAATGTGTCCAGCATGCCGTTACCAGGATGGGCGACCAAGACGACCACGGCCGCGACCACGACGGCCACGGCAACGATGACGACCGCAAATTTCAAACCCTTCTTCAATGTGATTCTCCTTCTTTGCTTCACGGTCACGACATCCACCATACGATGGGCTGACCGATGCCCGTGAACCTCCTCGGTCCTGGCTCTGCTACTGCCCCCTTGTGACGCCACCATAGATCAGCCACCACTCCTGCGGCTTGTCAGGTTACTTAGGACGAGGGCGACGCCCAGGTAGCCCATGAACACTGTCACTGAACTGACGCTGCTTCCACTGGTCGGCAGAATAACCGCCATCGCCCCGTCCTGGGCCGGGAAAAGCGACTTCAGAACGATGTTGATATTCCAGACTGGGAGGGCAGCAGCAACCTGAGAAGGAAGATAGAAGTCAGCAAGATGCCCCAGGACGATCCAGACGATTGGGATGATCGCCCCCCACATGAACGAACGCAACCACGTACTGATGATAAAGCCAACCAATCCCCAAAACACCATCACCGCCCCCACGTAAGCGATCTGCGTGACAAGCATGCCTGCGCTCTGCGAACCAAAGCCACCTAGCATGTCGAGAAGCCCACCAAGCAAGCCGCCGCTAATGACACTGGTAAACGCCAACGCAATAAGGATGACCATGCGTGCCAGCCACAACGCACCACGTCCGTCCATGGCGAGCCGCCACGGACGCGTCCGCCAGTCGTACTCCTTCCCGCCGAGGTACGCTCCGACAATACATGGAAACAATGTGCCATACGTGCCAAGCAGAATGAACGCCTGATTGACATAAAACCCTGAACTGGCATCCCCCCCAACAGACGTTCCAGACGAGTAGAAGTCGAGCATGATCAGGAACAGCAACACTGTGGCGGTCATCCGAATAGCCGTCGAGCCAGCCAACACCACCACCTCGGCACGAATGCCGCCCCACAGCCCCCTCACCTCCATCCGTCGCGACACCATCCCATGCCCTACCTATACTCACGAAAACGCGCGACAACCCCAAGAACGACCAGACAACACGTGAGGTATACCCCCAATCCAATTACTGACCTCCCTGCCGTAATATCACTGTCGAAGGCCAACACCACATTGACCAGAGTGTTCATGTTCGAGAACGCTGGGCCAGCGAAAACGCCCAGCAAGGTGAGCGGGTTGACGAAGCCAAGCGCCCGCCCAGCTGCGCCCGGCACAAACATCTGCCCGAGGAGCACGACCAGGCAGATCACGTTCCCCAGTGCAACACTGCGCACCAGCATAGCGACAGTCAAGGCCAGCACACCGAGCATGGCCGTGGCGAGAAAGACGATTCCCGTCTGTGCCATAAGTCGGGTGAAGTCGACCCGGGCCACCGAGGTGTCGTAAACCAAGCCTAGGACGAAGCCGAGTAACGCCGTCGCCATCACCACAATACCGAGAACGAACACCGTCACCACCACCTTGGCTACGAGCGGTCGGTACCGTCCACCCCAATGTGCGACACTGCCAGCCGTGCGGCTCCCGTAATCACGTCCACCAATAGAGCAACCAATCAAAACTGCTGGAATGACGTTGACGGTCGCCAGCATAACACCAAGAAACAAGGAAGCGACCTGCCCCAGTGGCAGCAGAGAAGGCTCAAACACGCTACTATCGCGGCTCGTGAAATCGACGAACAGAAATGCATCGACCAGCACCAGAAAGCTGCCAAGGACCCAGGGCAACAGGGAACGGCCAACCTTGACCAACTCGGCGTGCACCAGTTTCCCCATCACTTCACACGCCCTCAATGGCATCAAGGTACACCTGGCTCAAGGAATGACGAATAGAGTCAATGCCTAGGGGAATGATCTCGTTCAGGGCTAGCAGGCGGTAAAGCTCAGCCAAAGTGACTCCCGTTATCGACGCGGACGTTCCTGACATCGCAGCTTGCGGAAAAACACGCCTCAGCCGCTCAACATCCGCCGCTGCGACTGTTACATGAATCTCACTCGGCAATGCCTGCCTCGCCGAAACGGCCTGTCGACTCACAACACGACCATCCCGAAGAACGGCAAAACTAGTGACCGCGTCTTCCAGAACATCAAGTGCATGCGTGGCGATCAGCACGCAAGCACCCCTGCCCTTGAGGTCGCTCAACAGTCGCTTAAACCACAATAACCCATTGATATCCAGGCCGTTGGTCGGCTCATCGAGGATGTACAGGTCGGCTTTGTGCACCAGCGAAGTCATAGCAAGCTGCAGGCGTCTCTTCATCCCCAAGGAAAACTTGCCTGCCGACTGCCGACCTGCATGGCTTAGTGCCACCGAGTCAAGAATCGTATAGATCGCGTCCTTTGTTGGCGCAGGTTCTCCCCGTGCCAACACTGAGACCCGGATGTTATCCGCCGCGCTCAAATGCGGATAGATGGCCTCATCCTCAGACAGGTAGTTGATTCGCCGACGAGCCAACCCCGGGTCAACCCCCAGCACCTTCAAAGTTCCTCCGGTCGGTCGTGCCAACCCGAGTGCCAGGCGTAGGAATGTCGTCTTCCCTGCACCATTTGGGCCAGCCAAAGCACACACATCACCAGCATCAACCTGAAATGAAAAACCACTCAAAACAGTCTTGCGTCCGTAACGCTTGACCACATCGGAGCTATCAATGACTGGCATAGATCCCCTTTCTGGTAATCGAATATCTTGGGGCGGCGGTCCCAACTACTCGAGCCGCCGCCCCATCTCTGCTGTGCTACACGGACTTACCCGCGTATTGATGCTGGCTATCTGGTGGCGAGGCCATAGACGGTCATTGCTTCGGACTCCAACGTCAACGTAATCCACTGAGTCTTATAACCAGTGTTGAGGGTGTCATGGGCATAGGCGTCACCGTAGGTTGAGGTTTGATACGTCCACCCCTTTGAAAGACCAGACCAGTAGATGGTTGGCCAGTAGGTGTTCGGATAGGCTCTAGTGGCACCCCAACTAGTAATCCTGCTTCCGTCTGTATAATAGTCGCCCTGCACACTCAAACTTGCGTCATGGATGCCGAGCCAGCTGTATATCTGAGTGGTGCCACTCGCAGTTTTCCATCCGGCGGCCTGGGCTGTCGAACACACCCCGAGAGTAACACTGGCTGCCAACAGGAGCACTGCAAGCGCCTTCGGGATCGCCTTAGTTATTTTGGACATGATGAGCCTTCTTTCTCTGCTGTGATCAATGAAGGGTTGGAGGCGATCGGCCCTCTTCATAACTCAGCTCTATCATGTGATATCTTTTAATTGCAAATGTGTCCGCATACTGGACTATCGATCTCACGGGAGTGTCGGCAACGGCCCTACCTCAACACAGAGGTAACACGAGACTGCGTCACCGTGTTCCGGCAAGTGGTATGTCATCCATTCGTCTCGACAGTGCGGCCACCAACCTTCCAGACCAGACCATCTCCCAAGAAGCCCTAGCTGCCCCACGCGCTGACTATGGACGTCAATGCCACGACATCGCGCCAGGATCGGGGTCATCGGTTCTTGAACAGGGCGAACAGTCGCGACTCGCGTACTGTCCACACACCCAGGGCCGTGCCGATCATGACACCGGCGAATCCAGTCACCATCGACCTGGCTCCGAGCAGTGCTATCTGCGTGTGATCGGCGACGGCCTTCGCGGCGACGAACAGGAGGAGGGGCGTCGCCACCACGAGCCCGGACATCGCCCATATCGCGGCCTCGACCACACCCTCCAGAAGGAGGAAGGATTTCGGCAGCCCGGCGTGCAGGGCGCTGGCGTGTTCCAGCCGACGCGACCAGTAGGCCGCGAACCCCAGCGCGATGGAGAAGACGAGCGCGGCCCAGGGGGCGAAGCGACTCAGTCGGTCCTGGAAATCGGCGAGCCCGGTGAATGCGGCGCCCAGGGAGGAGTTGAGCTGGTGGAATCGAATCTGGGACGCCTGGGACGGGTCGCGGGTCGGCACGAGCGCGGTACGGGCCAGCGCCACAGCCGAGTCGCTCATCGGCCACACGGTGAACCAACACTCGTCGAAGACGCGATCCCGCGCAGGCGTGGGTGACAGCGCGGCGAAGCCCAGCGCCGTGTCCCGCCCATCGTCGGGAAAGTCGTAGACCCCGTCGACACGCACAATCCCGTCCGGCGTCGCCAGCTGGTCGCCCCACCCGGTCCCATATCGGGCCGCCACATCGGCTGACACCCATACCCCCAGACCCGGTTCCGGCGTGCGGACCTGAAGGACCTCCGACAATCCCGGCGTCACCGCGAACTGCGGAATGGGAGTACGCGGCAGGACGGTCGTGGCCACGCCATCCCTCTCCTGGCTCACCGCGCCAGCCGCGCGGATCTCCCGCACCCCCGCCAAGGCGTCGCAGGCGGCCCCGTCGACCATCCCGGGAGCGTCGAGCACCCACGTCGCCGCCCCCTTCTCGCGAAAAGCGATCCCGTCCGCGACGATCGTCCTCACCGCGTTCGCGTCCACACCGCCGAGCACCACCGTCAGAACGACGAGTACGCCAGCCCACACCGTGGCGTGGGCAGCGCCCGTGACCACGTTCCGCCAGGCTTCCCGGACAGCCTCGTACCAGACCACGACGGGTCGGCTGTGGACGGATGGACGGCCCCGCCCAGCATCCGTGCCATCCGTGCCATCCGTGCCCGACGAGGGTGACCCTACCCGCATGTCAACGCCGTCGGGGGGTCGAGAGACACGGCCTGAGGGGGCGGCCCGCCGTCCTCGAACAGCACGAGGGACTGCCCCAGCTGACTGGCCACGACCGTGACCTGTCTCGACTCGCCGTCGGCGATCACGCAACCCGTCGTCCCCCCTGAGCTGACGATCGCCAGAGGAGGCACGACGCTCACCTGGATCGGAGTCGCCAAGGAGTATCGCCCGGTCAGGGAGTCGAGGACGCCCAAGGCTTGTGACGTGCGCACAGTCGGAGACGAAGCCAGGGCCGACAAAGACGCCGGATCGTCGATCATGCCGTCGGCGTTCACTGTCAGCGTCGTCTGGTCGTCGATCGCGAGAATCCTGTCGCCGGGCGTCAGCTGGGAGGGTCGCGTGGGCACGTACGCCGCTGTGACGGGCGCGGAGAAGGTCGCGAGCGGCTGTCCGGGGCTGACGAGACCACCCACCAGAACATCGCACTGGGACACGACGGCGCCGCTCGATGGAAGCCACGCGATCAACGACTGCGGGATCCCGTCACGGGGCACAGCCGACGACGGCGCTCCCAGCGCGATCGCCATGTCCCGCCATGCCGTGATCACCTCCTGGCTCAGGCCGGTGGACCCATTCCCGCTCAAAACTCCTAATCGGGCCAACTCTGCGGTGAACGCTGAGACATCCGCACCCGTGTCCCCCCTGGCCATGTCACGCCAGAGCGGAACCGATGTCGCGAGGTTCACCACGGGGACCCCGTCGATCGCGAAGGTGGACGATCCCGACACGACCTCGGCGCCCGCGTCGCACGTCGAGGACGTGACCCGTCCCGTCACCGGACTGGCCAGAGTCTGCGCCGCGCCGAGCGTCACCGTGACAGACACCATACGACTGTCGTCGAAAGACTGGTTCGTGACCTGGAAACTGTCGCCACCCGAGGAGGGGTTGATGGACGCGGGGGCAGGGTCCCAGAACAACAGGCCGCCCGCGACTACTCCCACGGCGACGAGCACCACAGCCATGGAAGCGATCACGACACCAGGCATCCTCGATCGCCCCTGGCGTCCATGCTCGTTCTTCGTCGCTGTCATAGGCCACCCGCCGTCCTCAGGGAATGCTCAAGGGGTTGTACCAACAGGGCATGAACAAGGGGCTGCTCGAAATATCCGAGAGCCCAGCCCCGCCATCCGAGAACTGCGCCTTCACATCCGCGCCGTCGAACCCGGCGGGTTCCAAACCCACGCGAACAAGACAGTCCGCGATCATCTGGTCCAGGTCTCCTTTGTTCGGATTCTGACGCATGTTGTAGTACAGGGATGCCACGGGATACCAGCCCGTCCCATCTTCACAGGAGCCCTTCGCCGCGTCCACAGCCTGGTCTGAGACACTAGATGGCACAGTGATTCTCATCGTGCCATAGTCGCCAAACTCGACATCCGTGATGCCCACATCCGCCAGACAGGATGTGAACGCCGCTTTCAACTCCGCCACATCCTCTGGAGTGAGCCCACCGTCACAGAGCATCTGCTTCACCACGTCACTGGTTGTCGTCGCATAGGCATGTTGCAGGTCGTCCTTCCACGGCCCTGAGAACTGTGGAACGCCGTCGGACATGACGCACAGGGAGGGGATGACACTGACATCCGGTGGAGCGGGAGGAGACGGCGAACACCCGGCGAAGAGCAATCCGACGCATACGATCATACTTGAGAGCAAGATACGAAGAGGCCGCGCGTGAGGCGAGCAACAAATGCTAATCTCTGGCTCACACATCTGACTTAGTTGAGTACGTGTCAGTCAGTGATGTATACGAACTGAACACCTTCATCGAATCTGCCGATACCGACGTTCCTCCGGCAACCCAGGCTCCATAGTAATGGCTAGTGGTCGCCATGAGATTGTCATAGGCAATGAGATGCGCCTGAACCATATAACATGTGCTGCTCGTGCTGCTATCTGTCGCGTAATGCGCTCCAAACGGGCCGCATGTCCCATATGCAGCAGAAGCAGAAGATGCACCACCGATCAACATGCCAGAGAACACCATCACACCTGCTAGAACAACGACCAATTTTCGTCTCATCTCGATTTCCCTTCGATCCTTTTGAGCTACCCCCCCATCATCGATGATGAGCGGAACAAAGAAGCGCATTAGCCATCTTCTTGATGAGAGTAGTTTCTTTTCCTTAGGATATTTCCCCTCCGGAGCCGTGTCAAGATATTGACAATACCCCCACTTCCCCACTCCAGTGGAACCATCACGCCAAAGGGTCGTACAGGTCCAGGGCCTGACGCGCCAGGCCCTGGGCGATGGTCCAGCACGTGTCGGGGGCCACGGCCATCACGTCTGGGCCCAGGGTCAGCAGGAGGCGTACGAGCCAGGCCGGGTCCACGATCCGCAGGGTGACGCGCGTGGCGCCGTCGGGCAGGCGCTCCACGCCGGTGACGGGATAGTACTCAGCAATCCAGGCGGCACGATCGGCCACGACCACCTGCACCTCGTGGCCCTCGGCGAGGCTCTTCCGCCAGGAGTCGTCGCCCGGGCGTCCCTCGTGGCACCGAGCCGCCTCCCCCGTCGGGCGGGCGTCGGCGATCCTGTCCAGGCGGTAGGTGCGCCAAGCGAGCGAGGACACGTCGTACGCCGTCAGGTACCCCGCCCCGTCACGTACGGCTATCTCCGCCGGGTCGACGACCGGGTGGGTCGTCTTGCCCCGCGCCAGGCCGTCGTAGGTCAACTCGACCTGCTGCGCGGCTCGGATCGCATGGGACAACACGGCGCGTACACGCTCGTCCCCCGTGGCCAGGCGCACGTCCACGGCCTGGGGCATGTGGCGACCGATCTTCGCCGTCAACGAGTCGATGGCCGCCACAGTCTCCTCGTCGGCCACCGCCCGCACGGCCATCAGCGCGACCTGGAGGCTGGCCGCCTCCGCGCCGGACAGCCTCACGGGCCGGCCCAACGGCGTGGGGTTGTTCAAGTACAGCGACTTCTCATCGTCCATGACGTCCAGGTCGACGTCGATCAACTCACCGGGGAATCCGCCGGGAAGACCGCAGTAGATGGCCACCCGCACGTCGTCGACGACCTCCGCCTCGCTGACGCCGAAGACGGCGGCGACGTCCTTGACGCTGACGCCTGGATGCGCCTGGATGTACGGGATCTCTGACAGCATCCGCGCCACTTGTTCGATCGAGCGGCTCATCGGCCCACCTCGACCATGGCCCGCAGGTGCGCGATCACCTGGTCGCGGATGTCGCCTGGGCTGACCACGACGGCGTCGGGCCCGGCCGCGCAGATGGCGGACACGATCTCGTCGGGGCGTTGGTACGCCACGTCGAACAGCTCGAACCCGTCCGGGGCGTCACCGTCCACGGGCGTCCCTCGGCGACGCAGACTCCCGGCGGCCGCGTCGCGGATGGCCACCCGCACACTCCCGGTCGACAGATCGGGCTCCAGGGCCGACGCCAACTCGGCGATCTGCTCCGCGGGCGGCAGGTCGTACGCCCCGGGGGACCCGACCCGGACGGGCTGGTCCTCGATCCGGGAGAGTCGGAACACTCGTGGACTGTCGACGGTCTCGTCCAACCCGAGGACGTACCACGCCCCCGAGCGCGAGATCATCTTCCAGGGCTGGACCTCGCGACGACGTCCGTGGTACGTGAACCGCACGACGCTGCGGGCGAGCAGGGCGTCCCACACCACGCCGAACCCGGCCTCCCGCGCGGCCAATCGTGGGGCCAAGAACGAGAAGCCCGAACCGGAGATCTCCGCCCCCGAGGCGCGCAGTTTCGCGGTCGCTCTGCTCACCTCGTCGGCGAGGACGGACTCGTCCCACACGGAGGACGCCAACCCGATCAGGGTCGACTCGGCGGCGGTGAGCTGGATCTCGGGCAGATAGAAGTCGTCGGCGAGGATGCGGTACCCGTCCTTGTCGTCGGTGTACGGGTCGACCGGGCCGGTGAGGATCTCGACGCCGAGCGTGCGAAGCTCCTCCTTGTCACGCTCGAACATCCGCGCGAAGGAGGCCTCGGAGGTCGCGTCGGAGTAGCCCGCCACCAGGTCGCGAATCTCCTCGCGCGACAAGTACCGGGTGGCCACCAACAAGGCGATCACCAGGTTGATCATGCGCTCTGTGTTCCGTTTTGCCATGGGTCCTCGGGGTTGGGTACGGTGGTGTCACGCGGCCCGCGCCGCCTCGGCGCTCGCCATCAGGACTAGTAAACCACCTCCACCGCCCACCAGAGGGGACCACACTCCCACATGTTCGGACGTTTCGCCCCCACACCCAGCTCCGAGTTCCACATCGGCAACCTGCGCACGGCCATGGTGGCGTGGCTGGCCGCCCGGTCCACGGGTCGGGGGTTCCTGGTCCGGGTGGAGGACCTCGACCTGCCACGCCTGTCCGACGCGCAGCGGATCACAGAAGGCCAGCTGACGGATCTCGCTCGCATCGGGATGACCTGGGATGGGCCGGTCGTCCATCAGCGGGACCGCCAGGATGTGTACGAGCAGGCGCTGGCCCGGCTGGGCGACCGGGTGTACGAGTGCTTCTGCTCACGCAAGGACGTGGCTGAGGCGACCCGCGCCCCCCACGGGACGACCCCGGTGTATCCGGGGACCTGCCGGGGTCTCAGCTCGGCGGAGAAGGATCGCTTGCGGGCGGTGCGCCCGCCGTGCTTGCGCGTCGACGCCCAGGCGGCCCACCAATCGGTCACCGATCTGCTGAGCGGACCGCACACGGGTGTCGTCGACGACTTCGTGGTGCGCCGCGCGGACGGCGTCTTCGCGTACAACTTCGCCGTCGTGGTGGACGATTGTGCCCAGGGGGTCGACCAGGTGGTCCGGGGCGACGACCTGCTGGACTCCTCGCCGCGCCAAGCGTGGCTGGCCACGCTCCTGGGATTCACGCCGCCGACCTACCTGCACGTCCCCTTGGTCCACTCCCCCGACGGATCACGGCTGGCCAAGCGCGACCACGCCCTGTCCTTGAGCCGGTTGCGCGCCGCCGGGATCAGCACCGCCCAGGTGCTCTCACACCTGGCGGCGTCCTTGAACCTGGCCGAGGAGGGCGACCAGGTTGCCCTGGCTGATCTGGTGGACAGGTTCGATCCGGCCCTGCTTCCGCGGGACCCGTGGTTGGTGGACCCGATGGAGTGGGCCGACGCCGCCTGACCACCCCCACGAATGCCGATGGGCGCCCCCGGCGGTGAAGCCGTGGAGCGCCCATCGACGATGAGAGGGTGGGTGGCTCAGCTGCCCGAGCTGTAGGAGTACAGGACGTCGATCACGTAGACCATCGTCGACCCCGACGGGATGCCCAGCTTGGGATAACCCTGCGGGTAGGACAAGGCGGGGGGGACGACGAGCAGGAGGCGAGACCCCAGGGGCTGGCCGACAAGGGCCTGCTGCCACCCGGGGAGGGTGGACGACAGGGCGCCCGTGAGCGGCGAGAATCCGTAGGTCTGGCGGATCATGGTGCCGGAGCTCCAGACGTACTCCGCGTAGTTGACGACGACGACGTCGCCCGCTTGGACGGCGACCGACGCGTCGGGGCCGGTGATCAGGGGCTGGACGACCAAGTTCGTGGGCGCCGTCCCCGACGGGATGGTGACCGTGGGGGCGCTGAGGTCGCCGGAGACCGTGGGCAGGGTCGCGTCCGTGACGGTCTGGTCGGTTCCGGTGGGCTCGTCGTACGAGGTGCGAAGGATGTCGACCACGAAGACCAGTGTGTCGCCGATCTGGATGTTGGCGTCGGTCTGGCCGCCTTGGGCGTCGTACCCGTCCGCGCCGGGGATGGCGATGATCAGGCGCGTGCCGACCTTCTGACCGGCCAGGCCCTTCTGGAACCCGGGGATCACGCCCTGGAGCGGGAAGTTCGCCGGAGTGCCCGAGGAGTAGGACTCGTCGAAGACGTCGCCGGTGCGCGCGTTCTCACCGTAGTAATTGACCTGGACCCATCCGTCGGACGGCACGGTCGCGCCCGTTCCGGTGATCATGACCAGAGTCTGCGTGGAGGAGATCGTCCATGGCCAGGGCACGGTCAGATCCGGGGAGTCCCCGATGCCGCCCGTGGCGGACACGCCGTCCATGGTCGAGGAGGGCGGGGGGTTGGTGATGTCCGGGGCGCTGGGCAGATCGGTCGCCGAATCGGTGGGCGTGGCCGTCGACTCGATCGTCGACCCATCGGTCGCCGTGGGCGACGCGGAGGGACTGGTCGAGTCCGAGGGGCTCGAACACGAAGCCATGGTCGCGGTCATTCCCACGACCAGGAGGGAACCAAGAATCCAGCTCAGCCGCTTTCGCGTCATGACACCACCTGACTTTCCTGACAGCCCGCAATGGGCGCACTTCGTCACAGTCTACAAGGAGGGCCGACTAGAAAGGAAAAACGAGACGACTCGTGGTCGTTTTGATCCCCTACAACCCGGCCTTGTCGTACAAGGCCCCGATCTCGAAGGTGGTCAACTCCCGGGTCTGGCCGGTGGGCAGATTCCCCAGACGGATCGGTCCGACCCGCAGACGGGCCAGCCTCTGGACGGGGTACCCGCAGGCTTCCAGCATCCGGCGGACCACGCGGTTGCGCCCGGAGTGCAAGGTGATCTCCACCAGGGTCTTCGCCCCGGTGCGGCTGACGAGTTTGACCTTGTCAGGCTTGATGAAACCATCGTCGAGGGTGACGCCCTTGGTCAGCCTCTTCAGGTCGGCGTTGTCCATCGACCCTTCGACCTCGGCCATGTACACCTTGTCGATCTCGAACGAGGGGTGGCTGAGGCGCTGGGCGAAGTCCCCGTCGTTGGTCAGGATGATCAGCCCCTCGGTCTCGAAGTCCAACCGTCCCACATGGAACAGCCGTCCCGCCTTGCGGGGCATGTAGTCCTTCAGCGTGGGACGCCCCTCGGGGTCGTCGAGGCTGGACACCACTCCGCGCGGCTTGTTGAGGGCCAGGTAGACATGGTGGCGTTGCGGGGGGATGCGCGACCCGTCGACTCGCACCACGTCCGAGGTCGGATCGACACGGGTGCCCAACTCGGTCACGAGCTGTCCGTTCACCTCGACACGTCCCGAGGCGATCATCTCCTCGGCCACCCGACGGGACGCCAGTCCGGCTGCGGCGATGACCTTCTGGAGGCGTACGCCCTGCTCGTCTGCAGGTGCGTCGCCTGGCGTGGGATTGTCAGTTCTCATCGGTTGGTCCTTCTGCATCGTCGGTGGTCGCGGCGAGGTCGGGTGTCGCCTCAGGATCGGGGGTGGCCCGTCTCTTCAACTCCTCGTCCAAGACCGAGGCGTCCGGCAAATGGGGCGCCAGGGGTGGGAGGTCGGTCAGGCTGGTCAGACCCATCCTCTCTAAGAAGTATGCCGTGGTGCCCAACAGCCCCGCCCCGCTGGACTCCTCCTTGTCCACTTCGGCGACAAGGTTGCGGGCGACGAGGGTACGCACGACCCCGTCCACGTTGACCCCTCTCACCGAGGAGATGCGTGACCGGGAGATGGGCTGGAGGTACGCGATGACCGCCAGCGTCTCCAAGCTGGCCTGCGACAGCTTGCCCTGTTGCCCTTCCAGGACGGACCGGGCGATGGTGTCGGCGTGCTCGGGGCGGGTGTAGTACCTCCACCCCTGGCCCACCTGACGCAACTCGAACCCTCTGCCGGTCTCGTCGTAATGGGCTGCGAGGCGGCGCAAGGCCGTCAGAGTCTCCTCGACGGGCGCCTGGAGGGTCTGGGCGAGGTCGACCTCGCTGACGGGCTCGGTCGCCAGGATCAACAGCGCCTCGATCTCGGCGTCGATCCAGGGGGCGTCGCTCATGGGGTCTCCTCGTCCAACTCGGTTTTATCGTACTCGTCTGATATGTCGACTTCCTCGACGGCGGCCCCCACCCAGCGGATCACCAACTCGGAGAGGGGGTCCAACTGCTCGAAGACGACCAGGTCGGCCCGGAAGAGCTCCAGGATGGCGAGGAAGCGCGCCACCGTCACCAAGGTGGACTCAGCGTCGGCCACCAGGGCTCGGAAGCTTGTCGCGGCCGTGTGTTGGAGCCGGTCGGCGACCAGGTTGGCCTGCTCGGCCACCGACACCTGCGGCGCGTAGATGTGCTCGACGAAGACCTCGTCCTGAGCGGCCGGAGTCATGGCCGTCAACGCCAACTGGGCGAACTGGTCGGGCGTGATGGTGATGGTCACCTCGGGCAGCAAGACGGCGAACTGCTCCTCCAACCCGCCCGGACGGGGGACGCGCCGGGCCTCCGACTCGAGCACGGACTGGATCCACGCGGCCACCTGGCGGAAGGCCCTGTACTGCAGGAGGCGGGCGAACAGCAGGTCGCGGGCCTCCAGGATGCTCAGGTCCTCTTCGTCGTCGACCTGGCCGTCCGGGAGCAGGCGGGCCGTCTTCAGATCCAGCAGGGTCGCCGCCACGACGAGGAAACTGCTGGCCTGGTCGAGGTCCCACTGGGGGCCCTGCTGCTTGATATGGAAGATGAACTCGTCCGTGACTTGGGACAACGCGATCTCGGTGATGTCGAGCTTGTGCTTGGAGATCAGCGAGAGCAGCAAGTCGAAGGGGCCCTCGAAATTATCCAGGGTCACCGAGAAGCCCGGGGTCCCCGAGCCCGGTTGTTCGGTCACAAGGCGCCCAATCGGGCCACGAGGTCGGCCCCGGCGCCCTTGGCCTCCAGGTCGGCCAGCCCCACGGCGATGGCGGCTCTCACGAGTCGCCCGCGGTCCACGGTAATCCCCGCTTTCCGCAACGCGAGACGGGCGTCTTCCAGCCCGATGAGCTCGTCGGAGGAGACGTACACGGTGATCTTCTCGTCGTGGCGCACGCGGCCTGACGCCGTCCCCTCGTGGGACTCCAGGGGTTTGGCCCCTGTGGAGCGGAAGAGCTCTTCGGCGCCGGGCAGGTTGGCTCGACTCACGCGGCTGGGCATCGGGCGAGCACCTCCTTGGCGAGGTCGCGATACTGGGCGGCCGCCGGGGAACTGGACGCGTACGTCGTGATGGGCTCACCCGCGACGGTGGTCTCGGGGAACTTGACGGTGCGACGGATCTTCGTGAGGAAGACGGTGTCGCCGAAGGCCTCTTGGACCCGGTCGAGGACCTCGCGGTTGTGGAGGGTACGGGGGTCGTACATGGTCCCCAGGATGCCGATCAGTTGCAGCTTGTTGTTCAAGCGCTCCTGGACTTTGGAGATGGTGTCGGTCAGCAACGCCACCCCGCGCAGGGCGAAGAACTCGGACTCCAGGGGGATCAACACCCCGTCGGCCCCTGTGAGGGCGTTGACGGTGAGCAACCCGAGCGAGGGTGCGCAGTCGATCAGGATGATGTCGTAGTCCCTCTTCAGGGGCTGGATGACGCGGCTCAGCGTGTGCTCCCTGGCCACTTCGGACACCAGTTGGACCTCGGCCGCCGACAAGTCGATGTTGGCGGGCAGCAGGTCGAGACGGGCGACCTTGGTGTGCTGGATGAGGTGGTACGGGTCGGTCCCGCGGACCATCAGCAGGTCGTACACCGAGGACTCCAGGGTGTGCGGGTTGATCCCCAGGCCCACCGACAGGGACCCCTGGGGGTCGAAGTCGATCAGGAGGACTCGGCGTCCCAATTCCGCCAGCGCCGCCCCGAGGTTGATGGTGGTGGTCGTCTTGCCGACGCCGCCCTTTTGATTGCACATGGCAATAACGAATGCCTCAGTCTGATCAGGGTCGCGGGGACCCGGTTCCGGAACACCGATCAATCGGTCAGCGTCGTCAGCCACAGCGGTCCTTCCCGAAATTATTGACATATCGCCCTAAGTGTAGTGCCCCAAGCAAGGAAAAACATACTCTCGACCCGACCATGGTCCTTGCACATGACGGCCGGTGGAATCCGGGGCCGCACGCCCCGTTCGCTATCGAGAGGGGCCGTCCACTCCCACCACGTCGGCCACGATCTGGTCGTCCACGTCCTGCCCCGCACGGATGACCGTGATGGCGCCGTCCGCCTCGACGATGACCATCGCCACATCGCGCAGCCGTGTGACCCCGGTGTGCCGGAGCCGCACCATCAGATCTTGAGCACGCATGTGAGTCTTCTTCAGCGCCATCTCGTCGATCACGCCGTCGCGCAACACCACGCGCGGCTCCCGTACCGGCAAGAGGAAACGAGGCGCCCGCTCGCCCATCAGACGGAAGAGGCCCTCCCAGAGGAAGAGGACCGCCAGCACGAGGATCCCAGCGCTCATGGTCGGATGCGCCCCGAGCATGGACCGAGCGGTGACCGCGCCGATGACCGTCATGAGGGCGAAACTGGTGATCGTGACCCGGGCTCTCATCTGCTGGCCGAAGTAGGAGATGAGGAACGTGAAGACCCAGAACAGCACAGAGGCGTCGATGACGATTCCAACCGCCTGCCACAATGAGATGCCAAGCTCGTTCCATAAACCTTCAGTCATGTCCTCCAGACTAACGGTTCGCGTATGTCACTGCGACATGGGAGGGGCTCACGCCCGTGATGGGCCCTCCGACGTCGCGCGACGCTCGCGCTCCAGCAAGCGCTCCTTGAGGGGAATCCCGTAGAGGAAGCCGCCCAAGGATCCGTCGGAGCGGATGACACGGTGGCACGGGACGAACAGGGCCGTGGAGTTGGATGCGCAAGCGGAGGCGGCGGCGCGGACGGCACGCGGCGCCCCGGCGGCTGCCGCCAGCTGGGAGTACGTGACCGTGCGACCGTACGGGATCTCATGGAGCACCTGACGCACCTGGGCATGGAACGGGCCCGACTCGACACGGACCGGAACCTGGTGGACCACCTGGCGGTCTCCACCGTAGTACTCGTCGACGGCCCGCATCGCCTCGTGGAAATACGTGGGGACGGGCGCCGCATGATCGAGGGCCAGCCCTGTGGCGCCACGCATGCGCGCCGTCAAGAAGCCCGGGTCGGACGTCCACCCCGAGGCCAGCACGGCGGTGTCGTCCCCCAGGATCGTGAACGGCCCGTCAGGGGTGGGCAGCGTACGACAGAACACCCGTGTCGCGGTCGTATGTGGCGCCATGGGGACACCGTATCACCCCGTGGGCGCGCCACCCGTCCGTACCCGGATCTCGTAGGCGCGTGGTCTCGCGTTCTCCCGTGTCAGGCGGTTGGTCAGGAAGAAGGCGGGCGCGACGCCGATGAGCATGAAGACCAGGCTGGCGAGGAACCCGGCGTGGTAGGCGCCGACGAGGTCGCTGGGGGCCGATGCCAGGACGGTGGTCACGACGGTGGCGAGGACCGCCGAGCCGAAGGCGGCGCCGACGTTCTGGACGATCCTGGTGGCCACGCTCGCCACAGGCACCTGCTGCTTCGTCAGCCCCGTGAAGCAGTCGGCCATGAGGGGCACCGTGAACCCGCCCACTCCTGCGCCCCGCACGATGAGGACGAGCCACACCCACCACGAGGAGGTGTCCACCGTGAAGAACACGAAGGGCGCCGTGCCGAGAAGCGTGATCGCGATCGAGGGCAGCACGATGAACCGAGCGCCGATCCTGTCGACGAGCTTGCCGATCATGGGCCTGGTGATCAGCATCCCCACCCCCTGGGGGATGAGCCACAGCGCGGCCATGATCACGGACAGCCCTCGCACGTTCTGGAAGAACATGGGCAGGATCAGCATCGGGCCATTGGTCGCGAAACCCGCGAGGAACAACGAGACGAAGGCGGCGGAGAAGTTCTTCGACCTGAACAGGTCAGGCGAGATCAAGGCCCGCCCTTTGCGCTGGAAGGCGTAGATCACGTACGCGCCCGTCGCAGCGGCGCCGAGGAGAAGGGAGACGACGCCGACCCCGCGCTCCCCCGCTCTCACGACCTGGGTGACGCCGTAGATGAACGCGGAGGACACGATCGCCAACAACACCACGCCGGGCCAGTCCATCGTGGCCGATGGGTTGGTCGGCTCGAAGCGGGGCAGTTTCCACGCCAGCGCGGCCAAGCCGATGGCGCCCAGGGGCAGGTTGAGGAAGAACAGCCACTGCCACCTCAGGTACTCCATGACCAGGCCGCCGACGACCGGACCGATGATCGGGGCGAAGACGGCGGGGATGGCGACCAGGGACATGAGCTTGCCCAAGTTCCCCTCACCGGCCAGGCGCACCGCCATCGTGGACAACAAGGGCATGAGGATCCCGCCGGAGAACCCTTGGAGGAATCGGAAACCGATCAGACTCGTCGCGTTCCACGCCAGCCCCGAGAGGGCTGACCCGACGAGGAAGAGGACGAGGGCGCCCATGTAGACGCGCTTGGCGTCGAACTTCGCCATGAGGTGCCCCGAGAAGGGCACGGCGACGCCCATGGCCAGGACGTACCCCGTCACAGCCCATTGCATGACGGCCAAGTCCGTGCCGAAGGTCCTCGCCAGTCCGTTGACAGCGACGTTGACGATAGTGGAATCCAGCATCGGGGGAAGCGCCCCCAGCACGAGGATCATCGCGACGAGCGTCGTCCCCTTCGGCAGCGTGCCCGTTATTGGTGACGCGTCCATGGCCCCTCCTCCATAAGAAACAGTATGTCTCTAATGGAAGCGTACTCTGCTGCTTAATAAGAGTCAATATGTACCTTATGAAAGATCGTGATAGTCTGTCTTCGCCAACAGAAGAGGGACATCATGGCTGCTGGAACCACATCGCGCAGGCGCGGAGATCGACTGATCGAGAGCATCTACGACGCCGCCATCGAGATCATCCGCGACGAAGGGTACTCGAACCTCACCTTCCTGCGCGTCGCGCGAGTCGCCCGCACAGGCCGTGCCGTCCTCTACCGACGCTGGGCGACCCCCTTCGACCTGACCCGCGAGATCATGGAGCACACATCGGCCCAGGCCCTGGGCGGCGACCTGATCGACCTGGTCGCCGACACTGGCAGCCTGCGCACCGACCTGCTGCATCTGATGGACCTCTACCAGACCATCTTCACCAGCACTGGACCGGAGATCATGAACGCCATGCTGTTCGAGATGAGCCAGAACAACGCCCGCATCCCCGTCATCAAGGGGGACATCGCCTTCCGCAACGCGGCGATCATGGAGAAGATCCTGGGGTACGCCGCCGCGCGCGGCGAGTCCGTCACACCGGTCACCGACATCGCCATGACCCTCCCCTTCGACCTCATGCGCGCCAACTTCCTCTGGAACCAGCGCCCCCTCGACGAGGACCTGCGCCAACGACTCGTGGACGAGATCCTCTTGCCCGTGTACACGGCCCGCCCCGTCAGCGAGGACCAACCACCTCACGGCGCCCCCGGGGCCTGAACGATCCCGTGCGTCACATGTGCACTCTGCGATAGAACGCGTGCTTGATGACCTCCGCCACGACCAGGTACGCCAGGACGAGCAGCGCGATGGCGATCATCGGCCCGGGCGCCAGGACCGCGAACCCGAAGTACGACCCCACGAAGGAGAAGATCGTCGCCAGAGCGACGACGATGACCGCCACCACGCTCAACAACAGGGGCCAACTGGGGCGGGACTGGACGAAGGGGATGCGCCGGGTCCTGATGACGTACACCACCAGGGTCTGGGTCATCAGCGACTCGATGAACCACCCGGTCTGGAACTGCGGCGCGGTCGCGTGGAAGACCAGCAGCATGATGCCGAAGGTGGCGAAGTCGAACACCGAGCTGAGAGGGCCGAACACCCACATGAACTTCTTCAAGGACGACAAATCCATGGTGCGCGGCTTCGCGATCATCTCCTCATCGACCGAATCGGAGGGGATCGCGAACTGAGAGGTGTCGTACAAGAGGTTGTTGAACAGGATCTGGGGCGCGGTCATGGGGAGGAAGGGAAGGAACAGACTGGCCCCGGCCATCGAGAACATGTTGCCGAAGTTGGAGCTGAGCCCCATCATCAGATACTTCAACGTGTTCGCGAACGTGTGGCGGCCCTCGACCACCCCGTCGTTCAGTTGCGCCAGAGACTTGTTGAGAAGGATCAGATCGGCGGTGTCCTTGGCGACGTCCACCGCATTGTTCACCGAGATGCCGATGTCGGCGGCGCGCAGGCTCGGAGCGTCATTGATGCCGTCGCCCATGTACCCCACGACGTGCTTGCGCAACCGCAGGGCTTCGATCACCGCCAGCTTCTGAGAGGGGTTGACGCGGGCGAAGATGGTCGTCTTCTCCGCCTGCTTGCCGAGCTCGACTTTGTTCATTTTCGCGATCTGGTCGCCGGTGAGGATCCCTGTGACGTCCAGGTTGAGGTCGCCGGCCACTTTCGCCGACACCAAGGGGTCGTCGCCGGTGATGATCTTGACCTCGATGCCGTTGGCCCGCAGTTGGCTCAACGCGGCGGCGGCGGACTCCTTGGGCGGGTCGATGAAGGCGATGAAGCCCGTGAACGTCATCCCGGACTCGTCGGCCACGCCGTAGGCGGTTCCCGTGTCGGCCGCCGTGCCCATGCTCTTCGTGGCGATCGCCAAGCTGCGGAACCCGTCCCGGCTGAGGCTCTCGTAGGATGCCTGCAAGGACGCGAGGGACGCGTCGTCCAGGGGGTGGCTCTGCCCGCTGTCGGCGTACCCGGTCAGAATCTTGAGGATCTCCTCGGGCGCTCCTTTCGCGATGAGGACGGTGTCGCCGTCAGGGGTCGTCGCGACCACCGACTCGCGCTTGCGTTGGAAGTCGAAGGGGATCTCCTGGACCCTCTGGTAGCCAGTGAGGTCGAATTCCCGGTACGCGATGATCGCGGCGTCCAAGGGGCTCTCGTACGCGGTGGAGTACTGGCAGGCGAGATAGGCGTACCGCAAGACCTCCTCGTTCTCCTGCCGCGAGAAGTCCATGTGCCGAGCCACCGTGATCCGGTTCTCGGTCAACGTCCCCGTCTTGTCCGTGCACAGCACACCCATGCTGCCGAAGTTCTGGATGGCCGACAGCTTCTTGACGATGACGCCCTTCTTCGCCATCTCCAACGACCCCTTCGTCAGATTCAAGGTGATGATCAGCGGAAGCAATTCGGGAGTCAGGCCCACCGCCAACGCCACCGAGAACAGCAGCGACTGCAACAAAGTGTCATGGCCGAGGATCAGGTTCAGGGCGAAAATCCCGATGACCAACCCGAAGGTCACCTTCGCGATGAGAGCCGAGAATCGTGCGATCTCCTTGTCGAACTCCGTCGGCGCGGTCTTGTGCAGAGCTGCCGCCACATGCGAGAACTCTGTGTTCGCGCCTGTGGCCGTCACGCGCAACAGCCCCGCTCCGCTGGTGACGGAGGACCCCAGGTACGCCAGGTCCCCGACCATCTTGGCCACCGGGAAGCTCTCCCCCGTCAACGAGGACTCGTCGATCGCGATGTCGGTCGTCTCGACGATGTCTCCGTCCGCCGGGATCAGGGATCCGGCCTCGAGCGTGACCACGTCCCCCACCACGATCTCGGCCAGCGGGACGCCGACGGGCTTCCCGTCGCGCATGACCGTCGCCGAGACCTGCACCTGTTTCTGCAGGGCAGAGGCCGCCTTCTCCGATCGGTACGTGTTGGCGAAATCCAAGGTGACCGACACCAGCACGATGGCGACGATGATCACCGCACTGGTGACGTCGCCCAAGAAGAACGAGAACCCCGACGCGATGACGAGGATGATCACCAAGGGGTTGCGAAAACGGGAGAAGTACGCCTTGGCGCCGGAGAGGTGTTGCTCCTTCGCGATGACGTTGGGACCATTGCGAGCCAGGAGTTGCTCGGCTTCACGTGAGGACAATCCAGACACGGTATCCATTTGAACCAGGATAGACCCTCACCGAGCCGTACGACCCCCCGCCCACAACCAGCACACCACGGCCCCAGCGTGACGACCGCGCCGCTCGGCGACCTCGCAGTCTACCCCGCCTCTCGCGCGGGTCGTACGACCGTCCGCCACGAGGTCGGTTCACGCGTATGGGGACCTCGCACCGCCGACAGGGCAGAATGTCGTGTGACACCGAGCAAGAGGAGAGCCGCCATGGGCACCGTGCCAACCATCGAGAGGGCCGAGGAGATCGTCCGCACATACAACAAGGAGCCATTCCACATCACGCATGCGCAGACGGTCGGCGCCGTGATGGGCTGGTTCGCCGCCCAGCACGACCCGGAGCGCGTCGACTACTGGCGCGTGGTCGGGATGCTCCACGACGTGGATTTCGAGATGTACCCCGACCAGCATTGCGTCAAGGGCGAGGAGTTGCTGCGGTCCGAGGGCGTGGACGAGTCGGTCATCCGTTCCGCCATGAGCCATGGGTACGGAGTGACGGACACCCCCCACACCCCCGACCTGCTCATGGAGAAGATCCTCTTCGCCGTGGACGAGCTCACCGGACTCATCGGCGCCGTGGCGATCATGCGTCCGTCGCGCAGTGTCTCAGACCTCGAACTGCCCAGCGTGAAGAAGAAGTTCAAGGACAAGAGATTCGCCGCCGGGTGCTCCCGCGAGATCATCGAGCAGGGCGCCCAGCAACTCGACATGAGCCTGGACGACCTCATCACCGAGACGATCCTCGCCATGCGCGCCGTGGAAGCCGACACCACTGACTGACCCCGTCGAGTCGGCCCCGCCGCGTCAGTCGCACGGAGTCAGCCTGTTCACGCACAGTTCCCCGGTGAACGGGCGGGACATGCGGGGCTAGAATGACGATTACCACAACAAGACATCAGCAACCACCCCGCACAGCGCGGCAGGAAGATGGGACGCTTGATGCCACGGGGTGGATGGGTACGCCCGGAGTCGTGAGGAGGTGCGATGAATCGGCGGTCGGTGAGTATGATCGATGTGGCCGTGCTGGCTGGCGTCTCCGTGGGCACCGTCTCCAACGTCGTCAACTCGCCCCAGCGCGTCTCCGAGGCGACTCGTGACCGCGTCCAGGTCGCCATCGACAAGCTCGGCTGGGTCCCCAGCGAGACCGCGCGGCAGTTGCGCGCCGGGAGGAGCCACGCGGTCGGGCTGATCGTGTTCGACATCAGCAACCCGTTCTTCACCGATGTGGCGCTGGGCGTCGAGGACGCCCTGTACAGACAGGGGCTGTCCGTCTACATCAGCAACTCCGACCAGCGGATCGAGCGCGAGGAGATGCTGATCCGGCACTTCGAACAGAACCGGGTACGCGGGGTCATCATGGCGCCGATCACCAACGTGAACGAGCACGCCCTCCAACTGCGCCGCCGCGGCATCCCGGTGGTCATGGTGGACCGCTCCCGCGACGAGGACTTCTGTTCCGTGGGCGTGGACGACGTCGAGGGCGGGCGACTGGCAGCCGAACATTTGCTCGCGATGGGACACCGTCGGCTCGCCTTCGTCGGCGGCCCGATGACGTTGGCCCAGGTGCACGACCGGATGACCGGCGCCCGGCTCGCCATGGACAACCACCCCGACGCGTCGCTGCTGACCCTGACGACCCCGACCCTCGCCGTGACGCCGGGGACGGCCTGCGCCACCCAGATCGCCCTCATGCCCGACGGCACCCGCCCCACGGCCGTCTTCGCCGCCAACGACCTGCTCGCGATCGGGCTGCTGCAAGGGTTCGTCGCCGCCGGGCTGCGGGTCCCGGACGACATCGCCCTGATCGGGTACGACGACATCGAGTTCGCGGCGGCCGCCGCCGTCCCCCTGTCGTCGGTGAGCCAACCCCGCCGGGCCTTGGGCGAACGGGCCGCCGCGATGCTGGTGGACGAGATCGCCGTGGCCGAGGAGGGCGGGCCGCATCGCCACGAGATCGTACGGCTGGCGCCCGTCCTCGTGCCCCGCGCGTCTACCATGGTGAAATCGTGATCGAAACGTTGCAATAGAACTCTTGACACAGCTGGCCAATGTACGTAGTATGAGTTCATTCCTGAAAATGGAACGTTTCAATTCCCGGCAAGGAGGGTGGGATGTGACGACAGGGGGACCAGGGCCGACGCTCGAGTTGGTGGATGTGTCGAAGAACTTCGGCACTGTGGCGGCATTGCGCCACGGGAGTCTGCGGCTCGACCCCGGATCGATCCACGCCCTCGTCGGAGAGAACGGCGCAGGGAAGTCGACACTGGTCAAAATCATCGCAGGGGTGTACCAGCGTGACTCCGGAACCGTCACCTTGGAGGGCCAACCCGTGGATTTCCGCAACACCGCGGAAGCCAGGGCCGCCGGGATCGCCGTCATCTATCAGGAACCGACTCTCTTCCCGGACTTGAGCGTCACCGAGAACATCTTCATGGGCCGCCAACTCGTGGGCCGCTTCGCGCGGATCGACCGGACCGCCATGCGCGCCCAGGTGGTCGACCTCATGACCCGCCTGGGGGTGTCGATCGACCCGGACCGCCCCACACAGGGACTGTCCATCGCCGACCAGCAGATCATCGAGATCGCCAAAGCCATCTCCTTGGACGCGAAGGTGCTCATCATGGACGAGCCGACGGCAGCCCTGTCCGGGGTCGAGGTCGAGAGATTGTTCGCCGTCGCCCGAAGTCTGCGCGACGAAGGACGGGCTCTGGCGTTCATCTCGCACAGGTTCGACGAGGTGTTCTCCCTGTGCGACATGATCACCGTCATGCGCGACGGCTCGTACATCTCCACCCAGGCCATCGCCGACACGGACGAGCCCGCCATCGTGCGCCTGATGGTCGGACGCGACGTCGGCGACATGTTCCCCAAGGCGGAGGCCGCCATCGGAGACGTCGTCTTGGACGTCTCCGGCCTGACCTCCCCGGGGATGTTCGCGGACATCAGCTTCCAGGTACGCTCCGGCGAGATCGTCTCCCTGGCCGGGCTGGTGGGCGCCGGGCGCAGCGAGGTGGTCCGCGCGGTCTTCGGCGTCGACCCGTACACGGCAGGACGCGTCACCGTCGAAGGGAAGCCCCTGCCGCCCCACAGCCCGACGGCGGCGATGCACGCCGGTCTCGCCCTCGTCCCCGAGGACCGCCACCTTCAGGGGTTGGTCGTCGAGGAGTCGGTGGGCACCAACATCACCGACGCCATCCGGCGCACGCTGTCCCGCCACGGGTTCATCACCCGGCATCGGGAGAACGAGTCCGCCCAGACCTGGGCCGGCGCCCTCGACGTGAAGTGCTCGGCGCTGGACGCCCTCGCCTCCACGTTGTCCGGCGGCAACCAACAGAAAGTGGTCCTCGCGAAATGGCTGGCCTGCGACCCGAAGGTCCTGATCATCGACGAGCCGACCCGCGGCATCGACGTGGGCACCAAATCGGAGGTCCACCGGCGGATGTCCGACCTGGCCTGTCACGGGCTGGCGATCCTGATGATCTCCTCGGAACTGCCGGAGGTGCTCGGCATGGCCGACCGAGTCCTGGTCATGCACGAGGGCCGGATCACCGCCGAGTTCGACCGTGCGAACGCCACCGCCGAGAACATCATGTTCGCGGCCACCCATAACGCGAGTGAGCTGGTGGCGTCATGAACGGGCTCGGCGCCTTCTTGAGACGGATCGTTCGGTCACGCGAGATCAGCATCGTCATCGCCTTCGTCGTCATCGTGGCCGCGACCACCTCGGTCAACTCGCATTTCTTGTTCAGCGCCGACGGATGGAAACAACTCCTCATCAACCCGACGATGCTGGTGGCGTTGGCCATCGGCGAGGCCTTCGTCATCATCACCAAGTCCTTCGACCTGTCCGTGGGGTCGGTGCTCGGACTCACGGCCTTCATGGTGGGATCGATGTACCTCGCCTGGCCCCAGATGCCCGTGATCGTCGCTTTCCTCTTCGCCATCGCCCTGGGCACTCTACTGGGCTTCGTCAACGGAGGCCTGGTCGCCCTGGCGAAGGTCCCCGGCATGGTGATCACACTGGGGACGATGTACATCTACCGCGGGATCGACATCTTGTGGGCGGGCACCAAGCGCATCAACGCGACCAACATGAGCCAGGACTTCCTGGCCTTCGGCAACGCTCAGATCCTCACGATCCCCGCGTTGGCGATCCTCGCCGTGGTCGTCCTGGCGGGGGCGTCCTGGTACCTGCGCAACATGCGCTCGGGCCGGGAGTTCTACGCCATCGGCTCCGCCCCCGACGCGGCCGAACTGTGCGGGCTCGCCATCGGACGTCGTCGCCTGGCAGCCTTCACGATCTCCGGCGCCATGGCGGGTCTGGCCGGGGCCATGTTCGCGGCACGGTACGGCACTGTGGCGTCGGACGCGGGGACGGGCTTCGAACTGCAGGCCATCGGCGCCGCCGTCATCGGCGGCGTGGCCATCGTGGGCGGGTCCGGGACGGTCATCGGCGCCGCCCTCGGCGCCCTGCTGCTGACCACGATCAACTCCGCGCTTCCGGTCCTCGGCATCAGTTCCCTGTGGCAGCAGGCCGTGGTCGGCATCCTGATCATCGGGGCCATCACCCTCGATCGGACCTTGGCCGCCCGTCGCGCCCGCCTCCTCGTCGCGGAGAGGATGCGGACATGAGCGCATCCGACACGACTCGGTCGTACTTAGACTATGGACATTCGGCGTTACGTCGCTGGATGTTGACCAGGGAGATGGCCATCGTCGCCCTGTTGGTGCTCGTGGTCATCGTCTCTTGCTTCACCGTCCCGTACTACGCGGACAAGATGACCATCTACTACCTGTGCCAGAACATGCTGCCCAACCTGATGATCGCCTTGCCCATGGCGCTGGTCATGATCGCCGCCGACATCGACGTGTCGGTCGGCTCGATGGTCGGGTTGAGCTGTTCGCTGCTGGGCCTGTTGTACGCCGCCGGGGTCCCCTTCGTCCTCGCGATGCTCATCGCCCTGGCCGTCGGCGCCGTGGGCGGCTTCCTCAACGGCTGGCTCGTCACCCGCATCAACCTCCCGGCCCTCGCCGTGACCATCGGCACGATGGCCATGTTCCGCGGCATCGCCGTCGGCATGCTGGGCACGAGGACGATCACGAACTTCCCGGCCTCATGGACGGCCGTGGCCCAATGGGAGATCGGATCCACGGGGATCCCGGTCACGATGCTGGTCTTCGTGGCGCTCCTGGTCGCGTTCATCGCCCTGTTGCACTTCACGTCCTTCGGCCGAGGCGTCTTCGCCATCGGGCTGAACAAGCAGGCGGCCGCGTTCGCGGGGGTCAACGTACGACGCACCCGACTGATCCTGTTCACCTTGACCGGCGTGGTGTCCGCGCTCAGCGGGGTGTACTGGACCCTGCTGTACTCCACGGCCCGCGGCGACGTGGGCAGCGGTCTGGAGTTGCAGGTCATCGCCGCGGTCGTGCTGGGCGGGGTGTCGGTCTTCGGGGGCCGCGGCGCCATCCACGGCGTGGTCGCCGGCGTGCTTCTGATCGGCGCCCTGACGAGCGCCCTTCAACTGACGGGAGTCACCGCCGAAGTCATCAACATCATCACCGGCGTCCTGCTGATCGGGTCCGTGCTCGTCGCCGCCTTCACGCCCTGGTTGCGTGACAAACGCCCCCATACGGCCACCGAGAAGGGGGGAACACAACCGTGAGACCACGGTCGTCCCACCGTATGACAGCCTGCCCGCCCCGAGCAGGCGACAACCCACAAGGAAAGGATTTCCATGAAAATCACTAAAGTCGCCGCTGCGGCGTCAATGGTCCTGGTGCTCGCCATGGCTGGCTGCTCGTCGAGCCCCACGTCTCCGTCGACCACCAGCACTTCCTCTGGCGCGGCCAACGCCCCGCTGACCATCACGGTGCTGCCGAAGAACTTGGGCAACCCGTACTTCGACACGTCCATGAAGGGCTTCACGGCGGCCGCCCCCGAGATCGGCGCCACGGTCACCCAGGTCGGCCCGACATCGGCATCGGCCAACGGGCAGGTCACGTACATCCAGACCGCGACCCAGCAGAAGGTCAGCGCCATCGACATCTCCTCCAACGATCCAACGGCTATGTGCAACGCTTTGAACGCGGCCATGGCGGCGGGCATCAAGGTCGTCACCTTCGACTCCGACGCTCCGACGTGCCGTGACCTGTTCATCAACCAGGCCTCGGCTGACGGCATCGCCAAGGTGCTGGTCCAGATGATCTCCGACGAGATCGGCGGATCGGGCGAGATCGCCATCCTGTCGGCGGCGGCGAACGCCACCAACCAGAACACGTGGATCGACCTGATGAAGACCGATCTGGCCGCGAGTTACCCGAACATCACCCTCGACGAGGTGGCGTACGGCAATGACGACGACCAGATGTCCTTCGACCAGACGTCCGCGCTGCTCCAGAAGTACCCCAACCTGAAGGGCATCATCGCCCCCACCACCGTGGGCATCGCGGCAGCCGCCCGGTACCTGTCGACCTCGTCGGCCAAGGGGCAGGTCCAGTTGACCGGCCTCGGGACCCCGAACGACATGCGTTCGTACGTCCAGGACGGCACCTGTAAGGAGTTCGCGCTATGGAATCCCCAGGATCTCGGCTATCTCGCAGCCTATGCGACCCAGGCCTTGGTCAATGGCACGATCACCGGCGCTCAGGGTGACACCTTCACCGCTGGGTCGCTGGGCTCCTTCACCGTGGGCGCTGACAAGACGGTCTTGTTGGGCGACCCCTACAAGTTCGACGCGTCCAACATCGCCAACTTCAACTTCTAATCCAACCCCTCCCTGCCGGAACGGACTTCTCGTCCGTTCCGGCAGACTTTTACCCTGAGGAGCCCCACGATGCCCTCCCCTGCCCCACGCCTCACCCGGTACTGCCTCCTCGGCCACGTCGACCCCGTACACCTGGACCTCTACAAGCAGCGACACGCGGCAGTGTGGCCGGCGCTCTTGGAAGCGCTGAGAGACGCGGGGTGGCACAACTACTCCCTGTTTTTGCGTGACGACGGGCTGCTGATCGGGTACGTGGAGGCTGTCGACCTGGACGAGGCCCAAGCACGCGTCGCCGCCACCGAGGTGAACACCCGATGGCAGGCCGAGATGAGCGCCCTCTTCGCCAGCGAGGGGGCCCCAGACGAGGCCTGGGAGCGTCTCGACCTGGTCTTCAACCTTGAGGACCAGCTCCAGGCCCTCCGACCCAGACCGCCTGAGCCCCCAGACGCAGAGCCCCGCCGCCAAGCCCCCAGACGCCAGACCCCGAACCCCCCGACATCAAGCGCATAAAAATCCCCTGCGGGGAACAGCCACTTTTCAGCAGCCATTCCCCGCAGGGGATCGCTCTTCCCTTCTAGGCCTAACGGGTGCGACGGGTCCTCACCCGCATGAGCACCCCTGCGGCGCCGACCATGATCAACATGGCCACCAATCCGGCGTATCCGACGGGTTGAGTCGTCTCCATGGCCGTGCCACCCGTCTTCGGTGTGCCACCGGTCGTACTACCACCTGTCCCACCGCCGGGGCCCAGAGGCGGAGGCGGCTGGATCTGGGAGGCTTGGACAGTGATCGCGACCGTTGTCGGAGTGGACATGTTCCCATTGGGATCACTGGCCACCACCGAGAGCGTGTGCGGGCCGTCGGACAGCGCCACCTGCGAGGTGCAGGTGAACGCCCCGGAGGTCGCATTCGCCGTGGTCGTGCACAGGACAGCGCCTGTCTCATCCTTCACCGTGACGCTCACGCCGGGGTCTGCGACGCCCGTGACGGTCGGCTTGGCCGTCGTCGTCGCATTCGCCGCCGGCGAGGTCACGGTCGGAGCGGCCACCGTCACCGCCGGCTCGGGCACGACCAGCATGAGCTGGGTGTACGGAGTCAGCGTGGCAGTGTTCAGGCCGTTCCAGTACGGCTGTGCGCCACCGCCGCCGAACATGCCGGAGATGGTCAGGGGCAGATGGCCCTTCTGATTGGCGTAGCCGCTGTTCTCGTAGACCGCCCTGGCGTACAAGGTGCTCGACAGTTCGATGACGATGTCATTGCTGCCTTGCACCAGCGCGGAGCCGATGTCGATCCGGTCGCTGGCGTTGTCAGGCGTGAAGACCGTGCCGTTGACGGTCACCGACCCGACCTGGTCCCACCCGTAGGTGACGTCCAGGTACGCGCCCGTGTCCGAGGTCCATCCCGACGGCGTGGTGAACGTCGTCGAGTAGTCCGCGACACCGGACACATAGTCCATGCTGGGCACGCCGAGCGCCGCCTGCTGGTCCGTGGTCAGAACGATGTCCTCCCAGTTGCCCAAGGGATGTTGACCGAGATCGACGGTCGTGACAATGCTCTCACTCGGATCGATGCTGCTCCAGGCCGCCTGCCCGCTCGTCGCGATGACGTTGGTCGGGTACTTGGGCCCCCAGCTGTGGATCGTCAGGTCCCATGCCTGATTGCTCAGGTCGATGGCGCCCACGGTCGTCGGGACGGTGACGCTCATCGTGTCCGACGCCGAGGTCGTGACCGTGTAGGTTCCTGCGGTCGCGGACCGCAGGGCCAGGCCCTCGTCGGTACGGACGATGCTGGCGCCCGTGGCGGGTTGGACAGCCGTCACGTGATCACCGACGGTCGGGAAATCCGCCGTGTTGGTGGTGAGCGCGTAGATGATGGAGTCGCCGCCGTTGAGCTGCGGGATCGTGAACGTGACGGTCCCATTCGCATTCACCGTGTACTGCCCCACCTGGGTGATGGCGCCCGTACGAGCGTCGAGTTCGTAGGGGACGCCCGTCCCGGTCAACGTCACCGTGGCGTTGACGATGTTCAAGCTCGAACCCTTGTAGTTCTTGCCCTGGGCGTTGCCCATCATGCCGGTGTTGCCAGCGAACGAGTTGTTGAACATGTAGTAGTAGTTCGTGCCGTCCACGGGGTCCGTGTACATCGTGGACTCCAGATTCGTCTGGGAGTACGACGCGTACGGGGTGACCCCGAGGGCCGTCAGAGCCGCGAGGACGTCGTCAGGTCCTGCCACGGACTTCACATTCGACATCGCCGCCAACGTGGCCCACCGGGCTTGCACGAGGGCGTCGTTGTTCGTCGTGGTGTCAGTGCCGAGGACGCGGGTGACGTCGGAGCCGCACAGGACGATCGGCAGGCCCGCCGTCGCGTCCGCGATGAGGGCGTTGACGGTCGCGACCGATTCCACGGTCGCCGAGTCCACGACGATGGCCTTGTACGCAGGGCCGTTCGCGTTCAGGACTCCGCCGGTGACGGTGGCGTTCGCGCCGGTCAGCGTCGTCTCACTGAGCAGGTTGTACGCGAACCCGTGGTCGAGCAGACCCGTGAACTTGCTTCCGCTGGTCAGCGAGTGGGACGCGATCTGGTCTTGCAGGACGCCCACGTCGATCTTGGCTGTTCCATCCTGGAGGACGGCCGAGGTGCGGGCGAAGTAGCCCATGTCCGTGGTCATCTCATCCCAGTACGGCTGGCGGTAGGTGTACTGCTCGCCGAAGGAGCCGGCCCCGAAGGGAATCCAGCCCGGCCAATCAGAGTTGTACTCGTTGAAGGTCTTCGCGTACGGCGTCCCGTGCAGGAGCAAGCGGTTCACACCGTCGGAGAAGTTCTGTCCGGCCTCGGTGTCAAGGTCGCCCATCGTCGCCAGCATGGAGGTGATGCCCGTCATGGCTTCGATGCTCAACATGGACTTGCCAGTCATGTTGACCGTGCCGGCCATATAGCGCAGCGCGTCCTCCTTGCCGGAGTTGTCGCCTTCGATGACATCGTTGAGCGCTTGCGCCGCCGCGATCTCCATGCCGGGGATCGGGTAGGTCTGTCCACGGAAGCCCCAGCCGATGGTGCTGTTGGCCCATGTGGCCAGCCCGACGACGCGGTCATTGATGTACATGTTCGCGAACTGGTTCTGGTAGTCCTCGTAGATGCGGCTGGCGAGCGTGGGATTGTCGAAGCTGTAGGCGTGCAGCGTGGTCGGGGGTCCGAACCCACCGCCTTGGTACTGGCACGCCGCGACCAAGGACAGGATCCCGGCGTACTGGTACCCACTGAGCCATCCATTGTGGTCCAGGTCGGTCCATGCGCTCGTCGTCCAATAGGACTCGGATCCGCTCACCTCGATGGAATCCTCGAAGATGTTGCCCTTCACCTTGGCGTTCTGCATGAGGCTCTTCAACTGGGGGTCACGCGCGAACATGGAATCCCAGTAGCTGGTGAGGATCTGCGTCCCGGCCTGGTTGAAGTAGTTGGTGATGAACGCGCCGTTGGACATGATCTTGCCAGCGCCGATGGTCTGGCCCGTGCCCCGATCGAACGTGGAGACGACGACGTAGTCACCCACGCCGACAGTCGGATCATCGTTCAGCGTCAGCTGGGACAGGCCGGTCAGCCCGGAGAGGTCAGCCGCATAGGTGTACTGCGTGTCGGCCGCGAGCCGGCGGTTGCCGGCGGCGTCCTGCTTGCCGGAGTTGTTGCCGACGTTCACACCATTGGTGAAGTTGCAGGGATCGGTCGCGTCACAGGCCGCTGCGGGGCCGAAGAAGGTCGCCGTGTTGGCTTGGACGGCCGAGGTCCATCCATAGGACGCGGGCGCGCTGGCGAGCATCGCGGCGTCGGGGATGCCTGCGGGATAGGCGGCGGTCCTCGTCACTGCCGAGCCCGAGATCGGCTGCAAGGAGTCGAACTTGAGGGTGAAGGCCCCTGTCGTGGGGTCGATGGCCGTGACTTGGGCGAGGGTGGCGGACACGAGGGTGTCCGTGAACAGGAAGGGCGCCACGGTCGCCGGTGCGCCGAACCCTCCTCCGCTGACGGTCGTCTGTGGGGTCGGAAGAGCCAAGGAGAGGGGGGTCGTGGCGGCCAGGTCGGCGGCGGTCAGCTTCGTGAAGCTGTACGACAACTGTTGACTGGCGGCCGCGTCATTGGGATCGATGGTGTTGACCAGCGGTGGCCAGTGAGCGGTGATGGTGAAGTCCACCTCGAACCCGCCGGGGACGGCGTCGGCCGCGATGAGCATCTTCTTCATGACGGAGATCCAGTCATCCGTGCCCCAGCCGATCGTGGCTGAGTCGGTGCCGGTGTAACTCGTCCCATCGGCGAGCATGGTGACTTCCACGCCGCCGAAGCCCTCGGCGGCCAAGGCGTTGACCTGCTTGGCGATGAGGTCTTGGCTATCAGCGCCGGCGGACGCGTCGGGGAACCACATACGAGCCATGGGCTTGGCCGCCTGGCCTGGAGTGGTGAAATCGACGATGGCGGGGCCCGACGAGGCGGGGGCCGCCAGAGCCTGGCTCATAGGAATGCCGCCGAACATGCCCAGGGACAGGGCACAGGCGGACAGCACACTCAGGGTTTTTGTCGGAATAGGTTTCTTCATCAGGTTCTTGCCTCCTCAAGACGCATGACACGTTTCTCTATTGAAACGATTCAATCACCTAGGCGACAATTTACGCGGAATCTGATAGAGATGTCAAGAGGCAACTTGCGATATATCCCGGGGATCGGAGCACGAGATCTGTGGCCGTCCCACGACGCGCCTATCCCCCCACGGCCCGCGGTGCCCGCGTCCACCAGTACTATGCTGTGGTCCATGCATGAGATCTACCTTGCTGGCGGCTGTTTCTGGGGCGTCCAGCATTATCTGACCTTGGTACGCGGCGTGGTCGGCACGGAGGTCGGGTACGCCAATGGGCCTGGCGACCAGGTCACCTACGAGCAGGTGTGCGCCTCGTCGGGGCACGCCGAGGCGGTGCGCGTCACGTACGACCCCGCGATCATCACCCTGTCCCAACTGCTCGACCGCTTCTTCGAGATCATCGATCCCGTGGCCGTCGACCGGCAGGGCCATGACGTCGGCGTCCAGTACCGCACGGGCGTGTGGTGGACGGCGCCGGAGGACGCGAGCGTCGTCCAGGACGCGCTGGCCCGGCTCCAGGCCGTCACATCGGCGCCCCTCGCTGTGGAGTCCGGCCCGCTCACCTCGTTCTGCCCGGCCGAGGAGTCCCATCAGGACTACCTGGCCAAGAACCCACAGGGGTACTGCCATGTCAACCCGTTGGCCATGGCCCATGCCGCGGCCACCAGCCACCTGACCGGCCTGGAGTACGCGGTGACCCAGCAGTCGGACACCGAAGCGCCCTTCACCGGCGTCCTCGACCATGAGTTCTCCCCCGGCATCTACGTCGACATCGTGTCTGGGCAGCCCCTGTTCGCCTCCAGCGACAAGTACGATTCGGGCTGCGGGTGGCCGGCCTTCTCGCGCCCCATCGACGCGCAGTCGCTGAGGGAGCTGGGCGATGACACCATCCCCGGGCGGCACCGCATCGAAGTACGGTCGACCGCGATGGACTCCCACTTGGGCCACGTCTTCACCGACGGCCCCGCCGATCGCGGCGGCCTGCGGTACTGCATCAACTCGGCGGCGTTGCGCTTCGTACCCCTGGACGACATGGACGCCGCGGGCTATGGTGACCTGAAACCGCTGGTGCAGACCCCGTCTGTCTAGGGGGGCACGGCGGCTACGTGCGGCAATGACCTGCAGGCGTGCCGCGACGACATGGTGGTGACATCCTGCGGCGACTTTGATGCTGCGCTTTGCGTGGACTGTCATGGGCTGTCTTCTGGCCCCTTCACACGACATCGCGGAAGTCTTCGGGATGCGTATGCAACTGCTAAGCAATCCAATGGCATCCAGTTCTGTCGAGAATACGCGATTGACAAGGTGATTCTCTAAGATGTTCGACTTGCTAGGCCAAGTTGAAGCGCCAGGGTATCCGTCCAGTGTTATAGAAGACCTATGCAAAGCTTGAGACGTCATCACGCCCCACTCGGTCAGGAGCGGCCCAGATGGGGACATACTTCATCGCCCGCGTTCCCGCCAACGGGTCATAGACGGCGATCACCCCGGCCTCAACCGCGTCTTTGATGAGCCTGGAAGCCGTCACAGATGCCGATGCTGTGGCAGGTAGTCCAAAGCGCGACCGAACGCTGGAGTTGGTCACATACTCGCGAAGGACATGACGCAGACAAGCGTGAAGGTAAACGGCTCGTATCCGATCATGTTTGTCGAGCTGGTCCAGCCGACGGGAGGTGAACACCACGACGCGGGTCGCCCACTCTGTCACCTCGACAATAGGAGCAGGGAGTTGGTTCACCTCAACCGTGAGCGCGACCTTGTCCCACCCGCTGCCTCGTTCTTCGCTGATTCCCATCAGACGTGCGGCTCGCGCCAAATGTTCGTTTCGGCTTAGGGGTGTGCTGTCGACGAACCGCTCCTGCGGGATGAGGGGACGACCAGGGTTTGTGATCTCGACGCGATCGTTGAAGACTTCGACCATCGGACCTGTGCCATGCAGCGAGAAGTCTTGGTGGATCAAGGCATTTGCGATGAGTTCACGTAACACCAGTTCAGGGATCTGATTGACGGAGCGTCTGATACCGGACTCGATGACTTCCGAGTCCTCCATCTGCTCCATAACGTACTGGATCAAGCCGTCGAACCCGGCGGCATAACCGCGGTCGCCGACCTGCTCTCTGATTGTTTCAACGCGGCTGGTGCCCCGATACTTGATAACACGGAGCGCCTTGCGCGACAATGACGAAGAACGGTCGAACTTCTTGCAGAAGAGCAAGCCGCCCAGGTTGGTGATCGACCAGCCATTCGCGACATCGTCAATGGCCAGCCCGGCGGCTTGCATCGCCTCAATAACCTGGGACCTGTTCTCTGGTAGCGGCGTTTGGCTTTGGCTGAAGTAGGCCGGATAGTCGAGCAAAGATACGACGTCCTCAATGCGAAGATGGTCCAGTGCCAACCCTTCTTCGAAAGGCTGTTTGTCGAATACTCGCCAGAGACGGCGCTCATGTTCCGGATGCTCGGCCAGCTTCTTCTTGTGACTGCCCACTCGGATGTACTCAACTCCTTTGAAGGACACCGGTGAGCTTGGTGCTGGCGATATTTCCAGGATTACAGCCCGTAGGCCATTGTGATCAACCGCGCGGAATCTGAAGGGCACACGTGGTTTGAGTTGAGTAGTGAGCCAGTGCTCCAAGTCCTGCTGTTGCTTTCGTGTGGCCTCCGGCCGGAACGTGGTCCCGACTATGTCGCCCGACGAGTCGTCGACACCCCACACCACATACCCGTGTGGTTGTTCAGCGAGCGCACTCGAGTTGGCAAGTGCCGAAATGTATTCGCCAATTTCCTGGGGATCTGCGTTGTTGCGCTTAAACTCCAGCCATTCAGTTTCGCGTGGTTCGGCTAGGAGACGATGAAGGAGGGCACTATCAGCCTGAATGTCACTCATGCCGCCACCTTCGCGAGCCACGTCGGCCACGCTGGGTCGTCGTCAGCCTCCCTGATCCAGCGCGCCACGGTCGACGGCCGTGGGAAAGCGAATAGTTTCCTAGCGCGTGGCTTCGAATCGAACCCATTGGTGAAATACGTCTCCGACCCCGACGCCTCGAACACGAACGGCAGCCGGTCATGGACCAACACCGCACGGAGGCGGTGTTCTTTCGGCAGCCCGTCGGCGTACATCGCCGCCTGCCACTCCACTCCGGCCAGCGGTACCCCCTGAGGCTTGGCCTCAATCACCCCAACGACCCGCTTGTCGACATACAGCAGATAATCGGCCCGCCCATGACCCGGCGTCATGATCTTCTCGCGCACCGCCACACCTTGGGACGCGAATAGGTTGATCTTCGAACGATCCTGCACGGACCAACCCGCCGCAGTCAGTTGCGCGTCAATCAACACGCGTGCCTGCGCCTCCGGCGCGAGTGGGATGGGGTCCATGAAAACCATGATGAACAGCCTACCGAGACCGACTGACAACATTGCGCATCAGACATTGCGATCCATCGACTGGGCGGCGCTTACGGGGGCGCGGTGCGATGACACGGTGGTGACATCCCGTCCGGACGCGCCACATGGGATCGGGCGGATGACCCGATCAGACTTTCCGCCACACGACGGCGCGACTGATGGGGATACGCGGCGTGTCGGCGACCTGGAACCCCGCATGGCGGAACAGGTCCGCTTCCCCGTCGAAGGTCCGCTTGTTGACATGCACGACAGGCTCGGCGAACACCACGGTCCCATCCGGTTTCAACGCCGCATGCACCTCCTCGACCAGTCTCGCCGGATCGGGGGCCTCGTGCAGCATGTAGAAGATGATGGCGGCGTCGACCGTACCCTCCCACGAGCCGACCTCCAGTGATTGGGGACCGCACTGGTGGGCCGTGATGTTCCCGTATCCAGCCTTGGCCGCATGGGCCGCCAAGCCATCCAGCATCTGCGGTTGCACATCGACGCCGATCACATGCCCGGACGGGCCGACGAGCCGCGCGACAGGAATCGTGAAGAACCCCATGCCGCAGCCGACGTCCATCACCGTCATCCCCGGGGCCACGACCCCCCGGACGATGCGCAGCGGATTATTGATGAGGGTGCGTACCCGCGAAGCGAGCAACCCCCCGTGCTGCCATGGGCACACATGTTGATCCACAAGGTCGAGTGTATCGCGTCAGCATGGGGCGGCTCGGCCAGCGGACGTGGCAGCCTCAATGCGCCTCAGTGAAGAAGTTCGGCGATCAGCGATGCTGTTCGCTGAGCGCCGGCGTTTCGTAGGGCTGCCATGGTCGTCTCGTCGGTGGCACCCGGCAAGCTACCAACGGACATGCGATGCACCCACAGCATCAACTCCTCATGGTCCCAGATGAGGGGACACAGCACATCATCGGGCGTGACCACGGCCAAACCGAAGCGATCCATGACGCCAGGTGGGAAATGGCGGACATCATGGGTACAGATAAACCGAGCTGGTGCACCGATGGCGGTGGCGATCACGTGTCGGTCGTCCTCATCGGGCAGTTCAAGGCCAGAGATCGCCTGAAAGTCTGCCAATTGCGCATCACGTTGCGAGTATGGATATGTGTCGTTCATAGCTGACACCAAGCGATCCGCCGATTCCTGGGTGAAACCAAGCCGGTTTTGGATCAGATGCTCGGTGACTTCATCCAGGATGCTCCGACTCCAGACGACAACGATCAACTTGGCTCGCATCGCATACAGTAGATAATCGCGCAACACGCGGGAGTACAACACATTGGCGTCAGCGACATAGGTTTCCGCCATGTGTTCGGCTGGCACGTTAGGGCGTTTCACTCAGTCAGCCCCAACTCGTTCTGTAACGCGACCAGTTCCGCCATCGCCTTCCCCTGCCGGGCATCCTCCAGCTCAAGCCAGGCGTTGATGGCATCCAAGCGGATCCGATGATGTGAGCCGACCATCCGGAACGGCACGATGCCGTCATCGAGAAGCTTGTGCACCTGAGAACGTGACATACCCATCATGGACGCCGCCTCAGCGGGGCTCACTTCTCGTAACCCTTTGGTGGCCACGACCTGTTGGCCGCCAGCTTCGGCGTCCAGCCACCGCGCGATCATCTCGGCGGTCTCGCGGGCCAGCGATAGTTGAACGCGATCCTTACCGGTGGCTAACGCGGCATGCACCGCCTGTGCGTCGCCTACCAAGACCGATGTCATCTCATTCACCCCTATCTGCCATAATTGCCACAACTGCTTTCAGTGTAGCTTATATGGCTGGCGCTGCGACCACGCCCACATCATGAGCCCTACTCTGCGATGAACGGGTTGACGATCGTCACACCCTGGATGACCGCACCATCGCTCAGATCCTCCGTCAACAGGGTTGTGCAGCCACTGGACGCGGCAGCCTCGATGATCATGGCATCCCAGTACGACAGTTGATACCGTATCGACGTGTCGATGGCGGACGACACCAACCGTGCCGAGATCGCCACAACGGGCAGCGCTCGTAGATCGTCGATCACCTGCTGGGCGATGGATGGAGGCACCTTGTCGGCGAGCTTCCGCGTCAACGTGACGTACAACTCGCCCAGGACCTGGGCGCTGGTCACGAAATCCGCCGCCTTGATGAGGTCCTGAGCGACCGCCTGTTTGTCGGGCGAATGCGAATCGAAGGCATAAGCCAAAATATTCGTGTCGATGAAAGTCTCAGCGCTCATGAAGGTCATCCCTGTCCCATGCCCGCTCGCTCAAGCCGCCGCCTGTGCGCATGCTCTGCGCCAAGGCGACTAGGCGAGACATGGCCTGCTTGCGTTGATCCTGCTGGGAGCCATCGGCGTAGCCATTGAGAAACGCCCGTACCTCAGCATTGACGGAGGTGTCTTCCTGGACGGCACGCACGCGGGCGCGACGAAGGACGTCGGCGTCCACTGACAGGGTGAGGTTCGTCATGTAAGTAAGTGTAACACGGGTTACGTGTGGCACGTATACCATATTGCCGCAGAGCCCTCAGACATGGCCGGGCGCCTGCGCCGCGCCACGACCACCGTGCCGTGTTGCGCCGTACCGCCCCGCCACGCCGCATGTAGACTCATATGCATGCTCGTGTCGCCTGAACAGGCCGCCTTCAACCAGACCCAAGTCCAGAAGCGCTCCGATGCGGTCGCCAACGCGATCTGCTCGGCCATTCCAGATTCCGAGCGCTTGGCCGCCCTCGATTACGGCTGCGGGCCAGGCCATATCGGCTTGCGGTTGGCGGGTGATTTCCGCCGAATGTTCCTGGCGGATTCCGATCCCGACGCGGTGGCGAGCGCGGCCGACGCGTCGCGAGGTCTGGACAACGTCTCCAGCCTGGTGCTGGATCTGAGCATCCCGACCGCCCTTCCGCCCGACCTTCGCGTCGACGTCGTGTTCTCGTGCTTGTCCTGGCATCACGTGCGCGACCTCGATCACCTCCTAGACACGCTCCCGATCATCGCGCCAGGTGGCAGGCTCATGGTGGTGGACATGGACGCCGACGGCGGGGCGTACCACGCCGACCTGCCCGGCTTCGATGGCGTCCACGGGTTCGACCGCGACGAATTGCGGGAGCGATTGACGAGCCACGGTTACACCGACGTCACCATCGCAGATGTGTGGGCCAGCCAGAAATGGGTCGCGGGCACGTTGACCGACCTCAGTCTCTTCATGCTGCAGGCCCGTATCCCACCCGTACCTCCCCCGACCTAGGCGCCACCACCCCCCACATGAGTATGGGCGTTCTTCCGCCGACGGCGTTGGCGCAGACTATACCGAGCCAACGACGCAGTTGTGGCGTGCTAGCATGATGCAAGGATAAAGACGTTACAGGAATTGCCATGTCACCAAAGGTGCGCCGAACGCTGATCAGTGCAGCCGCAGTTCTCCTTGTCATCGTCGCCCTGATCGCGACCGCCGTACGGCTTCCCGTCAGCCCCGGAAACTGGCGCTCAGATTCCGAATACCTCTGGCGCAGCCTCGAGCCGACAGTACGGATGGCCTCCCAGGCAGGGCTGTGGGTCGTCATCGACTGGCACGTCATCGGCAATCTTGACACCGGGGTGGGGACGAACAGCGACGGCGCTGGCGCCGACATGAACGAGACGATCGCCTTCTGGCAGACGGTGGCCCCCTTCTTCAAGGACGCGCCGAATGTACTGTATGAGCTTGTCAACGAGTGCGAAGGCGTACCTGGGACGCAGTGGCGGACGATGACACAGAGCCTCGTCGACACGGTACGCGCGACCGGCGCGGACAACATCGTGATCGTCGGTGGCGTCCAATGGTCGAAGGATCTGTCATGGGCAGCCGAGAGTCCTCTGACTGGAGACGACATCGCGTACGCCGTCCACATCTACCCCGGGGATTCCGCGACCACCTGGGCACACGGGTTCGGCGACTTCGCCGCCACACATACCGTCCTGCTCACCGAGTGGGGATTCACAGGCGAGCCGATGAACCCCGACGACACGTACCTCGTTGGCGATGTGGCCACCTACGCCCAGCCCCTGCTCGACTACATCCAGGCGCGGCACATGGGGTGGGTGGCGTGCTGGTACGACTCCGACTACGATCCGCCCATGCTGACCATCCAGGGCAACCCGACCCCATGGGGAGATCTCGCATTCGCGGCCATGATGGGCTGACCATGTGGGCCAGTCAGGAGGGTGTCATGGGGATGACGGCGAGACGGTCGGCCTTGTTGGCGACACGTCGGATCAGCGATGGTTCGGTGGCGGCCCGCAAGGCGAGCACCCCGCTGGCGGGATGGGCTGCGGCCAATGACTGGTTGACCACCCAGGCCCAGGGGTGGATGTCGGCGCGGGCCAGATCGGCGGCGAGCTGTTCGGCTTCCAGGACGGGGGTCGTCTCAGGCAGGGTGACGATGATGATCCGGGTGATGTCGGGGTTCTGCAGCCGGACGAGCGGGGTGATGAGTCGCTGGCCATCGGCAAGGTGTCGGGTCATCTCGCGGTGATATGAACCCGCCGCGTCCATCAGAAGGACCGTATGCCCGGTCGGGGCAGTGTCCATCACGACGATCCGATGGTCAGACTGGGCGACCTGGTCAGCGAATCGCTCGAAGACGGCGACTTCCTCGGTGCATGGGCTCATCAGATCCTCGGCCAGCACGGCTCGTCCGGCCTCGTCCAAGGTCGCTCCTTTGGCGGCCATGACGCGGTCCCGATACTCCGCCACGGCTTGGACAGGGTCAATCCGTGAAACTTTCAGAGTGGAGGGGAGGTCGGCGTCGTCGAAACGGCCCGCCGGATCGGTGGTGGTCAGATGGACGTCCTTGCCTCGTTCTGCCAGCGCACTGGCCATGGCAGTCGCGACACTGGTCTTCCCGACGCCACCTTTCCCGACACACATGACCAGACCGTGGTCGAGGCCAGCCAACTCGTCGATCAGGCCGACGAGAGTGGGCCATGAGGCCAGCAGATCAGGCTCGGTGGCGCCGTCTGCGGCGTCCATCTGCTCGTCGAACATGGCACGCAACGCGGGGACGCCGACCATGTTGATCGGCTTCAGCGGGACGTGAACCGTCTCCAGGGAGCGAAGGACGACGGGGAGGGCACCGATGGCAGCCTGTTCACGGGCCCGCAAAGCGGCTGCGAGGGGATCGCTGGCGTCAGCGTCGGGCAGGACGGCGTTGATGACCAGGTGGGTGGCGTCGATGCCTATGTCGGCCAACTCGGAAGCCGTGCGCGCGGCCTCAGCCACAGCGCCCTCCTGTGGTCGGGCGACCAGTACGAGAGCGGTACGCTCATGGTCTGTCAGCGCCGCGACGGCGGCGGCGTATGTGTGATGGTGCTTCTGCAGTCCGGACAGCGGCCCCAGGCAGGACGCGTCGCCCTTCCCGTCATCGAGGAACTTGGTCCAGTCACCGGGCAGAGACAGCAGCCGAAGTGTGTGGCCGGTTGGCGCGGTGTCGAAGATCACATGGTCGTATGCCTGGGTGGCGGCCGGGTCGGCCAGGAGTTCCGTGAACTCGTCGAACGCGGCTATCTCCGTGGTGCACGATCCCGATAGCTGCTCGACGATCGAAGCGATCTCCGCCTCGGGGAGCAGCCCGCGCACCGGGGCGATGATCCTCTGCCGATATTCCTCGGCGGCAGCCTGTGGGTCGATCTCCAGAGCGTCCAGACCACACACGGAGTTGATGGGCGTGATGTGGTGGCCAATAGTGACACCGAACACCTGGCTGACGTTCGACGCCGGATCGGTCGACACCAGCAGGACTCGCCTACCCAGATCGGTCAGGGCGACCGCCGTCGCACAGGCCAGCGACGTCTTGCCGACCCCGCCTTTTCCTGTGAAAAACACGAACCGGGGCACCGCCCCATCCGCCAAGAACATGCCCTGAACCTTGTCAGCAGCAGCCAGTCGACCCGCAGCCGCAACGGGAGGTTGCCGCAGCGGCTTGGGCGGGCGCCCCGCAGTCGCACGTCGGTTCGACAGCCGCGCCCTGCGAGCCGCACCCGCATGACGAGTCGGTTGATCCCCCACAGCACCCGGAGCCATCGGAGGCGGTGGCGAGTCCGGCGTACCGGGCCAACTCGTCGCGGGACGGGTAGCGCCCGGTCAACACGACCGCGCCGTCAACGGTCGTCAACGGCAAACCGTCGGACCCGGCGGCACGCATGAACGCCGCCACCGGCTCAGCCTGGGCGAAGGCCAGAGGATCGTTGGCCAGATTGTGCCGTATGACATCACCGCCCAGCTGCGCGATGGCGGCTATGTCAGCGGTGAATTGGACGAGCGCCTGCTCCGGGTCGGGGCCGCACACCCCGGTGTTGCAGCACAAAGCCGGCTCATAAACATGAATGGACGTCATCATCGTACCTTTCTTCGATGGATGGGCGTGGGCTTGGAGACCAGTGAAGTACCGATCCAGATTCTCCGGCAGACGATAGGGCGTCTCGTCGGGCGTCTGCTCGCTATACAGAGCTCGCAGGATGCCGTCGACGATCATCCCGGCAGGAGGCTGCTCGACGTCCACGCCCCTCCAGGTGAACACCCGGCAATCGGTCGCACAGCCAGACAAGGAGCCGCAATCGGCGCATTCGGATTCTTTGACATCGACCTGGATGTCCACGCCGTTCACGCGGATCGTCGGCGACGACAAGAAACGGTGGTGGATGGCCAACTCCCGCGAGGTGATGTTCACCTCGGAAAGACGCACGTCATAGCCAAGCGCGGCGAACGCTCCCGACAGAGCATCGAGGGCCTGCCGCAGTGAGGAGTCAGTCGCCCGACAGCGCTCACACGTCGTCAGATCGAGGTACAAAAACTCGACACACACCTGCGTCATCCCGAGACCGTTCGGCGAGATCGCTCCGGAGCACGACACCTGCTGATCAGTGGCACTCATGACGACTTCTTCCATTGAGGCTCCAGCCCATTTCATATCGATGGACATGAGTATGATCCTAGGCAATGTATCGACCACTGTCAATATGAGACTAGGATGGCTCGCATGACGATGACGCAAGTGACCCCGCTTGGCCAGTGCTGCCCGGCATCCCTGGCACTGATGGACCCAGCCGACGCCGAGGAACTGGCGGGCATCTTGAAGGTGGTGGCCGATCCCGTACGCCTTCGCCTGCTCCACCACATCGCCGCCGCACCCGACACCACTGTCTGCGCCTGCCACCTCCCTGGCGCGCTCGGCATCACCCAGTCCACCCTGTCCCACCACGTGCGCCGACTCACGGATGCGAACTTGGTCATCCGGGAGCAACGGGGCAAATGGGCGCACTACCGCTTGAATGCTCCCGTGGTCGCCCGTCTGATCACGACCCTCCAGGGGGCAGTCGGCTGACACAGATGGCGTGAACGCCCCCACTGAGACTGCGCACCGCCGTCCAACGTCCTTGGTGACGTCACACCATCATGCGGTGGATCGTCCCCGTGTTTCAGATCAGCCAGGCCGGGATGAGGCTGTTGGTGGCGTCGATCGGCAAGACGTCATCTGCCATACAGACGACCCCACCGGCGCCGACCCGTACTTTCAGGTGGGACTCCCCCGCTGATGGAGTGGTCAGCGGGTTGAGGACGCGAAAGTTCGTCAAAGCCTGCTTACCCGGCGCGGCAGACTTCTTGATTTCCACAGGGTGGATCACCCCGTCCCGCAGAATCAGGACATCGATCTCACGCTTTTCTTTGTCCCGGTAATAAAAGAGCGGCGGCTCGAGCCCAGCGTTCGCGTAGCTGGCATAGATCTGCGCGACGACGTACGACTCAAAGAACTGCCCCGCCATGGCGCCGCGCTCAATCGTCTCCGCCGTGGTCCAATGCGTCAGATAGGCGGCAAGACCCGTGTCAAGCATGTGCATCACAGGCATTTTCGTCATCCGGGTCAGCACGTTGTTGTGGTACGGCTGGATCAGCGTCACGATCCCCGATGAGACCAGAATGGACAGCCACCGCTTGATCGTGGGCGCGGACACTCCCACATCGCGTGCCATTTCGTCCATGTTCAAAGGACAGGCCGTGCGGGCAGCCACAGCCGTCATGAAGGTCAGGAAGATCGTCTCATCCGCCACCTGGGCCAGGTCGCGAAGGTCACGTTGCAGGTACGTGGCGACGTACGATCGGTAATACGTCTCACGGTCGACCCTTGGCTCCTCCCAGAGCCGCGGCATGGATCCCGTGGCTATGCGCTGATACACATCCATCAGGCCGAGCTTCGGCACCTGCGCCGCTCGTGCGACCAGACTGGCTTGCTCGGGGCTGAACGGCGTTGACGTCACATCGCTGATCTCCGCCGATGACAATCCGACCAAGCGGACGATTCCCACTCGACCTGCCAAGGATTCGGAGACGTCTCGCATCAAGTGAAATGACTGCGAGCCTGTCAACCAGAACTGCCCCATCTCCCCCGAACGGTCGACGGCGAGTTTGATCAACGGCAGCAATTGCGGCGCGTATTGGATCTCATCGATGAGAACAGGCGGTGTGTAACGCTGAAGGAAAAGCCCCGGGTCGGTACGCGCCAAGGCTCGGGCATTGGGGTCGTCCAGAGAGACCACAGTACGGTCGTCGCCTGCCAAGTGCTGCAACATCGTCGACTTGCCCACCTGGCGCGCCCCCGTCACCACGAGGACCGGAAAGGTGTCGGATATCCGCGCCGCCACGGCTTCCGCCGCTCGGTTGATGTAGACCATACGCTTCCTCCCTCGTCCATGAAGTGCTGACTATTCTAACATATCACGTTAGAATAGTCAGCACTCGTATAGGACGTGACAGAGCCCCAGGCGGCAAGAATGCCGGCTCGCGACGTGACGGCGCCCCTGAATGCAGGGCTGGCCATCAGTCCCGTGGCCAAGAGAAGCCGCCCCTGCTGAAGCTGACGATTGTAAGACATAAGTGCTATGATGTCATATGCTGGCTTGCAATTGGAGGAGTCATGGCATCAGTCACAGTTCGAGTGGACGAGGACACCAAAGCCGAGGCGACCGCGATCCTCGACGGGCTAGGCCTTGACTTATCGAGCGCCACCCGTGCGTTCTATAGACAAGTGATCCTGCGCCGAGGCCTGCCTTTTCAAGTGGTCCTGCCCGATAGTCATGTGTCACCCGCCATCGAACAAAGGTTTGTCGCCGCCGAGGAGCGTATGAGGAGTGGAGCCGACGCGCTGAAGGATCCAGCTGAGTTCTTCAACAAGCTTGGCATCTGATGCTGGCTATCGTCTATGATTCCGGCTTCGAGCGTAAGGGAAATCAGATGACGTCACGCCCCAAAGCCGGGCGTGCCCATCGATGGTTTCCCCATCAGGCCGACCGGGCCACCTTCTCACCAGCCGCGGTCACCGGCTCGTATCCGCCCGTCGTTCTCGGCGGCGAGCACGGGCGTCGTCATTCACGACCGGGTTGTCCTGTACGTGCGCCCGTGCCGCGATCTTGGCGTCGACAACCTCGCCCAAAGGAACGTCCGGCCATTTCCTGAACCGCTTTCGAGTCAACCTCGTGACGATAGGCGCGACGTCCGCGTCCTCGCCATGGAGAAGCTCCTCCGCGACAGCACGCCTCATCCGACGATGGTCACGTGCCTTGCTCTTCCGGATGCCCGTACGCGACGCCTCTGGGTTCTCCCCGTACCTGTTACGCCGTTGTTTGGAGTAATCGAGCGCCTTCTCCTCCTGCGGGCTGCGCTTCCGTCTCGTCGGCACGTCGGGCGTGCGAGCGTCGCCCGTCTCGTCCTGAGCGGTCTCGTCCGTGCCATGGGAACCCATGCGACAATCTTACGGCTCGGTGTCGGTTTCAGTCGTCCAGGGGCTGTTCAGGATTCACACTAGCTTCGGTGTGCCACCGAAGGGCTATATCGAGTTACACTGGTTCCATGCCGACATCTTTGGAGCGAACCAACATCACGCACACTCCGCAGGTGCGCCACCTCCTTGACTTGGCCAACGTCCAGTGGCCGGATCAGACGGCCCGAGTGCTGATGCTCAACCTCATGGAGGCCGGCGCTCAGGCTTTGGTCAGCGCCAACCCAGACGCCGAACAGCCGGCGTACGAAAGGGCACTTGCCCGCCTTGCCGAACAGATCGACGCCGACTACGGCAACCAATACACCGACACTTACCTGGACGAGGTGCGTGCCGGATGGGAATGACCCTCGTACTTGATGCCTGCGTACTGATTGCGTTCTCTCGCAAGAACGATCCCCATCACAGGGCCGCCATCGAGTTGCTCGCCATGCCCCAGACACAGTTCGTCGTAAACCCGGTCACCATGGCCGAGTACCTGATCAAGCCGGCCCAATTGGGCCGTGATGTCCAAGCTGACATGGATCGCTTATGCCAGGCCGCCTCGATTCGGATCGTCCAAGAAGCCGAACTGGCGACGGCGGGGCCATGGCCGGTCACGTTGGCGAAAGTTCGCGCTGCAACGAGCCTGAAAATGCCCGACACCATCGTCCTCGCGACCGCTGAAGTGCTCCACGCCCAAGTCGGTACATTCGATGCCAGCCTGCGCCAAGCTGCACTGGCGAGGTGTCGACCCGCCAGTTAGTGGCGTTGTGTATCGCTTTGCCGCTGATAGCCATTGCCGAGTGGCATGGACTCATACCGTTGGAGCTTCCCCTATGACGCTTGTGACGCCAGCGATCCAGTCCAGGATGATGCGCAGGCTCTCCGCGTCCAGGTTGGTGTCGGCGTCGTTGTAGGCAGTGCCACCAGCGACGATCTCTGCGGGCGTTCGCGTCTCGTGTTTGAAGACGTGGTTGGCGTCGGGCGGGAACGCGAAGGTGACGTTCGGCATGCCGAGGGTCGCGGTCCGGAGCGCTGCCCCGTCGGCCTGGGCGTCGACCTGGAAATCTTTGCCGCCGATGAGCACCAGTGTGGGTACGGTCACACGGGGCAGAGTGTCGCAGGCCGACTCACCGAAGAGTTCGCGGGCCAACGGCAGATTCGCCGGCGTGTCGAAACTGAGCAGGACCATACGCAACTGCTCGGGCAGGCTGGGGTCAGGGTCCATGGACTGGCCCTCTTCATACCGAGCGCAGGCTTGCTCGACCAGGACCATCATGTCGTCGCCGCCGGGGGTTTGCGACAGTTGGAGGCGTAGTTGCATCAGCAACAATTCTCGTACGGGACGCCCCGGCGGCGCCGCCAGCACGACCCCAGCGAACGGGTACGATTCCCCGCCCGTCGCATAATGAAGCACGTGGAGGGTGCCCTCGCTGTTGCCGAACCCGATCAACCGCGTAGCGTCGACGAACCCTTGCGCCACGAAAGCATCCACGGCGGAGGTCAATTCGTCCAGGTGCGACGCCATACTCATCTTGCCGATCAACTGTGGCAGGTTCTCCATGACGTGCGGGCCGGACGCGCGCTTGTCGTACCGCATGGAGGCGAAACCGGCGGCGGCGAACGCCCCGGCGAACAGTTTGCCAGCACCGTTCTCACCAGGCAGCAGCGGCGAGCACCAGTCACGGTCGGTGGGCCCGGATCCCGCGACCAGCACGACACCGGGGAACGGGCCTAGACCGTCGGGCCGGACGACCGTCCCGTACATCTCAATTCCGTCCACCTGCCATGACACGTCGATAGACACAGCCATGTCGAATCTCCTTTGCTCGTTGTCATCACCATTATCTCGCGCGGAGTGGGACACACTCCGTGCGAGTCCAGGGATGATCACCGCCCGAGCCCCAAGAAGCATACGTCAACCACCCAGGCGTCCTGCCTGATCAGGTCTCCTTGCGCATCAAAGAACTCGTCCTTGGTGGCGGCACACCCATCGAGCACGGAGTCGAGTCCGTCGAGGTCTCATTTCAAGGCCAGCTTGTACCGTAGGACGGCGTGGGCATCGGCCACATCAGCCGATGTTCGGATCTGGATCGTCAGTGACAGCATCTTTTGCGCGTCCCTCGCTGCGTCCTTGATCCATTCGGGCAGGTCGTCCGCCGCGACGAGTGTCGACCGCAGGCGTTGAGCGAAGAGGAACGTCACCCGCCCATAGTCGCGGTTCACACTCATCCAGGCGATGGTACGACTGCCGCGACTGGCCCTGATCACCCAGCCGCCGTCCTTGTAGTAGCGCCAGGCCGTGTCGACGCCTGCGCTTGCCAGGACATCCGCCCATTGCGCCCATGCCGGGGCGGACACACCAAGCGCATCGTCGATCGTTTCAGAGACGGGTGTGACCGTTGGATCATCAAATACCGCGTTCATACACTCACGATACGCCGAACGCAACCTATTCGCCCTTGCCTGGCACTGGGGCAACGTCACACGGCCCGCTCACGACGGCAGCATCGGCGCATCGGAGTCCACCACGTTGGCGGCTCGTCACTGTTTGGCAGTCTTGGCGCCTTCCGATACATTGAGCTTATGTCGCAACAATCTACGCCCACCGCCGTACAACAATCCCAAAACTCCTTACCAGGGCTGGTTTCAGTCAAGCAATTGGTTAAAATCTATGGCGCTGGCGATACGCGCGTCGTGGCCTTGGATGGCGTGACGGTCGACTTCCACCAGGGCAGTTTCACAGCCGTCATGGGTCCGTCCGGGTCTGGCAAATCGACCCTGATGCACTGCCTGGCCGGGCTTGACAAACCAACCAGCGGGCAGGTGAGTGTGGCCGGCGCGTCGCTGGAAACCCTCGACGACAACCATTTGACGGAGCTGCGCCGTGACCAGGTGGGCTTCATTTTTCAGGCGTTCAACCTGTTGCCAACACACACGGCGAGGCAAAACATCGTCTTGCCACTCGATCTGGCCGGCAAGCGTCCAGACCCCACATTGTTCGACACCATCGTCGCCTCGCTCGGGCTGCAGGGCCGCCTCGACCATCTGCCAAGCCAGATGTCTGGTGGCGAACAGCAGCGCGTCGCGGTGGCGCGGGCGCTGATCACGCAGCCAGCCGTCGTCGTGGCCGACGAGCCGACTGGCGCGCTGGACTCCACAAACTCGGCGCGTCTGCTGGCTTACCTGCGTGACGCCGCCACCAAGGGCCAGACGATCATCATGGTGACCCATGACCCCAAGGCCGCCAGTTACGCCGACCGCGCGCTGATTCTCAGCGACGGGCACATCGTCGAAGACATCGACGACCCGGACGCCGACAAAGTGCTGGCAGCCACCCGTCGCCTGGGGGGTGAATAGATGGTCAGCACCGCGTTACGGGAGCTGCGTCACCACCCCGGACGCTACCTAGCGATACTGATCGCCATTATCATCAGTGTCGGTTTCCTCGCGGCGTCGTCCGTCGTGACGGCCACGGAGTCGCGGGCCATGGCCGAACAGGCTGGCGCGCCTTACACCAAAGCCGATCTGGTGTTGACAGTACAAAGCTTCGAGGACGACTCCTATGACGAGGACACCTCGTTCACCGACCATGTCATCGCCATGCTGACGGGAGTGACCGGCGTCGCGGACTCCTGGGCGCTGACCCCCACCTTCATCATCATCCAAAACGGCGACGCTTCCACGTGGGCCACGGCCTACGCTCAGCCGCCCGCCACGTTCAGTTGGACGACGCCAGCCGCCCCGCTTCGCGCAGGCGAGATTCTGCTCGACTCGCGCACTGCCGCCAGCCTGAACGCCCACGTGGGCACCACAGTGACCGTCAACCAGGGTGAAAAAATGGTCCTGGCCGGCATCACCGGCGACCCGACCAGCGTGTACTCAGAGGGCACAGGGTTTGTCGCATCAGACACTATGGACGCCTGGACGGGCGCCCTATCGGTGCCCGTCATACTGGTTGCCCTGGCGCCCGGCGCCGACGCGTCGCACACCACCCAGGACATCGCCACCGCCTTGAGTGCGCACGACATCACGGCGAAGATCACCACCGGCGCCGACAGGGTGGCGCAATCTGCTCTCAACGTCACCCGCGGTGTCAATGTGCTGAAATACTTCGTCTGGGTGTTCGCCGGGATCGCCCTCGTGGTCGGCATGATCACCATCGCGAACACATTCACGATTCTGCTGACACAGCGCCGCCGCCAGCTGGGCCTGCTGCGCGCAATCGGGGCGTCCGGGAGGCAGGTGCGCCGCTCGGTCTGGGCAGAGGCCATCGTGCTTGGAGTCATGGGGTCGCTGCTTGGCGTCGGGCTGGCATACGCGCTAGCTGCGGCGATCGGCGCCTTCACCGGATCGATCCACTTTGGTCTTGTCACACCATGGTCAGCCTTGATCGTGGCCTTCGTCATCGGCGTCGTCATCACAACGCTGGCCAGTGCATTACCCGCCCGTCGGGCCACGCGCATACCCATCCTGGACGCGCTGCGCCCACCGGAGGCCGACGTCGTCACACACAAAGTGCCGCCGATCCGCACAACCATCTGCGGTGCGCTGTTCGTCGCCGGAGTTGTGGCCTGCGTCGTGTCGCTGCGCTCGTCCAGCAGCGCCGTGACCCTGCTCATCGCGATCACCGGCGCAGCCCTGATGAGCCTTGGCGTGCTCTTTGGTGCGCCTTTGTTCGTGCCACGACTGCTTCGGATAGTAGGTTCATGGGTGGGACGTACGGGCGTCACCGCGAACGTCGCAGTCAAGAACGTCACGCGCGACCCTGGGCGTTCGTCCGCCACGGCGACCGCGCTAATGCTGGCCGTCGGCCTGATCGTCACCTTGCAGATCGGGGCCTCGACGATCCAGACATCGGTGAGCGACAAGATCAAAAGCAACTACCCGGTTGACCTGTGGGTGGCATCGTACGACTCCGAGGCCATCCCCGCGGCCACCCAGCAGCGGCTGGCCGACGCCACCGGAATCACGGCATCCATCACGCTGAACTGCCGGGCTGTGACCATCGACACCCCCGGCATGGGGCTCATCTCGACGGCCGCTTGCGCCTACGACCCAGCCATCACACAGATCGCCAAGGACGCGCCGGCCTCCATCACTGACGATCACGTGCTCGCCACGCCCAACACATTCAGCGGTTTCACAGCCGACACCACCGTCACCATCACCTCATTGCACGCGGGCGGCTCTGACGGCGCCGCTAGCGTCGATGTGACGACCACACTGTCCAACCTGCTGCGCGATGCGTCGTTTGTGCTTGTCAGCCCCAATGTGCTTGCCAAGCTGGCGTCGGCTGGGTCGCCACAAGTGCAGCCCGTCATGCTCTTCACGGTGAGCGACGCCATCGACGCGGTCACCGCAGTCAACGCAATCGCCAGCGATGACGCCAACCTGAGCGTCGGCGGGTCGGCCCTCCAACGTCAGTCGCTTGAGCAGGTGCTGACCATCCTTGTCGACATCATGACGGGGTTGCTCGCCGTCGCTGTTCTGATCGCGCTCGTCGGCGTCAGCAGCACGCTGACGCTGTCCGTGATCGAGCGGACGCGCGAGTCGGCCCTGCTGCGGGCCTTGGGGCTGAAACGCCGACAACTACGGCTGATGCTGCTGATCGAAGCGCTGATGTTGACCGTGGCGAGCTCGCTGGTAGGCGTGTTGTTCGGCGCATTCTTCGGCCTGGTGGGGGCGCACGCCGTCACCGGCCAGATGATGGCCGACGCCGAAGTCACCGTCCCCTTGCACTTCAGTGTCAACTGGCCACAGACGCTGCTACTGCTCGGCATCCTGATCATGGCCGCCGCCTTAGCCTCGCTGCTGCCGGGACGCCGCGCCGCACTGGCCGCACCGGTCGAGGCATTGGCGGACGACTAACCTGGTGCGATGCCGACAATGACACAGTGAGCCTGGTCCTGCCGCGCTCGTGGAGTCCCATCGGTCGCCTTCGTACTGGCAATACCCGGCCAGGCTGAGCGGCTACGCTACGATTTGCGACCGTCCTAGGCTACCAATCGCGACCAGCGACCCAGATGCCTGAGCGTGAAGTTTAGGCTTTTGGATAGTCAAACATTCGCGGTGGCGGCACTGTCCACAGTGGTAGTGGCGGACCTTAGCGAACGGCCGACACAGTGTCTGACGCGATCTGAGGCTCAGGACGTGGCCACAGCACAACAAGTGTGGCCAGCAGAAGCGCGGCGCCGATGGCGTGGCCGACGATCATCCAGATAGGCAACGGCAAGACGACGGCGGTCACCACCAGCGCGGCTGCCAGGATGATCGCGATGACACGAACCCGCAGCTCGGCTCGTGGTCGGCGCCGCCACACGTTCACGGTGAACACCAGGGTGAGAATCGACACCAACGCCAAGATGACCGCGTGGACGCTTGCCTCGGCGCCGACGGCGGTCGAACCGGTCGTAGCCATGACGATGGCCACAGCGGCGGTCGCCCACGTCACGAGGAGATAGATCCCGACCAGCCATGCGGTCGCGATGGTCGTAGCGGTACGGCGGATGGTGCCGCCCGATGGTGGCTGTCTGGTCATGAGAACTCCTTGTGAGCGGCGGTGGCGCGGGTGAACAGGCCGACAATTTCCGTGATGCGCCGCTCCGGCGACAGGGCGTCGCCCATACGGAAGGAGAACCCGTCGACCACGGCCCGGATCGCCTGGGCCATGACCTCGGGGTCGAACTCGCCGAAGTCGCCGCACGCCTGCCCTTCTCGCAGGATCGTACTGACCTCAGCGACGCCGTCGGGCAGGGAGTAGACACTCGGCTGGTTCTCCAAGATACGGTGCAACGCATTGACGTGGGCGGCGTGCGCGGCGAGGAATCGGAGGTTGGCCTCCAGATACGCGCGCAGTTGCTCCCCTGGGCTGGCCTGCGGGTCGATCTGGGCCGTCATCGACGCGTTGCCTTGCTCATACAAGGACCGCACGACTTCCCGATAGATCGCCTCTTTCGTGGTGAAGTGGTAGAGCACGGTCGACTTGCTGGTCGAGGCCGCTTGGGCGATCCGCTCCACAGACGCCGCCGCGAAACCTTCCGCGTCCAAGACGTGGATAGCTGCGGCGATGATGTCGCCCTGGCGCGCTTGCTGCGTACGGGTGAGCGGCTTCCCATCCGTTGTCACTGACTCCATGCTCTAATATTAGACCATTTGGTCAATTTATCAACCGTTGAGTCAGTAAATCTGCTACACAGGCAGACTGTCGCTCGGATTCGGCTGAGCGAGCACGCTCGCTCAGCTCTCAGCTCACCTCTCAGCCACCGGATTGCGCGAGAGGCAGAACCAAGGCGCCACGTGCCCGTTCTGAGTTGCCAGGCAAGGACACCTGGAGCCTCCAGCGGGATTCTAGGATGGAAGGGTGACAGTACGAGTCGAGGTCCAGGAGGGCTACCCCTCAGTGGAGGTCATCGTTCGCTGCCCGAGCGAGACCCCAGAGGTTCGCTCCATCCTGGCAGCTGTCCAGGGGGTGAACTCGAGGTTCGCCGGCCTGAAGGACGGGGTGACGCACGTGATCGACTGGCAGGATGTGCTGTACTGCGAGTCGGTGGACAAGAGATGCTTCATCTATACGGCGGGCGCCGTGTACGAGAGCCAGGCCCGCTTGTACGAGATCGAGGATCGCTTCAGCGACGTCGGCTTCGCCAGAATCTCCAAGTCGGAAGTGGTCAATGTCCGCCAGATCACCGCGCTGCGCCCTGAGTTCTCCCGCCGCCTGGTGTTGGTGATGGCCAACGGGGAGAGGCTGATCGCCAATCGGAATTATGCACGTTCGTTGAAAGAAAGGTTGGGATTGACATGACGTCACTACTTCGCTGGCTCATGGGTGTCAAGACCGTGGCCGCCTACATCTTCGCAGGACTGGTGTGCCTGTACATGGTGTCGGGCCCGATCTGCTCCTCGGTCCTCCATCAAAGATTCGAGTACACCATACCCTTCGTGTTCCTCATCCAGGGGATCGTACTCTCACTGCTTATCGCTGTGATCTGGCAGGCTCTCCTCAGTGAGGACGCGCTCGCACAAGGCCATTTCTTTCCCCGGTTGATCGTCTTCTGCCTGGCAGTCATGGTTCTTCTGGCGCTGTGCCTGCTGACGTTCTTCGCCCTGCCGACCGACTGGGCCAAGCTATGGCTCATGGTGGCCGGTGCTATCAGTGCCGGCGTCGTCGTCTTGTCGATCCTCGCTGAGATCTACTACCGGGCGACGGGCAAGAAGTACACCGAGGTGCTCCGGCGCTACCAATCCAACCTCGACGTGCCACCTCGCCGAGAGGAATGAGCAGTTCACCACAGGTATGGCAGGAGCCGCTTCGATCTGGCTTGGTAGTCCTGGTAGTCGCAGCCGAAGATGTCGAGAAGCATCTGTTCCTCTGCGTGGATCCGATAGACATAGGCCGGGATGAACGACACCAGCACGATGATCACCACGACCAGATTGCGCATCGCGAGGGCAGCGCCGATGAAGATCGCCAGGTCGGACAGGTAGCCTGGATGACGGACAAGCCGGTAAATACCGCTAGTCACCAACGTGTGGCCAGGTTGTTCCCGCAGCGTTCTGGTGAAGAATCGGCCCAGGGTCGAAAACGCCTTGTACCTGATCACCAAACCAGCCACACCGACCAGCGTGCCGACGACCGCAACCCACAGGTTCACACGCGGCCCAATACGCAGCGCATTCCATAATGGACCAAGCGGCACAAGGATGAAAGCGACACCCATCACCACGGAAATGACGGTCGTCGAGCCTTTGTCGAAACCCGTCCGGCCCATGTTCTTCGTGTCCTCACCACGACGCACGAAACGCTCGATCAGAAAGAAACCAGCGATCAGCAGATACGCGCAGACGTATCCGATCACCAACCATGTCGTGGGCATCCACCAAGTCTATGGGATCTCGCAGTGTAATCGACGCAGACTCAGGGGTTGTTGCGGTGGCCAGAGATCGCAGACTGACAGGATGGCTCGTTCGTTTAAGGGTTCTCGCACTGGCCATCTCCATGGTGACCGTGGAAGACACCGACAAACTTCTCGTCCAGCATCACGGCTATGGGGATAGCCAGGGGCGAAGCAGCATAGTGGTCTGGTTCATGTGGTAGTGGTTGTCGAAATAATCGAGCAGGTCGCTCGGCGTCATTTGTGGTCTGGCCAGTCGGGTCGACATTTTGCACTAAAGCGGCTATGGCGGGCCCTGGATGCGTTCTGGCAATTCTGGCAGTGAAATCGGCAGGCGATACCGCCTGGATGCCAACCGGTAAGGCCCTATCCGGGAAATGAACCAGGTTGGTGGTGACGATCACCGACGCGTCGGCCGTCACGGCAGTTGCTAGGACGTGTTCATCGTCGAGATCGGGTAGACCGAAGGTTCCTTCCAGGGGTTGCCAACCATCGATCAGGGAATCATCAAACGCGTTGGTCATCCGTTCAATCAGGGTGGCTGCCGTCTGGTTTGCTTTGGTTTGCGAAAGCCCGAACTTCTAATGACGAGCACGTTCCTGATAGGCGACTTCCGTCAGGATGATGTCATTCCACACCGGACGGAAACATCGCTCCGCTGCAAGCGACAACATGTAGTCACGCATTCGACTGGGAATGAGCACACACGAATCAAGAACAACTGCCGGGATGTCAGGCATTGGCGCCCTGCCGGCGTCGCTGCGCCAATTCCGCGCGAACCGCCGCCATTTCTTGAGCAGCATCTTCCAATGGCTGTTCTTTGTCGATAGCAGTGCCGGCGATGAACTGGTATTGGGCTTCACGGCGGGAATCTCGGTACCGCAGCGCGTCCGACAGATCAACCCGGCGATGGGTCCCAACCTTCATATAGGGGATCTTTCCCGACTCCAACAGCTTCACCACAGTCGGACGGGTCACACCCAAGAGATCAGCGACCTGGCTGGTGGTCAACTGGCGCGTCTGCGGCCGCAACGTCACAGCCAGCCCCTCACTCATCGCTTGAACCGCTTGACGAAGCATCGACGCCAATGCTGCCGGCAGCTCCACCGGCGCGCGCCCGGGAAAATCGAGGAGAACGCCTCCGCCGTCACTGCGAGCTGGGCTAGCCTCCAACGCAGCCACCAAGTCAGCGCCGACATTGGTCGGCATGTACGTCTGTTCTTGCGTCAACACCATCGACCTTTTCGTTTCTTTCGTATAGCTTACCGTTGTGCCAGCTGCCTACGCAAGGCCGATTGGGCCTGTTGACTCTTTCTAGCTTAGGAGATCAACTGCAGTTAGGGTCGATACAATGATCGGCGTGAACATCCATGACTATCGGCGCATCATACTGGTTGGTAGCGGCGGCAGCGGCAAGAGCTGGGCGGCCAAACGGATCGCCCGCATCACCGGCTATCGGTTGTTTCACCTGGACAAAGAATTCTGGCAAGCAGGCTGGGTCATGCCCTCAAACGAGGAGCGCGTCGCGCGTCAACAAGCCATGATCGCAGGCGATACGTGGATCATCGACGGAAACTACGACTCTAGCATGGCGGAGCGTTTCGCCGCCGCTGACCTGGTCATTTTCCTCGACATCAACCGGATCGTCTGCTTAGTATCCGCGATGCTGCGGGCTGGTAAAAATCGTGACGACATGCCCGGCGGACTGAAAGAACCGGGCATGCTCAGCAAAGACTCCCGCGACTTCTACAAGTGGATCTGGTCGTATCCGACAACGGGACGCCGCACGGTACTGGCGCTACACCAGCAGCACCAAGACATAGCCTTCCTGCGCGTCAAGACTCGACACCAGATGACACAGCTTCTTGCCCAGTGGTGAATCCAACAGGTCGGTTGGCGCCATGGATGACCTGGCTATTGATCGGACGCCTGGCCACGTTGTCGTCCCCACGATAGGGCCCCCTAGCTTCGTCCTTCGCCTTAGTCGGCCACATGTGGCCGAGGCGGCCAGAACGCTCTGATATGAGCTCATTCGTGATGCGGCACGCTAGAACTGACCGGCGGCGATCTGGCGCAACGCTTCTAGGTGAGCGGCGAACGCCGCGCGTCCGGCCGGGGTCAACGCGACCCAGACGCGCGCTCGGCCGGACGAGGTCGTCTTCCACGAATGGACGTACCCCGCGTCGACCAACCGGGACAGGTGTTTGGACGCAACGGAATCCGCGACGCCCAGGGCATCGCGGATCGCAGCGAACTCCATGTGCTCAACTGTCGCCAACATGCCGCAGATGCGCAGCCGCAGCGGAGCGTGGATTTCCTCGTTGAAGTGGGCTGTCACAAACGCGCACCACCCTGCCGGACCCATCGGGTCCAACTCCAATTTGCGAGCAGATACACGATGGCGCCGAGAACCAGTCCGATGAGGGTGTAGCTCCACCACGGCAGGACGGCCCGAACCGAGTCAAGCGTCAAGACGCCGGTGAGTGAGCCCATGAAGACGACCAGCAAGAAAAAGGCGATCCAAAAGACGCGCCGTTGCCGAACGAGAGTAAGGCGCGGCACTACCGCCCGGCGAGAGCGGCGATACGACACGACGATCACGATCGCCGACACGAACACCACCAGGATGACCCCCTGCCTCGGCCAGTACGCGCCCAATCCTTGAGCGGCGATCAGTACGGCGATGCAGACGGCCAAACCGGCTATGTACCAGCGCCGTTTGCGCGCCGCCTCGCGGGCCGCTTGGCTCGAATCAGCCACACTAGCCAGCGCGGCCGTGGCGTCACTGGTGGTCAACCCCGCCAGAGGGTTTGACTCGAAGTCGTACATGTCTTGCGTTTCCATGACAGTCCTCCCTACTGTCCGAACGGCTCGCGTGGAGAGTCGTTTTCCGTACTGGAAACTCTACATTTTCCAGTACGGAAAGTCAATACGAGGTGTCGCGAACTCATCGATGATCGTCGAGTGGCCTTGGGTACGTCATGAGTATCTCGCAAACGGAGCGCTGGCTGACGTGAGGTAGGCGGCGATCGGTCCCCTCTGCCAAGGTGTCCGAATTGGTGGGCGTGGCGCCGAATGGATCGCGTCATATCTTGCTGTTTCAGTCCGGCCGGCCGGCGTATATCGTAGGAGTCACTGCTTACGTCCCACATACATCAGATGCTCCGCCTAGTTGAGCAGATCGTCGCGTTCCCAAAGATGCTCACACCTGGCAGCCCTTCCGCGCCAAGGAAAGCGACTATTGACCTGGGCCGCCACCGGTGTCGATCACCACGTCACATGGCCGAATGTAGCGGTCGAGCATACGGCAGGCCAACAGGAACTCGGGGCGCCTGTCGATCCGGCCCTACTCGTTTCAGCATTAGCGTCGTAGTAGTCGCGTATCTCGCTTGTCACATGATCCATCGCCGATCCCTGTCCCCCCGCAACCCCCATGAGGCCATCGTGTCAGACTTATAGTACATTGCCGTAGTGTTGAGCCTATTCGACGACTCGTCTCAAGGGGAGGTCGCAGAAAACATAGAACCTTGTGCCGGACACGTCGTACGGTGTCCCGCGCCAGGTGGGGTTCATCCCGAACACACTATCTGAGCACTCTACACTCGAATAGAGTTTTCTAGAGTGTCGATTGCTCATGGGGTGCTAGGTGCCTCCGTGAGCTCGCGCCAGGCCGTCCGAACCACATCCGCATCATGTGGCGGCTGGCCTGGCTGGATTCGTGGCCGCACCTTGTTGGTCTCTTCACTCTGGCGGCGTGGTCGTACCCGGGGTGTCCCGACACATGACATCAGGTGATTCGCTGCCAATTGTCGACCACGAGCCCCGGAACCCGAGCGAACTCGCGGATATTGTCGGTAACCAGGGTTAGCCCTAACTCTAGGGCGTGGGCGGCGATCCACACGTCATTCATGCCGATCGGTGTGCCTTGCGACACCAGGTGGGCACGCAAGAGGCCGTAACGCTTGGCGGTCGCCGAATCGAGTCCGACAACATTGATCAGCGTCAACAGCGCATCCACTCGCCGTTCAATCTGACGAGCCGCGCCTTTGGCGATTCCATAACGAAGCTCACCCTCGACAACAGCGCTGATGACCGCCTGCCCAGGTAGTAGCGCCGTCAATCGGGTGGCAACACCACCTGCTGGGTTACGCACCGCATCCGAAACGGCATTAGTGTCCAGCATGAACAACGCTTTGGCGTGGAAAGGCGCCACGTCAGAACACCGTCTCATCGAGGGGCATCAGTTCATCCTCAATGTCGGGCAGTGCCTCGGCGAGCGGCCCCCAGTCGGCGAACAGGTCAGCAAATGTCTGCCCCGATGCTGGCTCTATGATCAAACGTGAACCGTCTTGGTACATGTAGGCCGTCTCGCCAGGCAGCTCAAAATCGCGGGGCACCCGCAACGCCTGATTACGTCCATTACGGAAGAGACTGACTTCCCGAACCAGAGCCACAGCAACTCCTCACTTTGGCATATGCCTAAGTATATGCCACAGAGGTGGTGATCGACAACGTACGCGCGATTTCGATTAGGCTGTCGCCGATCACAGGTCGGGCAGGTCGAGAACGGCGCTGGTCGCCTGGCGGATGATGGGGTCAAGTCGTTGCGGTATGGGCTGGCCGACGTGTGGACGCACCAAACCGTAGCTCAACTCGATGACGGCGCTGCCAACCAGCGCCAGCAGGGCCTCATCACAGCGCCCGTAGCGGGCTTGCGTCAAGCTGGCCAGACGCGCGAAAAAGGCATCATTGATATGGGCGGCCTCGTCACGCAAAGTTTTCGGGCCGGTCGTCGCCAGGATGTTCTGGCGGAACAAGGTCATCGCCAATGCCTCGGATGGATGCGACCTGGAGTACGTCGACACTCCCACCGCCATCTCCACCAAGGCGTCGTGTGGGCTGGCCACAGTGTCGGACATCGCTAGGATCACCTCGTGAAAACGGCCGATCGAGCGCAGCCACAACCGGCCCAGCAACTCTTCCCGACTCGCGAAACGATGATAGATCGACCCCATCGGCGCCCCGGCCTGCTCGGCGATCTGAGCCAACGTGACGGCGCGCCCATGTTCAGCTATGGCATCCCGGGCGGCATCCAACAACTCGTCGACGGTGAACTTCTTGGGACGCGGCACACCGTTAGCATATCAGAACTGCTATACTAGAGGTATGATTCTAAAACCTAGAGCCACCGAGTCCCCGCCGACGAGCACCCTGAACCAACACCGGCGACACCTACCTATCCGGATCGATGACGCCGGACGGTTGCTTGAGACCCTGGCCGGGCCCAATGATCGTATCTGGACCACAAAGATCGTCACGCCCATCCATCTTGCTGACGGTCTCAACCTCGAGCGGTTCCTGGGCGGCCAAGCCCATCCACTCACAGCACATCTCCTGGCTGATCCGCGCTCTCGGAGCCGCCTTCTATCATTCAGACATGCGGAAGCACCACCATGACTAGGATCTTTCTGATCGCTGCGGCAGTATGCGATGTAGGCATCGTGGCGTTGCATGTGTTCGTCATCGTCGAGGGTGGCTGGGCCTATCGTTTCTTCGGCGCGGGAGAGGTCATGGCAACTTTGGCGGACAACGGGTCCTGGATTCCCACCGCAATCACCTCCGTCATAGTCTTGGCAGCCTTACTGGCAGTAGGTTGGTACCTTGCAGCGGCAGGGATCTTGCCTACACCACCTCTGCTACGGACAGGCCTGTGGGCCGTCGCACTGACATACACCCTAAGAGGAGCCGCCTTGTTCCCAGGCCTGTTGATCATGGCTCACATATCGGCCTTCGATTTCTGGTCGTCACTGGTCGCGCTCGCCATCGGGCTCATCCACCTAACTGGCGCAATCCAGTGTCAAAGAACCACCCCATGGGCCGGATCCCAACCGAGCGAGACGTAATCTGCACCCCCACACCACGTCCGGAGTTTTAATGGTGATGCTAACTGTGTTCTTCAAGGTACTCTCCATGAGCGCCTACGCTTTGCTGCCCGACAGCGCTACCATTCGCGACTGCCCTAGGCTGCCAATAACGACTATCGGGAGCTATCGTCTTACACCCAGGAGTCCAACGGTGCGTGCTTACAGCCGTCGGTGCCGGCGGGACGTGTGACCTGGAAGCTCTCGACCACGCCGTCAATGGCTCAACCTCCCTGGTCGTCCCCAATTCTGGTATTGACGTCTGGACCGTAGATGCCAAGCACACTGAGAAAATATCGCTATAATTATGTACATGTTGACCATACCTATCGCTGAGGCGAGAGCACAGTTCTCGCAGATCGTCGATGAATCCGTCGCCACTCATCAGCGCGTTGAAGTGACGAAAAACGGGCGTCGAGCAGTGGTCTTGCTCTCCGCTGAGGACTATGACGAGTTGACCGAAACCCTGGACATCCTGGCTGATGCTGAATTGGTTCAGCAGATCGTCGCAGCCCAACAGCAGATAGCAGCGGGGGAATGGTACGACGAGGCTGACGTGCGGGCCGCCATGCGCGAGGCCGGCCGTGGCTGACGAGTTCACTGTCGCCCA
>WQZD01000008.1 GCA_009780915.1 Propionibacteriaceae bacterium
GCCGCAGCCGAACGCAACGGACTCCTCACACCAGACGCCTCACCGACACCGCCCCCGCCCAACCTCGACGAACCGCCATGTTGACCAAACACGAAAGTCCACCACCAGAGGGGACTTGACCGAGACTGCTGTGTAGCAATCTCACCCAAGAACCCAACTAGCACCAAGGACTCCTGGGCCAGTAGTCGCTCGCAACCAGGCCAGCAACAGACGGTCAGGCCGATGCCGCATCGCTGCGATGCCAAGATCACATTTCGTGATTCGAAAATCCCTCAGCGCGAACCCATGCTACCGAGTGCAAAGTGTTCTCGGCTTTTTGCCTCACCATCATGGAGAGGTGTCTTTGAAAGGAATATGATATGGATAATCTAGTATTGTCCACGCAACAATGGCTTAACGAAACTTACGGAGCCATCGTCGGCTGGGAGCAATTGGATGAAGATGGCCAAACCGGCTGGGAAACCATTTACGGTCTCCGCCGAGGGCTTCAACACGAGCTTGGCATCTCTCCAGTAGCCTCGGGCTTCGGCCCATTGACAACGGCAGAATTTGTCTCACAGATTGGCGAAATCAATGGCACAACAACCTCAGAGCGGCTACTCAGACTTCTTGCTGGAAGCCTTTGGTGTAAAGGCTACTGGGCCGTTCAACTCATCGGCCCGATCCATTTCAGTGATATGGCTCTTACAATCTCAAAGATCAGATCTGATCTCGGCCTGAGCAGCGGGCCTGTGTCCATTGATGTGAAACTGATGGCCTCCCTCATGTCAATGGACTCTTATTCAGAACTACCTGGAGGGAGTTCCGCAATCAGGGAGGTTCAGCAGTGGCTCAACGGTACCTACTCCCATCGTGGAACAGCCCCCTTGGTTCCGTGCGATGGCATCTTCTCTCGTCAGATCCAAACAGCCATGCTGTATGCCCTGCAATATGAGTTTGGCATGGATGACGACACAGCAAATGGCAACTTTGGTCCTGGGACTCGTACGGGGCTTCAAACACAGGCAACCGTGAGACAGGGAGACTCCGACAGCAATCACCACTTCGTGCGCCTATTCCAAGCAGCTCTGCGCCTGAATGGCTACACTACGACCTTCGATGGAGGGTTCAACGCTGGACTCGTCTCTCAGGTGCTAGCCTTTCAATCTGATCTGGAATTGCCCGCCACAGGTCAAGGCGATTATGGCACGTGGTGTGCCTTGCTCGTATCCACTGGGGACCCAACACGCTCAGTGTCTGGCTTCGACACAGCCACGCAGTTATCGCCCGCTCAAGCTCAAGGTGCGAAATCAGCAGGATACACTCACATCGGGCGATATACCGTGGGAGCAGGGAAATTCCTCACATCCCAAGAACTGGCGGGCTTGAAGGCTGCAGGCATAGCCCTCTTTCCCATTCATCAGCGATACAACAATAGCGACGCCGTCATGACTCGGGGGCAAGGAAAGACCCAAGGAACCGAAGCCCTAGAAAGATGTCGAACCCTCGGCATCCCGCCGGGGTCAACCATCTTCTTTGCTGTAGACTACGACCCTTCCCAAGATTCGATTAGTGGCCCCGTAAGCGACTTTTTCAGAGGCGTACACGACGCGCTCAGCGCGCAACTGCTAGGGACCTACGAGGTAGGAGTCTATGGCACGCGCAATGTCTGCCGTCATTTATGCGAAGCTGGCCTGGCATCCGCTGCTTTTGTTGCCGGAATGTCTGTTGGCTGGTCCGGTAACATGGGCTTCCCCATGCCGAAGCCATGGGCCTACAACCAGATACTCGAAACCACCGAGATCTTCGCGGGGGTTCCGATAAATGTCGACCGAGACGCCATCTCGAACAATGCTCCCGCCGTCCACCTCGGAGCGGTTACGCCACCACCCACAGAGAAGGATGGCTCAACCACAGACACGGGCTTCGATATTCTTTTCGAGTGGATTGTCAAGGCAGAAGCATCCTGCGAGCGAGCCTTGAAAACGGCTTCCGGAAATATGAGCATATACGCGCCATTCTTGCCTCCCTACATTCTTGGATGGCTACGAAAGCCGCGCTATTGGGACGACCGCTATGCCGACTTCCTATGGCGTGCCTTTACACCAGAAATCTATGTTTCCGATGCAGAGGCCAAAGCTCGTGTCATTTGTGAAGCCGCGCTTGACAACATGGATGACGTTCGACAGATGCCTGGCCTTAATACCCAATATCGCGATATTGCCCACATGGCAGCGACCACTCTGGGATACCAGACTTGGGGCCCTACGGTCGCCCCCAATCAGTACGCCATCGGAGATTTGGGAGGATGGCTTCTCGACCTCCTGCAATCGTGGGGACAATATACAAACGACTTTTCCTCCCAAAACTTGGGATCATGGATGGGCTCAGCGATCGGCAAATCCGGCGGCGTAGGCCACGGCCAGGCAGGATATTTCGCCAATCCACAATCAGATTTCGGATATGCTGACGTTCTCGCTGACGCCGACGCTTGGCTATTAGCGAAGGCGTTGAGTGGCGACCCGAATGAACTCGCCCTCTCACGCGCACTAAGATCAATTTATCAAGAAGACGGAAATGCAAGGATTCGTCGTTTCTACAGCGAGCGGTTTTCCGGGAACTCCGCCAATGTGGTGTATAGTTTCAGCGAGCTTGCTCTCGGCGTTATCACTGGCAACTTACCCGTCCCACTTCCCTTCCCCACAGAGGTATTGAAGGCTGCCGCCAATACCCCTGTCATGCCTACACCTGGACAGGCTCAGACATGTGCCTTAGCATATGCGGCATTCCTGGCCAATCCTCACCGGTAATGTCATCCACCCGGGCAAAGGAACGTGGTGTAGTGCGCTCCCGCATGCACCACACCACGTTCACTAGTCCAGACGACAGACCAAGCAGCCGGGCTGGTATCTCCTGCAGGCACCCACCAGCCACCCCCAGTGCCCTGTAAAACCACATGCCCGCGGGGAACGACGTATAGTTCCACCCTCATTGAATTCCGGTCTAGCTCGGATGACACACCCAGAACGACTCGGCAATGATCTTCGGAGCTAGGTTGCATCACATAGTAGGACTCATCGTAAACGATGGAACCTGCATACAAAGAGGCCATTGTTGATGCAATCATAAACGGGGCCACTGCAAGCGCTGCCAGACCCCATGCCAACATGAGTGGGACTCGCAAGCCTGAGTGCTTCGTGAGTCGGCCGGGCTGAGAGTCAGTGACCATTAGGCCCCAGGGAACACTCGCAATCATAAAGATTGCACCCACCGGGCAGAGGACAAGTGGGATCACGGCATGAGGGATGACAAAGGCTCCCAGGATGAAAACAGGATTGTACGGATCCTGAAATAGCAGAATCGAGTACCCCCCCAACTGAGCCACGACTCCCACGGACAATAAGGAGAGCGGTTGTCGAATGCTTCGCTGAAAGAGAGGGCTCTGACTAGACCCCTGCCCCCCCATTTCAGTCGTCACAGAGTCTTCGGCCATAGGAGCATAGTATCACATTGCTTCTGCATGCTTTGAACATTTGCATCACGAAATACTTCCTGCAATAAGAGCAGTAAGGACGGCTCTCGCCGCCACACATTTAGAGAAAGGAAATCACCATGGCTGTACCAGCATGGCTATCATTCACAAGCACAGTCAAGTGCTCCACTAACCCAGGTCTCACCCCTGATGGGCGCATGTCCACCGTGGGCGAGACCTGGCAACCGAGCGACCAGAAGTGCGTCAACGGCAACTGGTTCCTCAAGGGCTCCTCGGGCTGGTGGCCCGCCACGGCCAATAAATCTGTCTACAACGGGAACCCGGTGGTCATCACCAAGACCATGCAGAGCCAAAATACGCCCGTGCCCGGTATTTGGGTCGACCACTATGGAACCATCCAGGAATACCATGACTACTCAAGCGTGATGAGCTTCGACTACTAGGAGCCCTTTCACACCTTGTGGACAATGACCGAGCGCAGTCATCCGCCTCGAGCGCATGACTGCGCCCGGTCAGCCGCAACCGAAATCCTGTCCATCTCATCTGCCGTCATGCCTAGAGGATTGGCGCTAAGCGCGCTGAGGCTGACCCATGAAGAAGTGTCCGAATCACCGACCCTGGCAATGTAGACACTCATGGATGAGGCACCCGACCCATATGCCACCACTTCCCACGTCGAGCCAACGGAGACCACCGTGGGATTATACGGCCCAGATACGCCATGAAGCATTGAATCGATCGCCTGGAGAGTACCCTGATCCGGCAGGGCACACGCCGCCTCGGTTACGAGGTCGGGCGACTCTGGCTGCTGAACCGGAACACCACTCGCACAGCCCGACAGGACGATACACACGAAAACACATGAGACGATTCTTGGTATTCTCATATGACACATTGTTGCACACAGCAGTGCAAATGAACAGCGAGTATGTCATTACGACCACTACGTCACAACGAGCTTCGCGTCCTGCGCGAAACCAGACCGTTCATCCATCACCGTGTCTGGCCAAGACAGGATTGCGCCTTCCCCTGAGCTGACAGCCCTGTGACAAGACGCTCTCCCGTCCAGGCCACCCCAGACCAGGAGCTGTCCAGCCGGATCCAGACCTGGCCGGATGGCCGAGAAGCACTCGGCTCGTTCGTGAGGAAGCTTGTCAGTCGCCTGCTATCGTCTTCGCTCCATTGGACTGACACCACCCACCAGAACTCCCCCGCATTCACCCCTTCACCCGCATTCACCATGACGACATCCGACCCAGTCAGATGCGGAAAGCTCGTGGGCTGCCGCAACCAATCCATGACGGCATCCGATGGCGGGTCACAGACCATGGCATTCATGATCGCCGGATCACTCGACGCAGAGATACTGGCAGAAGGCGTCACTGGACCAGAGGTCGCTTCAGACGGGAAGCCCCCTTCGATCTGGCTCGACTGCGTTGGGCCGGGCGTCCCTCCCATAGACGTGCAGGCAGTCAAGCACCACAAACTGACAAGCGCCACAAGAAATCTTCTCATGTTACTCATTGTGACACATCGAGATCCACGACCCTGGGAACGTTCATGTCCACAGACCGACATGGAAGCATGCAGGAAAGCGGAGTAGCGCTTTGTCTGAAGGAGAAGTAATGTCTCATTTGCGTGCAATCAGTACACCCAGAGGACACCGCATCCCCCTCCATCCTTGACAGGATCCCCCTTCTCGATGCACCTCGTATGGCTCCACTTCGGGCGGCTATAACGCGAATCCCCGCCATGGCGGCTCCCTCTGCACAGTGGACTGTCTAATGTAGCCTGCAGCGCACAGTTCCGCCACAACTGCGGCCAGCCTCCCTGCATGAACCATGCCATCTGCATATTGAGGATTGACCACTTATGTACCTCCTCATCCGAATCGTGGGAGTCTGGAGCATGCGTCAGGATCCCCATTTCCACGACTCTTCGGGGGACGTGTATTGCCCCAGAAGATACACCCGCCACCACTCGGATCAGACAGTGGGCCCCTCGCCACATGCAATAGCAAACACATTTTTATCGAACACATGCGGCTCGTAATATGCTTTGTTGATCGCCATCCATTGAGCTTACCCGTGAGTGGGCCTTCACGCTTGGGGACCTGTGGCTTCGAAGATCGAGTCTGTGCACCCGTTTTGGAGTATGCCGACACTGCCACCTCAGGCGTTCCTCGCTCCGACCCGATAGATCCAGGACCTGTGCACTCACTTAGACAGAGCAGCACCACGATAATGACAAATCATCTCATTGGGGAAATTGTGTCGTGTGCCACAGCCGCCTTGCCTCCCCATCCGGTAAGACACAGCCAGCGCCAACCATACGACCACAGAGCACTCCACTCAGGACGCCAGACTCCCCCTCGCAAGACGCCCATAGCACAACCTCGTTCATGCAGTGATGAAGGACGGAGGATCTCGCCCCAGCCAACTCCAACAGGGAGTCGCGTTCGCGATCAACGGAGATTGCAACGCTCTCACTCAGCCGATGCTCTCTCGAAAGGCTCGTCAACCTGCCGACGAAGAGACTGCTTGCCACCAGTCCTCCCGCCACCTGGCGGAAGGTCGGCCTGACGGCCGGTTCTACATTACAAACCGAAAGGAATGACAATGGCAATTATTGTCAATGACCCCAACACGCTCGGAGGATCTCCGACCACAGTGAAGTCGTATGTCGGCGACTTCGGAATCCTCCTCTGTGAACTCCGCAGACTACAAGTTGGCAGCACAATCTACTTCTGGACACGGGTTACCGTGAGGGTAGGTGGCAACAGTTACATAAATCCCGTATGCACTGTGGATGGGACAAAAGTGGAATGGGGATGGACCTCCGGAGACAATCACACCCCCGGTAGCATCTTCTGCTCCAAAGCCATTGGGTTCAGTGGATACCCCACTCAAGTCTCCAGTTTTTCGGGGTCGTACGGCTTCGGGAGTGGCACATCCGACAAACCCGGAACAGTAAGCTTCACCAGCTACTAGAGACCATGTAAACTATCCATCAGTGTATCTAGTGAAGGCGGGAGAACGCCTTGGCTTGGACTGACAGTCCTGTGGCAAGATGGTCTCCCGCCCAAGCCACCCCAACCAGGAATTGTCCATTCAGATCTCTACCTGGGCCGGATGGCTGAGAGCCACTCTGCTCATTCGCGCGGAAGCCAATCAGTCGCCTGTTGTCGTCTTCACCGCAGTGGGAACGGCAACAGGCGGCGTCCCCCTGCGAAAACCACAGCGGCTGGGCCCCTCGCACCCACCTACCTCGCCGCACAGAGCGTGACCTGATTGTAGTAGTAATGAAGAAGCGCGAGCTTCGCGGCAGGCCACTCCACCAAGGCATCATGCTCGCGATCAATGGGAATCACCGTGCTCCCACTCGGTCGCTGCTCGCTCGGGATGTTCGTCAACCACCCATAACTGAGACCCGAGGACACCACCCACCAATACTCGCCCGGATTGTTCCCCTCCCCGACGAGGACCATCTTGTACATGGCGTCAGGAACATGGTCCTGGGCGGCACCCGTCGGATCTGACTTGATCCACGCTGTGATGTCTGGAGACACCTGTTCACACTCGTGGAGGACGAAAGTGGGCGTGCCTGCTGGCGAAGATGCTTGAGGGACGACCTCCTGGGGGCACCCGTGGCTGCAGTGGAGCTTTGCATGGGTTGCCGAGGAGCCACCGGCGCCTCAGCAACCGTGGTGCATCCCGCAAGGATGAACACGCCCACGAGCATCGCAATAACCGTCTTCATGGGTCCAAGCGTGCCATAGCCACAAGGCAAGCATGTGCCTGTTCCAGCGGGGCGTACAACATGGCTCAATGCCTCTCAGATTCTCCTCCAGCAACGCGTCCGGCACATGACCATCACAATATATGCGTCGGCACCGGGCACGTCGCCAGCCCCATCAGGACACCGGGCAGGTTCTCACCAGGAACAACGCGGCCTCACCGCGCTCCCGGAGGCTTCCTGTCCATGCCAGCTGCCCCCAGTCGCTCAGGTGACCATCCTGGATCCACACCTGGATCCAGGTGGTCTCACCCAAGGGGGCGGGGGCATCAGTGATGAAGTACGAAGCGCCATAGTACGCGCCCTCCGGCCTAGGCCGCTGATACGAGATCACCCACCACGTATGGTTCTCCTCCAACCCATCACCCACCGCCACTTGGGCCCCGACAAGGTCAGACGCCCTCAGAGCAGTCATCCCCCATCTGTCGATGATCTTCTGCTTGGTCGTGATGGTGAGCTTGTCACACGTCAGGTCCGACTCCTGTTGCATGAGCACGCCCTGGGTCGCGGGAGGATCAGGGTCAACCGGAGGAAGGATCGTGCATGCCGACAGACACGCCATCCCAACCATGACCACGAGAAATTGCCTCATGAAGATACCGACCAACGGACACAGTTTTATCATGATCCGATCACCCTCTTGGGCAAGATGCGATCAACCGCACCGCAGCCTCAGCGCGATCCCACTGACTGCCCGTCCACCCCAAATCCTCCGACCGCACAACGCCGTCACTATATAAAGCAATATTAATCCAACTCACATCTACCGACTGCCATGGAACATCCGTCACATACGGTCCTTGTTTATAGTAGCCGCCAAAACCATCGGGAAATTGAAAGTCCAACACCCACCACAGGTGGCCCTGTTCAAGACCTTCCCCGACCGCCACTTGCGCACCCAAGACCTCCTCAGGAGAGATGTCACCCAAACCCCACCTGTCAACGATCCTCTGCTTGGTGGCCGCATCTAACACAGCGCATCGCAGAGGCGTGTTGGCATACGGGTCGACAGTCGGCCAGACCGACTGAGTCGGCGAAGGCTCCGGCATGGGCTGAGGAATGCTCGCACAACCCCCCAGACACAACAATGCGATAGCAGCAATCAAGTGTTTCATGGCTCTAGGATGATAGAGGTAAACAGGTAAGTGCCTTGGCTTGGGCCGCTTTGCCCAGGGCAAGGCACTCGCCCTTCCACGGGATGCTCACCCAATAGTTCTTTACTATGCCTGTGGAAGTACGCTCCGCAACAAGCAACCAGGTGGGCCTCGACGGCTGAGATGGGCTCAGTTCATTCGTGAGGAAGACGGTCGCCGAATGACGGCCCCACGATGAAGGATCTGAGTTGGTGACAACGATCCACCATAACTCCCCGGCCTGCAGCCCTTCACTCGCGAACACCACCCACGTCTGCGATTCAGACGCATACGGATAGCGAGTCGGCTCTCTCAGCCAGGCCATCACGCCCCGCGTCGGAGGCTCACACGTCATGGAGTCTTGGAGGCGCGAATCCACCCCTTCGTTCGCGGGGGCCACAGGGGGAGCCGACGACGTAGGTGGCCAAGAGTGCGCCGGCTCAGGTGGGATGACCACCGTTTCGGTGGGCAACGGCGGCGGGACCGGCGCCGTGCATCCCGCCAGAAAACACACAGACAACACGAGGCCAAACACTCTTCTCATGGCGACACTCTAGCGAGTCTCCGAATTCATTACCACACACTCTTGCCGCTATGCAAAATCTATGCAAGAATGGCGACAATTGCATAGTACTTTGCTTGGGGAGGCAAAGACTTCGCAAGGTCAGCGTTGATTGGGGAAGACATGTCGATTCGCTCACAGCATCTCACCAGCACCAGTCTCGTGGCGGTGCTCCTCACAATCACTCTATGCGCCCTGGGCCTTGACGTCCCAGCGGTCGCCGCTCCTGGCCCACTTGAGACAGCCCCGCCTCCGACGCCAATCGACGCTAGCATCGACACTGACGCGGGCAGCGACGTGGGAAACGCTATCTCGGAGGACCAACGAGACCAGACCCTGGGCAGAGGGTGGCAAGAAAACAATGACATCGCCTGGACCTTGAGCGGGGACAGCATGCGGTTGCACGTCTTCATATCCCGAATGAGTGAGGGCTACGAATGGCGTGAGGTGGCCTCGCTCGGAGTGAGCGCTCTCGAGACGGATCGATGGATCGGCAACGCATGCCTGACCTCCGACGAGCACTCACTGGCTGTGGTCTATGCGCCACGCACATTCACCAACGACGAGGCTCTGTTCGCAGGAGGAGCTTTCGCGGCGCTTATCGATGTGGAATCCGGGGAGGTCACTCCCCTCTCTGGCGGCTACACCTTGTCCTACAGCAATCCGGGTTGCGGCATCGACGACAACGTTGTCCTGTCCCAATTCACCCCCGACGGAAGCACGCATATCATCGAATTCTCGGCGCAGACCCCTGAACAGAGAGATACCTTCACCGTTCCCCAGATGGTCACCTCCCTCACTGTGACGAGCATCGGTTTGGTTGGAGCCCTGGGGAGTTCGGTGGTGCAGATCACGGGCGATAACCAGACGCACACCATCCAAGATGCCGGGGGGCTCGTCTTCGACATCTCAGCCACTGAGGACGGTGGTATGGCATATCTGCAACACGACGGCACCACATCCCACGCGATGCTCATCTCCGCCCTTGACAGCGCAAACGTGGCGGCGCCCGTCGAACTCGCCTCAGGCCGTCTCGACCAGCTAGGCCTGGCACGAGACGCATTGGGCGGGGTGTACCTCACCGGAGAGCCCGATGAAGTCTCGGCAAACCTCCCTCCAGGCGTACACGTACCGCAAGGAATCCAGCCGCGGAGTCCCATTTCATCTCGAGGCAATCTCTTCCTTCAAAGCACAGACATGCTGGCCAACCCACGAGGAGTCGAGAACTCGACAGGCGACACCGCGTCGGTCAAGATCGCCGGAGTCGTCACAACCACCGACACGGATGTCGAATTCACAGTGGCGCCCGCGCAGCCCTTCACACCGGTCGATGCGAAGCCACTCCCGACACCCGACGACCCACCCATCACCCCACGAAGCGGCTCATCATCCTCTACCGAGAACGCCCACGATCCCATCAGTTCAGATGGGGTCTGTGCCATCCCTCGCAATGACCCCGCCATCCAGGCATACCAGCCACGTCCAGCCGAAGTAGAGTGGGCGGTCGATCGAGGGGTTCAGCAAACAATCGCCAAAGACTTTCCCCTTCTGGCACTCAACGGCGGTGGCCGCGTCCCGGCTCAAGTGATGCTCGGAATTCTCGCCCAGGAATCAAATTTTTGGCAAGCGTCACGATACACCGTCCCCGGCGTGACTGGTGACCCCTTGATCGCGAACTACTACGGCATGGACTCCTCCAACGAGGCAGAGGACGCCTGGTGGCAGATCAACTACAACAACGCCGACTGCGGTTACGGCATCGCCCAAGTAACCGATGGCATGCGCACTGGTGAGATGTCATACGCTTTGCAACGATTGATCGCCACTGACTATCAAGCAAACATTGCCCGAGGGTTGCAGATTCTGGTGGGAAAGTGGAATCAGACACGAGCTGCTGGTCTCATCATTAACGACGGCGATCCGCAGTTCATCGAAAACTGGTTCTATGCACTGTGGGCATACAATAGCGGTTTTTACGAGAGGAACGCCGTCAACCCCGGGGAACCCTGGGGCGTGGGCTGGAGCAACAACCCCATCAACTCGCAGTACCCGGCCAACCGTCACTCGTTCCTCGACAACTCACCCCAGGACGCAGCGCACCCGCAGGACTGGCCATACCCAGAGAAGGTGCTCGGATTCGCAGCCAACTCGGTCGAACTTCTGGATTCCGTCGACCAAGGCCCCCTTGGTGACACATTCAACTATGAAATTGCCTTCACACCCTCCTGGTGGGCAGCGAGTGATAACGCTGACGGCACTCTCAACCGCAGCAATGTGCGGCCTCCGATCGATCTCTTCTGCAATGACACAAACGAATGCAACCCTCTTTCTCCGGCGGCACCGTGCACCCGCTCAGACGACAAATGCTGGTTCCATGTGCCCGCCATGTGGAAGGATGATTGCAGTGGCAAGTGCGGGTACGAGTACCTCACTTATGCCCTGCCAAAACCCAAGCCTGCCGCAGCGAATAGCTATCCACCCAATTGTTCAAAGACAGGGCTTCCACCTGGAGCCCTCATTGTGGACGATCTGCCCAATGGAACCAAACCAATCCGTTCCGACTGCACAGCGGTTGCCACATCAGGCAGCTTCCAGTTCACCTTCGCCGATGACACCGCCCACAAGTTCCCGGCGAAGATCGATCTTCATCAACTCGGCTCAGGATTCAACGGTCACTTCTATTTCTCACACACGAGAGTCCCAGGAAGCACAGAAGCATTCACTGGAGCCCTGGACATCACGGGCACATGGACCCTCGGCCAACCCCTACACAGCTGGGCACAGGTTTACGTCCACATGCCCAGCCATGGCGCATGGCTCCAACAGGCGAGCTACACCATTGACACAGGGCTGAAGCAAGTAACTAGATCAGTCAACCAACAGAACTACGCCAATGTCTGGGTGTCGCTCGGAACTCTCGAATTCTCAGGAACACCGTCCATCACCCTCTCGAACAACACTGCGCGATACAGCGAGCAACCCCTAGCAGACGCCCTCTCGGGAGAAGACGACATCGCATGGGACGCAGTAGCCTTCGTCCCCCTACAGCAGAAGCCAAGCGACTTCATCGTCGCTCTCGGCGACTCCTATTCATCCGGCGAAGGAACGTCCCCACACGATGGAAGTGGATTCCTCCGCGGAAGCGACCATGACGGGATCGACCAAGCCGACACCACCGACCACGACAAAGACCCCATCCACCGCAATGCCTGCCATCGCTCGCTCAATGCGTGGCCCTATGGAATTGACCCGCCAGGCATACCCGGCACCGACACCGCCCGTATCCTCGCGGGTGCATTCGATCCCCGACTCGACTTCCAACTCCTTGCATGCTCCGGAGCAACCACTAACAATATCTTGCCAAGCACCGATTCCAGTGCCAAGCAACAGTACGGGGAACTGACTCAACTCGACCGAGGCTTCCTTGACGAAAACACCACACTCGTGACGCTCACTATCGGGGGAAACGATCTCGGTTTTGCACCTATCATTCGTGGATGTCTAATGCATGATGCCCTACTCCAAATTACCGAGGCCATTGCTGGGGGCCTCATCGAGGAACTGGCATCCACATCTAGTTGCATCGATGAGCCCGCAAGCCAAGACGTCTTCTCCGGGACGCTCGGCGAGATGGCCCAAGAGCACCTGTCCACATTAGCCGGATATGTCACCTCCGTCCTCCAGGAAGTGCACTCACGAGCACCGAACGCCCGCGTGCTTCTCCTAGGCTATCCCTCCCTATTCGAACAACCCACCCCTTGCATGCATATCAACACTGCCAGTAGGGGCTGGCTGAACAGCGTGACAGACCAATTGAACTCAGAACTCACAAAAGCGGCATTATTTGCAGGGTCTTACGTTACATACCAGAATCCACAGTATCTATTCCATGGGCGGAATCTATGCTCACCCAACGCGGCCATCAATGATCTTGTCTTCTGGCTAACCCCTGGCGACAAACCACTGTCAATACCCACGCCACTAGGCCTGACGCTCGACTTGCGAGTGATGTCGGCCCAAACTGCACATCCGAACACCGCTGGCGCGAAGTTGTATTCGGATGTTGCCAACTTCGCACTCTCATCAAGCCGATTCTACCTGCAAGGAACCCTGGTAGGTGGAGTGACAACTACATACTATGACACATTCCGATTGCATGATGGTGGACCGATCTCGCTCAACATAAGCGCCTTCAGCCAATGTGGACAAGAGATTCGTGTCGGTTTACGACGAGACGATGTGCAACGAAGTGGCGTCTACGGAGAGCAGGACACCGCTTCGCTCTCGTGGACTCAACCCAATGGCATGCAAACCTTCACATGGATCGACTCACCTGAGGACACCCCTCTTCTCCCCTCAGGCTACTATGCCGTGAATGCGCGCCTCACAACTGCATGTCCTGGAGGAGCGTCCCAACCCTGGTCCGGGCAGCTCTTTCTTCAGTGAAAGGACGGAAATGAAACCACCCATTTTGACGCAACTGTTAGTTCTGGCAGTAGCGACATGCGTATTGTCTTCATGCGGGGCGCTGAAGCCAACTGCCGGTGCTGAGGCGCGGGATTCGGACGAGCGTGGAATAGCAATTGACCTAGACTACATGGCGAAGGCTTTCGGTAGACAGGAATTGGCCGAACCCCCTGGCGGTTTGACGGCAGATCCAACGTCATCGCTATTCGGGTCAATTCCGTACTATCCCTTCACCGCGACTCAACCTGACCGCCCCACACCGCCGCCAGAGTGGGAGCTCAGACCCTATGCGACCTATCCTCCGCCGAGCGATCTCCTTTTCGATCTCATCCCAGGGACGACCTCGTCCACAGTCCATCTCTTCGTGAGGTCAGCAGCGTGCGTTGCGCATGGCCTTGACGAAGCCCAATTAACCCTGTTTGGCTGCGGGGCATTAACCATTACCTACGACACACGTATCGTCTCCCTCGCCGATGTCGACTGCCCAGCCTGGCTGGAGAAGGACTACACCTCATCAAGCAGCAGGACAGCCTCCCTTGTTGAGATCGCCACTGCGAGGCATGGCGGTGTGGAGTGGTACATCCCCCCTGACAGTCCCGCAACCCAGCAGCCACTCTCTCCGTCGTCAGGAGGATGAAGCACTATGCCCATGGAGGCACAAGCATGGGTAGCTGGCCGCGCCACGACAGCCTACGGTCCATCCACCCCCGCCACCTTGACCCACGTACTGGAGGATGACAACTCATGACCACCCACATCAGAAGCATAGTGGCAGCCCTAATGCTCGTTTCTTCGAGCATGCTCGCCTTCACAGGTTGCACAGCATCACGTGAACCCACTGAACCAATTACCCCCCCGGATCCCCCGTCCCAGTCGTTTTCAACCACGGAGAAGATCGGAACCTTCGGGACTTACTCCGACTTTAGAGATATCTACACAAGGACTACCGTCGAACTTTCCGACTCGCTCCCCCCTGGATACCGCTTTCCATCTGAGCCCGCTGGAGACTGGGACCGCGACGGAAGTTTTGAATCTGGCGTCGGGGAAATGCAGGCAGCTTTTTACTGGCAGTGCGCCTGGGAGAAGGCGTACACACGCGCTGCCGCCTCCCACGACACGGCCACGATGACCGAAGCACTCGACCAACTAGTGGCCTGGACTCATCTACCCATGGTAACCGCCCATATCGATGAGGACTCGCTCCAGAGATGGACTGCCAAGTTGATCACCCCTGCTCGCATGGGCGACGACACCGCACTCGTGAACTATTCCACGACCTGCAACGCCACGGAGCAGCCCGTGTCTTAAGACGCGACCCTCGCGGTGACACACTCCATCTGCGGCCCCCGCCCCCAGCACACCCACCAAAACAGGAGCAACCATGAAGAGATACCGTCCATTAATTGTGCTAGCCTGCGGCATAGTGGTGGTTTCGCTGTTCATCACCATATATCAGCTCACTCCGCTCGCCAGTTACCTGCCAAACTCATCCACCTCGGCACGAGGGTCGGCTGAACGGACGATGGTGGATAGCATTACTCCACTAGGAACATTTTTTGGCAGAAGCAGCGTGTTTTACCCCCACGAAGACCTCGCGCCTGAATCCTTGGACGGTCGTTCCTATCAGTACTACGCTGCCTTTGATGACCCTGAGGCCGGTTCAGCGACCCCCCCCTTCAAGTGGAACTTCACCAGACTCCTCACCTCCAGCAACAATCATGTCCTACTACATAACTTGATTGTCACAGACTCGTCGACATCCGTCGACATGTTTGTCTATGCTTCAGTCTCAAAACCCAGCCTTCTGTCAGCAAATGACACGGTAGTCTCGCTCTATAGTTGCGCACGAATGACTGTCACCATCGAAAACCGCACAGCTTCCATCACCACCATCCCGTGCCCCCTCTGGCTCAAGTACGAGATGTCAGAGTATGGGTACCAGAATGTTCCCCTGCCCCCGATCATGAAAAAGCATCATGCCGACCCCCAGTGGTCACTCCACACGCGACGACAGGGCGCGGGAAAGACGCCGTGGGGGGATGACCCACACCCCTGAATCACTACGAATCTGTGTGCGGAAATCCTAATTCGATGACTTGCCCGCCTGCGCGAAAGCGATTAACCTGTTATCTATATTTTCGGTGAGTGGTGTCTCCTCAGGGACTTCGCATCCGCGTCGAAAACGGGGCGACCTTTGGGCAGAGACCGCGAGGCGGCGGTAGTCATGTAAGGGGTCCCAATCATGTCATCTGGTGTTCATTCCAGCCATCCCGTTCCGGCGACAGAAATACTTCGAGGCGGCCACAGGCGCAAAGTCGCGTCACTCATAGCCGTCGTCGCGTTAGCCCTCGGCGGCGGCCTCATCGGACAGGTGGCGTCCGCGCCGGTCGTCCAGGCCGCATCTGGCGACAGCCAAACGGGCAACATCTGGGCTCAGATGAACGCGTCCGGTGGCAACTTCACCGGGTGGTACCAAGCGCAGAACTACCTGACGAAGCCGCTGCCCGTCAATCGCGACACCTTGTACACAGCCAGCTACTACTACGGCGTCGGCTCCTTGCCGACCAACGCGTCCGGGCAGGTCTCCAGCGCCAGGATAACCACGTACGGGCAGGCGTCCTACGGCGGCAGCGCCACGTCGACGCCGCCGGACGCCACCGGCGCCGCAGCCGGTGGCGGCCTCTGGACAAGCTCCATGGCCGTCGACGCCAACAGCAAGGGCGCCCGCTCCAACGCCTACGCGTACCTATGGGGGTACACGAGCGACATCACGAACCAGGTGGTGACGGCCCTTCGCACCAGCGGCGTCACGAACATCCCGTCGACGATCAAAGACGGCATCAACACGAGCAATCCGACGGTCGCGGCTCTGTACCGCGTCGCGGACAATCAGACCACCTCGCAGTACTCCATCGTGCCTCTGCCGACATTCTTCGGCGAGACGTACAACAACCCATCGCTGTTCAACTACTGGTCTGGCGGCGAGGTGAACCAGCAGACCGGCGAGATCATGTTCGGCGGCGGCGAGCTGACCTGCCTGGCGTACTTCCCCATGATGAAGTTCAACCCCGCCAACGGCGACTACAACTTCTCGGGCAACATGAAGCCGGCGTCAAGCGCAGACAACATTTTCGGCACCACCATGTCGTCGTGCGGCTACTACAGCAGCTACGTCGCCTCTGACATGGCCCTCGACGCCAACGGGAACGCCTACCTGATCGTCTCGTCGACGGCGGCCGCACCGACGTTCGGCGTGTCGGCCAACGCCGGCACCTACTGGCTGGTGCGCGTCACCCCCGGTGCGGACGATGGCAGCACGCCATGGACGTACGAGCTTGTGACCCCGCTGAGCAACGCCTCGGGCAACTCGCCCCGGTTCACGGGATATGGCATCTGGGGCCTGGCCTTCTACAACGGGTCGCTGTACGCGGCCAGCGCGTCGGGCATGGACCTCGCGCGCATCAACCCGATGTCCGGGCAGGTGTACAACGTGCCGGGCAACTCCGGATACACGTCGTTCAGCCTGGCGAACGTCACCACGACACAGAACCTGCTTCCGCCGTTCCTGACAACAACCCCGATCGCCACACCGTACGACTTCGCGTCCGGCCAGACGGCCTTCGTGGTCCAAGGCACCGTCACCGACGACGCGTCTGGCGAGCCGCTGCCTGGCGAGAAGGTGGCCATCTACATGGAAGATCCGAACAATGGCGGCGCCTGGACGTTCGAGGGATACCGAATCACCAACACCGAGGGCCACTACTCGTTCCTCGTGGCTGGAAACGGCCAGTACGTCGTGCGCCTGGTCAATCCGACGGTGAACGGCATCGCCGCCTGGCAGACGTCGGCTTCCGTCAACGGCGTCACCAACATCGTGACGGCGCAGTGCCAGGCAGGCGGGGTGAACGGCGCCGGCGGGGTGATCGCGTCGACGAGCGGGACCACCAGCGGCGCCTGCGACGGCGCGCAGACCGTCGGATACACGGACCCAGCGATGCCGGCGAACCTGCTGACGGCGGCGGGCTCCGACACATCGACGCAGCCGAGCGCCATGGCGATGTACGCCACGGTCGACATCAGCACAGACGACGAGGTGGCGACGGCCGACTTCGGCGTGACGGCCATTCCCGACCCGACCAAGTCGACGCTGACACTGTCTGCGGCCTCCGCGCAGGTCGGCGCGAACATCACCGCGACGGCCCGCATCGTCGACTCGAACAACACGCCGCTGGCAGGGATCACGGTCACGTTCACGAGCGCTTCCGGCGACACCACGATCACGGGCGCCAACGGTGGCAGCACGTGCACGACAGGCGCAGACGGCACGTGCACCGCGACGGTGACCTCGTCGAAGGCCGGCGCCTACACGGCAGAGGTGCACGCCACAGTCCAGGTCGGCTCGAGCGCCGTCGACATCAAGAACTCGCCGGCCGACGTCGCGTTCACCGTGGGGCCGCCGGTGGCCGGACCGTACGGCCCGTGCAGCGACGGACGACAGGGCACAGGCGTGTACGCCACCCCGACCACCGTGCAGGTCGGCGGCGTCTCCACCGTCACCGGGCTGGTGACCGACGCGCAGTGCGACCCGGTGTCGGGTGCTCAGGTGACGCTGACCTTCGTGTCTGGCGGCGCCAACACGCTGACCATCGCGGCCACGGACGGCACGTCCACCGCCACGCCCACCACGCTGACCGGCGTGACCGGCGCGGACGGCACGATCAAGGGCACCGTCTCGTCGCCGGCGGACGACACCGTCGCCATCACGGGCGCGTTCACCAACACGACGCCCGCCGCGTCCGGCGGCATGGGGTCCGCCAGCGTGACGTTCGAGGCCGGTTCGTTCAGCGGCTCGGAGTCGACGCTGACCGTCAGCCCCGTGGTCGACACAGGCGACCCGAGCACGTGGGTCGACGTCGGCGGCAGCTACACGGCCACGCTGTACGCGACCGATTCCGTGGGCACACCCATCGACAACCTGAATGTCAGCCAGATCGCGTTCACCCCGTCCGACCCAAGCGTCCAGGTGTCGTCCCCGGTGGTCAACGCCGGCGGCGGCACGTACACCGTCACGCTGACTGGCACCAAAGCCGGCGGCAGCTACACGGTGTCTGTGGCGGACAAGGGTGTGGCGGTCGTGGACTCCGGCGGCGCGACCGTCGCCGCCCCCATCCCGTTCAGGGCCACCGGCCCGGCGGTCGGCCCGTTCCACTGCACAGGCGCCAACACCGTCGGCACGAACATCTCGGCCAGCCCGTCAACGGTGACGGTTGACGGATCATCGACCGTGACGGTGCTTGTGACCGACTTGTACTGCGACCCGCTGCCAGGCGTCACGGTCAGCCTGTCGACGTTGATCGGGCCGAACGCCACGTCGACCGGGGCCGCGTCCACCACGGCGACGCTGTCGAACACCAGCCCTGTGACCGGCCCGGACGGCAAGGTCACGGTGACGCTGACCGACACGGCGCCGCAGACGGTGACGGTGCGCGCCACGGTTCCCGTGACAGACCCCGCGAACCTCGGCTCGACGGCGCCGGCGGTGGTGCCAGGCACGAACACGCCCAAGACTGGCGCCGATGTCCTGTTCACGACCGGTGCGCCTGTGGCGGGGCCGTACGGCCCGTGCGCCAACGGCAAACCCGGCACTGGCCTGACGGCCAGCCCGGCGCTGGTGGCCATCCCCGGCTCGTCCGCCATCACGCAACTGGTCACCGACCAGTACTGCAACCCGGTGGCCAACGTGCCCGTCGCGCTGACGCAGCAGATCGGCCCGAACGCAGCCGCCAGCGCGCCCTCCTCGACCACGGCCACATTGGTGATGACAAGCGGCTCGATGACCGGGCCAGATGGCAAAGTGACCGCCACGCTGCGCGACACCGCCGCGCAGACCATCACCGTCACGTCCACCCTGACAGTGCCCGACCCGGGCAACCCAGGCTCGACCATGCAGCAATCCGGCGGGACGCCCGCCGACGTGGAGTTCGAGGCCGGCGTCCCGGCCGTCAGCGGGTTCTCCTGCGTGGCGCCGTACACCAATGGCTCGGGCATCTCCGATTCGCCGTCGCCCGTGATCATTCCGAACACGTCGACCACGGAGGTGTTGATCACCGACGCCAACTGCGTGCCTCTGCCCGGCGTGCCGGTGACGCTCGATGTGACCGGTTCCGCCACCATCAACGGGTCGACGGGCCCTGTCATCGTGACCACTGGTGACGGCACGAACGGGTCGACGCTCGGCGTCGCCACCGTCGTCATCGCAGACAGCGACCCAGAGACTGTGACCGTGTCCGCGACGACGCCGGTGCCGAATCCGGCGAATCCGAGCACGACCATCGCCGGCACAGTGCCCGGCACCAACGCGGCCAAGACGGGCGCAGACGTCAAGTTCGTCGCCGGCAGCCCGTCGGTCGGACCGTTCTCGTGCGCGTCATCAGACCTGACCGGCACGAACATCTCGGCGACGCCGTCGCTGGCTGCCGTCACCGGCGAGTCCGTCGCATCGATCCTGGTGACGGACGCCAACTGCCTGCCCATCCCAGGTGTCGCCGTGACCGTCGCGACGACGGGCGCCGCCCGGTTGAACGGGGTGGCTGGCACAGTGACAGCCACCACGGGTGACGGGCACAACGGCACAACCCTGGGCGTGGCCACGGTCGTGGTGACGGACACCACTCCGCAGACGGTGACCGTCTCGGCCAAGATACCCGTGCCCGTCCCCTCCAATCCGAACGTCACGACGCAGACCACGGTCCCGGGGACCAACACCGCCGGCACAGGCGCGGACGTGACATTCGAAGCTGGCACACCATCGGTCGGCCCCTTCTCGTGCGTCTCGCCGTACACCACGGGATCTGGCATCTCTGACTCGCCGTCGCCGGTGATCATTCCGAACACGTCGACGACGGAAATCCTGGTGACGGACGCCAACTGCGTGCCGCTTCCTGGCCTCCCGGTGACGGTGAACGTGACGGGGTCCGCCACCCTCGACGGCAACCCGGTGACCGAGACCGTGATCACGGGCGACGGCAGGAACGGGACGACACTGGGAGTGGCCACCGTGGTGGTCGCCAACGCGACCCCAGAGATCGTGACGGTGACAGCCACGACGCCTATTCCGGATCCTGCGAATCCCGGCTCGACCAAACCGGGCGTCGTGCCAGGCTCCAATGCCGCCGGGACCGGCGCCGATGTGACGTTCCAAGGCGGGGCGACATCGGTGGGGCCGTTCTCGTGCCAGTCTCCGTTCACAACCGGCACGAACATCTCGGCGTCACCGACGCCGCTGCCCGTGACGGCACAGTCGACGGCGACGATTCTGGTGACCGATGCCAACTGCGTGCCGATCCCTGGCGTCACGGTGACGGTCAGCGTCACCGGTTCGGCACAGCTCAACGGAGCTCAGGGCAGCACGACTGTCGTCACAGGCAACGGCAAGAACGGCACAACCATGGGTGTGGCGACCGTTCAGGTGGCTGACACCACCGCTCAAACGGTGACGGTGTCGGCCACAGTGCCCGTCGCGAGCGCGACCAACCCCGGTGTGACGACACCTCAGACGGTGCCCGGCACCAACGCGGCCCAGACGGGCGCGGACGTGACGTTCCAGGCGGGCGCTCCCGTGGTCGGACCCGTCGTGTGCCCGGCTGGGTCTGGACTCACCGGCACCAACCTGTCCGCCACGTCGCCTGTCGGCCTGACCAGCCAGTCGACCATCACGGCGCTGATCACTGACCAGTACTGCAACCCGGTGCCCGGCGTCGCCGTGACGCTGACCAAGAGCAGCACCACCGCCACGTTCGGGTCGATCAGCGGCACGCCGTCCGGCACGACCGGATCTGACGGCATCGTGACGGCGACGCTGGCGAACACGGTGGCGCAGGCCGTGTACGTGACCGCGACCATCCCTGTGGCTGGCAGCCCGCAGGGTATCAACGGCTCGGTGGCGACGGTGGTGTTCCAGACCGCGCCAAGCCCACGCATCACGTCTCCCACAAGCACGAACACGCCCACCAACAACGCCACGCCCACGATTTCTGGCGACAAGGGCGAGCCCGGGCAGACCGTCACGGTGACAAACACCGTTGGCGGCGCGAGCAAGGTGGTATGCACAGCCACCGTCAACCCAGATGGCACGTGGAGTTGTGTCGCGAGCAGCGCGTTGCCCGAGGGCACGAACACGCTGACGGCGACGCAGACAAATGCTGACGGCACGTCAGTGCCGTCGGCGCCGGTCACCGTCGTGGTCGACACCTTGGCGCCGGGCGCGCCCGTCATCACGGAGCCGACCAACACCGACGCGCCGACGAGCAACAAGACACCAGTGGTGGCCGGAACGGCGGACCCGAGCGAAGTCGGCGGCACGGTCACGGTGAAGGACACCACGACGGGCCAGATCGTGTGCACAGCCACGATCCTGGCGCAGGGGGCCTGGTCCTGCACGCCGACGGCTCCACTCGCCGACGGCACCCATACGATCACGGCCACCGAGACCGACAGAGCCGGCAACGTCGGGGCGGCGTCCGCCCCCGTGACGTTCACCGTGGACTCCGCGGCGCCACCCGCCCCGCGCATCACATCGCCGACCAGCAGGTCGCGAGCCACCAACGTCAACACGCCGACGATCCGTGGCGACAAGGGCAAGCCCGGCGCCGCCGTCACCGTCACCAACTCTGAGGGTGGCAACCAGACGACGGTGTGCACGACGACGGTGAAGCCAGACGGCACGTGGAGTTGCGCGCCAAGCGCGGCTCTGCCGGACGGCGTGAACACACTGACCGCCACCCAGACCGATCCGGCGACCGGCGAGTCCGGCCCGTCCAACCCGGTGTTGGTCGTGGTCGACACCCAGCCACCGGCCGCGCCGACCATCACGTCGCCGACCGATGGCTCGTCGAGCAACAACAAGGAGCCGACGGTCGTCGGCACGTCCGACCCGTCTGAGGCCGGTAGCACGGTGACCGTCAAGGACACGACGACGGGCGAGACGCTGTGCACCGCGATCGTCCAACTCGACGGATCCTGGTCGTGCACGTCCAGCGTGCCACTGGGCGACGGCGATCATTCGATCGTGGCGATCGTGACAGACGCGGCAGGCAACACGGGGCCGGTGTCAGACCCGGTCGACATCACCATCGAACCGCCTGCTCCGGACGCCCCGGTGATCACCTCGCCGACGAACGCCGACTCGCCGATCAACGACAACTCGCCCACCATCGAGGGGAGCAATGGAGTGCCGGGCGAGACGGTCACGGTGACGGACACCATCGACGAGCAGATCGTCTGCACCGCCGATGTGGAGTCCGACGGCACCTGGTCGTGCACGCCTGACACCCCGCTGTCAGAAGGCACGCACCAGCTTGTGGCCACGCAGCCAGACCCGGAGACGGGTGTCGTCAGTGGCCCGTCCGCGCCCGTCACCATCGTCGTCGACACGACACCGCCACCGGCGCCGATCATCACGACGCCCGAGAGCGGCGACACGCCGATCAACGACGACACGCCCACCACGAGCGGCACGACCGACCTCGACGAGGCCGGCGGCACCGTCACAGTCGAGGACACGACGACGGGCGAGACGCTGTGCACCGCGGTGATCCAGCCTGACGGGTCGTGGTCCTGCACACCGACGACACCGCTGGACGACGGTTCCCACACGATCATCGCGACGGACACGGACGAAGCCGGGAACACCGGCCCGGCGTCAGACCCGATCGTCATCGTCGTCGACACGACCCCACCGGCCGCGCCGACCATCACGTCGCCGACCAGCGGGGGCGCTCCGACACAAGACACCACGCCGACGATCGCGGGCACGTCAGACCCGGCCGAGGCCGGCGGGACGGTGACCGTCACCGAGACGACCACCGGCGCGACAGTGTGCACCGCCGTGATCCAGTCCGACGGGTCGTGGTCGTGTACACCGTCAGCACCGCTGGGCGACGGCACCCACACGCTCGCCGCGACGGCGACGGACGTGGCCGGCAACACCGGCCCGGCATCCACCCCCGTGACGATCCAGGTCGACACGACGCCACCGGCCGCTCCTGTCATCACCGGGCCAGCCACGGGCGCCACTGTCGTCGACGCACAACCTGTGTTCGTCGGTACGACTGACCCGACGGAGGTCGGCGGGCATGTCGCCGTGACCGATGACGCCACCGGCCAGGCGCTGTGCACCGCGCCGATCACGACCGGTGGGGCGTGGACGTGCACGTCCACCGTGCCCCTCGGCGACGGCGATCACGTGATCACCGCCACGGAGACGGACGCCGCCGGAAACGTCGGCGCCACGTCGGATCCACACCACTTCACCGTGGACACCAACGTCAGCCCTGCTGCGCCGCGTATCACGTCGCCCACCAATGGAGGGGTGCCGTCCAGCGACACGACGCCCACCATATCGGGCGATGGCGGCGAGCCGGGCGCGACGATCACGGTGGTGAACACGGTGGGAGGCGCGACGCAGACGGTGTGCACAGCCATCGTACGAAGCGACGGCACATGGTCGTGCGTGGCACAAAGCCCGCTGCCGGACGGCGTCAACACATTGACGGCGCTCGTGCCCGACCCGTCCACCGGGACGCCGATCTCGTCTGAGCCCGTGGAAGTCGTGATCAGCGCGACCCTGCCCGTGGCGCCGCATATCACCTCGCCCTCCGAGGATTCGTTCATCAACACGAACGTGCCGACCATCGCCGGCACGGCGGATCCGAACGAGGTGGGCGCCACCGTCACAGTGATGGACACCATCACCGACCTGACGCTGTGCAGCACGACAGTGCATGCCGACGGCGCCTGGTCGTGCACGCCCGAAGAGCCGTTGGGCGAAGGACCGCACACCATCACGGCGTACATCACCGACCTTGCCGGCAATGAGAGTTCGTTCAGCGATCCGTATGACTTCACAGTGATCACGACGAAGCCGACCCCTCCGACGGTGGATCCGACCAACGGCGACCAGATATCCGGCACGACTGATGAGGACACCACCGTCACGGTGACCGATGACGCCGGCGAGCCCGTGTCAGGGTGCGAGGGCATCGAGCCCACTGCGACAGGGCACTACAGCTGCACGCCTGAGGCGCCGCTCGAGGCGGGGTCAGAGTTCACTGTGACTGCCACGGATCCGGCCGGCAACCAGTCGTCCACGACCGCTCAGGTGGGACAGGGCACGACGCCCACACCCAGCAAGGCGCCAACCGGCGGCGTGGTCGATGGGTCTCCATCCACCTGGGCAGTCGGTGCGATGCTGCTGCTCGTCGCGGGATGTGCGATGCTGTGGCGCCGGCGAGAAGGATGATGTCGAGCGCCACGTGAGCGGTGGGTCGCCCCATGCGACCCGTCGCTCACCTGTCTGCGAGCACGCGGCCCATGCGCCAGAACGCCAGGGCCATGGTGATCGCCGACCAGAGGAGCAGGACGATCACCACCACGACCGCGTACCAGGTGGTGGCGCCCCAGCGCACAACCGCCCCCAGGGCGTACGTGAGATCGAGGGACGCGCCTGGATCGAGCCGGTTCAGCGCCGGGATGAGCATGGGCTCGCGGATGACGGACGCGGCCTGGGCGAAGGGCAGGAGCCTGAGCAGGCCGAGCCCGTGCGTGAAGGACAATGAGAACGTCAGGAAGCCCGTGGCGACGCCCATGGCGAAGCAGTGGGCGCCGAAGATCCCCGGGGAGAAGACGAATGTGATGGCCAGCGCGTTGAGCGCGGTGAAGAAGACGGCCGCCAGGAGGATCCCCAGGATCACACGCAGCCACACGACGAAGGACATCACCGGGTGCCCGGCCATGGCACCGCCGAGTTCGCCGAGGAGGACCACGAGGAAGCTGATGGCGAAGGACACCAGGACAGAGGTGAGCAAGTAGCCGCAGACCAGTTCCCACCAGGCCGTGCCCGAGACCCGGTGCACGTCGATACGGTCCTCGCGACGGTCGGCCAAGAAGACGATCAGGACGGCCGCGCTCGATGAGAACAGGGACAGGATCGCCACGGTGGAGCACGCCCACGCCGCTCCGAGCGCATGGACGTCCCCCATCCCCGCATCGGGGAGGATGCCGCTGATCACACCTGCCGCCTCGCCGCGGAAGAACATCGGGACGAGCACGGCCAGCACCAACGGAGACGCGACGGCGAACAGCAACGCGGTGGGGTTGCGGACGAAGACGTGGATGTCACGTTTGAACAGGGCGAGGACTCTCCCGCCGGCGGTCATGAGGTTCATCCTTCCTCCCCCAATCCGTCGCTGCGCCGACGCCGTGCCAGGGCCATGCGCTTCTCGATGGCGAGTTGCACCCGCGCCTGTTTGGTCAGTTCCTCGTCGATGGGGTGCCGTAGTTTCTCACTCAGACTGACTTCGTTCCAGTACCCCATGTCGATCTCCTCGACCCCACCGGCCGGCAGCAGGTCCGTCGGGAAGAGGTCGTCGAAGGACGGCAGCGTCTGCTCCGGGACGACGTCCCGCAACAGTTTCGACATCACAACCAGTTGGTCTTGCGAGTCCGATCTCTTGGGCGGAGTCGGGGGTATGGGCACGGGCCGCCAGGGGGTGGTCACCACCGGACGGGGCCGGTACTGGCTCGCGGACACCGGAGGAGGAGGGGCGGGGACCTTGGGAGGAGTGGGGACCTTGGGAGGAGTGGAGACCTTGGGAGGAGTGGGAACCCTGGGAGCGGCGGGGACCTTGGGAGCGGCGGGGACCCGGGGAGGGACGACCGGTGTCAATCCCAACCGGGCTTCCATCGCCACCGACGCCAGAGCCGACTCGAACCGCGCCTCCACGGACGCGGATGTGGGCCCCGGCTCGTACCGGGGATCGGCCCAGCCCGCGACGCTCGCGGGATCCCGCACAGACTCGCTCACCCGTCGAGGCAATTCTCGACCGGCGAGCAGATCCTCGAGCAGGTGGCCGTGCGACGGGTGGGCGTCCTGCGCGCTCGTGCTGGGGCTCAGCGAGGTGCTGTCGACGACGGGGGTCTCGTCCATGAGAGCCGGACGTGGGCGACGCGGCGGGACCCGAGTCGAGTCGGCCGAGCCAGCGCCCACGTCCTGCTGTGCCCGCGCCGAACTCGCCCGGACGCGGAAGGACGTCGTCGGAGTCCGCTCGACACTGGCCGGTGCACGGTCGACACCGGCGGGACGTGGATCGAGACCGGCGGGACGGGGATCGACACTGGACGCGGCGCGGTCGATTCTCAGCGCAGATGCCCTCGTGGAGACCCGGTCATCGGCGTCGGGCCATGTCCTCTCCGGGGCTGACGTGGCCCTGTCACGTCCACGCATGATCCGCTCCTGAGCGAGCGTGGCCCTGTCCGGGGCTGGCGTGGTCCTGTCACGCCCAAGCGTGGTCCTCTCCGGGGCTGATGCGGTCCTCTCCTGGGTGGCCGGGGTCCTGTCACGCCCGAGCGCGGCCCTCTCCCGGGCGAGCATGGCCCGCTCCTGGGCGAGCGCGATCCTCTCCGAAGCTGACGTGGTCATGTCACGTCCCAGGGCGGCCCTCTCCGAGGCTGGCGTCCGCTCACGCGACACCCCCGTACCCCCCGTGCCTGCCGTGGCACGCTCGACCACCGCCGGAGCCGGTCGGGGCTCAGCTCTCCTCAGCTCCGTTCTTCTCAGGATGGATCGGGGAAGGTCTGCTTCGACGGGATCGTCGTCCCCCCACACGGAGTCGCCCTCGTCCAGTGAGACCAGCTGCTCCAGGGAGGCCCGCCGACCCGTGTCGGAGAAGTGGGCGGCCCGGTTCCAGTTCCCGCCCGAACCAGATGTGGGACGAGGACGTGGAGGCGGGAGCGTCTTGGCCCTGGCCGGCGCCGCCGACGTGAGCTCCACGGGCGGCTCCTCCACCTCTTCGCCGAGGTCCAAGCGCGGGGACAGAGTGACCCTTTCCGGTTTGAGAACCCTGGACGCCCAGTTCGTCACGGACCGTGCGGCCGACGACAGCGAGGCCATGACGGGATCCGCCCTCTTGACGGCCACGCTCGGCACGGGCTCCGGATCCTTCGTCGTGACGGTCGTCTTCTCAGGCTCGCGCACTATCTCGTAGTCGTCCTCGTCGGACCACAGCGGAGCGATCACCCGCTCGTTGCGTGCGGGCTCACTGCGCTCCACATCGACGGGCTCGGGCTCCGGCTCGACCTCGACCAGGTTCTCGCGGTCCCGCACGACCTTGTACACGTCCTCCAACGTCCCCTGCTGGAAGCGGAAATCGGCCACGGAGTCGGAGAGGATGGCGAGCACATCGCGTGCCACCGTGGAGTTGATGTGCCACCAGACCCGTCCCTGGTCGTCGACGTCCGGCATCTCGATCCCGCATACGGCCAGCTCGGCCCGACACAGGTCCGGATCGGTCAGCCGCATGACCAATGTCGAGCTGTTGCGGACGAGCTCGGCCGGAGTCCCCGCGGCCACGATCTGGCCGGAGGCGATGAACCCGACCATGTCGGCCTGGTCGGCCTGGGCGGGTTGGTCGGTCGTCACCAGGACCGTACGACCCATACCCACCTGGTCGCGGATCACCTGCCAGATCAGGGTCGAGCTGTGGGGATCCAGGTTCTTGGTCGGCTCGTCCAGCACGAGGACGTCGGGCCGATGGACGAGCGCGCGGGCGATGTCCGCCCTCCGCTGCTCGCCGGGGGACAACCGCCCGAAGCGGGTGTCGGTGACGCCGTCCAGATCCAGCCGAAGCGCCAACTCAGCCCATTCGGGACCCCAGTCCTGCACGCTCATCCCCCTCAGCGAGGCATGAAAACCAATGTTGGCGCGTACGGTCAACTCGGGGTCCAGCGCGGGGGTCTGGAAGACGACGCCGAGCCGGGAGGGGACGCCCGAGCCGTCGAGGGTGTCGTCGCCGATCATCAGGACGCCGGAATCAGGAGCGGTCACGCCCGCCAAGCAGGCGACGACGCTCGACTTCCCCGCCCCCGTCGGACCGATCAGGGCGAAGAGCTGGCCGTCCTCCACGGCGAAGCTGACCCCCCGCAGCGCGGGGGCTCCGCGGAACGACTTATGAATGTCATGCACAATGATAGTCACTATTCCTCCCAGCGTCCTCCAAGTGCACTGTCGCAACATCCGTCGTTAGCCCCCAGCATCGCCGACCTACCAATGTCGCATCTTCACAGAAGAATACGTCTATTCAAGCAAATTTGTCCGCGTGATGGAAATCGACATCAAACTGGGTCAGCAGGTGGACAGGAGATGATAGTACTTGGGGTTGTGGGGGGGCCGGATGTGGCTCCTACACAGCATCACCTGCGCTATTACCTTGACAGATATAGTACTATACGAGTACGATGAATCACGTCATAGCAGATGAGAGGACATGACATGCTTGCGCCCACGATCTCGCCGGACCTATTACGAGGCAACACGGACACAATGATCCTGAAACTTCTCCTGGACTCGGACCATTACGGGTACGAGATCGTCAAGCTGCTCCGCGACCGCTCGGGCGGCGAGTTGGAGCTGAAGGAGGCGACGCTGTACTCCAGCCTGCGACGCATGGAGGCCGAGGGCGACATCCAGTGGTACTGGGGGGACGAAACCCAGGGCGGACGACGCAAGTACTACCAGGTCACCGACCAAGGCCGCGCCACCTATGACACCAACAAACAGAATTGGGAACACACCAAGAGGATCGTGGACCTTCTCATCTAGCGCGGCGCCCTGACGACTGCGCGGGGAGCCACGCAGGAGGCGCCACCCATCGGCAGCACACCCACCCATGAAAGGACAATGATGGACAACAATGTGCAAGAGCGCATCGACGACTACCTCGACCAGGTTTTCGGGCCGTACGAGGACAGCCCCACCGTCGCAGAACTGCGGATCGAAGTACGCCACGACCTCCTTGAACGCCTCGCCGACTTGATCGACCATGGAGTGGGGGACGAGGTGGCGTACGCCCAGGTCGTGTCCAGTGTGGGCGACATCGGCATCACGATCCGCGAACTCGCCGAGCAAGACCGTGCCGACGAGCAAGACCAGGCCGCCGAGGAGGGGAGCTCTACGGGTTCGACCACCGAAGGCACGAACGGGGAGCCGCAGGGCCCGGCCAGTTCCATCCCCGAGTCCGACGCCCCCGGCGCGACATGGTCGGAGCAGGAGCGCCCCGCCGACGCGCCTCCCACCTATGCCGATTGGACGGCGGCGGTGGCCGACTTGGTCACCACCGGCCTGCAGCAGGCCCGCGAGCAGTTCACGTCCGCCATGCGCCAAGCCGAGGAAGCGCTCAACCAGGCTGGAGTCACTCCCGACGACATCCGCCATGGGCGCAACCGCGACTGGCAGCGACGCTGGGAGCGTACAGAACGGCACACCCGGACCTCCTTCGCGTCATCCAACATGCGCGGCGCGGATTTCTCCCACCAGCAACTCCCGAACGCCACCTTCGCGTCCAGCAACCTCCCGGGCGCGAACTTCTCCAGCGCCGACCTGGCTGGCGCCTCGTTCCGGGCGAGCAATCTACGCAATGCTGATTTCACTCAGGCGAACCTCAGCGGGGCGAACCTGAACGCGTGCTCCCTGCGCAACGTGCAGTTCGAGCGGGCGAATCTCACCGGGGCCTCGCTGACCTGCTCCGACATGCGCAATTCGGTGTTCACAGGAGTGTGTTTCAAGGGGACCAAGGCGACCTACGCCGACCTTCGTTCGGCCACCTTCTCCGACTGCCTGATGGAGGGGGCGACCTTCACGGGCTCGGACCTGCGTATGGCCCGTTTCGACGGCCTGGCCCTGACCGACATCACCTTCGACATGGCCAACCTCGCGCTGGCCAGCTTCCGAGGATCGACCCTGCGCCACGTCAGTTTCCGCTTCGTCTCCCGCCAGTGCGTGCAGAAGATCGTCTTCGAGGACACGGTCATGGACCAGATCACGTACCTCTCCTTGCGCACCTCCGGCTGCACCCCCTCCGGCGTCCGCGTCGAGAACTGATCGGCCCCCACGACAAGGCACTGCCACGCCGTACGACCCTGACGTGAGCGCATCTGTACGGTTGACAAGTAAGATGACAGGGTGATGAGGATCGTCCGACGCGGCTTGAAGGTGGGAGGCAACCTCCTCGTCTTGTTCATGATGATCGCAGGCCTCGGGGCGCTCGCCCCTCAGGCGCATGCGGCCCAGTACGAAGCGACCGTCACGTTCACCTCGGTTCAGGCCACCGATCAGGGGATCACCCTGACGGGGTCGGTGCGCAACACGGGCACCGACCCCCTGTACCGCGCACAGGTGGTCCTGTGGCGTGACCGTACCCCCCTGACGACCCCCACCCAACTCGACACGGCCCTGGCCGCCGACCCGACCGCCGACACCGGCGACCGGATCCTCCAGGACTCCTCCGTGACGACGATCTGCTCCGGCACGGGCACCTTCATCCCGAACGACACCGCCGATTTCTCCGTCTCCGCCTCCTGGGACGACCTGGGCATCACAGCGGACGGTGCCTACCTCGTCGGCGTCCACGTGAGGGGCGCGGACGTCTCATGGGGATCGCTGGTGACCATCGGACGTGGACGAACCCTGGTCACCGTGGCCACCCATACCCAGGCGACAGCCTCCACCGTCGTCCCTCTCACGTCCGCCCCCTCGCTGCTCCACGACTCGGTGTTCCTCGACGACCACCTCGCCTCGGAACTGACCGGGCGGCTCAGCACCTTCCTGGCTCTGGCCCACAAGCCGGGCACCACCTGGGCGATCGACCCGGCACTCCTCCACGCCATCACGGTGATGTCCCAGGGGTACCAGGTCGTGGACGGGTCGACCACCGTGGACGGCCTCGGACAGGCCCGGGCCACGGCGTGGCTGGCCTCCTTCGCCACCCTCGACCGCTCGTGGGGGTACCGCCTCCCGTGGGGGAACCCCGACCTGGCCCTCGGCGCCTTGCTCGACGACCCCACCATCGTCGACACGGCACTGGCCGCGCAGGCGGCCCAGACCGACGCGCCCGACATCGCCCGTCTGCCACTGCTGATCAGAGCGAGCAACGCCCACGTGGATGACGCCTTCCTGTCGTACGTCGCCCCACTCCACCCCAGCGTCGTCCTCGCCCAGGCCACCTCCAGCGCGCTCCTGCCCGAGGGGCCCCCCACAACGGTCCCCCAGCAGGGCGTCCTCCTCGCGACCGCGCCGGTCGCCTACCCCACCGGTCCTGGACCCGACGCCGCCACTCCCCTCCAACTGACTCAGCGGGCGCTCGCCGACGACGCGGTCAGCGACGGGACGGTGATCCGGGTCATCGAGTCCGAAGCGGACGCCCTCGTGGCGAACAGGCCTTGGCCGTCGTGGGTCACGCCGGTGACCCTCAGCTCCATCCCGGTCACCCAGGCCTGGACCCCCGACATGTCGCTCGGCCAGCCCGCCGGCCCCCTCACCCAGGACATCACCGCCTCGCTCGACCAGGCCCGCACGGCGACGGCCACCTATGCGTCCTTGATCGGCGACGCCGCCACCGTGTCCGCCGCCACGACCCCGGCCCTGGCGGCGATCACCTCCCAGTCCTGGGACTCCACCAGCGACGCCGAAGGGTACGCCGACGCCGTGACCGCCTGGATCTCCTCCATCCTCGCCCGTGTCACCTTGACCGTGACGCCGGAGGTCACCCTCACAGCCCGCACCTCGACCTTCCCCGTGACGGTCTCCAACAAGTTGTCCGTGCCCGTCTACGTCCGCATCGCCACACAGACCCCGCCGGCGGACTCCTCGCCGGGATACCTGTCGATCCCGACGACCGACGTGTGGACCATCCATCCCGGCGACAACCTCTCCATCCCCTTGCCAGCCACCGTCCTCCGCGAGGGGGAAGTGCAGGTGACGGTCGGCCTGACGACCACGGACGGGCAGACGTGGGACGCCCACGCGACCGTCAAGATCGACGCCAAGACCTCGGCCTGGATGGGCTGGGCCGTTGTCGGAAGCGCTATTGTTTTGCTCGTGGTGGGTACCTTCTTACGGGTCAGAAATCGTCAGAGGCACAAGACGAAGGAGGCGTGATGGACAGCCCGAACAAGCCCCGACGCGCCATAGACCCGCGCGATCCAGCCGCCACGACCCCGCGCGATGCAGCCGCCACCAACCCGCGCGACCCCGCCACCAACCCGCGCGATCCGGAGGTCGTCAACCCGCGCGACCCAGTCGCCATGGCGGCCGACAAGCCCCGACTCCTCTCGTCCACCATGGTCATGGCCTCGGGGACCTTGGCCTCGCGCATCCTGGGCATGGTACGAGTGCTCCTGGTCACCTACCTCCTCGGATCCCTCGGGCGACAAGGGGATATGTTCTCCTTCGCCACCGAGATCCCGTCGACGGCGTACATGCTGCTGGCCGGGGGCGTCCTCAACGCCATCCTCGTCCCGCAGTTGATGCGCGCCATGAGCAGGGACGCCGACGGCGGCCAGGCCTTCTCCGACCGCATCGTCACCTTGTTCACGATCCTGGTGGGCGCGGCCACGATCATCCTGATGGCCGCCCTGCCGGTGATCATGTGGCTCATGGTCGACCAAGGGTGGCGCGCCCCCGAAATGGCGGCGCAGTACCATTCCATCTTGCTCCTCGCGGCCCTGTGCATGCCCCAGGTCTTCTTCTTCGGCATCTTCTTCCTGCTGGGCCAGATCCTGAACGCCCGGGGCTCCTTCGGTCCCCTGATGTGGGCGCCCGTGGCCAACAACGTCATCCAGATCCTCATGCTGGGGATGTACGCGGTCGTGTGGGGCTTCCACTCCGACACCCTCCAGCCGTTCTCGACGGCGCAGATCCTCGTCCTGGGCATCGGCTCGGTGGTGGGCGTGGCGTGCCAGGCCGGCATCCTCGTCCCGTACCTGCGTAAAGTCGGCTTCACCTACCGCCCACGCTTCGACTTCCTCCACACCGGACTGGCGGGCACAGCCCACATGGCCAAGTGGGCCATCGCCCTGGTGGCCATCGACCAGGTCAACTACATCGTCATCGTCCGCCTGGCGTCCTCCGCCACGTACGGGGGGTACGGTTCCGGCCTGCTGGCGTTCAACAACGCCATGCTCATCTCCCTCGTGCCGCACGCCCTGCTGACCGTCTCGCTGGTGACCGCGTTGATGCCGTCCCTGTCGAACCTGTCCTCGTTGAGCCACTGGGACCGCTTCAGCGACCAACTCGTGTCCAGCCTGAAGACGATCTACGCCGCCATGATCCCCATCTCGATGCTCTTCCTGGCCGTGGGTGTGCCCCTGGGCGTCACGGTCTTCACCGTCGGCAAAGGAGGGGTGTACATCGGGTGGACCCTGGCCCTGCTCGGGATCGGGCTGATCCCCTTCACCTTGAGGTTCGTCGCCAACAAGGCGTTCAACTCGATGACGAACACGCGCACGCCCTTCTTCGTCGAGATCGTCTTCGTGGGCGTGACCTGCCTGGCGTCCGTCCTGCTGATCCTCGTCTTCCGGGTTCCATCCGTGTGGGTCGCCCCCAGCATCGGCGGCGCCTACACCCTCGCGTACGTGTCCTCGTCGGCCTTGTCGTGGAAGCTGTTGCGGCGGGCGGTGCCCACCCCGCTGCCCCCCATCGCCGGGCACACCGCGCGCCTGATCGCCATCTCCGTGCCCGGCGCCCTGCTCGCGGGCGCCCTGTGCTGGCTGCAGACCCGGTATTTCCCCGGACTGGTTCTGGGGTTGCTCGGCCTGGTGGTCGCAGGATTCCTCGGAATTGGTGTTTACTGGGGATTGGCGAAGCTGATTCGCGTGTCCGAGATCCAAGAACTGGAATCCATGATTCGCTCAAGGCTGAGAAAGGAGGCCGACGTGGAACCCGTCAAGCCCGACGCCGACACCACCGCTGCCGACCAGGACGCGACAGGGTCTGATTCCCTCACGGCGGCCATCCCGTACCTGCCCTCCTTCGGCGCGGAAGAGACCCAACCAGTCCTCACCGGATTGAGCCCCCTGGTCCCCGGCGTCCTCGTCGCCGGCCGTTACCGGTTGGGCGAGCTCGTCTCCTCGATGGGCGCCGCAACGCGCTGGACGGCCGTGGACGAGGGGTTGTCGCGCCCGGTCGTCCTCACAGCGTTCCCCAATGACGAGAACACCGCCACGATCCTGGAGGCCGCCCGTGTGGCCTCCGGCGCCATGGACGCCCGTTTCCTGCGCATCATGGACGCCGGCCAGGACGCCGACCACGCGTACATCGTCTCGGAGACCACCGACGGGGTGACCCTGGCCGCGTTGCTCAGCCATGGCCCCCTCTCCGCCGAGGAGTCCGCGTGGGTGGTCGCCACGGTGGCCTCCGCCCTGGCCAGCATCCACGCCATGCGCCTGTACCATTGCCGCATCGACCCGACCAAGGTCTGGGTCTCCAGCCAGGGCGGGGTCAAGATCTCCGGCCTGCGCGTGGACCAAGCCCTGACTCCTCGCGACGCGGACGACTCCCTGACCCGCACGGACATGGAGGCCATGGACGTGGTCGCCTGCGGCGGCCTGCTCTACGCCTGCCTGACCGCCACCTGGCCAGGCGCCGCCAGCATCGGACTCCCCTTGTCGCCGCGCAGCGGGGACGGCCTGCAACCCCCCGTCGCCGTACGCCCCGGCACCTCGGTCGCCCTCGACCGGCTCACCCACCAGATCCTGTCCATACGCGACCCCGAGCGCATCGCCACCGCCGCCGGCGTCGCCGAGGCCATGAGCACGACCCTGGGGTCGATGGATCCCACCGCGTCCCTCGCCGCTCGCGTGGCGGCTCTCGACGTGCCTCCCGCGCCGACGCCTGAGCCGCCGGGCAAAGCGATCAAACCCACGATCCTCCCCGCTGAGCTCGGCACGGATGGGTACGGGTCTGACGACACCACGATGGCCGTCTCCTCCGACCTGACTGTCGAGCACTCGACACCGGGGACGCCGCTCAAGCCTCCCGTCCCGCCCGAGGCGGCCCGTTGGTGGTCGCGCGTCTTCTTAGGGCTGATCGTCCTCGTGGCCCTGGCGCTGGTCACCGCCTTGATCGTGGGACTGTACAACCTCTCCCACCATGGCGACTCCACAGGTCCGGCGGCGATCACCGTCCGCCCCATCGTCACCGCGGCCGTCTTCGACTCGGAGACCGACGGCGGCGACGGCACCGAGAACGACGAACTGGTGCCACGGGCGTACGACCAGGACCCATCCACCGCGTGGTTGACCGAGAGGTACCCCACTGCGACCTACATCCCGGACTACAAACCAGGCGTGGGCTTGGTCTTCGACCTCGGATCGGCCGTCCCGGTCAGCCAGGTCTCCCTCACGGTCAACCTGACGCCGACCGCGGTGAGCGTGTACGTGCCCCAGGGCGACCCCTCGAAGGTGACCACCCCTGACATGACGACCATCAAGGATTGGACGCAGGTGACCTCGGCGCCCATCACCACCGCGCAGACCACGTTGCAATTCACCTCGGTGACCACGCGGTACGTGGTGGTCTACATCACGAAACTCGTCCCCGAAGGCGACGTCGCCCAGGCGGACTTGGCCGAGGTGTCCTTCTCCGGGTGATCGGCGCTCGCCGACACGTGGAGGGGACGCCCATGGACGTCCCGGCCCCGCGCTAGCGGGCGTGGACGGACACGAAGTTCGACAGCAACAGATGCTGGTAGCCGTCGACGCGGGCCCCTCGGGCGGCGGCTGCGACAGCGTCGAACTCATCGGGGTCGAAGTACCCGTTGTGCTTGTACACCTCCATACGCACCACCAAGGCCTCGGCGTCGAGCTCGGGATGGTACTGGGCCGCGTAAACAGTGGACCCGGCGCGCAGCACCTGCACCGGGCAGTCGGCGCCCGTCGCCAGCACCACGGCGTCCCTGGGCGCCTGCTCGACGGACTCCTTGTGGCCGACGAAGGCGTGGAAGCAGTCGGGCGATCCCTCGAACAACGGATCGGCCTGGCCGGCTGATGTGAGCGTCACGGGGATGGCGGAGATCTCCTCCCCGAAGGCCTTCCCGACTGTCCCACCCAGATGGGTGGCGAGGACGCCCAGCCCGTAGCACAGCCCCAGCACAGGGATGTCCGTCTCCAGGGCGCGGTCGAGGAGGGCGAAGAGATCCGCCTCCACACGTCCCTGGACGCTCGACTTCTCCTCGCTGGACGCGCAGAAATCGCTGCCGCCGATGATGAACCCCGAGACCTCGTCGATGTCGAAGACCGGCATGGGCTCTCGCTCCAACCGGACCTGGACGAGCGTCTGGTTCGTCAACCCAGTGATCTGGCGGATCGACTCGGCTTCGCCGCGCGTGGCGGTGTCGTCCTCCCGGCAGCTCAACAACACGAAGGGTTTCATAGCAGGTGTCATTCCTCTCCAGTCCACGACGGGACGCCCGAGGCGGTCTCGTGGGCTATGGCGTCCACCAGCGCACGAAGACCCGATCGGGCCGCGATCCGCCGTTGCCGCTCGTAACTCGCCCCATGCGTCAGCATCTCATATCCGAAGGCCAGCTCCCGGGCGCATCCCAGGTCGTCCGCGACGGGCATCAGCGCGTCCAGCCATCGGACCATGGCCTCGCGCAGCGGCGTCGTGCGCACGCCGGACTCTCCCGGCTGGATGACCGTCGCGTCGAGGCCGTGGCGGGCGACCCTCCACTTGTTCTCGCGGATCAACCAGGGCGGGGTCTGGGCGGGCGCGTGGCCGTCGTCGAGCCGTCGTTCGATGTCCTCGCTCAAACATTGGGTCGCCGCCGCCACGAAACCCAGCTCCGCCACAGTCGGCACCGAGTCGGGGATCCTGTTCTCCACCGTCCCGAAGTTCGGGCTGGGACGCACGTCCCAGCGCATCTCCTGGACCTGCGTGATCACCCCGCAGGCCACGAGGTCGTCCACGTGGTTCTCGTACTCCTCCCAGGAGTCGAAGCGATGCGGCAGGCCGTTGGTCGGCAGTTGTTGGAACATCATCGTGCGTTGAGACGCGAAACCGGAGTCTTCCCCCTCCCAGAAGGGAGAGGACGCCGACAACGCCAGGAGGAAGGGGTACGAGAGGGCCTGGCTCCAGGCCAGGGGCAGGACGTGGCTGCGGTCGGCGACGCCGACATGCACATGGGTCCCGCAGATGGCCATCTGTCGGCCCCACCACCCATTCCTGTGCGTGACCGCGTCATAGCGGCTCGTGCGGAAGGGGGTCTGGGTGGCAGAGCGGGAGAACGGGTGGGACCCGGCGCCCATCAGCGCCACGCCGATGGACTCCGCGGCCTCCATCAGGATGTCCACGTGGTGGCGGATGTCCGCGATCGCCTCGGCGATGATGGCCCGAGGACGCGACACGATTTCGATGGCGCAAGGCAGGTACTCCTTGCGTATCGGCTTGTCATCCCCTCCATGGGTGAGGGCGATGAGCTTCTCGGCCGCAGGGACCAGCTCTCCCGTCGATTTATCGACAAGATGGAGCTCCCACTCGATCCCGACGGTAGAGCGAGCCGACCGTGCGAACCTGATGTGCATCTTGCCCCTTTCCCCGTCCTATTCTGGCACAGATGACAGGCTGATCGCACCGGCGGTGTCGCTCATCCTGAAGACGAGGGAGAAGGGAGCAGGGACGCTATCGCCCTCCCGTGGGATGGGCAGTGGGCAGCCCCGTGGGCGGCGGGCTGGTCGCGGGCTGCTGCGGCTTCACCGTGGCGGGGGCCTCGGGGGTCGGCTCGGGGGGACGCGGGCCCTGCGAGATGTTCATGGTGCAGGTCCCGCCGTACACATAGTCACAGGAGACCGACACGAACGAGCCCGCCGGCTGGTCGTCGAAGACCTCTTTCTCGGTCACGAAGAACCCGGCGGCCTGCAAGGTCTTGCGCGCGTCGTCGGCGCTCATGCCGTCGGTCTTCGGCGGCACGACCCTCTTGCCGTTGAGGATGTCGCTGCCGGGCTTCGTGAAGCTCACCACGGGCAGATCGTCCACGGCGACACTCATCGCCGCCCGCCAGATCGGCCCGGCGTCCGCCGCGCCGACGCCCGACAAGCGGGTGCCGCTGACCGGCAGCTTCACCCCGATCATGGACTTGGCGCCTTCGCGGATGTACGGCGCCCAGAAATCGTTCCAGACCCCATTGGTGTCGGCCGCCACCATCGACACGCCGACGATGTTGGGGGCGTACCCGATCAGCCAGGCGGCCGAACCGTTGTCGGTCGTTCCCGTTTTGCCGGACATCGTGCGTCCGCCGCCCAGGCCCCACCCACGGGCGGTGCCGTAGGTGAAGGCGTTGCCGAGGACCGCGTTGGCGCCGTCGGCCACCTCTTGGCGGATCACCTGTCGGCAGTTGCCGTTGGGGATCGGAACCTGGTTGCCGCTCCTGTCTTGGATCGACCCGATGATCACCGGGTCGCACCTCAGGCCACGGGCCGCCAGCGTCGAGTAGGCCACGGCCATCGACAAGGGCGACACGTACGCGACGCCCAGCGTGAAGGAGGGATCCACGTTGTAGGCCAGCAGGTTGGGGTGTTCCTCATCGGCGGTAGGGTCGGACACCTCGGCGCCCAGGGTCTCGGCCATCGTGGCCGAGGCGCAGATGCCGATGAGCTCCTCCAGCTGCACGAAATAGGTGTTCACCGAGTTGGCGGTGCCGTGGTACATGTCCATCACGCCGGAATCGGAGTCGTTGGACACGACCCAGCCCTTGCTGGCCTTGACGGGCCCATTGCAGCTCATGAAGTAGTCATTGCTGAAATCCATTCGACCCTTGGCGTCGAACTGCTTGCTGGGCGGGACGCCCGCGTCCAGGGCGGCGGAGACCACGAACCCCTTGAAGGTCGAGCCGGGCTGGGCGCCCTCGTCGCCGCCCAGGCTCTGCGGAGCGAAGTACTGGAAACTGGATTTCCCGTTGACGAGGTCGTCGTTGGAATACCCCAACTCACGCCGGTTCTGCGCGGCGGCCCAGATGACGCCCGTTCCGGGCTGCATCTCGACCACCGTGGACTTCACGGGATCGGCGTCGGCGATACGGCTGGAGATCGCGTCCTGAGCCGCCTTCTGCCGGGTGGGGTCGATCGTGGTGGTGATCGTGTACCCACCGGTGCGCAGGGTATCGAGGCGGTCTTGCTTCGAGCTGCCCAGGCTGGGGAACGCGTCGCTCTGCAGATTGTTGAGGATGAACTGGCACACCTGGATGTAGTCGACGTCCGTCACGCCGTCGCACCCGTTGGGCATCCCTTGGATCAGGCTGGGGTCGAAGCCCTCGGCCTTCGCCGCGTCGGCGTCTTCCTTGGTGATGAGGCCGAGTTCGAGCATGCGGTCGATGACCACGTCGCGCCGGGCGATGGAGTCGGCACGCTCGTCAGGGTCGGCGGGGTTGCGGACCGGCGTCTGCACGATGCCGGCCAGCATGGCCGCCTGAGCCAGGGTCAGATCAGCCGCCGTGGTGTTGAAGTAGTGGTGGGCGGCGGCCTCGACGCCGTAGGCCCCGTCGCCGTAGTAGGCGATGTTGAGGTAGTTCTCGAGGATCTGGTCCTTGCTGAACTGCTGCTCCAAGGCGATCGCGTACCTCATCTCGCGGACCTTGCGCTGGATCGTACGGCCCTGGGCGTCCGCCAGAGCGGCCTGCCTCTCCTCTTCGGTGGGCATCTGCATGGCCTGCTCCACGAGGACCTGCTTCACGTACTGCTGAGTCAGCGTGGACCCGCCGCCGCCGGAGGACCCGATGTTGGACAGGACGGCCTTCGCCAGGGACCGCAGGTCCAAGGCGCCGTGGCTGTAGAACCGGTCGTCTTCGATGGCGACCTGGGCCTGCTTCATGATCGGCGCCACCTGGTCGAGGGTGACGATGACGCGGTTCTCGTCGTACAGCTGGGTCAGCATGGAGCCGTCCGCGAGCAGGATCGAGGTGCGTTCAGCCTGAGGCGGTGTCTCCAAAGCTTCGGGCAGCTTGGTGAGCGAACTGAACAAGGTCGTGCTCGTCACACCCGCGAGCGCAGCCGCAGGGATGGCCAGACCGGCCACGAGGAGACCGGCCAGGACGCTGACGAGGAGGAATGTGCCCATTGAGGACCATTTCTTGTTCCTAGAAACGCGATGCATGCCCTCCAGGATACCATAGCAAGATATGTGTCTCTCAGAAAGCTCTCAGTTTTTTATTGTGGAACCCTCGTTTTCTTCTAGCGCACCCACTAGACTTCGGCTATGGATCTCACGCGCCCGTACCCGCCGGAACCCTATTCCTTGTTGCCGCAGGTTCCCTCTTTCCCCCTGACAAGTCAGGATGTGGCCGATGGCGAACCCATGGACCACCGCCACAGCCAGGACGGCCCCGGTATGTCGCCGCAGTTGTCCTGGAGCGACGCCCCCGAAGGGACACAAGCCTTCGCCGTGTCCTGCTTCGACCCCGACGCCCCCACGCCGGCAGGCTTCTGGCATTGGACGGTGCTCAACCTGCCCCCCACCCAGACCTCCATCCCGCGCGACTTCGGCAACATCGACTTCCCCCTGCCGCCCGGGGCGGTACGGGCGGTCAACGACGGTGGCACCCTCGGCTTCATCGGTGCGGCGCCCCCGCCCGGCGACCATCCGCACCGGTACGTGTTCGCCGTCCACGCCTTGGACGAGCCGATCCAGGCCACCGACGGCATCGGTTGCACCCCGGCGGCGTTTATGAGCGTGTTCCACACCATCGCCCGGGCCACCCTCACCCCGACCTATCAGCGGTGATTGTGCGCCACGCCTCTCACCACGCGTGTCGGCACGCCTTGTCCCAGGCGACCCTGCCGCCCGATCGCGTCCTCCTGTCGCCCATCGACGTGCGGGCTCGCGCGCATGACGCCTCCCATGTCCTGCTCTACCCGCAGGCGGTGGCCGTGCCCCGCGACGCCGATGACGTGGCCCGCCTCCTGCGTTCCTGCGCGTCGGCTGGGGTCGGGATCACGTTCCGCTCCGGTGGGACGAGCCTGTCCGGCCAGGCCGGAACCGACGCCATCTTGGCCGATGTGCGCCGGAACTTCGACTCCATCGAGGTCCTCGACTCGGGGGCCCGTGTACGGGTCCAACCAGGCGTCACCGTCAATCGCGTCAACGCCGCCCTGGCGCCGTACGGGCGGGCCATCGGCCCCGACCCCGCCAGTTCGGCCGCGTGCACCATCGGCGGCGTGGTCGCCAACAACTCCTCCGGCATGGCCTGTGGCACCGTCGAGAACACGTACCGCACCCTGGAGTCCATGGTCGTCGTCCTCGCCTCCGGATCGGTGATCGACACCGGCGCCCCGGACGCGGACGATCGTCTGCGCGTCCTCGAGCCCGACCTCTACCGCGGCCTGCTCGACCTGCGTCGACGGATATGGTCGAACCCGGCCTCCCTGGCGACCATCGAGCAGCAGTTCTCCATGAAGAACACCATGGGGTACGGCCTCAACTCCTTCGTCGACCACGCGACGCCGGTGGAGATCCTGGCCCATCTGATGATCGGCAGCGAGGGCACCCTGGGGTTCGTGGCGTCGGCCACGTTCCGTACTGTTCCCGTGCGCAGCCACGTCCACACCGGGCTGCTCGTCTTCGAGGACCTCTTCGCCGCCAACCGTGCCCTGCCCGACCTGGTGGCCACGGGGGCGGCCACCCTGGAACTGATGGACATCGCGTCCATCCGGGTGGGCCAGTCCCTCCCCTGTCCCGCCGACCAGATCGCCGCCATCCGTCCGGCCTCCCAGGCCGCGTTGCTCGTGGAGTACCAGGCCACCTGCGCGGACGACCTCGCCGACCTCGTGGCCGCCGCCCGGCCAGTGCTGGCCGGCCTGCCCGTCGAGCAACCGGTGACCCTGACCTCGGATGCGGCAGTCCGCGACCAGTTGTGGAGTCTGCGCAAAGGCCTGTACGCCTGTGTGGCGGCGGCCCGCCAGTCCGGGACGACCGCACTGTTGGAAGACGTGGTCGTGCCCGTGGCGTCCCTCGCCGAGACCTGCGCCCAACTGACCGGCCTCTTCGAGGAGTTCTCGTACCCCGACGCGGTCATCTTCGGCCACGCCAAGGACGGGAACATCCACTTCATGATCACGGATCGGTTCGACAAGGAGCTGACGCGGTACGAGCGTTTCACCGACGCGTTGGTCGACGTCGTGCTGGGCCACCAGGGGTCCTTGAAGGCCGAGCACGGCACCGGCCGGGTCATGGCGCCGTTCGTGCGCCGCCAGTACGGGGACGAGTTGTACGAGGTGATGCGCGAGGTCAAGCGGCTCTTCGACCCGCAGGGGATCCTCAACGACGGCGTGGTCCTCACCGACGACCCACGCGCCCATCTGAACCACATCAAGGTCCCGGCCCCCGTCGACCCCCTCGTGGACGCCTGCGTGGAGTGCGGCTACTGCGAGCCGGTCTGCCCGGCCCGGCGCCTCACGTTGACGCCCCGCCAACGCGTCGCCGTGCGCCGAGAGATCAGCCAGGCCCACGCCAACGGGGACTCCGCCCTCGCCGACGAGTTGGAGCGCGAGTACGTGTACTCCGGCGTCCAGACCTGTGCCGCCGACGGGACGTGCCGCACGGCATGCCCGGTCGGCATCGACACCGGCGTCTACATCAAGAAACTGCGTGCCCGTGCCGCGTCCCCGACCGCCCAGGCGGGCTGGGCCCTCGCCGCCGACCACTGGGCGGGCGCGACCCATGCGGCGAGTCTCGCCTTGTCGACGGCCCAGGATCTCGCGCCGGGGGCCGGGTTGATCCAATCGGTCAACCGTCTGGGCCGCCGACTGGTCGGCACGGATCAGCTCCCTCTCTGGTCGGACGACCTGCCGGGCGGGGGGCGGTCGCGTCGCCGACGTCTGCCCACACGTGCCCCCGACGCTGTGTACGTCCCGGCCTGCGTCAACTCCATGTTCGGCCCGGCGCAACCGGGCGACGGGCCGTCCGGGGTCCAGGTCGCGTTCGAGTCCCTGTGCGCGCATGCCGGTGTGACCCTGCTCGTGCCCGACGACATCGACTCCTTGTGCTGTGGCACGCCCTGGACCTCCAAGGGGATGACCCGGGGACGCGACGCCATGGCGGCGAGGGTCCTCGCCTCGATCGAGGCCGTGGCCGACCATGGCCGGCTCCCCATCGTCTGCGACGCGTCCAGTTGCACCGAGGGGTTGCAGCGCATGCTCGCGGACCACGCCGAGTTGACCGTGCTGGACTGCGTCCAGTTCACAGCCGAGCACCTGCTGCCCCGCCTGCCCGAGGTGCGGAAGGTGGCGTCCATCACGATCCACCCGACGTGTTCCTCCACGCAGATCGGGTTGAACCCGTACCTGACCGCAGTGGCCCACGCCGTGGCGGAGAAGGTCACCGTCCCCCTCGACGCCGGCTGCTGCGCTTTCGCCGGCGACCGCGGCATGCTCCACCCCGAACTGACCGCGTCGGCGACGGCGCCGGAAGCCCGGGAGGTGCTCGCCGCCGACTCGGAGGTCCACGCGTCATGCAACCGCACATGTGAGTTGGGCATGGCCCGCGCCACGGCGAAGCCCTATCGTCACGTCCTGGAGATTCTGGCCGACCTGGTCCGCGAGTGAGCCGTGTCGGGGATCACCGACGACGCCACAGGACCGCGACGATGACGGCCGTGGCCGCCGCTATGGCTTGGATGATCCGTCGCGTCGACCGTGCCTGAGACTGGGCCATGCGCCGTTCGACGGCTTGGCTCCACTCGACCTGCAGACTGCCGTCGTCGAGTTTCTGGGCCACGGACATCCATCGCTGGGCTGTGGGGACGATCCCCTTGACCAGGTCCCAGCCCTCTCGGGCGATCCTGGTCATCATGTCGCGCGCGGCGTCGGTCTTCGCGTCCTGGGAGACGTAGGTCGCTGAGGTGGCGATGAGATCCAAGTCGGGGTCGAGCCGCAGGCACAGCCCGAGCACCGTGATCAGGGCTTTGCCCAGGAAGGTGGTCTGCCCGGGGAGGGTGATCGGCTGGGTGTAGATGAACTCCTGGATCTGGGTCAGGGTCGCGGCGTCGATGGTGAGGTTGACGTTGCCGCTCATCATCGAGTCCATCATGGAGCGGTCCGTGTAGAAATGGGCCACGTCGCCGACGATGGCGTCGATGTACGGCCCGATCAAGTCGGCGAGCGCCCGGGTGTCCGCTCCGGGGCCGAGGAAGCCTAAGGATTTCAGGGCTTGGACGATGCCGGGGGCGTCCCTGCGCACGAGGGCGACCACGAGGTGGCCGTACAACTCCCGGGCTGTGGCGGTGATGGACCCGACCATGCCGAAGTCGATCAGCTGGATGATCCCGTCCGAGCGGACGAACACGTTCCCGGGATGGGGGTCGGCGTGGAAGAACCCGTCGTCGAGGACCATCTGGAAGAAGAGGCCGGCCAGGTTGACGGCCAGGTCGTGCCGGTCGATGCCCCAGGCGTCGATGGCGTCGAGGTCGTCGATGCGCGCCCCGTCCATGTACTCCATGGTCAGCACGCGCCGGGTCGAGTGCTCCCAGTAGATCTTGGGGATGTCGACGTGCATGTTCATCAACAGGTTGCGCTGGAAGGCCTCGGCGTTGTGGGCTTCCAGGAGGTAGTCCAACTCGTTGGTGAAGGTGGCCGAGAAATCGGCGTCCAGGACGGTCAGGTCGATGAGCTGATCGATGTGCAACCAATGGTTGACAAGGCGTAACACCCTGCGCAGGGATTTGAGGTCCGTGGCCACCAGCTCTTCGATGCCGGGACGCAGCACTTTCACGGCGACCGTGGTCCCGTCGAGCAGAGTCGCCCTGTGGACCTGCCCGAGCGACGCGGCCGCCACCGGCGCCCGGTCGAAGGTGGCATAGGTCTGGGCCAGTGGATGCGTCAGTTCGGTCTCGATCACAGCGACGATACGATCGGTGTCCACGGCGGGGAGGGCGTCCTGGAGGAGCGAGAGCTCGGTGATGTACTCCTTGGGCAGCAGGTCGATGCGCACGCTCATGAACTGGCCCAGTTTGACGATCAGCCCGCCCATCTCGATGGCGAAGCGGACGAACCTCTTGGCCTGCCATGTGTACAGCGCGCTCTGCATCTGCTGATGCCGGGAACCATGGAGGAACCGCGTGTACTTCAGCCACCCCAGCTGCACCACGAACAGCACAGCCAGCCCCATGGTCTTGGCGTACCGGACAGTGCCTCGTTGGCTCATGCCTGGGAGTCTACCCCCGGCTCACTTTCCTCCGTGCTATCTGTCTCATCCTCATCGACCTCGACGCCCATGAAAGTGTCAAAGAACCCTTGCGCCGTCGCCTCCAACTTGTTCAGCTTCGTCATGAAGAAGTCCGCGAAGTTCTCGAACACGTCCGCTTTGACGAGGACCATCGACCCGTTGAGCCGATTGGCGAACACCATCACCTTGTCGCCCGCCTCGATGCCCAGCTCCCGCCGAGCCTCAGCCGGCAACGAGATCTGTCCGCGCTCGCCCACGGTCGCCGCCCCATAGATCTTCCCCGGACGAGGAACATGCTGCCACGGGAAACTCCCCTGTTCATTCTTGATAGTCATCATGCGTCCTTTCAGGTGCTGCCCCGAGGTGGATCCGGGGCAGATCATGTATTTCATACTTTACATGTGATCGGCGGAGGAAGCCAGGGTGGGGGGACGGGGGTGGTGCGCCCCCGGGGACGACTCGCCAACGCCACCAAAGACCGATGGCCATGATCCACCAAGGACCATGGCCATCGAATCGAGTCGTCCATAGCGACTCAAGGGGTCAGTACCCTCGAGAGGAATCTCCCACAGCTTCCCCCGAGAGCGCCCCCACGTACTCCGCGACCGTCATCGGCTTGGAGAACATCGGATAGTCGAACTTGATCGCGTTGTCGTGCTCCTCCTGCGACGTCGCCGCCACGGCGTCGGTCAGGGTGATCACCTCGTACCCACGCTCGTAGGCGCTGCGCATGGTCGACTCCACGCAGCAGTTGGTGAGGAACCCCGCCAGCACGATCGTCTGGATCCCCTTGCTGCGCAAGATGAAGTCGATGTTGGTCGATGCGAAAGCGTCCAGGCCACGCTTGCCCTCGAGGACGATGTCGCCCTCCTGCGGCTTCATGGAGTCGACGATCTCGACGCCCCACGTGCCCTTGACGAAGGAGGTCGACCCGACCACGCCGGCCAGGATGCCGTACGGGTGGGAGGTGATCTCGTAGTAGCCGGGCTGGAAAGCGATCGGCGAGTGGATGATGGTGACTCCGGCCTCGCGGCTGGCCTCAGCCGCCTGGACGGCCTTGTCGAGCATGCCTGTGGATTCCATCACGCCCGCCACGGCCTCGTGGAGGGATCCACCGTCAGTGGTGAAGTCATTCTGGAATTCAACGAATACAATCGCAGTTGTTGATGGATTCATCGGGCGTCCTTTCGTCTCAATGAATATGAGTGTCTTTCGCATCATCATAGCGACTGACCCTCCACTGTCAAAGACCTCGACGCCGTCCCGCCCGCCATGACCTATGCTGATTCTCATGCGACTGGATGTGTGGTTGTGGGCGGTGAGATTCTTCAAGAGCCGCTCCCAGGCGACCGCGGCGTGCCGTGCGGGACGAGTACGGCTCAACTCCACCGTCGCCAAAGCGTCCGCCTTGGTCAAACCCGGTGACACGATCACCTGGCGCGAAGCGTTGCGGCCGCGCGAGGTCACCGTGGTGGAACTCATGCCCCGCCGCGTCGGCGCCCCCGAAGCGGCCACGGCGTACGTGGATTCCTCCCCGCCCCTGCCCACCAAGGAGGAGCGAGGGTCGGTGCCCGTACGCGACCCTGGCGCGGGACGTCCCGAGAAGAAGGACCGCCGGGACCTCGACCACCTGCGGGGCTACCACAAGTGACGATCCCGCCGTCTCACTGAGCGACACATCAGCCTGACTGGGCGCGTGGCTAGTATGTTAATGTTCAGCAGATTAATATCGTGTCAGTATCTCTAAAAGGTGGGACGTCATGAAAGTTAGAAATCTCGTTGCAATCGCGGGGGTCGCGTTCGCACTGTCACTGATGAGCGGATGTTCCAGCTCCACGCCTGAACAGCGCGACACGGGCGGCCAGATCACGGGCGCCGGGAACGTGGACGCCTTCTCTCTGCACGTTGGCGACTGCCTGATTTCATCAGCCTTGCAGGACACGTTCCAGGACGTCCCCGGCGTGCCCTGCACTGAGGGCCATGACTCCGAAGTGATCTACATCTTCGACATGCCCGACGGCACGTACGACGAGACCGCCATCGACGACGCCGCCCAGGACGCATGCGCCCAGGGCATCGTCGACTATGTGGGTCCGAACTACGCCTCCCTGACGTCGCAAGGGTTGGACTGGAGCTACTTCAGCCCGAGCCAGGATTCCTGGAACCAACGCAACGACCGCGAGGTGGACTGCGTGGCGTACACCGTCTCCGAGGAGAACGAGTTGACGTCCAGCGTCAAAGGAATGGGTGACTGATCCCCCACGAGCGAGTCGACCCTCGGCTTGAAGACTCACCGATGAGCCCTCATGTCGGGGGTCGTCTCAACCATCCACCCATTCGTCCGCCCCGGTCGATCATCTTCAGACGGTCTTCGACTTGGGGCTGCTTCGCGGAGGGGCAGACGATCAGCAACTGGTCGCCGGCGCGGATGATGTCGCGACCATGGGGGGTGAACATCTTGTCGCCACGGATGATCAAGCTGACCAGGGTGTTCTGCGGCAGGCCGAGTTCGAAGACGGCGACCCCGTGGAGACGGGATTCGGCCGACACCGACAGCGTCACCATCGACGCCTCGATCGTGTCCATGGGGGCGACCTCGATGTCCACTGCTTGAGTCTCGCCCACGAGGCCCAGTTTCTTGGCGACCCAGGGCAGGGTCGGCCCGTTGAGCAGGGTGAGGAAGACGACGGCGACGAACGTGGTGTCGAAGATGGCGGTCGCATCCGGCAGCCCCTCCGCCATGGGGATCGTCGCCAGGACGATGGGCACGGCGCCGCGCAATCCTCCCCACGAGACGAACATCTTCTCCGCGCGCGTGAGCTTCAGAGGTCCTGTGCAGATCCACACAGCCAGCGGCCGTACGACGAACGTCAGGAAGGCGCCGGCGATCACACCCAAGACGACGTCACGCGGGGTGATCGTCCAGATGTGCGTGAGCAGGCCCAGCATCACGAACAGTCCGATCTGCGCGATCCATGCGATGCCGTCGGCGAACGACCGGGCCGCATGGCGGTGGGGCAGTTTCCCATTGCCGAGTAGCACGGCGCACACGTACACAGCCGCGAAGCCGGAGATGTGCAGGAGCACGCCCAGGCCGTACGCGGCGATCGCCCAGCCGATGACGGCCAGAGGGTAGAGCCCGGACGCGGGAAGGGCCAGACGACGCAGGATCTGCACGCCCAACCAGCCGAAGAGGACGCCGAAGGCGATCCCGCCGACCAACTCGCCCACGATCATGGCGCCCGTCAGCCACAGGCTGGAATCGAAGCCGATGGTGCCCATGGCCAGTTGCGTCGCGGCCAGGACGAGAAGGACGGTCGGCGCGTCGTTGAGGCCCGACTCGCCTTCGAGCACCGAGCGTACCCGGCCCGGCAGGGGGACATGGCGGAGCACGGAGAAGACCGCCGCAGAGTCGGTGGGCGCCATGATCGCCGCCAACAAGACGGCCACCGCCAAGGGGAACCCGAGGACGAAGTATCCGAACAGGCTCTGGAGCAGGATCGTGAACAAGATCCCGACGCTGGCCAACAAGACCGCGGGCACGATGGCGGAGCGGATCTCCTCCCATGGGGTCGACAACCCGCCCTCGATGAGGATGAGGACCAGGGCGGCGAAGCCGAGGTTGTGCGCCAACTGGGCGTCGTACAAGGACAAATTGGCGTCAAAGCTGAGGAGGACGCCCAGCGCCAGGAACAGGATCAGCGAGGGGAGCCCGAGCCGGTCCCCGATCTTGGTGGCCAGGAGCGCGGCGAGGACGATGAGCGCGCCAATGAGGAGGAGTTGGTCAAGAGTGAGCACTTCATCCTCCCATCGAGGTCGTCTGGCTGGAATATTACAGGAAACCTTCGCGCTGTGTATTCGCTATCATAGCGGTTGACTCGGATATTCGTCATGACGGTGTCCCGGTTCACAGCCTTCCCAGGGGGTACGACGGAGCGCTCGGCCGCTGGTCGTGGGCGGCATCGAGGATCAGTGGATCCCGATCTTCCGGATGACGAGGATGCCTCCGGCGGTGACCATCATCATGACCCCGCCCACGGCGATCGTCCCCGAGGGGGATGTGAGGAATTCGGCCACGCTGCCCCCGGGGGATTCCGGTTCTTCGAGGCTGGGAGAGGGTGTGGCTTCGGGGGAGGGCGTCTGCGTGGCGGAAGCGCCCGGCGACTGGGTCGGAGTACGGGTAGGAGTACGCGTCGGAGACTGGCCGGTCGCCGGAGGCGTGTCCGTCGGGCTCGGACTGAGGGGGTCCATAGTCCCCGAAGGGGTCCCGCTGGGTGATGCCCGAGGCGAGATCACGACACCCAACGGCTCGACCGATGGGGTGGAGGCCTGCGAGGAGGGGGAGTGTGTGTCGCTCGGGACACCCGGTGTCGTCGTCGTGGGGGTCTCCGCCGGCGTGGAGGACTGGTGGCTCGAATCTGACTGGATCGGCTTCACCGGGTGGGTCGTGGCAGGCTGGGACGTCGAGGCTGGGACACAGGTCGGCGCCAGGGACGTCGTCGATGCGCCCGTGGGAGTCTGCGTGGCGATGTGTGCTCCCGGAGTGTCCGTCGGCGTGGGGCCGATCGGCGTCGGTGTCGCCGTGTGCGACGGCGGCAGCGAGTCCGGACAGGTCGGCAGCATCGGCGTCGACGGTGATGTCGGGGTCGCCGTCGGTGAATGCGTGGGGGTGTGAGTCGGGGTGGGGGTGGGCGACTGGGTCGGGGTGCTCGTGTGCGACGGCGTGGGCGTCGGTGTGTGAGTCGGTGTCACCGTGGGAGTCGGGGTCACCGTGTGCGATGGCGTCCCCGTGGGGGTCGGGGTCACAGTATGGGTCGGCGTCGGCGTGGGAGTGGGCGTCACCGTATGCGTCGGAGTCACCGTATGAGTCGGCGTGGGCGTCGGCGTCCCGGTGGGAGTCGGAGTGCTCGTGTGTGACGGCGTCGGGGTCACCGTGTGCGATGGCGTCGGCGTGGGAGTCGGGGTCACAGTATGCGACGGCGTCACCGTGGGAGTGGGCGTCACCGTATGCGTCGGAGTCGCCGTATGCGTCGGCGTGGGAGTCGGCGTCCCGGTGGGAGTCGGAGTCTTGGTAGGTGTCGGCGTCGGAGTCTTGGTAGGAGTGGGCGTCACCGTGGGAGTCGACGTGGGCGTCACCGTGGGAGTCACCGTGGGAGTCGACGTGGGCGTCACCGTGGGAGTCACCGTGGGAGTCGAGGTCGGCGTCACGGTGGGCGTCGTCGTCTTCGTCGGCGTGGTGGGCGGTGTGGTCGTCTTCGTCGGAGTCGGCGTCGGCGTCGGAGTCACATTCCTCCCCGGCAGTTCGACGGTCGTGCCGTCGATCGCTCCGCGTTCGACGGTCATACCGGCCAGTGTCGCCGTGTTGCCCGCGGTGACGATCCCCTCTTGCAAGGAGAAACTGAACTTCGTCGTGGACTGATGGGCGATGGTGTTCTTCAGGACGTCGAAGGACGCGGTCGTCCCAATGATGACGGGATCGGGCAGCCCCTTCGTGGAATGGCTGACGAACGTCCAACCGTCCGGATAGGTCACAGTCAAGGTCAGCAAGGACACGTTGATGTCATTGGGATTCTGAAGCTCCACGGAGACGATCACCTGCCCGGGGTTCTTCGTGTCCCGCACAGCGGTCATTGTGCTGGTGACGAATTGATACGACGGGATCGGCGCCGGTGCTGCGACGCACATCCCGGTGGAGCAGGACGGGGTCCCCACAGCGGAGACGGGCGAAGCCGCCACAGGGGCGGACAACGGCGACACGAGTCGAGGCGCTTGCGTGGGAGATGCCGGGATCGGGGCCGCACTGGCGTCGGACAAGGACAATGGCACGAAGACCAAAACCCCCGCAATGATGCCGACAATCAAAGACCTCATCATGTTCCCATTAATCCCGGTTGTATACCCAATTGTAGTCTATTCGAGCCCTCCTGACGAAGCTTTGTATTTCATTATCAAAGACTCGCTCAGGAGATCACAAAATACCTCAACCACACGTAGAACCATGCGATGACTACGGTCACTCCCGTCACGATCAGACCGTACTTCGTGAATTTCCAGAAGCTAATAGGGCGACCCCATTTGGCGGCCACTCCCAGCACCACGACGTTCGCTCCTGCGGCCACGGCGGTGGTGTTTCCTCCCAGGTCGGCCCCGAAGACGAAGGCCCACCACAGGGGGCTCTGAGCGCCCGTGTGGGCCGTGGAGGCGACCATCTGCTCCACCACGGGGGTCATGGCGGTCGTGTAGGGGATGTTGTCGACGATGGCGCCGGCGATGGCCGAGAAGAAGAGGAGCCCCGTCGCGCCGAGGAGTTCGTCGCCGTGGATCAGGTTGGCGGCGTACTGTCCGATGTTGCCGATGACGCCGACCTCCACCAGGCCGCCGACAAGGACGAACAAGGCCATGAAGAAGGCCAGCGTCGTCCATTCGACTTCCCCGAGGAACTCCTTCGGAGTCGTACGGCTCACCAGCACCATCGCACCGGCCCCCAGCAAGGCGATGATCGAGGGGTCGACGTGGGCGATGGTGTGGAACCCGAAGGCGACCATGGTCAGAGCCAAGACGACCAGGCACCTCATCAACAGCGGCTTGTTCTCGATGGCGTCCGAGGGGTGGATGCCCTGCAAGACCTCCTCGACGTCGACGTGAGCGCCGAGTTGCTTGCGGAAGAGCAGCCGCAGCAGGACGATGAGGACGACCAGCAGGACCAGGCAGAGCGGCAGCGCATGGATCAGATAGTCGTTGAACGTCAGGCCCGCCCGGGACGCGATGATGATGTTCGGCGGGTCGGCGATGAGGGTCGACACGCCGCCGATGTTGGCCGCGAGGATCAGGGCGATGAGGTGGGGCATCGGATCGACGCGCAACCTTTGGCAGACCGACAACGTCACCGGAGTCACGAGCAGGACGGTGGTCACGTTGTCGAGGACCGGGGACAGGGCCGCGGTGACGAGGATCAGCAGGACGATCAGCCGATCCGGTCTCCCTTGGGAGGTACGCACCGCCCACAACGCGATGAACTCGAAGAGTCCGGTGTGTCGCAGGATGGAGACGATGACCATCATGCCGAACAAGAGGAACAGCACGTTCCAATCCACGCCGGTGTCATGGTTGAAGAAAGCGGAATCGGCTCTGACCAGGCCAAGCAACGTCATCCCCGCGACTCCGCCCAAGGCGGCGGCGACACGGTGCACCTTCTCTGTGGCGATCAGGATGTAACTGACCACAAAGATGGCGACGGCGACATACGCGATGATGGTCGGCTCCAATCAGTTGTGCCCTGTGTGGGTCGGCCCGTGAGGGGACATGTCGGCACCGGGTCACGAGCGTGCGATTCCCACCGACAGTCTAGGTTGATATTATACCGCAGCCATACGATGAAGTCAATGTAATATGTCATTTGTCGGGTGCCCTGACAAGGCAAAACAATTCAACCGACACATGAAGAAAGGGTGAGCACCTCCTGGCGGTAGCCACGGGGTGCTCACCCTCTCCTTCACGGAAGAGCCAGTGTACCTTCCCGGTCAATGATCACAGGTCGTAGTACAACCCGAACTCGATCGGGTGGGGCACCTGGGAAACCTTGGACGCCTCGGCGCGCTTGTTCTTGACCCAGATGTCCAGCAGACGCTGCGGGAAGACTCCGCCAGCCGTCAGGAAATCGTGGTCGGCCTCCAGCGCGTCCAACGCCTCCTCCAAGGTGCGCGGCAGTTGCTTGATGGACTTCTGCTCCTCGGGGGACAGGTTGTACAGGTTGAAGTCGTACGGCCCGAAACCCTCGGCATGCGGATCGATCTTCTTCTGGACCCCGTCCAAGCCGGCCATCAAGATGGCTGAGTAGGCATAGTACGGGTTGCAGGTGGCGTCGGGCGACCGCAGCTCGAAGCGCTTGTCCTTGGGCGCCTTGGCGTACGCGGGGATGCGGATCACGCTGGAGCGGTTGGACGTGGCGTACCCGATCGTCACCGGCGCCTCGTACCCGGGGATGAGCCTCTTGTACGAGTTGGTGCTCGGGTTGGTGAAGGCGCACAGGGCGCGTACGTGGGTCAGGATGCCGCCGATGAAGTGCAGGGCCGTCTCGCTGAGTTGGGAGTACCCGTTCTCGTCGTAGAACAAGGGCTGGCCGTCCTTGAAGAGGTGCATGTGGACATGCATCCCATTGCCGGCCTCACCATGGATGGGCTTGGGCATGAAGGTCACGGTCTTGCTCTCGGCCACGGCCAGGTTACGGATCAGGTGCTTGGTCATCATGGTCTTGTCGGCCATCTCCAGCATGGATCCGAACTCGACCTCGATCTCCAACTGGCCAGGACCGCCGACCTCAGGGTGGTGGTACTTGACAAGGATCCCCTGGCTCTCCATGAGCATCGCCGCCCGTGAACGGAACCCGCTCAGCGTGTCGCGCGGAGGGGCCATGTGATAGAAGCTCTTGGTGGGGACTTGGTAACCCAGGTTGAATCCGTCCTCGCCGGAGTTCCACTCGGCCTGCTCGGAATCGATGCGGTACTTCGCCCCGGATGCGGACACGGAGTAGTCGACGTGGTCGAAGACGTAGAACTCGTACTCCGGCCCGATGCGCATGTCGTCGGCGACGCCGAGCTTCTTCATGTACTCCTGCGCGTGGAAGGCCACGTTGCGCGGATCCTGGTCGAACCGCCGGTTGGTCGGCAAGTCGATGACGAAGACGTCGCCGATCATGCCGAGGGTCGGGACCTCGGCGAAGGCGTCGACGTACGCGCTGGACAGGTCGGGCACGAACACCATGTCCGACTTCTCAATCGGGGCGAAACCGTAGTTGGACCCGTCGAAGCCGATGCCGTGCTCCATCGTGTGCTCGGTCAATCGGCCCGCCGGGATCGTCAGGTGCCGCCAGCGCCCGTCGAGGTCGATCATCATGAAATCGACCATCTGTATCTCGTTGTCGCGACAGAAATCCTGGGCTTGTTGAAGGGTTTGGAACATGTGTGCAACCTGCTTTCTCTTGCGTGGGCCAACGACTCTTAGATCATTGAGTGGACCTGTTTCCTTCAGTCTGTTCTGGGTTGTCACTCGCGCCGGACGGGCATACTCGTACAGGGTCAGCCACAGCACACGGTGATTTCGCCTCATTCAGCATAGTACGCGCGACTGACCGCCATGTCTCCACGGCCCGCCATGAGACAGGGGACTGGACAGGATGAGTGGAAAGTGTCTCAGTCACGACAGCGGGAGGAGTGCGTGACGAGTTTCGACCAGGATGCCGGCTCCATCAGGACGCAAGCCTATCGTGGAAGGTCGTCACTGTCAGCTTGCTTCAGCGTCACCTTGATCATGTTCCGCACACCGGAGGTCTTGACGAAGGTGTCGAGTGGTGTTGATGAGTCCCACTTCGTGACTGTCATCTGGAAGTCAATGCTCACGTCACAGGATGTCAGATAAGGCAAAGGTGCGCACGCCGCTTTCGACATGCCCTCGATCTGATCCTTGTAAAGGTACTGCGCGAAATCGTCGCGAACGCCGCCGCCCGCTGACTTCACGGCGGCTTGGGCAGTTTGATCTGGCTGGTCGACTGGCACCACAGTGGCAGAGAACCATAACGGATCACTGCCCGGAACTTTCGCCGGGCCAACCACCTCGAAGGCCATCCCATACTTGCCTTGCAGGGTCTGCAACAGGTATGCCTGACCGCCCGCCGAATCCGTGAACACCGGCTTCGGCAGCAGACTGGCGCAACCAGACAAGATGAGTGACAGGAGGCCAACAGCCATGAAGAACGCCACCTTTCTGAGTCTGCCCATCACTGCCCCCACGTGAACGATATCTGGCCTCCAGACACGGACAGGTTGGTGATCCCAGGAGACTGGGCCAACGCCGCCGCCATGGCCTGCCGAACATTCGGGTCATCGACGTAGAGGATGTCCTGCTGATACAAGTCACTCTTGCTCTTGCTGTTGGTGGTGAAAGTGACCACCTTGTCATCCACGTTCATCCCTGCGAAACCACCACCTGCGTTAAAAACATCGGAGAATCCGAGGTTATGGGACTGACCCCATATCACGGACAGTTGTTTAGTTGGTTGGGGCCTGTTGCTCCAGGCGTCGTTCGTAGTCTACTGGGCTGAGGTATGGGCTGTGCCAAGTTCAGTAGACAAAACGGGTGAACCCACAAACCGTAGGTTCACCCGTTTCCGATGTCCCGAGACATCACATGGCGGTGACGGAGGGATTTGAACCCTCGGTGGGTTGCCCCACACCCGCTTTCGAGGCGGGCTCCATCGGCCACTCGGACACGTCACCGCGGGACATCTTATCAAAGAAATGGCGAATGAGCCTCCCGCACTCATCGGCGCGGATCCCACCGGTCACTTCCGGGCGGTGATTGAGCCTCGGATCGCGGACGACATCGAACAAGGACGCCACGGCGCCAGCCTTGGGATCGTAGGCGCCGAAGACGATTCGGCCCACCCTTGCCAGGACCGCAGCACCGGCGCACATCGTGCAGGGCTCCAGGGTGACGACCAGCGTGCAGCCGTCGAGATGCCAGGTGCCCAGCACCTCAGAGGCCCGACGCAGGGCGAGGACCTCGGCGTGCGCGGTCGGGTCGCCCGTGAGCTCCCTCTCGTTCCCGGCCCAGGAGAGGACATTCCCGTCCCGATCGAGGACGACCGCCCCGATGGGGACGTCCGCATGCTCCTGTGCCCTGCGGGCCGCGTCCAGCGCCTGATCCATGGCAGAATCCCAGATCGTCACCAGGCCTCCTCGCTGCGTCGTCGTGGTTCGTTGCTGTCACATTTTATCCTGCCCTCGCACCCGTCGGCGCCACCGATTGGCGCGTACGCGTGTGTTCCCCCCGGCTCGCCGCGAGTCGTGGACTAATGTGATGAGTGACTGACGAAAGCGAGGACTGATGGACGTGTACCAGCTCAAGCCACGAATCCCCGGTGGCACCTGGCTGTCTGTCATCCTCATCGTGCTCGGCACCCTCATGGTCGTCGTCTCCTTGATCGGCATGGTCTCCATGGGGCTGCGTGTGACCGGAGGCATCGTGGTCCTGCTCGGCCTGATCCTGTTGACCATCACGATCGTCGCCGTCATGAGGTCCCGTGTGACGGTCACCCTCGATGACGAGGGGTACAGCATCACCAGCCCACGCGGGGAGTTCTACGGGACCTGGGCCGACATCACCGATGTGAGCGTCTCGCGCAAGACGGCGAAAATCGCCCTCTGGCACGGGCCCCAACGCCGCACGGTCATCGCCCATCCGGCTGGGATCATGGACGATGAGTTCATGGGGCTCCGCGAGAGCATCCGCGACCACCTGGAAACGCTCCAGGCCTGATCGACCCTCGTACCCCGGCTCGCGGAGCGGGCGGGCGCCCATCGACGCGCCTGCGGTGGCAGAATAGGATATGTTGCAATTGACTGTTCTGTAGGAGGAGTAGACATGTTGACTCACGCGTATGGCTTCGCTTCGGCGACGAGCCCCTGCCGTCCCATGGACATCGAACGCCGGGAGACCGGGCCCAAGGATGTGCTTTTCGACATCTCCTACTGCGGCGTGTGCCACTCAGACATCCACACCGCCCGCAGCGAGTGGGGACCGTCCCGATACCCGCTGGTCGTCGGGCACGAGATCACGGGCATCGTCAGGGAGGTGGGGTCTCAGGTGACCGCTTTCAAACCCGGGGATCGTGTGGGCGTGGGATGCATGGTGGACTCCTGCGGGTCGTGCGAGTACTGCGCCCAGGGCCTCGAACAGTTCTGTGACAAGGGGATCTTCACGTACAACTCCCGCGACCAGTTCGGGCAGGTGACCCAGGGCGGCTATTCCCAATCGATCACCGTGCAGGAGCACTTCGTCTTCCACATGCCCGACTCCCTTCCGCTCGCCGAAGGCGCCCCCCTGCTGTGCGCGGGCATCACGACGTACTCCCCGCTGAAGCGATGGGTGAAGCCCGGCATGAAAGTCGCCGTGGTGGGCTTGGGGGGTTTGGGGCACGTGGGCGTCCAGATCGCGGCCGCCATGGGCGCCGAGGTCTCCGTCATCTCGCACACCATGTCCAAGCAGGCCGACGGACTGGCGCTCGGCGCCTCGGCCTACTATGCGACCTCCGAAGAAGGCACGTTCAAGCGCTTGGCCAACCAATTCGACATGATCTTGTCGACGGTGTCGTCCACGGAGGACTACACCAGCTACATCAACGCCCTGAACAAGACCGGCGTCATGGTCAATGTGGGAATGCCGGCTGAGCCGGTGGACGTGTACGTGCGTGCGCTGTCCCCTCGCCGTACCCTCCAGGGCTCCCTGATCGGCGGATGCGCCGAGACCCAGGAGATGCTCGACTTCTGCGCCGAGCACGGGGTTCGCGCGCGGATCGAGACGATCTCCGGCGATGAGATCACTGAGGCCTACGACAAGGTGGTCCACTCACAGGTGCGCTACAGGTACGTCATCGACGCCTCGACCCTCGGGGCACGGTGAGGCCAGCCACGAGGTGACCGTCCCTCACGCGACGACTCCACGGCACGACTCAACCACGACGCGAAAAACCCCCCTTCACGGCTCGGAGCGAACCAGCGAAGGGGGGCTTTTCGTTTTATAGGATCAGGAGATCAGCTCCCGATCTTTGCGGCGCAACCCGGCACCGACGCCGATCACGGCGCCTGCGACCAGGAGACATGCTGCGAGCCCACGGAGAGAACCCGAGCCGTCTACTGTGCCACCTGTCTTGATGGATGGTTCAGGAGTCGGAGTGACCTGACCCTGTGTCTCCACGGTCACCATGAAGCTCGCCTGCACCGGGCCAGAAGTGTCGCCCGTCGCAGTGAGTGTCTGCGTGCCGTTAGGAGTATTCGCGGGAACGGCGAACGACAACGTGACCGTGCCCTTCGGATCCGCAGTCGCGTAACCAAGATCCACTGTCCCCAACACGAAGTGCACTCGCTCATTCGGGTTGAAGTTGTACCCAGTGGCAACCTGGTTCTCCAGAGGATTCCGTGTCGGATAGGCGAGCTCGAGGGTCAACGCCGAGATGACCAACGGAGCAGGATCAGACACGTTGCCGGCCTCGTCCTTCGCCACCAGTGTCACGGTCTCCCCAGCGGGGATACGCGTGTCTGGCTTGCACATGAACACACCTTGGCTGTCGGGGACGATGTCGATGCAACCCTTGATCGGCTGGCCTTGATCATCCCGCACAGTCACTGTGGTGTCCTTGTCCGTCGTGCCCGACACCTCAGACCCGTTGCTCGGATCCGGGACGGGAGGATTGGGCTTGACCGTGTCGATCGTCACCTTGACCTCATTCGACGGGCCGGATGTGTTCCCATTCACGTCGGTCTCGTGAGCCACGAGCGTGTGGTCGCCATCCTTCAACGGCTGATCCGGGGTGCACGTCCACGTCTTGTTCGCCTGCACCACAGCGGTGCAAACATCCGACGTCTGATCGGCCACCGTGACCGTGTCACCAGGGTTGTCCCCGGTGCCCGAGATCGGCAGCTTCGGATCGTTCGTGGTCGTGTTGTTCACCGGGTCGGTGATGACCGGGGCCGCAGGACCACCCGTGAACCTCAGGTCCATCGGAGATCCGTGGTCCGTCAGCTCAGTGCCGTTGACCGACGCCCGAGCCACGTGCGAACCCACGACATAGGACGTCGCCGGCATGGTGTTCGTCCCGTTCGGCCCGACTTTCAGAGGCGATGTCGGGATGAAGGTCTTCGTCCCAGCCAACTCCAGCTTCTGATCCGCCGTGGCGATGTCGAAGGTCGTATCCGGAACGGGGTTGCCGTACATGTCGAATGCGTACCCGGTAATCACATCGCTGTCACCGATCTTCTGATCGTTGGTCGTGACCGCCACATGAGTTTGCAGAGTCACATCGTTGTACGACGGGGAATCCGGAGGAATGTCGCATCCAGCTTCCTTCACACAGACATCGCCGTGCTGGAAGTTCAACGTCACCGGAGAACCATGGTCCACCAGCTCTGTTCCATTGACCGAAGCGGTCGCCTGATGGGCGCCTTCCTTCATGGCCCGTCCGTTGACCACGCACGTGCCCTGCGCATTCGTGGTGCACACCGGGTCGATCACCAAATCGTCAGTGGAGATGACCTTGGCGAAGTTGAAGTCCACACCCGCCACGACGTTGCCGTACTTGTCGAACGCGTACCCAGTCACCTGATCGGGGTCACCCGTCACAGGCTGATTGTCCTTCGTCACCGTCACGTGAGTCTGCAGATCCTTGTTGTCATACGACGGGGAATCCGGAGGAATCACGCAGTCGGCTTCTGTCACGCACACCGGGCCCGCGACGAAGTTGAGGGTGATCGGATCGCCCACCGGGCGGAATCCGTCAGCCGTCACACTCGCGATGTGAGCACCTGCGACCATCGACGTGTACCAGATCGTCGATGTTCCATCGGCGCTGATCGGGTCGATACCGGTTTGGATGTTCAGCTTGGCATCCGTCGTCGTGGACTGCACCAAAGCGCCTTCCACAGCGTTGCCCCACTTGTCGAACGCCCACACAGTCGCCACGTCACGATCAACGAGATTCGCTGTCGCATTGTCCGTGGTGACCTCGACGCGCGTCCGCAACTCGGCCGGAAGGTTCGGGTCCACCGGCTGGCAGCCTTCGAGCTGCGAGCAGACCTGATCAGCCTTCCATGCGACCGACGCCGCCGGCTGACCCGTCGTCGTGTTGTTGATCGCACCCGCCACGATCGACGCGGTCACCGCATAGGTGCCCGACTTCGTCGACCACACCTGGACCGAGCAAATGCCACTGGCATTGGTGATGCAGGAGTTCTGCGTCACCCATGTCGGCCCGGTCGGGTTGATGGCGAAGGAGACCACAGCGTTCTGGACGGGGTTGTCCGTCTTGTCATGGATCGTCGCCGTCGCGGTGTACGTGTTCGCCGTGCCCTGGCCCACTGTCAGCGGACCAGCAGGAGTGATCACCCAGCCCGAATGGCCAGGATCACCGTTACCGTTGCCGAAGCTGACGGCCACAGGAGATCCCTGAGGAATCTGCGTGTCCACCGTCACATCCGCATGATGGGTACCCATCACAGTCGACGTGTACCAGATCGTCGAGATGCCGTCGGCGTCCGTGACTGCGATATCCGGCTGAATAGTCAGAGCGGTTTCACCAGCCACCGGAGTGGAAGCCACCACAGCGCCCGGAACAGCGTTGCCGTAACGGTCGTACGCCCACACCTTGGCGATGTCCTGAGCGACGCCATCAGCCTCACGACCGTCCTGAGTGACCTCGACGCGCGTGATGTGTGTTGTGTCGACCGGCTCGCAGTTCTGCGTGCAGACCGGGCCATGTGTGAACACGGCGTCCACGGTGTTCCTGAAGGGCAGGCCGCCCTGCAGGGCCGAGACCGTGTACGTGCCCACGAGCTTCGACGTGACCGTCACAGTGCATGTGCCGTCAGCGCCAGTCGTGCACGACGCGGCCGAGAACGTCAGATCCGCCACCGGCGGGAACGCCGCCACAGCACCGGAAACCGGGTTGCCGCTCGCATCCTTCATCGTCGCTGTCACCGTGAACAAGCTGCCCACCACCTGAGAGGTGGTCGGGGAGATGCTCAAGGTGGCATTCGCCACTGTCCCTGAACCGAAGTTCAAGGTGATCGTGCCATCCGTGGTCACCCGTCCGTCCATGCTCCTGGACGTCACGGGGACGAGACCGTCGATCCGAACGCTGGCCACATGAGCCGCGGCCACCGTCGAACGGTACTGGATCTCGCTGGTCCCATCGGCGGCCGTCGCCGGAATCGGCGTGACGATCGTCAGCGCACTATCCGTCGTCGTCGATGTGACCGCTGCACCCTGCACCGGGTTGCCGTACTTGTCATACGCGTACGCCATGGCCGTGTCGGATGCAGACCCATTGGCCTCCACGCCGTCCACCGTCACCTCGACGCGCGTCACATTGTCAGGATTGACCGGGTTGCAATTGACCACGCACACCGGACCAGCCTTGAACGACACCGTCTGAGGACTCGCCTTCGTGCGATCGCCGCCACCGCCCACATCCGTGGGAACACCATTCTTCGGGAGGGTCGCATGGACACTCACCGTGGTGACGAGCAGCGACGACACCGTCACGGTGCACACACCGTCGGGGTTCGTCTGGCAGGATGTCGCGCTCAGCGACGCCGGGGAGGCCGGATCGAGGTAGAACGAGAAGGTCGCATCGGGAACGATGTTCCCAGTCGTGTCCTTCGCCGTCACCGTCACCGTGTACCCGTCGCCCACCGTGATCGGCGACGCCGGGGTGATCACCATCTCCGACATGGCCGGATCGGCCGCGCCGTTGGTGAACCGGATCTGGTTCATGACACCCGTCACCGGGCGCAGGCTGTCGATCGTGCCTTCAGCGGTGAACGTGCCGGCTTTGGTCGACGTCCACGCGACCATCGCGGTGCCGTCAGCGCCCGTGGTCGTCGTCTGCGTCCGCGGGGTCAGGTAACCGGTCAACTCACCAGTGGACTGGTCGATCACGAGGACTGTCGCACCAGGCACCACGTTGCCGTAGTGGTCGTACGCCCATGCCTTGGCCGTGTCTTGCGCCTGGCCATTGGCCATGCGGTCATTGTCGACCATCTCGAACCGAGTCAGATGAGTCGGGTCGACCGGCTCACAGTTGCTCACGCACACACCGCCATGGACGAACGTCACATGAGGATGCTGCAAGAACGCGACGCCATCGACAGCGCCCGACACCTCGAACTCACCGACCAGCTTCGACGTGGCTGAGTAGGTGTACACACCAGGAGCGGACTCCAGGAAGTTGGTGATCGTCAGATCAGGCAGACCCGTAGGAGCGACACTGACACCCGAGACGACCAGCTGAGCGCTCGTCAGACCCGTGATGGGGTTGTCGTACTGGTCATGCGCCACGCCTGTGATCGTCACAAGCGCGCCAACCGTCTGAGTGGGCGGATCCAGGCTCAAAGTCGAGTTGCCGGGATCAAAGGGACCGTGGGTGAACGTCACATGAGGACGCTGAGTCAACTGCACGCCTTCAACGACCGCCGACACCTCGAACTCACCGATCTTCAGCGAGGTCGCGTCATAGGTGTACACACCCGGAGTGATTTCCTGGAAGTTCGACAAGGTCAAATTCGGCAACCCTGTTGGGCTCACGCTCTGACCAGTCACAACGACCTGGCTCTCAGGCAGCCCGGTGATCGGGACATCAGACCCGTTCCGGACTGTCACCGTGATCGTCACGAGATCACCGACCACCTGGGTGGGCGGGTCGACCGTCACATTCGAATGGTCAACATTGGGAAGGTCCTGATGGAACGTCACATGAGGACGCTGCGTCAACGGCACGCCCGCGACAACAGCCGACACCTCGAACTCACCAGGCACTGGCGACGTCGCATCATAGGTGTACACACCGGGAGAGGTCTCCTGGAAGTTCGACAAGGTCAAATTCGGCAACCCTGTTGGGCCCACATCTTGACCAGTCACAACGACCTGGCTCTGCGGCAAGCCCGTCACCGGGTTATCCTCTTGATCACGAACCGTGGCCGTGATCTTCACCATGTCATTAATGACCTGCACTGTCGGCTGTACCGTCAGATTCGAGTTACCAGGATTAGGCGGACCAGCATGGAACGTCACATGAGGACGCTGCGTCAACTGCACGCCCTCGACGACGGCCGACACCTCGAACTCGCCAGCCTTCGCCGACGTCGCATCATAAGTGTACACACCAGGAGAGGTTTCCTGGAAATTCGACAAGGTCAAATTCGGCAACCCTACGGGATCCACACTCTGACCAGTCACAACAACCTGGCTCTCAGGCAACCCGGCGATCGGGGCATCAGACGCGTCCCGGACCGTCACCGTGATCGTCACCATCAGGTCGACCTCCTGGTAATTCGGCTGCACCTCTACGTTGGAGTAGCGAGTATCGGGAAGGTCCTGGGTGAACGTCACATGAGGACGCTGCGTCAACTGCACACCCTCAACCACAGCCGATACCTCGAACTCACCGACCTGGGCCGATGTCGCATCATAGGTGTACACACCGGGAGAGGTCTCCTGGAAATTCGACAACGTCAGATTCGGCAACCCTGTGGGGCTCACACTCTGACCAGTCACAACAACCTGGCTCTGCGGCAAACCCGTCACCGGATTGTCCTCAACGTCACGCACTGTGACCGTGACCTTGACCATATCATTGATCACCTGGTAGGTCGGCTGCACCGTCACATTCGAGTGACCAGGATCAGGCGGACCAAAATAGAACGTCACATGAGGACGCTGCGTCAACTGCACGCCCGCAACCACAGCCGACACCTCGAACTCGCCAACCTTCGCCGACGTCGCATCATAGGTGTACACACCGGGAGCGATCTCCTGGAAATTCGACAACGTCAAATTCGGCAACCCTGTCGGGCTCACACTCTGACCAGTCACAACAACCTGGCTCTGCGGCAGTCCCGTCACCGGGTTATCCTCTTGGTCACGAACCGTAGCCGTGATCGTGACCGTGTGGTCGATCTCCTGCGTGGGCGGGCTCACCGTCAGATTCGAGTTGCCAGGATCAGGCGGACCAGCATGGAACGTCACATGAGGACGCTGCGTCAACTGCACGCCCTCGACGACGGCCGACACCTCGAACTCGCCAGCCTTCGCCGACGTCGCATCATAGGTGTACACACCGGGAGAGATCTCCTGGAAGTTCGACAAGGTCAGATTCGGCAACCCTACGGGATCCACACTCTGACCAGTCACAACGACCTGGCTCTCAGGCAACCCGGCGATCGGGGCATCAGACGCGTCCCGGACCGTCACCGTGATCGTCACCATCAGGTCGACCTGCTGGTAGTTCGGTTGCACCTCCACGTTGGAATAGCGAAGATCGGGAAGATCGTTCGTGAACTTCACATGAGGACGCTGCGTCAACTGGACGCCCTCAACCACGGCCGACACCTCGAACTCGCCAACTTCTGCCGACGTCGCATCATAGGTGTACACACCCGGAGACGTCTCCAGGAAGTTCGACAAGGTCAAATTCGGCAACCCTGTGGGGCCCACATCTTGACCAGTCACAACGACCTGGCTCTGCGGCAGACCCGTCACCGGATTATCGTACCTATCGCGCACCGTGACCGTGATCGTGACATAGCTATTGATCACCTGCACGTTCGGATCCACCGCCACATCCGAATGGCCCGGATCGGGCAGACCCGCGACGAACGTGATCGGCTCATTGGTTCCCACCTGGGTGCCCTTGTATCTGACTGAGGCGTCATACGTCCCGGCCGTCGTGGTCGTGTACGTCACCGTGTACACGCCATTGCCGTCATTCGACACCGCCGACACCGTCACTCCCGGAGGAGTCGCGCCGAAGTTCATGTCGGACGTCAACAGGTTCGGCAGCAGGTTGTACTGGGCGTCCCTGGCCACGAGCTTGCCCGTCCAGGACTGCACACCATCAGCCACGACCTGAGTCGCAGTCGTATCGGTCATGTACACCGAGAACGACGAGCACGACACGCACAAGTCGCCGGCGGTGAACGTCACATCCTGGGGGGATCCGTTGATCTCACCCTGGGTGATGCTGGCGTGCAAAGTCACCACTTCAGCCGTGGTGTCCGTCAGCGTCGCGTACGCTAAGCCATTCGCATCGGTCGTCCCCTGCGTCACCGTCAAGATCCCGTTCGTGCCGGAGTCGATCGTGAAGGTCACGGGGACGTTCGGAACCGGGTTGCAGAACCTGTCCGTGATCAGGGCTGTCGCGAACGACGTGTCGCCAACCGACAAGGTCGACGGATCGACGCTCAAGTTCGTGCCGTACCGCACCACCGGGTCCACGCAGGGCGGAGGAGTGGGATCTGGGGGACCCGGGGTGAACTCCACCGACTGCGGGCTCGCCTTGGTCGGGTCGCCGCCGCCGCCCACGGGGGTGGGAACGCCAGCGATCGGAACCGACGCCGACACCTGAATGGTCTCGACATACACATCAGTCAGCTCCACGCTGCAGGTGGCGGTCGGACCCGCCGTCACGCATGTCGTCGTGTTCAGGATCGGCTGACCCACCGCGGCGAACGTGCCATAGCCGGTCAGACCCAGGGTCACTGTCACGCCAGGAACGGGGTTGCCGTACTCGTCGAGCGTGGTCACTGTCGCGACGACAGGATCACCCGCCGTCTGGCTATGACGGTTCAATTCCAACGTCGACTGCTGCGCACTCACGTCCCCGTGAGTGAACGTCACATCCTGGGGGGATCCGTGGATCTCACCCTCGGTGATGCTGGCGTGCAAGGTCACCACTTCAGCCTTGGTGTCCGTCAGCGTCGCGTACGCCATGCCACTCGCATCGGTCGTCCCCTGCGTCACCGTCAAGACCCCGTTCGTGCCGGAGTCGATCGTGAAGGTCACGGGGACGTCCGGAACCGGGTTGCAGAACCTGTCCGTGATCAAGGCTGACGCGGACGACGTCTCGCCAACCGGCAAGGTCAATGGGTCGACGCTCAAGTTCGTGCCGAATCGTACAGTCGGGTCCTCGCAAGGCGGAGGATTGGGATCCGGCTCACCATGGGTGAAGGCCACCGACTGCGGGCTCGCCTTGGTCGGGTCGCCGGCGCCGCCCACGGGGGTGGGAACGCCACCGACCGGAACCGACGCCGACACCTGAATGGTCTCGACCCTCGTGTCCGTCAACTCCACACTGCAGCTGGCGGTCGGACCCGCCGTCACGCATGTCGTCGTGCTCAGAACTGGCTGACCCACAGCGGCGAAGGTGCCGTGGCTGGTCAGACCCAGGGTCGCTGTCACGCCAGGAACGGGGTTGCCGTACTGGTCGAGCGTGGTCACTGTCGCGACGACAGGATCACCCACCGTCTGGGTATGACGGTCCAATTCCAACGTCGACTGCTGCGCGTTCACGATGTCCTGGGTGAACTCCACCGTCGCCGGGGATCCACTGATCTGCGTGGGAACACCAGCGACCGGAACCGTCGCCGTCACGTGAATGGTTTCCGCCACCGTGTCGGTCAACGTCACCTGGCATTGCCCTGTCACGGGAGCCGTGGTGCATGTCGCGGTCGCCTGACGCGGCGCTGTCGCCGTGCCGAATGTGGCGCTGCCGTCCAAGGACAGCGAAGCCACCACGCCACCCAGCGGCACGTCATGGCTGTCACGCGCTGTCACAGTCGCCACCACCGGCTGACCCACGGTCTGGGAGGTGTGGTCGACCGTCAGCGTCGAATGGCTCGGATTCGGGGGCCCCGGAGTGTAGTCCACGGTCACCGTCACCGAGTTACTGGTCACGGTGCCGCCACCGTCCGTGCCTGCGCCCACTGCCGTCAGAACCACGCTCCCCGCCAAGATGTCGGCGTCGGTGATCACGTAGTCACCCGTGCAGGTGGCCGACGCGTTCGGCGCGATCGACGTCGGAGTGCAGGTGATCGTCGGAGGAGTCCCACTGCCTGTGAAATTGCTCGTCGTGATATGCGCGGTCGTAATTGTCGTATTGCCCGTGTTCGCGAGCGTGAACGAGTAGTGCAGCACGTCACCCGGGTCTGACATCGTGCCAGGATCCGCATAGGTCAAGTGCAACGCGCCCGCCTGTCCCGCCGGCACATCGACGGAAGCGAAGTTCGACTTCGTCGGCATCGTCGCCCCTGTCGCGGTCGCTGACGCGATCGCCGTGCCAGTGACGCCACCATTGTCAATGTCCTGTTGCGTCACCGTGTACGACGCATGGCACGTCGTCGACCCGTTCGCGGGCAACGTGGTGGCGTTACAGGTGATCGCGCTCAGAGTTCCCGTGCCCGAGAAGCCCTCCGCCGTCGGACCCACGTACGGGCCCGCCATCGACACCGTCAAACCGCTGACAGTGACGGGATCAGGATTGGTCACCGTGAACGTGTACTGCACCGTTGTTCCAGCCGTCGTCACCGAGGTCGGGGAGGCGGTCGCCGACAACTGCAATTCCGTCGTCGAGATGGTCGCCGAACCCGGCAGGCTCAGAGCATGGACGGTCACATAGCTGGGGGACAAAGTGTACGACCCCGCCGTGGTCACCGTCACCGGCACGGTCACCGTGCAGGACGCCTGGCCCCTGTTCAAGTTTCCGGACGCGAGCACCGTGCCACCCGAGGTCGACACCGCTCCACCCGCACAGGTGGTCGAGGGCGTCCCACTCAAGGTCAGGCCTGTCGGCATAGGCTCCGAGAAGCTCCACCCGGGCTTCGCCTGAAGATCAGTGGTGTTGGTGATCGTGAACGTCAACACGCTCGATCCGCCAACCGGAACCAATGACGGCGAGAAAGCCTGGTCGAGCTGGGGGGTCATGTCGACGATCGACGGTGTGTCGAACGCCACGTCATTGCCAACGCCGCTGGCCGTCGCCTGATACAGTTGCATGCCCAGATTGTGGCTGCCAGCCGGGAGAAGCATGGCGCCTGAATCTAGTCGTGCCCAACGTACGGCGTTCCATCCGGAACCCACGAGCGTCCCGCTGGTGCAGGGGTTCAAGCCCGTCGCCAGGGTCGTCGGCGTTCCGTCGACCATCAGGTCGAAACGCTCCGAAGGATCTTTGTAGTTATTCTGCGGGGACATGGCATAGCAGTTCACGGCGGCGAAGTACGCCGACACCCCGTAGAACCGATCCCCTTGCACCGTTACAAGGTTGTTGGCCCGCAGCATGTATCCGGCGACCTGCGTGAGGTCGTACCGGTTGGTGGACGCGGTCAACACATTGTTAGCCGCGGGATTGCTCATCCCCTGAGCTTGGCCCAAGACCAGGGCCATGTGTTGCTGCAGGTCCCACATGCTCGACTTCTTGCAGGTCGTGTCCCTGGAGTCTGGGGGAATGGGGGTGGTGCTATTCAGGATCCACCCATTACATCCCGTGTTCCCCGTGGTGTCCGTTCCGACCGGTGGCCACCAGTTGGTGTCCGCCGTGTACAACGGCGCGGATGGCGAGGGGTAATCTCGAAGCGACATGGGTGTCGACACCGTGCCAGCCGTCCCGAAGGTCTCGCTGAACACAGGTGTTGGATCTTGAGGGACCCCCGGAGTCCCCGGCGCGGCATTCGCGGTGGCTAGGAGGTCGCTCGCCAACCCGCTCCCCAATGTCGACAGTGACACCATAGCTAACGCCATGGCAGCAGAAACCGACAGAGCCACCGTCTTCCTCACCGTATGGCGAGGCCTCCCAGACGACGGCTGCGTCGAATTCGTGGACTGATAAATACTCATAACAATTGTTCTCCCGTGAAAACGCCGCGCAGGCTTGCACGCCAATGACGCGCCAGCCCATGAAACGTATGATGAATCTGTGATCTGATGACGACCGCGCACCCAGCGCGCAGGTCGAAGAAAATTAAGATGAATCGTGCTTACCCCCCCGTAAGCTGTCTTCAAGCACTGACGATATTGCTCATCGCCTGGTGCGAGGCCAGCAACTCAAAACCAGGACTCCCCCCACAAACATGGGACCTCCCAAATTGCCTGTTCACTCACGACCGCGACCATAACCAATACCATGATCCTCGCATACCTCCCTATGCTCGGCACAGTATTCCGTCGGCTGGACGAGCAGTCCTTCCCCGCATCGAGAAGCCGACAGGATGACCATTGTGGACTCCCCCGTCCACACTGTTCATGAAAGCCATATTAGTCACGTGCGGGTTGGAAAATCAATCAATCATGGGGGCATCTCATTTTTCACGGCCCTTACGACAGCCATATTCGCCATCATTTCAGCAAGACCTGCTACCAGTTTTGTCCTGATTTACCTTGTCGGAGCATGTTACGAGTTACTTTTACCACTCACCACTATGGGACAAGAGTCCCATTCCAATTATTTCTGGATAAACGAATGCTAAAATTCTGAAAGACGTCATCCCTTATCGAGGAGGCATTGTGACCGAGGCCCCATGGTGGGAGACGACTCCCACGCCCGTCCTCGTCTCCTCGCCCGTTCAGCCGACCTGGCTGCCACCCCAGGGGACGCCGCCCCCGAAGAAACGTCACGGTCGGTCGCGGGCGCTGGTGTTCCTGGTCGCGGTCGTGGCCGTGGCGCTGGTCGCCAGTCTCGCGATCTTCGTCCCACGACTGGGCTGGGAGCGGTCGGATCTGGGGTACGACATCGTCGAGCGCACGACCGTGGCGCCCGACCAGCCATTCACCCTTCCGCTGCCGATCACCGCCTCGTCGTACGGCCCCGTGCAGGGGAACCGGTTCTCAGGGGTCCTCGACGTCTACACCGACGAGGCGCTGACCCGCCCGTACCCCTTCGTGAGCACGTCGAGCAAGCTCACCTTCACAGGGATGAAAGGCCTGTTCACCTCGTCACGGGCGGCGATCACGACGTCCCGGGTCCTGCCCACCTCGGTAGGAGAGCCGACGCTCGGCAATGCCGATTCATGGCCCGCCGGCACGTACTATGTCGCCGAACGTGAGAACATCGTGGGCCTCACCCTCGCCCGTGCCCGCGTCCATGTGTTCACGGTCGCGTCCGACACGGGATCGCTGGCCTCGCCCGACTTCACGCTCGCCGTCACGGACCAGGGGATCCCGCGCGTCACGTGGACGAGCGTGGACCAAGCGTCCGCCTACTACATCCTCACGGCGACCCCCACAGACCTGTCGACCGGGGTCGCCGCTCTGGACTGGACCCTGGTGGGCACCGCCGACGCCGACGCGACCTCCTGGCTCGCCAGCAGCCAGGACATGGCCTACCAGAACTCCCGTCAACTGGATCAGGACATCTCCACCTACAACACCGGCTTCCAGGCGATCAGCGCGACAGGCGACGCCTGTACCCCCCAAGACCAGACGTACCAGGGCGCCACGCCCCCCGCCTGGGACGACTCGGCTCTGCTCTTCCCGAGCTACGCGGTGGTCGCCGTGGACGCGCAGGGGAACACGTCGCTTCCCATGGAGCGCAGCGGGCGAGACCTGATCGCCGCGACGCCCGTCGCCACGGCGGAGAAGACCTGGGAGCAGATGACGACGGACGCCGCCTCTCCCCTCTTCATACCCGACGAGTACCCCGTCACGATGGGCGACTGCCGCACAGTCTTCTTCCCCGTGGCCGGGCAGTCGTGGATCGCGTCCTCGGACGCCAGCTCCGTCACAGTGACCTACTCGATCACGGGCACCTTGCTCACACAGTCGATCACCGGGACCACCAGCCAGGAGCAGGACACGGTTCGTACGCTGGGCGCCCAGCTCGGTCTGCGCCACCTCGTCCAACTCGGTCCGATGGAAGACCTCGACGTCATGAGCACGCGGGAAGTCGACCAGTACGGGCAGGCGACCGTGCCCTCGACCCAGGCCCCCGAATCGCCGTACACCTGGAACGGGACCTCGCCGATGGTCACGTACATCGCCGCGAACATGTTCGCCGGGAACACGGCTGTCGACCTCTGCCCGTTCACCGCGGACCCGTCGTCCCCGCTGATCTATGACGCGGCCAATGAAGCCTTCCTCCAGAACCCGTACATCACGGACATGGCACCGGTGATCGGGATCCGCGGCTGCACCTTGTATGTCGACTACGAGATGAGCGCCGACGACCGCGCGAGCGCGGCGGCGCGCATCCACGACAAGGTCGTCCAGGTCGTGTCGTCGATCATCACCCCCGACATGGATGATCGGGCCAAGGCCCTCGCCATCAACAGGTACGTGGCGACCACCGCCACCTACGACACCGCCGCGGCCGATTTCTCCCTGGCCGGCAGCCACACGGTGCAGGAGTACCTCGACCGCTTCCCGCATTCCTGGGACGCCGAGGGAGTCCTCATCGACGGCACGGGGGTGTGCAGTTCCTATGCGGCGGCCTTCAAGCTCCTGGCCGACGCCGCCGGCCTGGCGTCCGTGACCGTGACCGGGACGGTCGACGCCGTCGCCGGTGGACATGAATGGGTCAAGGCTCGCATCGACGGACAATGGTGGGTCATCGACCCGACCTGGAACTCCAACATCTGGGAGCACGTGCGCGGCAATGTGCAAACCTACTTCGGACTCAGCGACGCCGCCGCGGCGCGTACCCCGTTCGACTCCTTCGTGGTCAACTCCCATATCGGCGACTACGACACCCCGTGATCCCCGCCCGGGCGGCCAGGGTCAGATCGTCGGCGCCCAGGAGTCACGGTACGCCTTCCACGCGACCTCGAACGGGACCTCGTCCCGCGGGATCGGGCGGCGTGGACGCCAGGAGAAGACCGGCGCCTGCCGTCCGTCCCAGACGACCTCCTGGATCTGCTCGTCGAGGGCGCCCTCGTTCGCCAGGAACCGGTAGTCCTCCAGCCCTGGAACTAGTTTCCCGTCGGGCAGGACAGGGGACTCGCCTCGCGGGTCGAGATAGAGGGCGGAGCCGCGTGACCGCCCACCGTGATCCAGGTAATCCTCCATGGCCGACAGGACCACGTATTGAGTCGTCAGGATCTCTCGGAGCCGGAAGACGCGGGCGAGCGACTGCCGCGACCCGGGATCGGCCGCCGCCAAAGGTTCCCCGTCGACGAGGCGCCGCCGGACCTGGCACAGGGCATGGGCGACCGAGTCGCGAGCACGGATCACGCCCGCGTCGTCGCTCATGGCACGCATGGCCTGCGCCACGGCGGCGCTCGTGGAGTCTTCCCCCGTCGAGCGGTAGGCCGCCTGGGCCGATCGCAGGAGGGTATGGGCCTCAGCCAGGACGGGCTCCACGAGTTCGAGGAACGCCTGCTCGGCGTCTCGGCCACGTGGGTTGCTTGGGTCACTCGGGTCGTCTCGGCCACGTAGGTCGTCTCGTCCACGTGGGTCCCGATCAGCGGCCGGGGTGCGGCCCGCCTCGTCCAGATCGCGGCGGATCTTCATGGCGGCGCGCAAGGCGCCCACCTGTCCCGAGTTCAGTGCGGCGCCCCCGGGCCTGTACACCCCATGCGTCCCGGCCGCCTCGCCCACTGGATGCAGACCCCGGATCGACGACTCCCACCACAGGTCACACGCCAGCCCACCGTTGTTGTGCTGGGCGCACACCGCCACCTCCAGCAGGTCGCGGCCCAGATCGAGACCAGGGTTCTTCTCCCGATAGAGCCGGTACGCGGGCTCGTTCAGCGCCCGCAGCCGCTCCACGGGCGTGGGCGCGTCCAGGGCCGACGCCCCGGCGAGGTACGTCCGGGCCTCGCGGCTCAACCGCTCGGGGTCGTACCCAGTGATGTCAGCGCGGAAGTCGAGGAAGACCCGGCGCCCGAGGTGGACGGTCTCGCGGTGGACGAGCAGGTCGATCACGGAGGACCCCGGCGACGTCGCGCGCTGATCGAACGGCCACTGGTACCCCTTGAGGAAGATGAGACTGGCGAGCAGGTTCGGATCGGTGATCGCGTCTGAGAGAAACTCGCGCTCGTCCCGGCCCTCGGCGTCCGTCGAGACGAATCGCGGGATGGCCTGCATGTACGATCCGGAGACGTTCCACCTGGGCCGCACGGACGCCAATCCGTATTGCCACTCGGTCAGGTTCTTCCCCCGGACGCCGGCGCGCAGGGCCGCGCCGTGGGCGCCCCACTGCCCGTGGGGGTACACAGAGTCGGCGTAGATCCCCCCCGGCCCGCCGGTGGCATAGACCACGTGATCGCAACGGAAGACACGGAAGCGCGCGGCGTCGATCTGCCAGCACAGCAGCCCGCGGATCCGCCCGGAGTCCTGGATGAGATCGACGATCATCATCTGGTCGATCACGGGCACGCCGGCCGCGATCACGCGAGCCTGGAGGCGTTCCACCATGGACGTCGAGGTGTGCGGTCCCGCCGATGTGGCGCGACGTCCTCGGTCATGATCGGTCGTGTAGCCGACCGACTCGCCGTACTCGTTGTGCGGGAATCGGACCCCCGCCTCGACCAGGTGGAAGAAGGCCCGCGTGCTCCACGCGGCCTCGGCCAGGGCGAGGTCCCCGTCCATCGCGCCACCCGCGTAGAGGGTGTCGGCCATCTGCCGAACCGAGTCGGGATCGGCGCCGGCCAGGGTCATCTTGTAGTAGGTCTGCTTGTCAGAGCCGGCGTTGCGACTCGTCCCCGCGTTGATGTGATCGGTGATGATCAGCGGTCGGACCCCGAGCATGACGAGACGGTCGGCCGCGCACCACCCGGCGGCGCCGGTGCCGACGACGATCACGTCAGCGGCGACCACCTCGACGTCCAGCCCCGCGATCAGCGCTCGAGTCATCTCACAGCCTCGGAATCTGCATCCCGCCGCCCACGTGGATGACGTCGCCCGTCGAGTACGGCATCAGCCCGCTGGCCAGCGCGATCACCGCGCCCGCCACGTCCGAGGGCTTCCCCCATCGCGGGATCGGCGCGACCCCGGAGGCGAACAGCGCGTCGTACGTGGCCCGGACCCCTGCGGTCATGTCCGTGGCGATCACGCCGGGGCGGATCTCGTACACCAGGATCCCCTCGGGCGCCAGCCTGGCCGCCCACAGCTGGGTCGCCATGGCCACGCCCGCCTTGGAGACGCAGTACTCGCCCCTGTCCACCGACACGACCGTGGCGGAGATCGACGAGATATTGATGATCGTCCCCGCCGGCCGATCACCGAGGGCGTCGCCCTCCCGTTGCGCGATCATCTGGCGGGCGACCCTCTGCGTGAGGAAGTAGGGCCCGCGCAGGTTGACACGCAGCACATGGTCGTACTGGTCGGGGCTGGCGATCAGGATGTCGGCACGCACCTTCGGCGCGACCCCGGCGTTGTTGACCAAGAGGTCCACACGACCGAACGCGTCGATCGTGGAGGCGACGAAACGATCATGGCAGTCGAGGTCGTCCACGCGCCCGGGGACGTACATGACATCGTCGCCCAGCAGGGCTGCGAGCCCGGGTCCGGGGTCGGGCTTGGTCGCCATGACGGAGACCTGCCACCCCGATTCGAGCAGGCGCTGGGTGATCCCCAGCCCGATACCACGGGATCCTCCGGTCACCATCGCCACTGGCATCCGATCCTCCTTCGCATCCGAGCCTTGTCCACAGTCTGCTCTTATCGTTCCCCCTTTCGTCAGGCGAGGCAAGCGATTGCCGGGAGATTCGCGAGGGCTGGGCCGCCGGGCATCCATTCTTAGAGAAATGTCAGAGCAGTGAGCCATAATGGAAGCTGGAATACGGTCGCGGCAGTGCGCGCGAGAAAGGAGCCCCCATGGCTCAACAGGGTTGGTACCCCGATCCGGGCGGCCAGACGGGCATGTTCCGTTACTGGGACGGAAGCGCCTGGTCGGACGTCATCTCGCCGACTCCCCTGCCCGGTCCGCCTTCCCAGTACGCCGCCCCACAGCCCATCCGGCCCTGGGGGTCGTACAGCACGCCCTCCTCGCCGACCGTCCAGGCCAGCCCACAGACCGGATCCACATCCATCTACCTGTCGAGCCAGGACCAGGCCGCCTACGGGTCGTCCCCATCCGCCGAGCCTGCCGCGCCCAAGAAACGCGCCAAGATGTGGGTCACGATCGGTGTCGGCGTCGTGGTGCTCGCGGTGATCGCGTACTTCGTCGTCCGCGTGGTCTCGGACGCCGGCTTGACCAACAACGGCGATCCCATGGGCAACCCCACCGCTCAGGTGTGCCCCAAACAGCCCAGTTCCAACATCCGCGCCACCCACCCCGACGACGGTCGCGTCTACGGGGGCGCCTTGTCGTACCCGACCCTGGCCGACCCCTGGAGCCCAGTCGACACCCAAGACACGCGCATCCCCTTCGGGCGAGACGTCGCCGAACAGGACATCCTGATCCATGAGAACACCGATCCGCGCGGCGATTGGCAGGGCTGGGTCATCTCCGTCATGGTGGGCGAACTGTACGCCGGCGACGGGTTCTACGATCCGCAACAAGGGTCTGAGATCGTCAACAAGTGTATTTTCGGCACCTTCTACGGCAACACCAAGGTGACAGCCGACACCCAGATGTCCCAGGCGTTCACCCTGGACGGCTATGACGGGTGGATCACGGTGACTGATTTGTCCTTCTCGATCCCGAACTTGGCGACCACCTCCGAGTTGGCCATCGTCATCATCGTGAAGACATCGGCCATGTCCTCGTCGATCTTCTACGCGTCCATCCCCAACGACGCGATGCAATACAAACCGGACATCGACGCGGCGATCGCCGACCTGCGCGTGAGCACCTGACGTCAGTCGTGGACGACGACCAGGTCGCCGACGTCGATCCAGTCGTACATGATCTTGGCCTGGCTGATGGGCATCCCCACGCATCCGTGTGAGCCCGCCCAGCCGAAGGTGGAGAACCAGTAATTGCCGTGTAGGGCGTTGTCCCCGTCGAAGTACGCGATCCAGGGGACGTTCTTCGCCAGGTACCCGGGGCCGCTCATGTCTTGCAGGGCGACTTTCAGCCAGACGTGGAAGACACCGGCGTAGGTCGGGGTCCCCGGGGCGCCGATCACCACTTTCCAGGTCGAGATCGCCGTCGTCCCTTCCCATCGGGTGACCGTGTACGTGGAGCGGTTGACCTCGACCCACCTGGCGCCGTTGGGTTGGAGGTACTCGGGCGCCATGTCGACGTTGGTGGTGTCGAAGGGGAGGGAGACCGTGTCCACCGGCAGGTTCAGCCCGGATCCCGAGATCAGGGCTTGGGCGATCTGGGACGCGACGCCGGCAGGGTCCGTCAATTGCGTCCCGGCTTTGCCGCTCTGCTGCACGCCGAGAGTGGTGCCGTTCGGGCTCATCAGCATCTCTTGGGTGACCGGTTCGTTCGTGATGCTGCCAGCCGACAAGCCCGGCAGGTCAGCTTGGATCTGGGCGGTGTCGACATTCATGTCGATGGTCGCGGTCACCGGATCAGCTGTGAACGACACCCACAAACCGATGGAGTCCATGGGAATCGTCAGTGACTCGCCCTGGGCGGTCAGGACGTACGGCTGGGTGAGACGGTTGTTGGTGGAGTCGGCGACCTCCTGGGCGGCGGCGTCGCTGATCGCAGGCTGCTCGACCGTGGTCGCCACCGTCAGAGGGGTGCTCAGCCCCTGGCCGTCAGCGAGTTGCGTCGCCACGGTGGCCGCGTCCGCCTCGGTCCCGGGCGCCGCCGGGACGACGGTGAACTTCTCCTGATCGGCGTCGTACGCGATGGTGGCGGGAACCGACCTGCTGTTCGCGGAAATGAACGTGTCGTTGAGGAAGGACTGGAGTTTCCCCTTGTTTACCGACATCACCAATGGGACGTTCTTCTTGGTGAATGGGTTGTACCTCTCGATCGCGGCCTGGGCCCTGCCAGCGCTCATGGCGTCAGCGACCGTCTGGTCGACGTTGAAGGCCACGCCGAGATCGGCGGCCGTGGCGTCGACCGTGTGCCCGTCCAACTCCAGGGTGGCCGAGTAATGCCTGGTGAGGGTGGTGACCACGTCGCGCACCTGGGCTTCGCTGAACCCGGTGATGTTCTGTCCGGCCAAGGTGGTGCCCGGAGCGACGTGCGTGGAGAAGAAGGACCCTCCCAGGAACCCGCAGCCGGTCAGCAGAACGAGGGCCGCGATCACACTCGCCACGACGGTGATGGCGCCGCCCAGATTGGCATGACGCTTGATCGTGGGCGCCACGGGCGCCTTCGTCGACGTCGAGTCAGCGTCTGTGGCGGGGGCATCGGCGGGGGCATCGGCGGGGGCGTCGGTGGCCACGTCCACGACAGGGGGCTCGAAATCAGGGGTCGGCTCGTGCTCCGCTTCAGGCGCCGTCTCGACGGGCGCCACCTCGACGGGCGCCGCCTCGACAGGGGTCTCGGCCATGGGCTCGGGAGTCGCCTCGGCAGGCGTCTCGTCCTCAGTCATGGGCGTCACCTCGGCAGGCGTCCCGGCTTCGACCGCAGCCTCAGGCGTCACCTCGGCCTCGACCGCCGGCGTGTTCGCGGCGTCGGGCGCCTCCTCACGGGGGTCGCCCGAATGAGGGGTCCTTGGCTTTTTCCGTACGACCACCACGTCTCCTTAGTCCCAGACACTGTCCGATGTGCGGTGCGCCACATCACGAAGATGCGTCTTGTGCGGTCCCCGGGTGAGATCACCCACAAGCCCCACGTGTCGGCAAAATTATACCCCGCCCCCTCCCGGCCCCCTTGTGAGGCACACCGCGACCTCACCCACCCCACATCACTCCCGACCACGGACCCCCGGGCGTCCACTATGATCGAACTGTGATTTTCAAGGATGTGGGAGACAACCGACCGTACCCGCCCCATGGCTTGGCGGTACGAGACTGGATCACGATCGACCCCTGCGAGATCCCACTGGATCAGCTTGTCACGACCAAATCGACCCTCGACCTGCACACCCTGCTGGCGGAGGATTCGACCCTGTACGGCGACCTCTTCCCCCACGTCGTGTCCTGGCGTGGCACCCTCTATCTGGAGGACGGCCTTCAGCGCACCCTGCGGGCGGCGCTCCAGGGACGCAACACCGTACACGCCCGGATCCTGGAGTTGTCGGCGCCAGAAATCAAGTAAGCTTCTGGGGTACGCGGGCTTCGAGGAGGTTGAGTGAACACCCGGAAACTGATGCGGATGCTGTCCACCCCCATCACATTGGTCATTCTTCTGGCCGTCTTGGCCGTGGGGGCGGTGTGGGGGTACAAGGCGATGACCGCGAAGGTCGCCGGCCCTCCCCCCGTCGCCTGTGTGACTATGCCCATGACCGAGTTGGCGACTTCGTCGGTGACGGTCAACGTGCTCAACGGGGGCGACTTGCGCGGGCTGGCCTCGCGTGTGGCCGACTCCTTGCGCCAAGGCGGCTTCATCATCGGCACCGTGGGCAACACCACCGAGAAGGTGCTGACCGTGATCATCGTGGGATCCTCGGTCGACAGCCCCGAGGTGCAACTCGTGTCCGCCTGGTTCGCCGGCGCGGAGGTCCAGGCGGACGACCGCCCCGACCACTCGGTCGACGTGTTGATCGGCAACAGTTACGACGAGGCCACCGCCATCACCCCCGACGCGCCCACGACCCTGGAGATCTCCACCGGCCAGGTGTGCTTGCCTCCGACCGTCACCCCGACCCCCACGACAGCCGACACCGCCGCCGCCCAGCCGAGCGACCAACCGACCTGACAGTCCCCCTGGGACGAGGTGTCCTCGCCGACGCGATCCGCTAGTCTCGTGACATGCCCGATTTTCGTCCTTTCCCTGCGCTGAGGTACTTCCCCGGCACGGATCTGTCCGCCGTCCTCGCGCCTCCGTATGACGTGTTGTCCGCCCATGCCGTCGACCGACTCCATGCGCGCCACCCCCACAACATCACCCATGTCGACGTCCCCGAGGACCACGACTACGCCCAGGCGGGCGCGATGCTGGCCCTCTGGGTCGACCAAGGAGTGCTTGTCGCGGACACCGAGGACAGCTTCTCGATCTATCGCATGAGCTTCGTCGACGAGACAGGCGCCTCCCGTGAGATCCAGGGCGTCCTCGGCGGCTTGGAGGTGGTCGACTACCCCGTCGGCCCCATCGACCCCATGTCGGCGAACACTCGGGCGAGCACCGTGCTGCCCCACGAACGTACCACCGACAAAGCGTCCACCGACCGCCTCGAACTGATGAGGGCGACCTCGTGCAACACCTCTCCGGTGTGGGGGCTCTCCCTCGCGTCCGGCCTGACCGACGCCCTGAGCGAACCCGGTGAACTCCTGGGAAGCGTCGAGACGGACGGGGTCACGCACCGCATCGAGCGGGTGTCAGACCCCGCGCGCGTGGCGACGATCCGTCAGATCCTCGCCAGCGACGACGTGCTGATCGCCGACGGACACCATCGCTACGGCGTATCTCGGATCTACCGCAACGACATCCGCGAGGCCACCGGGCGTACCGACACCCCCGCCGAGCAGACGTTGACCTTCGTCGGAGAACTGATCGAGGACCAACTCTCCATCGAGGCGATCCACCGGCTGTACTCGGGCGTCGGCGCGGAGGACCTTCGCCGAGGGCTCGCCGCCTTCTTCGACTTCTCGCCCGTCGAGGAGATCGGCCCCGACACCTTGGCCGCGATGGTGCGCCTGGGCCGCCTGGTCGTGGTGTGGCCCGACGGGTCGGCCGAATGGCTGTCGCCCAAGCCGGGGGTCTTCGACGATGTGCGAAGCCTGGACGGGGTGTGGCTGGAGACCGCGCTCAGCGAGGTCCCGGTCGAGGTCGCGTACCAGCATGGACTGGCCGAGACGATGGAATGCGCGTCCAGCGGTGATTTCACCGCGGCGATCCTGATCCGTCCGACCTCCATCGATGAGATCCGTCGCACAGCCCGTGAGGGTTTGCTGATGCCGCCGAAGTCGACCTTCTTCACCCCGAAGCTCCTCACCGGCTGGGTCGTACGTCCCACCGAGCCGCTTCCCGGGCACGAGCCGATCGTCTAACCGGGGAGCGCCGACCTCACGCGAACCTCCTCAAGGGCTAGAGTGCTGCTATGACGATTCCGAATTTTGTCTTGTCCAACGGCGTGTCGATTCCGGCGATGGGGTTCGGCACCTACCCCCTGCGCGGCCCGGAGGGGGTCGCGGCGGTGCGGTCGGCGCTGTCCCTCGGGTACCGCCTGATCGACACCGCCGAGAACTACGGAAACGAGATCGAGGTCGGCCAGGGCCTGCGCGAGTCCGGGGTGGCGCGCGAGGAGGTCTTCCTCACGACCAAGTTCAACCGCGAGTGGCATTCCGTGGACGGCGCGCGCCACGCGGCCGCCGCCTCGATGAAGCGCCTGGGCGTGGACTACCTCGACCTGCTGCTCATCCATTGGCCCAACCCAGACCAGGACAGGTACATCGAGGCCTTCCAGGGCTTGCTCGCGCTCCTGGACGAGGGGATCGTACGGGCGGTCGGCACCTCCAACTTCAAGCCCGCCCATCTGGAACGGGTCCGTGCCGCGACGGGCGCGTCCCCCCATGTCAACCAGATCAACCTCACCCCGTGGGCCGCCCGCGTGCCATCGGTGGAGTACGACGACGCCCACCACATCCTCACCGAATCGTGGAGCCCGATCAAGCCCGCAACCATCCTCGCCGACCCCGTGGTGACGAGTGTGGCCGCCGCGCACGCCGCCACCCCGGCACAGGTGATCTTGCGCTGGGACTACCAACACGGGCGCCTCGCGATCCCCAAATCCTCTCACCCGGCCCGCCAGGCGGAGAATCTGGCTAGTTTCGATGTCACGCTCACAGACGCCGACATGGCCGCGCTCGACGGCTTGGACCAAGGGGAGTCCCGGGTCACGGACTCCGACCATTTCGGCCATTAGGTCCGCCCGAAAACGGTGGCTGGCGCGTCTCGGCTGTCGGGAATCGACACCCCGTCTCCCCCATGGCCGATTATTCTGCTGTCACAAGCGTATGCTGGCGATAGGGAGGTGAGGGATGCAGATACGACCCACTGCGGTGGCCGGTTTCTTCTACCCCGACGATCCGCAGCAGTTGCGTGCCATCGTCACGGGGTTCTTGGAGGACGCCCGCGGCGGGGCTCAGGCGCACCCCCGTGGCGTCGCGCCGGACTCCGTGCAGGGCGTGATCGCCCCCCACGCCGGCTACATCTATTCCGGCCTGACGGCAGGATCGGCCTATGTCCAGCTCGAACCCCTCGCCGACCGGGTCAGACACGTCGTGATCGTCGGCCCGACGCATCGCGTGGGCATCCACGGGATCGCGCTGCCCGACGCCGACGCCATGGCCACCCCGCTGGGACTCGTCCCTTTGTGGGCCGAGGGGGTATCGCGCGCTTTGGCCTGTCCGCGCGTGGAGGTCAGCGAGGCGGTCCACGCGCAGGAGCACTCCCTCGAAGTGCAACTTCCCTTTCTTCAGATGACGCTGCCCGACGTGGACGTCCTTCCGCTGGCGGCCGGGTGGGTCGAGCCGCAGGACGTGGCCCTGGTGCTCTCGGACGTCGCCGACCCCGCTGACACGGCCATCATCATCAGTTCCGACCTGTCGCACTACCACCCGTACGCCGAGGCCCGTCGCATCGACCAGGAGACCGTACGCCAGATCCTCCGTCGCGACCCCCTGGTGTCGCATGACCAAGCGTGCGGGGCGACCGGGATCAACGCGCTGACCCTGGTGTCCAACCAGAGGGGGCTCCACCCGGTCTTGATCGGTATGTGCACGTCCGGCGACACCGCCGGAGACAAGAAAGCCGTCGTCGGGTACGCGGCCTTCGGCTTCTACGCCACCTCCCTCGACGAGGAGGAGGAGGACCAATGACTGGCTTCCCGGACGACGCCGGCCAGGTCCTCGTCGGCCTGTCCCGTTCGATGATCGCCCAACACCTGGGACTCGTCTCGCCCGAACCGGCTGGGCCGGCGCCGGAATGGCTCGCGAGCCCGGGCGCCAGTTTCGTCACCTTGCGCATCGACGGGGAGTTGCGCGGCTGCATCGGGTCGCTAGCGGCGTACCGGAGCCTGGACGAGGACGTACGGGGCAACGCGGTGGCGGCCGCCTTCCAGGACCCCCGCTTCCCTCCCTTGTCAGCTCGGGAATTCCGGGACGTGTCGGTGGAAGTGTCCGTCCTGTCCGAGCCTGTTCCCATGCCGGTCACGACCAAAGAGGACCTGTTGTCCTCCCTGCGCGTGGGCGTGGACGGAGTCATCCTGTCAGCGGGTCGCCATCGCGCGACCTTCCTCCCTCAGGTCTGGGACGAGCTTCCGACCCCGGAGTCCTTCATCGGGCACCTTCTCCGCAAAGCGGGACTGCCGTCCGATTACTGGGACACGAGTGTTCGCATCGAGAGATACACAGTCACCGCTTTCGACGAGGAGACGATGGAGTGTCCCTGACGGCGCGGTACTGGCACGCGACGCCGGATGGTCGCGTCCAGTGTGATCTGTGCCCGCGTGAGTGCCGGTTGCGCCCAGGACAGCGTGGATTTTGTTTCGTGCGCGAGAATGTCGATGGGCGACTGGAGCTGTCCACGTACGGGCGTTCCTCCGGCTTCTGCGTGGACCCGATCGAGAAGAAGCCTCTCCATCACGTCCTGCCCGGCGCCTCGGTCCTGAGTTTCGGCACGGCTGGCTGCAACCTGGGCTGCCGGTTCTGCCAGAACTGGGAGATCTCCACCGCGAGGAGCGTCGACCTCCTCCAGCAGTCGGCGTCCCCCGAGCAGATCGCCGACGCGGCCCAGCGCGTGGGGGCGAGCGGCGTGGCGTACACATACAACGACCCTGTCATCTTCGCGGAGTACGCCATCGACGTGGCTGCGGCCTGTCGCGAGCGCGGGCTCAAGAATCTGGCTGTGACAGCGGGGTATGTCCTGGATCCCGGACGGGCTGACTTCTTCTCGGCCATGGACGCGGCCAACGTCGACCTCAAGAGTTTCAACCCCCAGTTCTACCGGAACATCGTCGGCGGACGCTTGGATGTGGTCCTGGACACCCTGACGCACATCCGCCATCACACCTCCTGCTGGCTCGAGATCACCACCTTGGTCATCGAGGGCCACAACGACTCCGACGAGGAGCTGACGGCGCTCACGCGATGGTTGGCGAGCGAGTTGGGCGAGGATGTGCCCCTGCACTTGACGGCCTTCCACCCCGACAATCGGATGCGGGATGTCCCCGCCACCTCGGTCGCTACCCTGCGCCGCGCGCGCCGGATCGCCATGGACTCAGGACTGAGGTTCGTATACACAGGCAATGTCGTCGATTCCGAGGGGTCGACGACCATCTGCCCCGGATGCGGCGAGCCCGTCATCTCACGGTCGGGGTACGCCGTCACGCGGTACGACCTGGACGGCGAGGGGCGCTGCCGCCACTGCGCGACCCGCCTGCCGGGAGTGTGGGGCGAGACCGCCGGTCACTTCGGCAACCGCCGTATCCCTGTGGCCTGGTGAGACGGGCGGGACCGTGGCGTGGCGAGACGGGCTGCGACCATGGCGTGGTGAGACGGGCCTAGACCGTGGCGCCCGACATGCCCCCGGGAGGCGGCCACCTCTCACAGCCTCACCGTCGTGGGCGCGAAGCGGGCGGCGATCTGCTGGTCGTGGCACACGAGCAGCACGCTGCGGTGCTCGATCCGGTCGAGGGTGTACGCCACGACCTCGTCGACGCTCGCCTCGTCGATGCCGGTGTAGGGCTCGTCCAGGCACAGCAGGTCGCAGTCGCGCATCAGGGCCCGTACGAGAGCCACGCGGCGACGCTGCCCACCGGAGAGTCGGCTCACCGGCCGTCCCGCGTCCTGGGACGTCAGACCCGCGAGGGCCAACTCGTCCAGGATCTCCGCGGCAGCCACCCGGTGGCCGAGCCCCAGACGCACATTCGCGACGGCGGTCAGGTGCTCGCACAGCCGGTCCTCCTGGAAGACCGCCGAGGCGAGGGTCGGCGCCTCGATCTGGCCCGCGTCGGGCGTGAGGAGGCCCAGGGCCAGGTTTGTGACGGTGGTCTTGCCCGCGCCGTTGGCGCCCCACAGCCACGCCACGGCGCCGGAGGGGCAGTCGAAGCTCAGGTCGGTCAGCACGGCGGCGTCGCCGTACGCGAAACACACATTCTGGAACCGGATCATGCGGCGTACCTGCCCAACGCGGCCTGTCCGCGCCGAAGCCCCCACAGCGCCAGGATCTCGCACAGGTAGCTGGCTGCGACGATCACCGCGGTCCACGCGAACAGGTCGGCCGTGCTCAAGAAGATCTTGGCCTGGTAGAGACGTTCGCCGATGGATCCCCGTGTCATCCCGATGACCTCGGCGCTGACCCCGGCCTTCCACGCCAGTCCGAAGCCCACGCGCGTGGCCGCGATCAGGTACGGCATGAGCCCCGGCGCCGTGATCGCCCACCAGCGTCGGGCCGGGGTGAAGCCGAAGACCAGTGCCATGTCCAAGATCTTCGCGTCGCGGGTGGAGAACCCTTCTTCAGTGTTGGCGTAGATCACGGGCAGGACCATCAGGAAGGACACCCACAGTCCCACCCAGGTCGCATCGGCCCAGATGAGGAGCAGGATGATAAACGACACGACTGGGATGGATCGGATCAGGCGCATCGTCGTGGCGGTCAGCGCGGCCGCCCAGCGGCTGGTCGAGGCTAGCCAGGCCAGGCTTAGTCCGAAGACGAACGCGAGGAGGAACCCGAGGACGACGCGGACCAGCGAGTGGACGATCGTGGCCCAGAAGGAGGCTGTCGGGAGGAGGCCGACGAGCGTGACCACCACCCGGGCGGGCGTGACGAGGATGATGTCATGCCCGACGAGCATGGCCGCCACTTGCCAGACGGCGAGCAGGATCACGATGGCGACGAGGGTCGGGACCAGCCCGGTCACCCGTCTATGGGGGTCCCCCGCGCCATCGGACGGTTGAGTCATCCTCGCGTCGCCGCCTTGCGTACCAACTGCGCGAGCACCTCGGACAGGCTCGCTCCCGCGGTCTGGAGGGAGAGGGGCACGAGCGATGTCTCGGTCATGCCGGGGGCGACGCTCGACTCGATGAAGACCGGCTGGCCGTCGCGGACGATGATGTCCGCACGCGAGAAATCCCTCAGTCCGAGGGTCACGTGTGCCGTGACAGCCGCGTCCTTGCACGCTTCGATGACGTCGCTGTCGAGGGCGGCCGGGCAGACATAGGTCGTCGACCCTGCGGTGTACCGGGCCTCGAAATCGTACACGCCGGAGGCGGGACGGATCTCCACGGGCGGGAAGGCGACGGGGCCGTCGCCCAGGTCGAAGACCGGGACGGCGATCTCTGTGCCTTCCACGCACTCCTCGACCACGACCACACGGCCGTAGCTGTAGGCGTTGACCATGGCCGTGGCGAGGTCCTCGATACGGTCGACTCGCGACGTGCCGAGGGCCGATCCGCTCGCGGAGGGCTTGACGAACAAGGGCAGTCCGAGACGGTCCTCGATGAGGGTCATGAGCACGCCCGCGCCGAGGTCGCGGAACATGTCATGAGGAAGGATGACGCGCTTGGGCACGGCCAGCCCCGCACGAGCGACCACCGGGATCGCCAAGGCCTTGTCGAAGCTCGCGCGGCAGGCGACAGCCGAGGACCCGACGTACGGCGCCCCGATGAGCTCGAGCACCTCCCGTACCGCGCCGTCCTCGCCCGCGCCGCCGTGCAACATCGGGAAGACGACCGGGTCGTCGAGGGTTCCGATCAACTCGATCAGGGAGGGCTGGATGTCGGAGGTCGTCACCTCGAACCCCGCGTTCGTGAGTTCGCGAGCGACTCGTTGGCCGGATTCTAAAGAAATCTCGCGTTCGTGGGACAGTCCACCAGATACGACGATTACTTGTTGTGTCATCAATTCACCTCAATTTTCTCGGGTTGTCGGAAAGGGATGCTGCGGTGTGGTCCAGCCCCGGGGGTAGGGGGAGCACGAGGAATGCGAGGGGGTCATGACCGGACTTCCGGAGGCTGGACACGACCGGGTGAATGTGGGGTGACAAGGCCGAATGTCGTACGAAGCTCCATCTCCTCGGTGATGGCCTCACCGAGGCGCCGTGTCCCCTCGTAGATCCGCTCGGGGGTGGGGAAGCAGTAGCTCAGCCTCATGTTGCGGGAGCCGAGGCCGTCCGCGTAGAAGGCCGTCCCGGGGACGTACGCAACGCGGTGGGACGTCGCCCGAGCGGACAACTGGTCCGAGTCGAACCCTTCGGGCAGGGTGAGCCACACGAAGAAACCACCCTTGGGATGGGTCCAGGTCGCTCCGGGGGGCATGTGGTCGTCCAAGCCGCGCAGCATGGAGTCGCGCCGCTCGCGGTACATCGAGCGGAAGTCCTCGATCTGGGACTTCCAGTCCCAGGTGGCGAGATACTCCGAGATGGCGAACTGCGAGAAGACCGGGGGACACAGGGTCGCGGACTCCTGGGCCAAGATGAGTTTCTTGACGACGGCGGGGGGCGCCAGAACCCAGCCCACGCGGAACCCGGGGGCGAACGTCTTCGAGAAGGAGCCCAGGTAGATCACCTGGTCGGCGTCCATGGAGCGGATGGCCGGCTGCGGGGGTTGGTCGATCCCCAACAGGCCGTACGGGTTGTCCTCCACGATGATCACGTCGAGCTCTTTGGCGGCGGCGAGGAGTTCCCTGCGCCGTTCAACCGAGAGCAGGATGCCCGAGGGGTTGTTGAAGTTCGGGATGGTGTACAGGAATTTCACCTGCTTGCCGGCCGCGCGTGCGGCGACGGTGGCGGCGCGGAACGCCTCGGGGATGATGCCGTCCTCGTCCATGGCGACGTGGACGACCTGTGCCTGGTACGAGGTGAACGTGCCCAGGGCGCCCACGTAGCTCGGCGCCTCGGCCAACACCACGTCACCGGGGTCGACGAAGGTCCGGGTGACCAAGTCCAAGCCCTGCTGCGACCCACAGGAGATGACCAAGTCGTCGGGGGACGCCTCGATCCCCTCCAGACTCATGACCTCGCAGATCTGCTCGCGGATGCGCTCCTCCCCTTGGGCGCCGCCGTAGTTCATGATCTGGGGGCCGCGCGCCTTGATCAGGTCGCCGATGGCGTTGCCGATCACATCGAGAGGGAGGTCAGTGATGTTGGGCATCCCGCCGGCCAAGGACACGATCTCGGGTCGGTTGGCGACGGCGAAGAGAGCTCGCACGGCAGAAGCTTTCAGGCCTTTGGTACGGTCCGCATACACATCGACATAGGGATCGATTCGTGTTTCCACTCTCTTCTCTGGAATATTCATACGATAACTTTGCCGTAAAAAGTCGTACGATGGCGATATGGCACGCATGATGAGCACAACAGAGTCCCGCGAGCGCGGACTCGTTGTCGCACTCAGCGTTGCCGACACGGTGTCCATGGACACCCCCCTTCGAGCCCTGAGTCCCCATGATCGCGACCTGGTCACGCGGGCGTCCATGGACACGTGGGGCTTGTGCGGGGTGGGTGTGCGTCGCGGCGAGGACTGGATCGGCGTCGTGCTGATCACCCCCGATCATGCGCTGCCGCGCGGCCATCCCTTGTCCGGAGCTGGCCTGGACCCCCACACCGCCGGGCTGGCGCTCCTCCACATCGACGCGACCGCGCCGATGGGCACCAGCAAGCGATTGTGCGTAGGACTGACCCGGCGCTTGCGCGGCGCCGTGACCGGCGTGGAAGCCCAGTCGAGCCTCATGCCGTCGACGATGTCGACGTTGGCGCCGTCACGCGCCTGGCTCACGGGCGTGGGATTCCAACCTTTGAGGTACCCGCCCAACCGCTATCGACTCGATTTCGCCACGCTCGCCACCTGGATACGCAAACATCTGGTCTGGGAGTCTCGACCCGCCATCGCGGTGAGTCCGCGCCCCGCCCCAGCAGGACGTGCCGTCCACCGGGGTTAGCGCGCGAGGGGCACGAGGTGCATCGAGTGCATCAGGTGCACGAGGACTCGCGCTGAGGTGCTCTGGGGGGTGGCGCCGAGTGTCAGACCACGGAGTCCAGAGCGTGACGAAGCTTCATCTTCGTCACGGAGCCGATCATGGATGAGACGATCTCACCGTTGACGAAGATGTGCACGGTGGGAAGGGTCCGGATGTCTTGCGCAGCCATCACGGCGGTGTTCTCATTGGTGTCCAGAGACACGAACTTGATCTGTCCCTCGTACTGGGACGCCAACTCCTCGATGATCGGAGTCAGCTGGCGACAGGGGACGCACCAGTCGGCCCAGTAATCGACGAGGACAGGCTGCGAAGAACCGAGGACCTCCGTTGCGAAGGTGGCATCCGTGACAGCGGTGACAGTAGACATCTTTCTCCTTTGTGGCGTGTGTATGAGTGTTTGTGGTGTGGGTGGGTGGGTGGCCCCGTGGGTTGAGGCGGGTGACCCCGTGTGTGGGTGGGTGACTCCGTGGGTTCGGGTGGGTGACTCCGTGGGCTGTCGCGTGGATAGTCGCATTGGTCATCGTGGCGCTCGTCGTCTTGGGTGTCGCCCGACGTGGCGGGACACCAGGTCAGTCGAGGCTGGCCAAGAATCGTTCCGCGTCGAGTCCAGCCCGGCATCCCGACCCTGCGGCGGTGATGGCCTGGCGGTACGAGTGGTCGACGAGGTCTCCGCACGCGAAGACGCCGGTCAGGTTCGTGGCCGTGCTGGGTTCCGCCACCTGGACGTACCCGGCCGCATCGACGTCGACCTGCCCCACGACGAGTTCGTTACGCGGCTCATGCCCGATCGCGACGAAGACCCCCTCCACGGGCAAGCTCCGTGCCTCACCGGTGATCGTGTCCGTGAGAGTGAGCCCTGTCACGCCTGCCTCCCCCTCGATGCCGGAGACGGTGGCGTTCCACTCGAAACGGATCTTCGGGTTGGTCCGCGCTCGCTCCTGCATGATGGCAGAGGCCCGCAACTGGTCGCGCCGGTGCACGAGGGTGACCGACGAGGCGAAGCGTGTCAGGAAGGTCGCCTCCTCGACGGCAGAGTCTCCTCCACCGATGACGGCGATGTCCTTGCCACGGAAGAAGAATCCATCGCAGGTCGCGCACCAGGACACTCCACGCCCGGACAACCGAGCTTCGTCAGGGATGCCCAGTTTGCGGTAGTCGGAGCCCATCGCCAAGATGACCGCCCGTGCTTCGTACTCGTTGTCACCGGAGTCCCGGATCACCTTGGTCGACCCAGTCAGGTCCACCGACACGGCGTCTTCGGCCACGAGGATGGCGCCGAATTTCTCAGCCTGGTCCCGCATCTTGTCCATCAGGTCGGGGCCGAGCACCCCCTCGGGGAACCCGGGGAAGTTCTCCACCTCGGTGGTGGTCATCAGGGCGCCGCCGGCGGCGAGCGTTCCCGTGATCACCACAGGTTTGAGCCCTGCACGAGCGGCGTAGATGGCAGCGGTGTACCCCGCTGGTCCTGAACCGATGATGACGAGGTCGTGTGTGGACATGGGCCTTCCTTCCTTGCAGCATCCGTGGATGGCATCCCTGAGGCGCTTCCCACAGGACTGCTCGCATGGCGTCGCCTGGTGCGATCATGACGAGTCCATCTATCTTCCCACGGATGGCAAGCGGAGGCATAGCCACGACGACCCGTGTCGAAAAACGGTTATCTCGTCGGCGATCAGACCCCTCTTCTAGGCGCTCACGGCCCCGCTGGCATCCGAGACCTGCGACGTCGATTGCTGAATGTACACATTTTCATACCCGAGACCATACTCAGGGCCACCGACAAAAATGCAACCTGGGTCTCTACTTGTGGATAACTCTTTCGCGCAAGAATTATCTGTGGATAACTCGCACTTCTCCTTTGTCCTCTTCCATAGTGAAAGTAAGGAAAGGAGAGCCATGAGTGTGCGAGGGCTGACACGAACGCCGGAGGAGGTGGGTATGACCGTGACACGTTCGATCGTGGCGTGGGTCGTCCTCGCCCTGCTCGTCTTCGGCGTGCCCTGGGTCGTGGTCGAATGGGGGTACTGGGCCGAGGTGAGGACCCTGATCCAGGATCCGTCCCTGTTCCTTCTCCCGGATGACGGCCATGTGGTTCTTGCCATCGTGACCGTGCTCGCCGCCCTTTTCTGGGTTCAACTCGCATGGAGCGTGCTCGCTGAGATGGTTGTGGCCGTACGGCGGCGCCGTCGTGGTCGCGCCCGTGCGGCCCGCTGCGGCGACCCTGTGCGCGCCCGTACCACCACCCGTACGGGCCCTGCCGGCCCGCTGGGGCTGACCCGCGCGCTCGTACGACCGCTGGTGTCGGCCGCCTTCGCCCTGAGCATCGCCGGGGGCGCCTTGTCGGCGGTCGCCGACAGCCCGGCTAACACCGTCTCGGTGGTCGCGCCCGCATGGCCCGACGACTCGTCCGCCATCACGTCGGCGCCCACCCCTGTGACCGTCGGCATCCCCGGCCCGCAGACCATGACGGCGACCGCTCCCGACGCTGGCGGTATGTATACGGTCGCCCCCGGGGATTCTTTGTGGTCGATCGCCGAAAGGTTCCTCGGCGACGGCCATCAGTGGACCAGTATCGCCGCCGAGAACGAAGAGCTCGTCCAAGACGCGCCCGACCTCATCCATGTGGGATGGAAATTGAGGATTCCGGTCGTCGGCCTGCCCGATCGAGGAGATACGCCCTGCCAGCCGGACCATGTGGCGGTCGTCGCCCCAGGGGATTCTCTGTGGTCGATCGCCGAACGAGAGATGGGCGGCGGAAGCCTCTGGCCCGCCCTCGCGGACGCGAATGCCCCGCTGGTCGCCGACCCCTTCATCCTCCAGCCTGGAGAGAAACTGACCATCCCGTGCACAGCGCCCGTCGGCGGCGGACCCGCCGCCGAAAGCCTGCTGGCGACCGCCCCTGAGGAGGACACGCCTGAGGTCGCCACCACACCCGTGGAGCCCACGCCAGGCGCATCTGGCGAAGATCTGGGATTCGCATGGTCGCCTGTGGAGGATGAGGGTGCCTCGACGTCAGCATCTCCGCCGCCCGCGTCCACGGCCACGTCCCCAGCGTCAGACGAGCGTCAGGCGCCCTCCCCCGCGCCCATCGAGTCGGTGGACGAGCCGAGCGCCGGTGCGGATGCGCAGGGCCTGGTACGGGACATCGGGATCAGCACGTTCCTCGCCGGGGGCCTGGTGCTCCTGATCGGTCGACGTCGCTTGAACCAGTTGAGGACACGTCCGGTGGGCAGACGAATCCTGCTGCCGAACGACGAGGGACATCGCCTGGAGTCGGCGTTAGGCGTCGTCGGAAGCCGCTTCATCCCCGGCGGCGCGCCCTACGAGGGACGCGAGTGCGCTGCTCGCAGGGCTATCGGGGGATTCTCAGACGAGCAGAGCATCGACGATCTCTTGTTGTCCGCCGAGGGGGTGCCCCTGTGCGTGGGAACCACCACGACCGGCGACGCTGTGCACACCGACATCACCGAAGCGAAACCCTTCCTTGTCTTTGGAGCTCAGGCCGACCAAGTCCGCTCGGTCATGCGCGGCATCGCCATGAACATCACCCTCTCCGACTACTCGGACAGCATGGAACTCCACGTCCTCGATGGGCAAAACCTCTTCGACACCTTCGACAGTGTCACCCGCCATGCCACCCTCGCTGACGCGATCGAGTGCCTGCGACTCGTCATCACCGAGCGGAGAACGTACCTCGGAGACAGCCGATGGACGCAGTTAAGGAACGATCCCGACTATGCGGAGGCGTGGCGTCCTGTCCTCTACTGTCTGATCGATCCCGTCGATGCCAGGGAGTTGCGCGAACTGGCCGACTGCCTCGACGGCTCTGATGTGGGAGTCGCCGTCCTGGCAGGCATGTACGGGCCTGACCTCTCGCCCTCGCGCGCCATCGCGTCGGGCAGCCTTCGCGTCGAGGGCATCGATCACGCGGTGCTCGACCCCGGCCATCGACCCGTGGCCCCCTTCCACCTGGACGTGAGCGAGCCCCTCGCCAACCTCCTTCAGACCTCAGCCAGCCCGTCGACGACCCCCGCCTGGTGGTCGTCGTCGACATCTGCCGAACCCGACTTACCCGACCCATGGACTCCGCCACACGACCGCACCGCCGAAAGGGGCTTTGCCATGACACCCGTTCCCACACCGGACGCCGAGACCTCGTTGGCGGCTACCTTCAGCCATCCCACCCTGAAGATACTGGGACCCGTCCTCCTGGAAGGGGCACAGGGTCCGCCTCCACCCCGAGCTGAGCGAGCTTGCATGGAATACTGTGGATGGCTCCTCGAACACCCCGGCGCCACCGCCATGGCCATGGCCCAGGGACTTCTCGTGGCTGAGGGGACCCGTCGATCCAACATGAGCCGACTGCGCACGTGGTTGGGCAACGACGCGCAGGGCGAGCCCTACCTCCCCGAGGCGTACTCGGGGCGCATCTGGCTCGACCCCGCCGTCACATCCGATTGGCAGCGACTGCGCCTGCTCATCGCCTCAGGAGTGGAGGCGACCTCCACCGACAAGCTGATTCAGGCCCTTCACCTGGTGCGAGGAGCCCCTCTGGCTGACGCCGCTCCGGGGCAGTGGCATTGGGCCGAGGAACTGCGCACAGACATCGTCTCGGTCATCAGGGACATCGGGGTGATCGCCACCGCGAGGTGCTTGCAGCAGCAGGACATCGACAGAGCCCGTTGGGCGGCCAGTCGGGCCCTCATCGCAGCCCCTGAGGACGAGCAACTCCTGTGCGCCCGGGTGAGGACGGAACACGCCGCCGGGAATCGCATGGAAGTGGAACGCCTGGTCAACTGGATTTCCCGCAACGCCCGCAATCTGGGAACCGATCTTCTTCCTGAGACGGTCACGACCCTCCACGAGGTGATCGGGTCCCGCCCGACGCCCCCTGTCTGGCCACAACTCGCCCGGCAGGGCACGCAGGGACTGTCGGATCCGGGGTGATCGATCACGCGGCTTCGACGAGGTCGACCAGGATGTCTCGATGGGCGCGCAGACGCCTCACGGTGTCGGAGCAGCGTTGCCGTACGGCGTCGGGGCTCATGGCATGCAGTTCGGCCACCTGTGCGCTGGGCAAGCCATCGATGTAGACCTTCTCCACGATGGTGAGCGACTCAGCTGTGGCCAGGTGCAGGGTGCGCGCGGTGTCCAGCACCCGGTGGGCGATGAGATCCGCGTGATCGACGACCGGCATGAGCGGCGCCACCGGCGCGACACGGGTTTCCGCCACGACGTCCTTCTTGGCGTCCAGCACCAGGTTGGCAGCCACCGACCGGGGACGCCTGTGCAGGGGGTACTTGGAGATCCGGATCCACAAGGCGGCGACCAGATGATCGACCGACGGATGGGGGTAGGCCCGCGACATGAGAATCAACTTGGGCAAGAGCGCCTGGACAATGACCCGCCCCGCCACGGGGTACCCCTCCTGACATGTGTGGATCAGACTTCCGAGCACCTGGTCAGGATTGAAGCGAATGCTCTCGAGGACGACGTTGAGGGGTGTCGCAGGATCAGTCCAGTCAGCCAGATCCCATTTCAAGTCCTCCCATTCTTGATTCAGGCGTGCTGACATGCTGGCGCACCCCGCGCCTTTATGTGACGGAACCGCCACAGCCACTGACGGCATGACACGTGATGACATAACAGGCCTCCTCGAGAGCAGACCTCTACTCTGGCGGATGGGTGTTGCCCGATGTGGTGGTCGTACCACCCCAGGTGCTGCCACAATCGCCTCAGTGTTGTCACAGTGTTGTCAGGCGGCCGATCAGCCTGCCACGGCCCCAGCACGGACCGACCAGCGGATCGCTACCGGTCGATCAGGCCCATGTCGTACGCCGCGAGCACCAGGCCGACTCGGTCCCTCGCCTGCAACTTGAACAAGAGCCTCGAAATGTGGGTTTTCACTGTTCCTTCGGCCAGGTGGAGATTCTCGGCGATCTCGGTGTTGTTCGCTCCCTGAGAGATCTCCTTGAGAACGTCCACCTCACGCTCGGTGAGCACATTCAGGCGAGGATCCGGCTGAGTCCGATCAGGCCCTGGCATGAGGTTCGTCAGGAGCCGCTTCGTCGTCGACGGCGCCATGATCGCGTCCCCGGAGTTCACGGCATGAATGGCGTCCACCAACTCCGTCGCGCGGGCGTCCTTCAGCAGGAACCCGCTGGCCCCCGCACGGAGAGCCTGGTACACGTAGTCATCCAAGTCGAATGTGGTCAAGATGATGATCTTGACCGGGTACCCGGCGTCGATGATCCGCTTCGTCGTCTCGATCCCGTCGATGCCTGGCATGCGTACGTCCATCAGGACGACGTCCACCGGCACCTCCCTCAGCAGGGCCAACGCCTCAGGGCCGTTGCTCGCCTCACCCACAACATCGATGTCGGATTCGGCTTCGACCATCATCCGGAAACCACTCCGAACGAGGACTTGATCATCGACGAGCGCCACCCGAATAGGACGTGTCATGACGCCTCGCGTGGGGATGTCTGCAGTGGAATCTGCGCGCATACTCTGAATCCTCCTGTTTCACTTGGACCAACCGTCAACGTACCGTCCAACGCTTGCACTCGCTCGGCCATCCCGATCAGTCCCGTCCCACGATGATCTCCGACACGCGGAGAATCCGTCACCTTGTTGGTGACGGTGACGGTGACATGTTTCGAGTGCCAGACCACAGCAACATGCGGATCCCCCTCGGGACCTGCATGCTTGATCGAGTTCGTGAGCGCCTCCTGGACGACACGGTACAAAGTCATTTCAATAATGGGTGTCGACCCATGTGGGGTCCCCGACACCGTCAGGGTCGCGTTCGCCTTCTCGGCCAGGGATGGAATGTCGGCGAGCCCCGGCGCGGACGCGATGTCGTCTGTGCCGTCCGAGTCCGAGCGGAGGGTACGTACGATCCGGCGCATCTCCTGAAGGGCCTCGCGCCCAGTCTCCGAAATCGTGCCCAACGCGAGCTCAGCCAGGTTCGGGGACCTGTTCAGCTGAGCCAGCCCGCCCTCAGCCTGCACGACCATGACGGAGATCGAGTGGGCGACAATGTCGTGGAGTTCGCGGGCGATGTTCGTACGGATCTGCGTCTCCAGCGTCCGCTGATTCGCCGCCTGTTCGGCGATCTGGAGGTCAGCCGCGTCTCGCTCGGCCTGGAGTTGGCGGGTACGAGCCGCCTCCACGTCATAGCGGCGTCGCCCGATGGAGTACGCGGTGCTGACCACGCCGGCGGCCGAAACGCCCACCAGGATCACGACCGTACGCAGATCGGAGTTGCCGAAGACGCTCGCGGTCATCCAGCGGACGGGCTCGATGAAGGCGATGGCCAGGGCGACCACCAGGTAGATCCGCGCCTTTTGGTACGGGAGCCATCGCGCGACATCGTACACAGCGACCGGCACGACCAACCACGAAACCGTGGGAAAAGGAAGCAAGACGACTTGGAGAATGATGAGACATGTGGAGACAAGGAAGAAGAGGCCCGGATAGTGGCGGCGCAACGTGATCGCCGAGAAGACGCCCACGCCGAACACGCCCGTGATGACAGCCTCACGGGCGCTCACAGCGTCGGCGAGCAGGATAATTGCCGCCATGAAAGGGAGGTGCACCAGGACGATTCCTGTTACCGCCAAGGACGCGTTGACGAACCAGTCGTTTCGCGTAGCTCCTTCCACCTTGAACGGACTCAACACATTCACGATAATCAGTGTACAAGATGCCTGTACACACGGCTGGACCGCCTCAGATTTTATATGAAATCAGTTAGATTGGAGCGGGCGGCGTCCGATCTTGTCCCCATCAGGAACCCGTGAAAGACTTGGGGGTATGAAGAGGTTTTTCTTTCTGCTACTCCTGTTTCTCGGGATCGGAGCGCTCCTGTACGTCTCCAATCAACGGCACAGCGAAGCACGCCAGTTGTGGGAGGAAGCGCTGGCCAAGGTCCCCACTCCTGAGCGCGCCCCCGACGAGTCCTAGGAGCACGGGGTCCCGCCCCGGCCAGTCGTGACCGGCCTCCCACGGCGGCGCTTGCCGCACCGTGGGACAACTTTCCCGCACAGACGAGAAAGAGTTCCCCCGCTAGGGTATACTCTCCTGTGCCTGCGGCGGGGACCCTGGTCTGGGATTCTCACTTGCTGTTTCCGGGTTGGTCGTAGAACCGCAGTAGGCCCTGGGGCATTAACTCAGTTGGTAGAGTGCGACCTTTGCAAGGTCGAAGTCAGGGGTTCGAATCCCCTATGCTCCACAAGGGGGGTGTTGGTGAAAGATTGGCCTCCGGATTGGTGAAACCAATCGACAGGCAGCTCGCCACGGCCTCGGCGGGGCTTCCGACTCTTAAATGATGGTGACGATCTCCGCTAGTTGGCGACGGCTTCGGGGGCGCGGCTCGGCGGCCCGGTAACCGAAGGCACCCATCAGGGCGACCGACTCCCGCTGCGGGTCGATGGCACCGGCCTCACCCAACAACTGTTGCGCCTTGGCCGAGGCGAAACCTTCAATGGGACAGGAGTCGATGCCGAGACTGGCGGCGGCCAGCATCATGTAGGCCAGTGCGATGTAGGCCTGCTTGGCGGCCCAATCGCGCATCTGGCGTGACTGCGTCAGACCTTGATGATCGGTGATGAACTGCCCATACCCCGCCAAAAAGTCGGCCAGCACCTGCCCCGTCATTCCTTGACGGATAAAGGCATCACTCACAAAAGGCGAACCGGCGCTCAGATCATCGTGAGTGACAAAGACGCAGAACCTGGCAGCCTCCAGCCGGGGCGGGTTGTGCTGGTTCATCACCTCTTTGAGCGTCTCCCTCATCTGCGGGGTACGGACATCAAGGATGCGCCAATGCTCCAGGCCGAAGGAACTGGGGGCCAGCCGGGCCACCTCCAAGATCAGATTCCAGTCGTCGTCGCTGATCTGACGGGGTGAAAACTGCTTGACATGGCGCCGTTGTGCCGCCTCCAACACCGGATTGTCCTCAGCCATGCCGTCTCCTTCGCCTCGTGGAGCTGCTCAGTTTACTAAATCTACTCAAATGCTCAGCTCGACTCCGGACAGCCGCGCATCGAGGATCTTTTTGATGACGGTGGCGATATGGGCACCAGCTTCGACGGGTGAAGTGCCGCCGGCGTAGATATTCGACACGACGTTACGCCATGACTCCGAACGGTCCGGGTTTGGCTGGTAGGCCATGTGAGCAAGTCGATCTGAGCCGGATTCAACCGCTTCATCGTCCGAGCATTCGACCTTGGAGGCTCGAACTCGCTCGCACGCACCTCGGCGGTAGGTTCAGACACCCACTTGAAACATGCTCTGACAAGCAGCTTCGGAAGCTGGGGCATGTTTCGAGTACCGTCCACTAGGGTCCACGTCGTCTAGCGTGGAGGCGTAGCCCCCGCAATAGACGATTTTGTGTTCTGTGGACTCGAACAGGCAATTGAAGCGAGAGGAATGACAATTTATTGTCATACCCGAGCTGGTTGCAGCCTGTTGACGAGCGAAGCGAGGAACACCCTTGAGGGTCCGAGCGTGAGGAGAAGGCCCGGTGTTCGGTCGCTACGCTCCCTATCACAGGTCTCAATCGGTTCAGAAATGAAGCGAGCTTCATTTCACTCACCTCAATCGCCTGCGGGCCTTCGATTAGCTCGGCCGCAAGGCGGCCGATAGGCCGCCGCCGCGGGAACGACGTGCCAAGCACGGCGTTGGAGTCCCCCATGCCCCACAACGCTGGCCCTGTTCCAACACGTAACCGTATTCCGTGTGGTTTCCATTTGACGCGATAGGACAGATTGTGTGACGAGTGTCACGCAAATGCGGCAAGGGGTGGTAGGGTGAGTTCTATGAAAACAGCGACCTTGAGCATTCGAATCGATCCAGAGGTCAAGGCTCAAGCCGAGCGGACATTTGCCCCACTCGGGCTGACCATCACCGATGCGGTCAACATCTTCTTGCACAAGGCGAACCTTGAAGGCGGCCTGCCATTCAGCGTTCGTCAGCCACGCTATGGGGCCACGACAGAAGCCGCGATGCGTGAAGCTGATGACATCATCGCCGGTCGAGTGCCAGCGAAGCGATATGTGTCATTCGACGATCTGGTGTCTGATCTCGATTCGGACGACTAATGCTGGCGCTGGTTCAGACCTCGCAGTTTCGCCGGGATCTGAAGAAAGCCCTCAAACGGGGCAAGGATCTAGCCTCATTGGGTGCGGTTGTTGACGCGCTTCAGCGTGAAAAACCGTTGCCGGTATCGAACCGTGACCACGCCCTGGTGGGTGATTACGCAGGCCACCGCGAATGCCATATTCAGCCGGATTGGCTGTTGATCTACCGGATTGACCATGGCGAGTTGATCCTGATCCTTCAGCGGACGGGGACACACGCGGACCTGATGTAAATGCAACACATCATTGCATACTCTAAAGGTCCTGCCAACAGATATCTCGTCCGATAGTGTCCCGCCGAGTGGTGGGAATTCGGCTATGAATCCTGGTTGTGTTGGTCGCTGCCTGTGATGGTGGCGACGGGTTCATCGTAGCGGTTGTTGGGGTGGAGTTTGCGCATGGATTCTTCGGAGAGGTAACGCCGGTCGGTGGCTTGCCATTCGTCGTGAGTGTCGGTCAGGATGGCTCCGACTAGGCGGATCACGGCGTTCTCGTTGGGGAAGATGCCAACGACGCGGGATCGGCGTTTGATTTCCTTGTTGATGCGTTCCAGGGGATTGTTGGACCAGATCTTGACCCAATGTTCCTTGGGGAATGCTGAGAATGCGAGGACCTCGGTCTTCGCGGAGTCCATCATCGGCCTGGTCTTCGGGTTGACGGCGGCTAACTGGTCGCGGACCTTGTCCCACGCGTCGGCGATCATGGGGGCCTTCGGTTGGGCGAACGCGGTGCGCAGCGCGGCGGCGGCCATGCCCTTGTGGGTTTTCGGGAACAAGGCGAGCAGGTTGCGGGCGAAGTGCACGCGGCAGCGTTGGTGGGCCGCACCTTGCAGATGCCGGCCTAGGGCGGCCACCAGGCCGGCGTGCTGGTCGGAGACGACCAGGCGGACCCCCGACAGGCCCCTGGCTTTCAGTGAGGCCAGGAACGCCTCCCAGAACGGCTGGTCCTCACTGTCGCCGACGTCGAGGCCCAACACTTCCCGCCCGCCGTCGGCGCGGACCCCGGTGGCGATCACGACGGCCTTCGACACGACCTGCCCGAGTCCTTGCTCCCGCACGTGCAGATACGTGGCGTCGAGGTAGACATACGGGAACTCGGCGTGATCGAGGCGACGGGTGCGGAGCGCGTCCACGAACTCGTCCATCCCGGCGCAAATGCGGGACACTTCGGATTTGGAGATGCCCGAGCTGGCGCCCAACGCTTCTGCCAAGTCGTCGACTGTCCGGGTCGACACCCCACACACGTAGGCTTCCATGACCACCGCGTGCAACGCCTGGTCGATCCGGCGGCGCGGTTCCAGGATCGACGGGAAGAACGAGCCCCGCCGCAGCTTCGGGATACGCACTTCCACGTCCCCGGCCTGGGTCGTCAACAACTTCGCGCGACTCCCGTTGCGATACGTGACCCGCTCGTCGGTGCGTTCATGGCGGGCCGCGCCGATCCGGGCGTCGGCTTCAGCCTCGATCAACTCCTGGAACACCCGCCGCACAGACTCGGCGATCAGGTCAACAACATCCCCACGCCGCACCGCGTCCAGAAGATCAGCGGCGGACAGGGCAGAATAGGTGGTGGTCATCGGTGGAACCCTTTCGGTAGTGCTTCGCAACACACCAGGATTCCGCCGATGACCCCCTACATCAGCACGCCACTCCGGCCACCCCGAAATACCACCACTCGGCGGGACTCAGGCCCTTGTCGACGACGGTCGAATAGTGAGCCAGTGGCGACGGTCGAAAAGTGAGCCACCTGACCATGATTGGATAGGTGATCACAGTGGATGATTGGGCGCAGATCAGGTATCTGGCGCGGAGTGAGA
>WQZD01000009.1 GCA_009780915.1 Propionibacteriaceae bacterium
CCACCCGTACACCCCGCCAACACGACCGCGACCAGACCGGCCACCAGACCGTACAACACCCTTGTCATAGTTTCCTCCCTCACACGATGCGGACACACCCTGACACACAGTCCACACCATCGACAAGGCCCACGGTCACTTATCCACAAGGTGAATGAACCGGAACACCCCAGCATCCACGCCGAGGGTCACCCCCGGTCGTACCAATATCCCCCCGGAACGAACAGGGAATCCACGAGGTGGCTCAGCAGACCGACGTCCTGGAGCAGGTCCAGCACCGTGTAGCGGGTGCGGATGGTCTGGGCTTGGTAGTACTTCCTTCTCAGCTGGGAAAGGGTCACCTCGATCTGCGACGGGTGATGGACGGCGCCGACCTCGGCGAGCATCTCTTCGACCACCCGCGCCGGGAGGACCTGCGCCTGGATCCTGGTCCGCATGGCGCCCCAGCGCTCACGGATCAGGTCGAGGCGCGCCCGGGCCTGGTCACGGGGGACGTACTTGTCACGGGATTGGGCGATGGCCGCCTCACGGATGACCGGGTCGGACTGGAGGGCACGCACGTGCGCCTCCACCTGACCCCACGTGGGCCACGCGGCCACCCGGGCCTCGACGTCCAGGTGCGACAGATCGAGGTCGAGGACGCTCTCGTACAGGGCGCACATGGCCACGGCCCCCAGACCGACTTTGAAACCGTGGGACAGGGGCGGGTCCCAGTCACGGCCGTACCCCTCCATCTCCCATTGATGGGAGAAGTAATGCCCCGCGCCCGACGCGGGTCGAGACGAGGAGCACATCTGCATGGCCAACCCGGACAGGATCAACTCCTCCGACAGCTTCTCGACAGCCGCCAGGTCTCCCTTCGCCAGGGCGGCGGGGTCGCCCAACGCCTCGCGCAACGGCGGCTGGACCACGGCCCACGCCTGCTCGTCGATGGGTTCCAGGCCCAGTTCGTCGGCGATGATCCAGTCCGCCCCGGCTGGGACCTTCTCGATGAGGTCGCCGTACCCTGTCGCGGTCAGGCGGGCGGGCGCTTGGGCCATGACGTCCAGCGGGACGATCACCCCGCGCGGCGCCGGGCAGTGGACGGTCTGTTTGACCCCGTCCACGGTGATGGCCGCGCCGAAGGAGGTGTAGCCGTCCACCGACGCGGCCGTGCACACGTTGAGGTAGCTGCGACCCGTGATGTGCGAGGCCAGCTTGGTGACGTCGTTGAGGGAGCCCGACGCGATGGACAGCGGGACGGCGCTGGTGTCGCTCAAGGCGCCCACCAGGTCGGCCACCATGCGGTCGTCCGCGAAGAGGACGGGGACGCCGGGGTAGACGATAGGGGGATCGCAGGCCACACCGTGCGCGGCCATCGACGCCTGGACCTGGTCGCCGGCGACAGCCCAGGTGTTCTCGTCGGCCACGATGACGCCCGTCGAACCTGGGAACAGGTCGGCGAAGACGCCGCCCGACCGACTGAGGACGTTCGCCCCCATGACAACAGTCTTCGTGTCCAAGCCGTGAGCGAGGACGTGATCGATGAGCATGCTCATAGCGTCCAGTCTAGGACGGGCACGGTCACACAGTGGCGAGGAAAGCCGACACCGACTCGAAGAAGCCTCTGCCGTCGAGGGTCGGGGCGATCTGGGGGTCCACGTTGTGCTCGGGATGGGGCATGAGCCCCACGACGTTGCCGCGCTCGTTGGCGATGCCGGCGATGTCGTGGATGGAACCGTTGGGGTTGCCCACGTACCGGACGACGACGCGGCCCTCGCCCTCCAAGCGGGCCACGGTGTCCGCGTCGGCCTGGTAGTTGCCCTCGCCGTTCTTGAGCGCGACGCAGATCTCCTGGCCGACCTCGTAGGCGTTGGTCCACGCGGTGTCGGTCGACTCCACACGCAGACGCTGGTCGCGGGCCGTGAAGACCCGCACCTCGTTGCGGATGAGAGCCCCCGGCAGCAGTCGAGCCTCGCACAGGATCTGGAAGCCGTTGCAGATCCCCAGCACGGGCATCCCCTGCCCGGCGCGGCGCACGACCTCGTCCATCACAGGCGAGAACCGCGCGATGGCGCCGCACCGCAGATAGTCTCCGTACGAGAACCCTCCGGGCAGGATCACAGCATCGACCTCGCCGAGGTCGTCGCTGGCGTGCCACAACCCGACCGCTTCCGCGCCCATCAGAGTGATGGCACGCTTGGCGTCGTGGTCGTCGAGGGATCCGGGGAAGGTGACGACCCCGATCTTCATGAGACGACCTCGAAATTCTCGATCACGGTGTTGGCCAGGAAGGACTCGGCGAACTGGCGAACCTCATCCAGCACCTCGTCGGTCACGTCCTTGTCCACCTCGATCTCGAATCTCTTGCCTTGGCGGACGGAGAAACCTGTATGGCCCATCCGTTTCAGGGCCCCGGTGACCGCCTTGCCTTGCGGGTCGAGGATCTCGGGTTTGGGCATCACATTGACGACGACTCTAGCCATGCCCTCCATCCTACTGCCCCGCATGGCCGACTCGCCCGACGAGGGGACGACGCAGGTGTCGCCGGGCCGGATGTCGGCTCGACGCCAGGCAGGGTCTCACTGGATGTCGGTGTTCCCGGTGAGACGGTGGTAGGCCTCGACGTACCGGGCCCTGGTCGCCTCCACGATCTCGGGCGGCAGCGCGGGAGGAGGGGTGGACCCGTTCTTGTCCCATCCGGAGTCCTCGGCCAGCCAGTCGCGGACGAACTGCTTGTCGAAGCTGGGAATCTGCGCGCCCGGGCGATAATGGGCCTCGTCCCAGAACCGAGAGGAGTCCGGGGTCAACACCTCGTCGGCCAGGACGATCGTGCCGTCCCAGCGCCGCCCGAACTCGAACTTGGTGTCGGCGAGGATGATGCCGTGTTCCTCGGCGATCGCCGACGCCTTGACGAAGATGTTCAGGGTCAGGTCGCGCAGAGCGTCGGCCGTGTCGCGTCCCACCAGGTTCACCAACTCGGCGAAGGAGATGTTCTCGTCATGCTGGCCGATGTCGGCCTTGGTGGACGGGGTGAAGATCGGCTCGGGCAGACGGTCGGCATGGCGCAGCCCCGCCGGCAGGGGAATCCCCGTCACCGTCTGGGACTTCTGGTACTCCGCCCATCCGGAGCCGGTGATGTACCCGCGGGCGATGCACTCCACCGGGATCATCGGGAGTTTCTCCGCCACGATCGAGCGGCCCTCCCACTCGGCGGGGATCTCGTACGGACCCGGCTGACCGCCGATCCGCGACCCCCACACCACGTGGTTCTCCGTGATGTCGGCGAGTTGGTCGAACCACCACAACGACATTTGCGTCAGGATGGTTCCTTTGTCGGGGATGGGAGTCGGCAAGACGAAGTCGAAAGCCGAGATGGCGTCCGTGGCGACCATGAGCAGTTGCGCGGGGTTCGGCACTTCGTACAAGCGACGCACCTTGCCCGCATGGAGCAGTGGAAAGTTCACGAAGCCATCCTATCGGCGGCCCTCAAACCGTGCCACGAGCGGTGCCGCACGAGCCCGCCCAGTGGGAGTGTTCCCCCCGCCGTGTCCCACTGTGGTGAACGGGATCCGTCGAGGATCCCGACCGCCGTCCTCAGCCGCGTTTGACGAGCGAGGCCCACTCGTCCTTCAAGCCGACGGTGCGGTGGAAGACCATGGGGTGGACCCGGTCGGCGGCGAAGTAGCCGATGCGCTCGAACTGGACGACCTGGCCCGGACGGACCCCGCCCTCGACATCCGCCAGAGCGGGTTCGACCTTGGCGGCCACCCGCTCCATGGACGCGGGGTTGAGGTCGTCGATGGGGTCGCCCGTCGTCTCGCCCGGCGCCTCGGCGGAGAACAGCCTGTCGTAGAGACGGACCTCGGCGTCCAGGGCATGGGAGGCGGCGACCCAGTGCATGGTGGACTTCACCTTGCGCCCGTCGGGAGCGTTGCCTCCCCGGCTGGCCGGATCGTACGTGGCCCGCACCTCGACCACCTCGCCGGAGTCGTCGAGCACGACGTCGGTGGCCGTCACCAGATAGGCGCCGCGCAGGCGCACCTCGCGGCCCAGCGTCAGGCGGAAGTACTTCGGCGGCGGGTCGAGGGCGAAATCCTCCCGCTCGATCCACACCTGGCCGCTGAAGGGGACCGAGCGCGACCCGTCGTCCGGATTCTCCGGATTGTTGACGATGTCGAACCACTGGGTCTCTCCGACGCAGTCCTCGCCGGCCTCGCGGGCCTGGGCGATGGTATGGCCGTCCTGCGTGGGCCAGTTGTCGATGACCAGCTTGAGGGGCCGGACGACCGCCATGCGGCGCTGCGCCACACGGTTGAGCTCCTGGCGCACGAAGGACTCCAACTCCTCGATGGAGTGCCGAGAATTGGTCTTGTTGATCCCGATGTGGGTGCAGAAGGCACGGATCGCCGCGGCGGGGTACCCGCGACGGCGGAGCCCCTGCAACGTGGGCATGCGGGGGTCGTCCCAGCCGTCCACCACGCCGTCCTCGATCAACTGGCGCAGCTTGCGCTTGCTGGTGACGGTGTGGGTGAGTTCCAAGCGGGCGAACTCGAGTTGCTGAGGCTTCTCGTAGGGCAGGTCGAGATGGTTCAGGTACCAGTCGTACAACGGCCGATGGGCGACGAACTCCAGGGTGCACATCGAATGGGTGACGCCCTCCAGGGCGTCGGACTGCCCGTGGGCCCAGTCATAGGTCGGGTAGATCACCCAGGCGTCGTGGGTGCGATGGTGGTGGCCCCGGCGGATCCGGTACATGACCGGGTCGCGCAAGGCCATGTTGTCCGACTGCATGTCGACCTTGGCCCGCAGCACCTTGGCGCCGTCCTCGAACTCCCCGGCCCTCATCCGGGTGAACAGGTCGAGGTTCTCGTCGGGAGTGCGGCTGCGGAAGGGAGACTCGACGCCCGGCTTGCCGTACCCCCCGCGCTGGGCCGAGATCGTCTCCTGGTCCTGGTCGTCGACGTACGCCAAGCCGCGCTCGATCAGGGTCTGCGCCCAGGCGTAGAGAGCTTCGAAATAGTCGGACGCATAGTAGACGTTGTCCGGGCGGAAGCCCAACCAGGCGATGTCGTCGATGATCGACTCGACGTACTCCACGTCCTCGGTGTCGGGGTTCGTGTCATCGAACCGCAGGTTGCACGTCCCGCCGAACTGCTCGGCGATGCCGAAGTCGGCGGTGATCGCCTTGGCGTGCCCGATGTGCAGGTAGCCGTTCGGTTCGGGAGGGAACCGGGTCTGGACCCTGGACGAATAGAGCCCTGAGGCGTTGTCGGCTCGCACCGTGTCGGCAATGAAATCCCCTGCAGAGGTCGTCGGTTCGCTCATTTGGCCAGATTATCACGCGACGAAAGCCCGCAACCGGGCCAGGCAGGACTCCCGTCCCAGGATCTCCATGGATTCGAACAGAGGCGGCGAGACCAGCACCCCGGTGATCGCCACGCGGATCGGGGCGAAGGCCAGCTTCTTCTTGAGCCCCATCTCGTCCACCAGTCGAGTGGTGAGCGCGTCGTGCATCGCGTCGGTGGTGAACTCGTCCAACCCGGACAGGACCTCGATGGACGCCTGGATGACCGACTCGGCGTCCGTGGCCACCTTCGCACGGGCGTCGGCGTCCACGGGCAGCGCCTCGTCCTCGCACAACAGGAACCGCACCTTCCCCAGGGCCTCCTTGAGGACGGTCAGGCGCGGGGCGATCAGGGGGACGGCCTCACGGACCACCTCGCGCGCACGGGGGGTCAGGCCGCCCGGGAGCTCGTCGGACTGGTAGGCGTCGATGTGGGCGCAGATCGCGTCGGCGAGCTCGTCGTCGCCCAAGGACCGGATGTAATGCCCGTTGAGCCAGTCCAGTTTCTTCACGTCGAAGACGGGACCGACCGTGTTGACCTTGGCCCAGTCGAAATCGGCCACGAAGTCCTCGAAGGCGCACACCTCGGCGTCGTCCGCTTGAGGCGGGTAGCCCATCAGCTGCAAGAAGTTGCGCAGGGCCTGGGGAAGGTAGCCCTCCTCCTTGAACCAGAGCAGGCGGGCCGCGGGGTTCTTGCGCTTGGAGATCTTCGACTTGTCCTGGTTGCGCAGCAGGGGCATGTGGCACCACACGGGCGCCTCCCATCCCAGCCACCGGTAGAGCAGGATATGTTTCGGCGTGGAGGAGATCCACTCCTCGCCGCGCACGACGTGGGTGATGCCCATGAGGTGGTCGTCGACGACGACCGCCAGGTGGTAGGTCGGGAAACCGTCCGCCTTGAGGATCACCTGGTCGTCGGGACGGGGCGCCGAGATGAGGCCCCGGATCTGGTCTGTGAAGCTGAGCTCCACGTCATCGGGGATGAGCATCCGCACGACGGGGGTCTCGCTGAACCCTGGCAGCTCGGCCCGCTCCTCTCGGGTCTTGCCCCAGCACAGCCGGTCGTACCCGGTGGTGGGCTGCTTGGCCTCCTCCTGGGCCTTGCGCATCTGCGCCAGCCGGTCCGGGGAGCACCAACAGTAGTAGGCGTGCCCGGCCTCGATGAGCCGGTCGACGATGGGCCGGTAGGTGTCCAGCCGCTCGGATTGACGGTACGGGGCGTACGGCCCGCCGATGTCGGGCCCTTCGTCCCAATCCAGACCCAGCCAGGACAGCGTGTCGTAGATCTGGGCCTCCGACCCGGCCACCAGTCGGGCCTGGTCGGTGTCTTCGATCCTCAAGACGAACTGGCCGCCGGTTTTACGGGCGTACGCGAGGTTGAACAAAGACATGTACGCCGTGCCGACGTGGGGGTCGCCTGTGGGCGAGGGCGCCACCCGAAGGCGTGCGGGAGCCGAGGAGTCTGTCATAGTGCGATCCAGTCTACTGGCCCGGGGACCGCCTCCGGTGAGGAGACGGCCCCCGGCCCCGACCTGTCGACGCGAGACGTCACTCCGGCGTGGCCATGTGACGAGAGACCACGCCGGCGCCCACGCCGAGTGAGCCGAGGATCACCACGACCCATCCGGGGATGCGAGCCGAGTCGACCCGCCCGCCTGTGGGGACCTGGACCTCCATCTGGGGGGTGAGGATCTGTGCCCGGACGGGCGTGGAGTGGTTGCCCGCCTCGTCGGTGGCGGTGACCCAGATCTCGGTCCCTGGAGGCAGGGGGGTCCAGGGCCGACAGGCGAACTGGCCGTCCTGGTCGACCTCGACGGTCTCACACCCTGCGACAGGTGTTCCGTTCTCGTCGGTGACGGTCACCGAGGTCCCCGGTTCGCCCGTGCCGGTGATCTCGGAGCCGTTCGACGGATTCATCACCGGCGGATGAGGAGGAGTGACGTCCAACACAGCCTCGCCTGGTTGCGACTCATTGCCCGCAGGATCGGTCACCACCGCACTGATCCCACCATCCGTGGCATCCTCGGGAGTGGGGACCACCCACGACCCATCCTCATTCACCGATGTGGTGACTGTGCCACAAGACCCGTCCTCCTTCGGATAGGTCACGGTCACGGTGGCCCCTGGCTCGGCGGATCCGCCGATAGAGGTCATATTCGCCGTGGTGATCGTCGGAGGCTCCGGCGGAACGGTGTCCACCGTGACCAGGATCCCAGGCGAGGGCTGCGACACCGCACCATCCGGGGTGCGCTCCACAGCCGTCAAACGATGGTCGCCGTCGTCGAGGACCGCCGAGCATGACCATGTCAGGTCCTCGGCCACCGTCGCGACGCAGACCTGCTCGTCGCCGTCTCGCACGATCACCGTGGCGCCCGGGGAATCCCCGACACCAGTGACGACCAGGGGACGGGAGTTGGACACGTCCGAATCGTGGGGGGACTGGATCGTCGGGGCCGCCGGCTCGCATCCCTCGACACAGACACTCGCGGCGGTGTAGACCGCGTCCACCGTGTTCGCGATGGGACGATGATCCAGGGCGGCGCTGATCGTGTGCGTGCCCTGCACGGTCGACACGATGCTGATCGAGCACTCCCCCGCCTCATCGGAGGTGCACGCCGTGTGGGAGAAGTCGACCCCGGCGACGGGTGGGAACTGGGCCACCGCTCCAGCCACCGGGTTGTCGTGGGCGTCCCGCAGATGGGCCGTCACTGTGAAGGGACTGCCCACCTCTTGGGAGGTGGCAGGCGCGATCGACAAGGACGAATGGGACGGATCGGCTGTGCCGGACCCGAAGGTCATCTGAATCGACCCGTCCGCCGTGGTCGTTCCGTCCATGCTCGTGGCTGTCGCCGGAACCATGGAGGCCACGGTGACCCAGGCGGTGACCTGACCGGCCTTCGAGGAGCGGTACTCGATCATGGCCGTCCCGTCCGGACCGGTGCGAGGCAGTGGTGACACGACCTCGACCCCTGGGTGCGAGACATGGGAGGCCACTGTCGCCCCCGTCACGGGGTTGCCGAACCTGTCGAACGCGAAGACCTGTGCCAGGTTCGCCGCCGCCTTGTTGGCTTGCGCCCCATCGACGACGACCTGGACACGGGTGACGTCGCGGGAGTCCACGGGCGTGCAGTCGCTCACGCAGACCCCGCCGGAGAGGAAGGCGACCTCGGGCCTCCCCTGCAGAGCGACGCCGAGGACCTCGGCCGACACGGTGAACACCCCGGCCTGGTACGAGGTGGCCGAGAGCGTGTAGACGCCTGGTGCCGTCTCCTGGACGTCCGTGACCGTCAGATCCGGCAGGCCGGACGCCTGCCCGACGACCCGGACCACGGATGGGTCCAGACCGGTGAGCACCGCGCCAAAGGTGTCACGCACGCTCACCGTCACACGTACCGGGGCGCCCGCGGTTTGCGTCGGAGGCGAGACCTCCAGGGTCGATGCGGCCGCGTCCACGCCGCCAGATCGGAAACGCAACTCGACCGGCGACCCCGGCGGGGCGAGGGACGAGATCGTCACATCCGCCTGGTGCGCGCCTGGCGTGGTCGAGGCGTACCACACCGACGAGGAACCGTCCGGGCCGGTGGGATCGATGTCGGGCTGGATCCCCAGACCCTGGGCTCTCGTGGTGGACGCCACCGGAGCGCCCTCGACGGGGTTGCCCCACGTGTCGAAGGCCCAGACCGTGACCTGGTCTGTCGCCCGACCATCGGCGTCCTGGTCGTTCACCGTCACGTCGACACGGGTCTTCCGCGACGGGTCGGTCGTCTCACAGCCGCTCACGCAGACCCGGGACGGGGTGAACCGAGCCTGGACGGTGGTGGGAATCGGTCCGTCGGCCACCTGGGCGTGGACGATGTAGTCGCCTGCCCGCGTGGAGGAGACCGAGACCTGGCAGTCGCCCTGCGCCCCGGAGGTGCACGTGGTCGAGGTGAACCGCAGGTGGTCGACCTCGGGGAAGGACGCCACCGCGCCGTCCACCGGGTTGCCGTGGGCGTCGCGCAGATGAGCGGTGACGGTGAAGGTCGATCCCACCTCCTGAGCGTGCTGGGGGTCGATGGACAATGTCGACGTCCCGGGGTCGGCGCTCCCCGACGCGAACGTCATCTGGACCGGGCTTCCGGGCAGAACCAGGGAGCCCACGCTCACCCAGGCCCGATGCGCTCCCGCGGAGGTCGAGGTGAAGGGGATGACGGACGACCCGTCGGCGCCCGTGGCCTCCACAGGCCCGGCCACCAGCGCTGGCGAGAAGGGCGTGACGACGGGGGTGAGCCCGGCCACGGGATTCCCGTACGCGTCGAAGGCGTGCACCGTGGCCTCATTGGCCTGGCGCCCGTCGGCCCGCGCCCCGTCCTTGGTCACCACCACACGGGTGACATGGCTGGGATCCACGGGGGAACATCCGTCCACGCACACCGGACCGGCGACGAACTCCACGCTTTGCGGACTGCCGCGTGAGACGTCCCCGTCCCCTGCCACCTCGACAAGAGATCCTGCGCGGACGACACCAGCATGGACCGCCACGGAGGCGACCAGCGTCGAGGTGACGGACGTGGAGCAGGACCCGTCGGGACCCGTCACGCAGGACGGCGCGTCCAGACTCGCCGGGGACGAGGGATCGAGGCGGAACCAGGCGGTCTCGCCGGGGACGGGGTTGCCGAGCGTGTCACGCATGACGACCGTCGCCGTGTACGACTGTGAGACCGGGATCGGCGACGCCGGGGCGATCGACAAGCCGGAGCGCGCGGGGTCTGCGCTGCCGTGGGTGAACCGGATCTGGTCCAGCACCCATGTGGGAGGCCGCAGCCCAGCGATGGTCCCTCCCGCCGTGAACGTGCCCGCCCTCGTGGAGGTCCACTCCAGCACAGCCGTGCCGTCGGCGCCGGTCGTCGTGGACAGTGTGTGGGGCGTGAGGACCGACGCCACGGCGCCGACGGTCTCGTCGACGACCTCCACCGCAGCGCCCGCCACAGGATTGCCGTACACGTCGTAGGCGTACGCGACAGCCGTGTCCCGGGAGACGCCGTCGGCCACCTGGTCGTTCCACCTCATCTCGAATCTCGTCTGGTGCGTGGCGTCGACCGGGGAACAGTCGGACACGCACACCCCGCCATGGCGGAATTCCACCTCGGGCTTCTGGATCAGGTCCACGCCCGTCACCCGGGCCGACACGGTGAAGACCCCCACGAGCGAGGACGTGGCGACGAAGGTGTACGTGCCGGGCGCGGTCTCCTGGAAGCCGCCGACCCTCAAGTCCGGGACCCCTGGCGAGACTCCGGCCACCTCCACGTCGGCCGCCGTCAATGCTGTCATGGGCCTGCCGGAGCCGTCTTGCGCCACCACCGTGACGGTCACCGGCTCGCCCACGGTCTGTGAGGTGGGCGACACGGAGAGATACGAGGATCCGATGTCGATGGAATCCTTGAAGAAGCTCACGGCGACCCCCTCGGCGGGATGGATGCCCCCGGCCGGGATGGACGCTGTGACGTGCACGACCTCGGCCTGGTCGCTGGTCGCCGTCAAAGAACAGGAGCCGTGGTCATTGGTGACGCAGGTGTTCCCTTGCGGGAACTGCGCCGACCCGGTGGCGCCGAAGGTCACCGTGTGTCCGGGGAGGGGATGACCGAACCCGTCATGGACCACGGCGGTGGCGGTCGTGAAGTCCGAGGCGGGCAACGAGACCGGGGAGACGGCGAACGAGGACGCCTTCAGATCGGGCGGGCCGGGCTGGAAGGTGATGTCGCTGAAGCCGATGGCTCCGGCCACCTGGTCCACGCTCGCCGAGACGGGGAAGGTCCCCGTCATGGTGGAGGCGAAGGTCACCACGGCCTGCCCTGTGTCGTCGGTGGTGGCGCTCACCCGGGACGTCGTCACGCCCATGGGCGCTGTGAACGTGACGCCGGCGCCGGGGATGGGATGCCCGACCGCGTCGCGTACTGTCACCGTGCCCGTGAAGGCGGACACGCCGTCCGCCAGGACCGGGGTGTCAGGTGTCACCACCCAGGTGGATCGGTCCAGGCTCGCCGGCCCCACTCCGAAGACTGCGTCCACGGACCCGATGGGGGTCTTCTCGAAGAAGCCCGCGACGGCGTGGGTCCCGACCTGCGTGGACGCCACCGCGGCGGTGTAGACCCCTGTCGCGGACTCCGTGAACGGCGACACGGTGACCGCATCGCCGGCGGTCGTGGTCAGCGAGGAGGCCTGGTCGTGGATGGCGTTGCCCTGGGCGTCCTGGACGGTCGCCGTGATCACATGGGAGGCGACGCCGTCAGCCAGGACGGGGTCCGCGGAGTCGATCTCGAAAGTGATGTCGGCGGGTGGGCCGGCCACGAAATGCGCGATGTCATTGTCCCGTACGCTCACAGGATCGCCGTCGGCCAGGACGACGACCTTCTTGCCGCCCGCCCTCGTGGAGGCGATCGTCGCCGTGTACGTCCCGGGTTGGTCCGTCTCCGTGAAACCGGTCAGAGTCGTTTCGGGATAGAACACAGCGGACCGCGCTTCGAGCAGGTGGGGCATCTGGGGGATGGGGCTGTCGTCGGTGGCACGCAAGCGGGCCGTGATGACGCCGACGTCCTTCCCGTCGGCGAGGATGGGGTCGGGCGACACCGAGAACGTGGAGCGTGCCGGGTCGACCTTCACCACGGTCACCGTGATGGGTTGGACGTCGTTGCCCACGCTCGTGTCATGGCTGTACTGGGTCGCGATGGACCCTTCGAGGACGGCGCCAGGGGTGGTGGTGGGGGGCACCTGCACAGTGAACGCGATGTCTCTCGTCTCGCCCGGGGCCATCGCCCCGGTGTCACAGGTCGCCACCTTCTGATCCTTGCTGACCGTGCACGCCTCGTCCGCCTGGGTGATCAGGGTTCCCGGAGGAGGGGTGATCACCACAGCGGCCTGATCGATCCGAGATGGCCCCTCGCTGGTCACGGTCGTCGTGAAGGGAGCCTGAGACCCTGCCAGGACGACCCGCTTCACCCCTGTGGGGTGCAGATCGGTGAACATGGCGATGCCGAGGCACTCTCCGAAGCGGGAGTGCGCCCCGTCCATCTCGTACCCCAGCACAGTCGACAAGGACTGGTAACTGACGTTGGTCGCGTCATTCGTCTGCGCACGCGCGTTGGCGGGCACCGAGCACTCGGAGTTGCCCGTCACGGTGTCCACGTGTGCGACTTCCGCCCGGATCTGACAGCTCTCCCTCTTGTCGATGCTCGCTCCCACGATCTGGCTCTCGCCGGTCTGGATGTTGTATGACACCCCTCCTTGCAGCGTGATCGTGTCCAGGCGCTCCCCTGGTTTCGACGCGGACAGGGAGAGGACCGGGCCGGGCTTCACATGGGCCAGGATCTCCTTGTCCGTCACGTGAGCCAGATCCTGCGCCGTGATCTGCTTGTCGGCGAATCCGCAGTTGCTCTCCGCGTCCGGGCCTTCGACGATGGCGCCCGTGAAGTACAGGTTCGAGGGCAGGGTGTCCTTGAAGCCGACCCCGCTCATGTGGGTCTTGTCGGTTTCCAGAGTGAACACGGCTTCCGTGGTCCCCTCGAACGGCATGGGATTGGGGGTGAAGGACTTGTGCACGTTCGCGGCCACGCTCCCACCGGTGTAGAAGACCGACCCCACTGTGAAGGCGTTGCGATGGGACAAGTCGCCCACAGAGTCGGCGTAATAGGAGTGGCCCGTGCAGGCGGTCGGGTCGGACAGGCTCGGGTTGACCGCGATGGGCCACACCACCAGGCGGTAGTACCCTGGGCCGTCCCCGGCGAAGTCCAACTCCCCGTTCGCCGACAGATCGATCAGCGTCGTCCCGAAGGCGGGTTGGGGTGTCGTGTACGCGGAACTCGTCGGCGTGATCGTCTTCTTCACCGGAGAGGGAGTCAACAGGGCCGGCGTGCCGTCATTGCGGAGCCACTGGTAGTAGAACGACGTCGCCGACGTGCAGGCCCCCGCAGATTTCGCCGCGTCGTTGGAAGCCCAGGGAGAGACGAAGGTCACGAACATCTTGCCCTTCGGCACCACCGGATCGGCGTCGTTGATGACATACCCCCAGGGCGTCTGGGCGTTGGGCAGGCCCCACTGCCTATCCCACCCCACGATGGCGGAGACTTTCTTCTGGGAGTCGGGCGCGTACAGAGTCGACGTGTCGAAGACGGTGACCTTGTACTGATAGGAGAAGTACTGCCAGGAGTCCCCCACCTTGACGCCGGCTTGCATGGTCACGGGCAGGGAGTACGGCGCCGAGCCCGTCAGGGGGCTGGTCTGGTCGTACCGCCCGGAGAGGTCGCCCTGCATCGAGATGGTGACGCGGTCCACAGGTCCGAATTTGTCGATGCGGATGATCCGGTACTGCTGATCGATGTCCTGGTTGCGCAGGTTGGCGGTGGGGATCAAGCCGCCGGCGTCTATCCACCAGCCGCCTTGGTTCTGGCTTTGGGCCTCGATCCCCGGACCATACGTCCCCTTGAAGGTGCCGTCGTTGTCATACTTCAGACTCAGCCCTCTGCCGTCGGCCTTCACTGTGCCGGAGGGGACCTCCATGACGAAGTCCAAGCGGAACTCGGAGTCGGAATCGCCTCCGGAGGCGAAGAACTTGTCGAACTTCCCCAACACCTGCACCAACCGAACCTGCGATGGGGCCGCCTGCGCCACGCTGGTGATCGACGACCATCCCGCCAACACCCCGGAGACCATCATCGTCACCGCGATCAGTGAAGCGACCACACTCCTGGTCGTCCACCGACTCGCTATCGTCCTCGCCACACTCGTCCCTTTCCTCAATAAAACTCATCAACTCGTGACATGACAGCACGGCATGACCTCGGCACATCCCATCGACGCCTACCGCATGGCTGTGATCACCACAAACTCTCCCAGTTTGATTCAAATATATTTACGATCTTAACCGAGATGGATAGATCTGTCACCCCCTTAATAGTGCTTGACAACTGGTTATTTTCACCATATGGAGTCGCGGCTTCGGCAATGATTATAATGTTTGTAATAGTTTCAACTAGCGAAAGGACGCTAGGGCGCCATAGGGGGCACGCCGCCGCACGATGGATGGTCGCGGGCGCGATAGATTCAGTTATTGCGAATCATTTCATGCGTCAAGCACCAAGGCGCGCCGGGTGTCCCCCGGGGACACGTGATGCGAGGAAGCCCGTGGAGTCAGATCAGCGCTGAGGACCCCAGGGACGCGGGCGCGACCCAGCGGGCGTAGGCCTCATCCGTGAGCCCGCCGTGCGTGATCATGTCCTTGTACATCCACCCCGACTCTTTGACCCGCCGCTCCTGGGTCTCATAGTCCAACCAGACCAGCCCGAACCGGGGCCGTTCCCCTTCGATCCACTCCCAGTTGTCGGTGAAGCACCAGTGGTAATACCTCTCCACCGGGGCGTGGGACCCCGTGAGGGCCCTCAGATGCTCGAAGAGGTATCGCGGACGGAAGGCGTCGGCGCCGTCGGCCGTCCCATTCTCCGTGATGTAGATCGGGCCGGGGTAGCGTCGCGCGACCATGCCCACCAGACGAGCCAGTCCGTCCGGGTAGATCTCCCACCCCAGGTCGTTGACATCGGCGCCAGGACGGGTCCCTTCCTGGGCCCCCGTCACCCAGGACCGGGTGTAGTAGTTGATGCCGCAGAAGTCGTAGTACCGCCCTGGTCTCACACTGGACGACCCCGTCAGCGGAAGACGGAAGCGTCCGTAGGACATGGCGTCCAGCATGGCCCCCTGGAAGAGGTGGGCCAAGGTCGCCGCCCCGACGCGGTCGACCGGGTTGCGCGGGTTCGCGGGGTCGAAGACCCGCAGATGGTTGGCCACCCCGACCCTGGCGGCGGGCTGGATCGCGTGGATCATCATGTAGGCGCGGATATGCGCCTGCGCGAGGTGGCTCATCACCGACATGGCCCGCCCCATCGATTTCTGTCCGGGAGGCCAGTCGCCGAAGACGTACGCCTGGGTCGCGTACACGTTGGGCTCGTTGATGGTGATCCACTCGGTGACGAGGTCGTCGAACTCGGTCACGACGCGCTTGACGTACCTCAGGAACGCGGGGATCGCCTCGGGACGCGTCCATGCGCCGCGCTCCTCGAGCCATCCGGGATTGTTGAAATGGTGCAGGGTGACCAGTGGGGTGATCCCGGCCCGCCTCAGAGCCTGCAGCTCGTGGCGGTAGTGGGCCAGGGCCGTGGAGTCGAAGACCCCCTCCTCCGGCTCGATCCGAGCCCATTCCAGGCCCATACGGTAATGGCGCACTCCCAGGTCGCTCAGCACGGCGATGTCCTCATCGACCCGGTTCCAGTGATCGGCCGCCCGGGCTGGACTCGACCCGTCCTTGACTCTCCCGGGCTGAGCGGCCCATCGGTGCCAGTTGGTGTCGGCGTCGCCGCCCTCGATCTGCGTGGCGGCCGTGGCCACGCCCAATTCCAGTGAACCCAGGTCCAGCTTCATGCCACCAGCGTACTATGCTTGCCTGCATGACCCCACGTACCCCCACACCTGTCGACGCCATCGCTGACAAGCACTTCGACGAGGTCGTCGCCCTGAGCCCCCTCATGATGACCAGCCTGGGCTTGGACGAGCGCCAAGACGAGCTCGACGACTTCAGCCCCCGGGGCAGCGACGCCCATTGCCGCGCCGCCCGGACGGCCCTGCGCGCCCTGAGCGAGACGACGCCGATGGACGACACGGACACGGTCACGGTCGCCGCCATGAGAGAACGGCTCGGACTGAGGCTGGAGACCCATGACGCCGCGGCGGATCTGATGGACGTGTCGAACATCGCCTCCGGCTTGCACTCCATCCGTGAGATCTTCGACCTGATGCCCACCGCGACCGACCAGAACTGGGCCACCCTCGCCCGCCGCCTGCACGCGGTCCCGACCGCCGTCGACGGCTGGCTGGAATCCCAGTCGGCGGGGATCGAGGCCGGACACCGTCCCGCGATCCGGCAGGTCAACGCCTTGGCCGACCAATGCGAAGGCTGGATCGCCCCGCGCGGTTTCTTCGACCGCCTGCTCGAGCGCGCCGACGCCTCCTGCGAGGACCTCTCCACGACCACTCGTGAGTCCTTGGCACAGGGGGTCGCCGTGGCGACGACGGCGTACGCCCATGCGATCACCCGCTTGCGCGACGCCATCGCTCCCCTGGCCGTCGATCAGGACGCCGTGGGCGTGTCCCGCTATCGACTCGCCTCGCGCCACTTCCTCGGGATGACCGTGGACCTGGAGGAGACCTACCGCTGGGGGCTCGACCAGGTCGCGCAGCTCAACGCCCGTCAAGAGGAACTGTGCTCTCGCCTGCGCCCCGGAATGACCGTGGCCGAGACGAAGAAGGCCCTCGACCAGGACCCCGCGTACCTGCTCCACGGCAGCGACGCGATGAGGACCTGGATGCAGACCAAGGCCGACGAGGCCGTCGCCCACCTTCATGGCGCCCATTTCGACATTCCTCTGCCCGCCCAGCGCATCGAGTGCATGATCGCCCCCACCCATGACGGCGGCATCTATTACACCGAGCCGAGCGAGGACTTCGTCCGTCCCGGGCGGATGTGGTGGTCCGTGCCCGAGGAGCAGACCACCTTCTCCACCTGGCGTGAGCTGACGACGGTGTACCACGAGGGAGTCCCCGGGCACCACCTGCAGATCTCGGCGGCGATCAGCAACCGGGAGTCGCTGAACACGTGGCGGCGATCCGGGATCTGGGTCTCCGGCCACGGCGAGGGCTGGGCCCTGTACGCCGAGCAGCTGATGGCCGACCTCGGCTACCTGGACGATCCCGCCATGATGCTCGGCATGCTGGACGGGCAGGCGATGAGGGCCGTGCGTGTGGTGATCGACATCGGCATGCACTGCGGCTTCGCCGCCCCCACGGAAGTCGGCGGCGGAGAATGGACCTTCGAGAAGGCCTTGGCGTACTTCAACGCCAACGTGGCCATGGACCCGGCCGTCGCCCGCTTCGAGGTCATGCGCTACTTCGGGTGGCCCGGACAAGCCCCCGCGTACAAGATCGGCCAACGCGTGTGGACCGACATCCGCGACGCGAGGCGCCGACGCGACGGGTCCGCCTTCGACCTGAAGGCCTTCCACGCCCAAGCCCTCAACCTCGGCGCCCTCGGACTCGACACCCTACGCTCCGCCCTGGAGAGCTGAGATCTATGGGAAGTGTGGCGTATGCCTGTGGGCTGTCGCTGCCGTCGTCATGCCCGCCTCAATGCTGAAGGTGACTGGCATGACACCAACGACCGAGCAAGAAGCCGCAGCTGGATCATCCGACCTGATATCATGCCATCTTGCACGTAGGAGGCGCATTCGCTGGATGTTTCGCCGGTGGTGGATAGTCCCCATCATTGGCGTCATGGCAGTGTTCTCTCTTGCCTCATGCGCTGAACCATCAATGGGACATATCGCTGGCGTCGTCACATGGCAGTCAGGTTCAGTCAGTCCCACACCACAACCAGTGACCACCACGGTGACCGCCATCCAATCAGGCGCCCATACAGGTCAGACCTGGTCAGTGGACACTGCCAGTGACGGCTCATTCACGCTCGATCTTCCACCCGGAAAGTACGAGGTGACCGCAATCGTGCCCCATCAAGAGGGACCAGCCACTCAAAGCCAGCCGCAATCTGTCACGGTCAGAGCGGGCAGAACAACCCGTTCCGACATCAGCTTCTACTTTCCCTGATAGCCAGTTGCCCGATCCCATTCGCCCCGAATCCAGCAGGATCAGCGGGCTCCCAAGGTGATGCGGACTCGGCAGGTGGCGCCGGCCTCCACCGGTGGGATCACCGCGTGGGGCCTGGTGCCTGTCGTGGGGTCGACAGCACGCCCGTCGACCTCGATCGAGGACACGCCGGAGCACACATGGTCGGGGTTGAGCACCTCGATCTCGTAGGTGGCGCCCCTCCATCGGCGGGTGACGGTGAAGCTCGGCCAGTCCGCGGGCACGCAGGGGTCCACGCACAACCCCGCGCCCGTGGGACGCACGCCGAGGATGTGCTTGGTCGCGGCGGTGTACATCCACCCGGCGGTGCCGGTCAGCCACGGGTTCTGAGCCTTGCCATAGAACTCATGGTCGCGTCCGTAGATGAACTGGGCGTACACGTACGGCTCCGCCCCACGCCGGTCGGCCTGGTCGTTGTCATTGCACGGCGCCATGGCGTCGTAGTACTCCATGGCCCTGTCTCCACGGCCCAGCATCGTCTCGGCGATGATCGGCCACGCGTTGGGATGGGAGAAGATCGCCCCGTTCTCCTTCACCCCGGGATAGACGCGGGTGATGTATCCGATGGAGTCGTCGACCTGGGTGTACGACGGCCAGCACAGGTGAGCCCCGTGGGGGCTGGCGAGATGATCATGCACGGCGTCCATCGAGGAGCGTCCACGCGCGTCGTCGGCCACCTCGGAGATCACGGCCCACGGCATATGCTCCAAGAAGATCTTCCCCTGCTCGCAGTCCTGGGACCCGATCTTGACCCCGTTCCGGGTGTAGCCGCGGATGTACCACTGCCCGTCCCACAGCTCGCTGTTGGCCGCCTGCGTCGTCGTGGCGATCATCTGGTCCAGCCGTGTGATGAGAGCGGGGACGTCGCGCAGACGATCATCCGCGCCCACCGCAGCCGAACCGTCGTCGCCCACAGTGGCCAGCAGGTCCTTGAGGGCGCGGGCGGCCCACACGTGCAGGAAGGTCACCAGCGAGGTCTGTCCGCCGCCCAGGTTGAGGCAGTCGTTCCAGTCGGCCCGCAACCCCTGGGCGATCCCGTTGTCGCCCACGTGGGCGGCGGTGAACTCCAGCGCCCGCATCAGGTGGTCGAGCACGTCGGTCGGCTTCGGATCGTGGCCCTCGGCGTAGCCGGCGCCCATGACCGCCGTACGCTCAGCCATGCTCAGGTCTGAGTCGGCGAAGGGGACCTCGTGCCACAGCAGGGCCGTGTCGCCGGTCTCGACGATGTACTCCACGATGGACGGGATGAGCCACAGATGATCGTCGGAGCAGGCGTCCGCCAGGCCGTGGACACGGTCCGTCGACGAGCCCGGCACGACGGTGGGCAGCTTCACGCCCTCGGGGATCTCGGGCCCGTCCCCGTCGGTCGAGGCCGGGTCGAACAGGTGCAGGCCGTACCCGGGCGACATCTGCCCGCGCAGGAGTTGTTCGATCCGGCTCCTCACCTTGGTGGGGTTCGTGTGGACGACGCTCATGATGTCCTGCGCCGTGTCGCGATAGCCCAGGCCTGTGCGTCCCCCCACCTCGACGAACGAGGCGAAACGGCTCCACACCACGCAGGTCTCGGCCTGATACAGGGTCCAGGAGTTGAGAAGGGTGTTCATCGCCTCCGACGGCGTCTCGCAGGAGAAGACCGCCTTCTTGTCAGCCCAGTACTGGGCCAGATCGGCGATGGCGCGGTCGACGGCGCCAGGCACGGAGAACGTCTCGCGCACGCGACGCCCGGCGTCGCGGTTCCCGTACCCGAGCATGTAGGTCACCCGCACGCTCTCCCCCGGCGCCAGGCTGACCTGGTGATGCAGGGCGCCGCAATGGTTCTGGGTGGTCGCGGACGAGTCCGAGCATCGGCCCTCGACGACGGCGACGGGGTTGGATTCGCTGCGGTAGGCCCCGATGAAGCTGTCGCGCAGCGAGTCGAACCCCTGCGGATCGCGATCGGAGGTGAAGTAGTGGTAGGTCCACGGCTCGTAGTAGAAATCGGATTCGATGACGCCGTCCGCGTAGCTGGACCCCGACGCGTACAAGGACATCTGGAAGTTCTCATTGTCGATCTGGATGCTGTGGAAGGAGAACTCCACGTACCCGAAGAGGCTGAGGCCGCGCGGGGTGTCGCCTGTGTTGGTCAGCGTCACATCCCACAGCTCCACGTCCTCACCCAGAGGGACGAAGATCCGCTGGCTGGTCGCGATGTCACGGTACGTGGACTCGAAGACCGAGTAGGACAGGCCGTGACGGGTGCGGTAGGCGGCCTGGTCCAGCGGCTTGCCCACGGGCTGCCAGGACGCCGACCAGTAGTCACCGTCCTCGTCGTCGCGCACGTAGAGGTAGTGTCCGGGCCTGTCGAGCGGAACACCGTTGGGGCGGAACCGGGTGACCCTGCCATGCTCGGGGGAACGGTAGAAGGCGTAGCCGCCCGCGTTCTGGTTCAGGACCGCGCACCACTTCTCAACACCGATGTAGTTGATCCACGACGCGGGGAGATCCACCCGGTCGATCACATACTCGTCCGTCTCCCGGTCGAAATAGCCGTACTTCACCTGTTCTCCTTGTCACAGTCGTGTCTGATTCGTGTCACGCGTTCGCGTGTGTGGGGGGACGTACGGGTCACGCGCCAGCGAAACCCTTCACCCAGGACACCAGCTCGTCGGCGCGCTCGTGCGTCGCCGCCTCGGCGACCATGCGCAGGACCGGTTCCGTCCCGGAGAAGCGCAGAAGCACCCAGGAGCCGTCGACCAGACGGATCTTGATCCCGTCACCGGTGTCGATACGGTCGACGTCGACTCCGGCGATCTGGGTCGGCGCGGCCGCCGTCATCCGCCGGGGCACCTCCACCTTCATGGCCGGGGTCGCGGGCACGCCGATCTCGATCTGGGTCGCGCGCCCGGTGATGGCGAAGACGTCGTCGAGCAATTGCGTCAGGCTCTTGCCGGTCGCGGCCAGCATCTCGCAGACGAGGGCGCAGGCGAAGATCCCGTCCTTGCCCAGGATCCATCCACGGATGGTGAGCCCGCCTGAGGACTCTCCTCCCAGGACGGCGTCGATCTTCTCCATGCCCGCGGTGACGTGCTTGAAGCCGACGGGCACTTCCAGGGACTCCTCCCCGAAATGGGCCGCCAGGTGGTCCAGCATGTGCGTCGTGGCGAGGTTGCGCACCACGCCGCCTCTCAGACCGCGCACCTCATGGAGATACCAGTAGATGAGCACCAGGAGTTCGTTGGTCGAGACGTACCGGCCGTTCTCGTCGAGGATGCCGATACGGTCGGAGTCTCCGTCGGTGGCCATGCCCAAGTCGTAGCCCCCCGCCTTGACCATGGTCATCAGCGTCGACAAGGACTCGGGGTCGGGCGCCGGGGAGTGCCCGCCGAACAGGGGATTGTGCCGCTCGTGGATGAACTCGGCGCGCACCCGGGCGTCGGAGAGGACCATGCCCAAGGTCAGCTGGCTCGTGCCGTACATCGGATCGATCGCCACACGCAACGGCTTGGCCGCCCGCATGGCGGCGATGTCGACCATCTCTTCGAGCGCTTCCACGTAGGTGTTGGTCAGGTCGATTTCCATGGCCATGGTGACCTGGATGGCGGTGGCATAGTCCAACGCCACCACATCAGCCTGGGTGAGGCGGTTGGCCTGGGTCTCGTAGCGCTTCGTCTCATCGTCCAAGGGCAGGGAACCGTCGGCCCGGAAGACCTTCAGCCCGTTCCACTGCGGCGGGTTGTGCGAGGCGGTGAAGACCAGCCCGTAGGCGCATCGCAACTGAGGGGCGGCGAAGGTCACCAGAGGGGTCGGCACGTCCCCCTCGAGGACGAACACGGGGATATTGTTCCCGGCGAAGACCTCGGTGGCGGCCTGGACGGACTCCGCCGACAAGAAGCGCCGGTCCCCACCGATGACCACGCCTTGGCGTTCCCGACCCGAGACGGTGACCTCGTTGGCGATGGCCTGGCACAGCCGGCGGACGTTGTGGATGGTGAACCCCTCACCGATCTTGGCTCTCCACCCGCCCGTGCCGAAGGAGATCTCCGCGGTCTCGATCGCGTGGATCGGGGCGAAGAGACGCTTGAGGACGATGTCGGCGGCCAGGGCCAGCTCGGCGTCGCTGTTGATCCCCTGCACCTCGTCCACGTCGAGGATGGCGTACGAGGCGACCGTACGGCCCTGCGCGATCAGGCGTTCCGCCAACTCGGTGAGGCGGTGCTCGCCTGTGGCGGCCATCTCGTCCAACTGGGGGATGAGGATGGAGGAGTCGATGATGTACGCGCCGACGTTGACCTCCTTGATCGCCGAGGACTCGTTCGACAAGTCGCTCGCCTCCTGGATCTCGGTGATCCGGCCCTCCTCGTCACGCAGGATCCGGCCCATGTCCCCGGCGTCGGGAACGATGGCGGTGAGCAGGGAGAAGTCCGCGCCCTTGAGCTCGTGCTTCCATCGCAGTCCCCGCAGGGAGGAGGCCCGCAACATCGGCGTGTCCGCGTACGCCACCAGGACGTCGCCGTCGAAACCCTCCAACTCGAAGCGGGCGCACCGCACGGCGTCGCCTGTCCCAGCCTGGACGGTCTGGACGACGTAGGTCCACGAGTCGCCCAGCAGGTCGCGCACCTGGTCGTCGTGCTCGTCGACCACGATGATCACGTCAGACGCGGGGACGACGGCCGTGACGTTCGCCAAGCACTGCTCGACGACCGTCGAGGCAGCCAGGCGGCTCAACAGCAGATCCCGGGTCGCCTGGTCGTGACCGGCGGCGAGCAGGACTGCTTTGCAGGGGCGTGTCATAGCTTGTAACCTTCCGTCCAACCCTGCCCGATCAACGCGGCGCCGATGGCGGGCGCCTGGATGTCGTCAGGCAAGGTGATGATCTGATCGGCGATGCTCGCATAGTCGGGGAATGCCACCCTCTCCCCGCGTTCGACCAGGGTCGCCTTCACCGCGGGGATGAGCCACGGCGCAGCCTGGACGACTCCCCCGCCCAGGACGATGTGGTCGGACGCGTAGGCCACCGCCACGAGGGCGACGACACGAGCCATCACCCGCACACTCTGCTCGAGAGCCGCACGACCGACCGGAGTGGTCGTGAGGTCCAATCGCGTCCAGTCCAAGTCGAGCATGTCCATGCGAGGGGCGAGATACGCGCCGCCCAGGATGGTCTCGATGCAGCCTCGTTGCCCACAGCGGCACGGATCCCCGCTCGGGTCGAGGACGATATGGCCGATCTCGCCGGCCACATTGTCCCTGCCGCGGATGAGACGGCCAGCCAAGGTGGCCGAGGCCACGCCAGTGCCGAAGTTGACGTAGGTCACAGACAAGGATTTCAGCAGCATCCCGGCTGCCACCACCGTGGCCTTGACGTCGTTGTCGACTCGGATCGGGACCGAGAACTCGTCGGCGATCAGCTGGCGAAGCGGCATGTGCTCGATGTCGAGATTGACGGCCGACGCGATCTCGCCCTTCGCACGGTCGACCACCCCGGGGATCCCGATCCCCACACCGTCGAAGTCCCTCAGACCCACGCCGAGTTTGTCCGCCACGGACGAGGCGATCCCCATGAGCACCGACCGTACCCCCTCGGAGCCTCGGCGCGTGAAGGCCGCCGCTTCGGCCACGATCTGGTTGTTCTCGTCGAGGGCGACCCCATGGGCCTTGGTCGCTCCGATGTCGATTCCCAAACTCAGCATGGACGTTCCCTTTCTTGTGGTCGGACTGCTCAGCCTTTGACTGCTCCTGCCACCAGACCTGAGGTGAGGCGGCCTTGGACGATGAGGAAGAAGATGATCACGGGGACGGCGACCAAGGTGGACGCAGCCATCACCTGGCCCCAGTCGGTCTCACGCGCCTGGCTGGCTTGGATGAAGCCACGCAGCCACAGGGGCAGGGTACGCATGTCCTCTTTCGGCAGGATCACCAAAGCGATGGTGAACTCGTTCCACGCTTGGAGGAAGGCGTACACGCCGGAGGCGACCAGGCCGGGCGCGAGGAGGGGGAACGTGATGCGGAAGAACGCCGACACCGAGGAGCAGCCGTCCACTTTGGCGGACTCCTCCAGTTCGGCGGGGATGCCCGCCACGAATCCTCGCAGCATCCAGATGGTGAACGGGATGACGGCGGCGATATAGAGCACCGAGATGCCGATGACGGTATTGAGCATGCCCACCGTGCTCACCATCTTGTACTGCGCGATGAACAGGCCTTCGGCGGGGAGCATCTGGATGAAGAGGATGGCCAAGACGAAGGAACGGCGTCCGCGGAACTTGAAGCGGGAGATCGCCAGAGCCGCGAGGAAGGCGAAGATGATCGCGCAGACGACCGCGATCAGGGTGACCTGCAGGGAGATCCCCAACGCTCGCAGGAATCCCGACGACATGACGCCCTCGTAATTGTCCAGGCTGCCGCCGAAGGGGAAGAAGCGAGGCTTGGTGGAGGTCAGGACGACGTTGGGCAGCAGCGAGCTGGAGACCATCCAGTACACGGGGAAAACCCAGACGAGGGCCACGACGATGGCGACGATCGAGAGCAGCACCCGGGAGATCCGGATGCGTCGACGCGGGGACCGTGTCGGCACGGCGAGGGTGGTCATGAGTCCTCCTTGATCAGTTGGAGCACATACGCGATGGAGAAGATGATCGTGATGATCAGGACGAAGATGGACAAGGCGGAGGCCATGGCGAAGTCGCCGGAGCCCACGCCGAGGCGATAGATGTACGTGCCCAACAAGTCAGAGTTGAGCGGCATCTGCGCGTCTTGGAGCATCTTGATCTGGGTGAACACCCGCAGGTCCCAGATGATCTGGAGCAGGCCGACGATCATCAGGACCGGGCGGATCATGGGGACGATGATGGAGACGAACCGCCTCGTGGCGCTGGCGCCGTCGAGGCTGGCGGCCTCCATGACCTCCTCGGAGACCTGGGTCAGGCCAGCGAAGACGGAGAAGGCGACGAAGGGCACCGACATCCACACCACGATCACGGTGGCGACGAAGTACAGGCCCATGGACGTGCCGAGCCAGTTGAAGCTGGAGAAGTTGAGCCCGAGGTGGGTCAGGATGTAGTTGATGACGCCGCGACGCCAGTCGAAGAGCCAGATCCACACGGTGACGACGGCCACGACGGGCATGGCCCAGGCCAGCAACAGGCAGATCTGGAGGATGAGGCGGACGGCTTTGCTGACGGCGTTCATCAGCAGGGCCAAGGCGATGCCGACCACGAGGGTCAGGGCGGCGTTGGCGACGCAGAAGATGAGGGAGCGGGCGACGACTCCCCAGGTCGTCTTGTTCGTGAAGACAGAGATGTAGTTTTCCAGGCCGACGAAATCGGGCGGCGCCCCGAACTGCTGTCGCAGTCCGAACTTCATGAACGACGCCCAGATCTGCCAACCGAGGGGGTACCCCATGGCGACGAGGAGCATGATCGACGCGGGAAGAATCAGGATGTACGGCGTCACGTGCGTCTTCCGTTTGACGCCCTTCGTTGTGTCGCTCTTGGGGGTTGTGGCATCCGTGGATGTCATACGACTCCTCCTTTCATGGGGGATGAGGGTCTCAGGGCCATACTGCCCCTGACACGGGGCCTGGCGACCAGAGACGGGACGGGCGGGTGTCGCGGCCCGAGGCGCACGACTGGGACTGTGCGGGTGTCCCCGGTGGGAGGAACCTGGACGGCTCCTCCCACCGGACGACATCACTTCTGGTTCAGCATCGGCGTGATGATATCATCGTATTCCTTCGCCAGGGACACGATGTCACCGCCGTCGGCGACCTTCTGGAAGAACTCCTCGAGCTTGCCGGAGGCTTCGACGCCCGCCCAGCCGGGGGCTGCGGGGGTCAGCTTGGAGTTGGAGGCGGAGTCGATGAGAGCCTTGGCGAACTCGTCGCTGCCCAACGAGGAGACGTAGTCGCTGTTGGCCGGGCCGAGGCCGTTCTGGCCGAGCATCGTCTGGTATTCGGCTGAGAAGATGATCTCCATCAGCTGGCGGGCGCCGGCCTGGTTGGAGGACTTCGCGGAGATGCCGATGTTCGAGCCGCCGGCGAAGACCGGGGCGGGCTTGCCGTCGTTGCCGGGCAGCGGGAAGACACCGAAGGTGTCATCGTTCCAGGTGCGCACGTCCTTGCCGGTCGTGGCGTCCTTGGTCAGGTCGCCGATGGACCAGTGGGCCCAACCCGGGGCCATGATCGTGGCGGCGGCCAGCGACGTGGAATCCGTGACGTTGCCGTTGGCGTCGGTGACGGAGTCGGAGTCATTGATGTACAGCCACGGGCTCTGGTCCTTGGCCGTCGAGGGGGCCTTGGAGGCCTTCATCTGGATGTCCTGGAGCTGGGTCAGACCCGCGATGGAGTTGGGGTCGGAGAAGGTCGAGGTCCATGTGCCGTCGGCGCCCTGCTTGGCGAGGTCACCACCGTTGGCGAAGATCCACGAGATGCCGTTGCGCCAATCCTGGCCGCCGAGGAAGAAGCCCGAGAAATCGTTGATCGCGTCGGGGTTGTTCTCCGTGATGGTCACGACGTCCTTGTTGAAGTCGGCCAGAGTCGCCGGAGGAGCGGTCACGCCAGCGGCGGCCCACACGTCCTTGCGGTAGAACATGTAGCGCGAGCCGAAGTAGTAGGGAAGGGTGTAGTTCTTCCCGTCCACCTTGCCGACGTCGACGAAGGACTGGAGGAGCTTGTCCCCGCCCAGCGTGGAGTACATGTCCGAGATGTCGGCGAAGGCCCCGACGTTGGTGAAGGTCGGCGACTGCGTGTTGCCGATCTCCGTCACGTCAGGAGTGTTGGCCGCATCGGGCAGCATCGTGGTGAGCTTGGTGATGATGTCACCCCAGGTCTGCTCCTCGATGGTCAAGGTGCCCCCGTTGACCTTCTTGTACTCGTCCACCAGGTAATCACGCAAGGGCTGCGGCGTGTCATTGCCGATCAGCCAGAAGGTGATGTTCTGGGCTCCGGTGGTGGTGGTCGAAGGGGTGGGCGTACCCGCGGCACAACCAGTCAGGGTCAGCGCTGCTGCCAACCCCAGCGCCACGGCTGCGATCTTTCCTTTCATCTTTTTCCTTTTCTTTGTGTTGTGGAGGATGGGTGGCCCCTATGACACACCCAAGGTTGTTCTCATGACAAGCGACACAGCGCCCAAAAGGACCGCTTCGCCGCCGAGTGATGACTGTCTCATCGTGAACTCCTGGCGGAACTGGGAGCGTGTGCGCTCCACGATGAGGTCCTGACAGGCACGGATGAAGACGGAGTCGATCAAATCTTCGGGACCGCCCACGACGACCTCGGTCAGGTCGAGGGCGGCGACGATGGGGGCCAACGCCATCCCCAGGCGTCGTCCGGCTTCGGCGAGCACATCCTCGCGTCGGGCCGACTCATGGCTCAGACGTCGCTGCAGCGCGGGAGCGGAGATCCATGTCTCCACGCAGCCCCGTTTGCCGCACGAGCACATCGCGCCCTGATGCTCGATGACCACGTGTCCGATCTCTCCGGCGGCGGCCGCCGTGCCCAGGACCAAGGACCCCGACAGCAGGATGCCGGCTCCGACCCCGCGAGAGATCTGGACCCTCACCAGGGTGGGGCCGGCTTCGCTGAAAGCCGTCTCCGCGATCACGGCCGCGTTAGCGTCGTTCTGGATCACGGTGGTCACCTGGAGACGTTCCGCGAGGATGTCCTGGAGGTCGACCCCGTACCAGTCGAAGTTGGGGGCCGCGATGACGGTCCCTTGCGTGTCGACCGTCCCCGGGGTCCCCACACCCACGCCGAGAATCGGTCGCGTGGCCAAGCTCGCGCACCGCTCGGCCAACTCCAGCACGGCGTCGACGGCCTCCGGCCCGGTGCGCCCGTCGAGGTCGAGGCTGACACGAGCACGGTTCTCGCCTCGCATCGAGTAGATCCCCGCCCGGAGGACGTCGGGGGCGGACAGGTCGAGGGCCATGATGTCGCAGGTGTCGTCGCGCACGGCCAGGGTCGCGGCAGGTTTGCCGGGACGGGCGCCCGACGTCATGCCCGTCTCGGCGACCAGTCCTTCGTCGATCAGTTCGGCGACCAGATCCGAGATGGTGACTTTGGTCAGCCCCGTCAGACGGGCCAGATCGGCCCGTGTCAGTTGGGGATCGTCGTAGAGGGATTGCAGCACGAGGGAAAGGTTCGACCGTCGCCCGTCATGGGGGCGCAAGGTCCGGGACCCGTTCTGATCCTCGTAGAAGCCGAGAGGCCGCGCTGCCGTCATAGAAGTTAGTAAACCTTACGAACTAGTAAAAGTCAAGTGGAATCCCGGATCGACGCGCCCCTCCCGCTGTGCATCGAAAATGTGAAATTGCTTGCGGATCTACGTTTCGTCCTGAGTGTGAGCCGAGAGGGCATGAGTGATGATTCATATCAGTGCCAGTGAGTCTGGGGACGCCCCCCCTGTCGACCTCAGTACGCGACGCGCGCCCGTGCCGCCCCGCCCACCACCGCGGGAGGGGATCGACTCCTCCGGCGTGTCGTCCCCAATCCTGGGTAGAGTGAATCGTGTCAATCCCAGTGCGGACCATTCCCCGGAAGGACGGCCATGGAAGTCATCATCTGCCCCACCCCCGCGCGAGTCGGCGAGATCGGCGCGGCCAAGATCGCCCAGATCGCCGCCGGACTTCGCTCCGACCTCGTCTTGGGCGTCGCCACAGGCTCGTCCCCCCTGGCGACCTACGCCGAACTGGCTCGGTTGGTCGACGCCGGCGCCCTGGATGTCAGCAACGCCTCGGCCTTCGCCCTGGACGAGTACGTCGGCATCCCGGTCGACCACCCGCTCAGCTACCATGACACGATCCGACGCACCGTCGCCGAGCCCCTGCACATGGATCTTGCCCGCGTCCACGTGCCCGACGGCAGCGTGGAGCACCTGTCGACAGCCGGACAACGCTATGAAGACGCGATCCGCGCCGCGGGCGGGGTGGACATCCAGATCCTCGGCATCGGCACGAATGGGCATGTCGGATTCAATGAGCCGACGAGTTCCCTGGCCTCGCGTACCCGGATGAAGACCCTGGCCCCCAGCACCCGCGCGGACAACGCCCGCTTCTTCTCCAGCATCGACGAGGTGCCCCACCACTGCATCACTCAGGGGTTGGGAACCATCATGGACGCCCGTTCCGTGGTCCTCGTGGCGACCGGCGCCTCCAAGGCCCAGGCCATCGCCGCCGTGGTCGAGGGCCCCGTGACGGCCATGTGGCCCGGGTCGATCCTGCAGATGCATCCGCACGCGACCATCGTCGTCGACGAGGACGCCGCCTCGGCGCTGTCCCTCAAGGACTACTACAAGAAGGTGTACGCGGACCTTCCCGATTGGCAGAGATTGGACGTGTGATGACCCTCATCTTCGCCGAGCGCCTGCTCAGCCCACGCGGGCTGGTCGGCCCTGGCTGGGTCACAGTGGAGGGCGCGTCGATCGCGGCGTGGGGCGAGGGATCGGCATGGGGCGACGCCTGTCCTCAGTCGGCGCCCGATGTGACGGTGGACGGCATCCTCTCCCCTGGTTTCGTGGACGTGCACTCTCATGGAGGGGGCGGAGCGAACTTCGGCGCCGACCCCGCCCAGGCAGCCACCGTCCTGGACACCCATGCCGCCCACGGCACGACCACCATGGTGGCGTCTCTGGTGACCGGCGCCGTGGACGACCTGGAGGCGCAGGCACGCCTGCTGTCGACCTTCGTCGCCGAGGGCCGTCTGGCGGGCATCCACCTGGAAGGCCCGTGGCTGGCGCCATCGCACAAAGGCGCCCACCCCGAAGACAAGCTGATCGATCCCAAGATCGAGGACATCGCCCGCCTGCTCGACGCCAGCGGGGACACGGTACGGATGGTCACCATGGCGCCGGAGCTGCCGGGGGCCGCCGAGGCCATCCGCTTCCTGTGCGGCCGTGGAGTCACCGTGGCCGTCGGCCACACCGGCGCCGACTTCGCCACCGCGGCCCGCGCGATCGACGACGGGGCCCGGGGCGCGACCCACCTGTTCAACGCCATGCCCGAGATCCTGCACCGCGACCCCGGGCCCGCCCTGGCCCTGTGGCGCGACTCCCGCGTCTGGTTGGAACTCATCTGCGACGGGGTCCATGTCGACCCCCACCTCATCCGCCACGTGATGACCACCACCCCCCATCGTGTGGTCCTGGTGAGCGACGCGATGGCCGCCGCCGGCGTCGCCGACGGGGACTACACGCTGGGCGAACTCGCCGTGGAGGTACGACAAGGAGTGGCCCATGTCGCGGGCACCTCCACCATCGCCGGATCGACCCTCACCCTCGACCGGGCCCTGCGCACGGCCGTCGCCGCGGGCGTGGACCTCACCACCGCCTTGCGCGCGGTGACCTCGCACCCCGCAGCGTACATGGGACTGGAATCGGTGGGATCCATCGAGCCGGGCCACGACGCCGACCTGGTCTGCCTCACCGACGACCTCCACGTGTCCCGAGTCATGCGCCGGGGACAGTGGCTGTCGACGAGCGCGTGACCCGTCGAGGCGCCCTCAGGCGAGGGTCACCATCACGATCCCCACGATGAGAGGCGCCGCGCTCAGGACGAGGCAGACCACCGTGAAGGTGAGGGAGTCGCGCAGGATGGCCACGAACTCCCGGATCGTGGCCGCAGGCCAGTAATACCCGGCCGTCCGGGACCCCAGAGCGTACCCCGGGATGTTCTCGCGCCGCAGCAACAAAGCCGCTCGGAAGGCGTGGAAGTTGTTGGTGACGGCGACGACTCGGGCGTCGATCCCCTCCCGGGCCAGCATGGCCTTGGTGTTGACCACATTCTCGGCCGTGGTGCGCGAGAGGTCTTCCATCAGGATGCTCGCGGAAGGCACCCCCTTGTCGACGAGGTATTCCGCCATCGCCGACGCTTCGGAGCGAGCCTCATCCGAACCCTGACCCCCCGACACGACGAACATCGGCTCGGCGGACGGGGCGTCCTTGCCCCGCGCGAGGGCGCGCGACGCGACAGCCAGGCCCTTGTCGAGACGGCTGGCCAGCAAGGGGGTGACCTTGCCGTCGATCAGCCCCGACCCGAGGACCATCACCACGCCGGCGGGCTTGGACCAGCGCACCAGGACGTGCAGGTAGAGGAAGGAGTACAGCAGGTAGGCGGAGAAGGCGAAGCCCAGATAGGCCAGCGGGACGCCCCCGAAGAGGATGAGCGCGAAGATCTGCGGATTCTCGGTGACGATCGCGCCGACCGACACGCCCATGTACCCCAGCATGACCAGCCCCAGGAAGAGCCCCAACAGATTGGCCAGGCTGCGGCCCTCCCGACGCACCATGGTGAAGGCGTTCAGGACGAGGACCACCCCCAACACGACGATGACGAGGGCCACCACGAGCACGAAGCCCACCGCGAGGTACCCGCCGATGTAGTGGGCAGGGTCCATCAGGAACAGCACCTCCAGCCCCGCCCAGGCCAGGCACAGGATCGCGGCCAGCAGGAAGACCCCGCACCGGAACCGCCGAGGTTCCCTGACCACCGAGATCACGAAGCACACCGTGAAGAAGCAGCCGAGAATCCACATGTGACCAGCCTAGGGGGTCTCGGTCTCGGCGATCCAGTACGTCTGGACGTGCTGGGCCTGTCGGGGGATGGCGAAGTCGTGGCGGGCGAACTCTCGGACCGTCTTCGCCAGACGGCGCTCGCCAGCGGCCCAGAGGAAACACGCCGTCGGGTCGATGCCCGTGGTCGCGTCGCGCAGGTCGTGCGGCGTGACCTCGTCGACCCAGGCGATGCGGACGCCTGGCCGGGTCGGCAGGGTGATCAGGTCCCGATCCGGGTGAGCGTCCTGGAGGATCACCGTCATGGCCATGGCGGGCTCACACCCCTCGATCAGCGACGCCACAGCGGGCACGGCGGAGGTGTCCGCGATCAGGACGGCGTGGGGGACGTCCGGGACGGTCAGGGCGTACGGGGCCTCGCTGACGCTCACCCTCGTGCCGGGGACGGCCCGGGCGGCCCATGCGCTCCCCGGGCCCTCGGGGGCGTGCAGGACCACGTCGAGACAGAATCCGTCGGAGCTGACGCTGTGGAGGGAGTAGGCCCGCTGGACGACGCGGTCGTCGTCCAGGCCGGGGACGTTCAGCAGGAGGTACGCCCCCGGGGCGGGGTGGAAACTCTCGAAGAGCCCGCAGGCGTCGACAGTCACACGGCGGTACCACGGCGTCAGGTCGCACACATCGACGACCTCGACCTCATGGTCTTTGACCCGTGCGCGAGGGGCCTGTGCGGAGGTCTCGGCATGATCGACGCTGGGATGAGAGGAGGGTTCGCTGGAGACAGTCATGCCCCCATGTTCTCATGCCGACGGGTCAGGAGACACCGGTCGAACCACGGCCGAGCGAAAATGTCGGAGGGGCCTGTTACTGTGTCTGGCATGACGAAGACAGCCATCAAAGCGACGAAATCCTCGTACCGGTGCTCCGAGTGCGGGTGGACATCCGTGCGCTGGGTCGGTCGATGCGGCCAGTGCCAGCAGTGGGGATCGATCGAGGATGTGGCCGGTGTCCAGCAACCGAGCGTGGGCAGTGTCATCCCGCTGACGCGGGCCGTCCCCATCACCGAGGTCGACCCCTCCCTGACCACGCGATGCTCCAGCGGGGTCGGGGAGCTCGACCGGGTCTTGGGAGGAGGGCTCGTGCCCGGGGCGGTGGTGCTCTTGGCCGGTGAGCCCGGGGTGGGCAAATCCACTCTCCTGCTGGAGGTGGCCGCCCGGTGGGCCGCGACCCAGGGCACGACTCTGTACGTGTCCGGGGAAGAGTCCGCGGGACAGGTGAGGATGCGTGCCCTGCGCACGGGCGCCGACTCCGAGAACCTCTATCTGGCGGCGGAGACCGACCTGTCGGTCGTCTTGGGGCACATCGACCAGGTGGAGCCCACGCTGGTGGTGGTCGACTCCGTCCAGACGATCGCGTCCCCGTCCGTGGAGGGAACCCCCGGCGGCGTGGCCCAGGTCAAAGAGGTGGCCAGTTCCTTGATCCGCGTGGCCAAGCAACAGGGAATCCCCGTCATCCTCGTGGGCCATGTCACCAAAGACGGCGCCATCGCCGGGCCCCGGACGCTGGAACACCTCGTCGATGTCGTCGTCAGCTTCGAAGGTGATCGCCATTCCGGGTTCCGCATGGTCAGGGCGACGAAGAACCGCTTCGGCCCCGCTGATGAGATCGGGTGTTTCGAGTTGAACGACAAGGGGATCGAGGAGGTGCCCGACCCGTCGGGGGTCTTCACCAGTTCCCATGCCGAGTCGGTGTCGGGGACGGCGGTGACGGTCTGCTTGGAGGGACGCCGCCCCTTGGTGACAGAGGTCCAGGCGTTGGTGGTGCCCACGAGCCTGCAGACGCCTCGGCGGGTGAGCAACGGTGTGGATTTCGCCCGACTGGCCATGGTCTTGGCCGTCCTGCAGCGGCGTGCGGCGGTGAAGTGCCACCTGCTCGACGTGTACGCGTCCACGGTGGGTGGCGCCCGGATCACGGATCCCGGCGCCGACCTGGCCCTCGCGTGCGCTCTGGCGTCGGCCATCCAGGATCGGCCCCTGCCGGAGCACACCATCGCCATCGGTGAGATTGGGTTGGCCGGCGAGATCCGCCGCGTCCCCGATGTGGACAGACGCTTGGCGGAGGCTGCCCGGTTGGGCGTGACCACGGCCGTCATCCCCCAAGGGCTGGATCTGGGTCGCTCCGCCCGGTTCTCCGCCCACCTGTCCATCATCGAGGCGCCGAGCGTGGCCTATGCGCTCAGCGTGCTCGACCTGCGAAAGAAGAAAGGAGGGGATTCATGACTCGATGAACAACTGAACACTGCTCGACGAGGCTAGATGCGCACGAGTCCTGATGTGGTGCGGAAGGTGGCCGACACCACGCCGGGGTAGCCGCTGGGCGAGTCGAAGGTGATCGTCACGTGGTCGAAGACGTCGGGCACGTCACTGCCCAGCCATTCGGCGACGCGCTCACGGGAGCCGGCGATTTGGATCTCGTCCAGGGCGATGGATGCTGGCAGAGCTGACGGTAGGACCGACGGCTCCGATATCCAGCGGATGAAGAACGGCAGCTGGGGATCTGCGATGAGGCCTTTGACTCCGAGTTGTTGCCACTCCAGGAGACGGCCGTCGGGGAAGTGACGCACCCCCTGGACGGCGGTGCGATCCAGGCGTGCCTCATACTCGCTGAGGTCGTCCATGGAGATGACCCATCCGAGCCAGCCTCCCCCCATGGAACTGCGCGTGCGGACTGCTTGCCCATACGGCACCTTCTCGGCGGCCGGATGGTCCAAGACTTCGACGATCTCGATGTGACGGCTGTCGACCAGAGGAATCAACCTGATACGTGTGCCGAAACTGGGATGAATTCCCCCGTCCACAGACTTCACCTGTAGCAGGGATTCCAGACGGGCAGCTTCGGCCTCCAGCCCAAGGGGACCCACCGCATAGATGAGATGATCAAGATGCATACCCCCTATTCTGCCCGTGTTTCGCCTCAGTCTGGAAATCGAGTCGATATCATACGATTTTGTGAGACAGTTCACACCTGACCTTGTTCGGCGCCCGGTGATCGGACGGGGCTGGCACTGGCGCGCCGTGTCCGTCATTCTCGCGCCGCACCTCGTCGTCCTGCGGGCCAGCCCGAGAAGAGATAGGCTTCACCTAACAGGCGTCCAGGAGGACCGGGGGTCTGCTCGAGACGATCTACGAAAGGCACATACTGACCATGTATCGCGCATTCTTTCTCACTCTGGCTCGCACCGAAGCCTTCCGGAAGCTGCTCGTCACCGTCCCTGGAACGCGACAGGCGGTCTCCCGCTTCGTCGCCGGCGACTCCTGGGAGACCGCCCGTGACCAGGTGGCCGACCTCGTCGACAAGGGCCTCAAAGCGTCCGTGGACTTCTTGAGCCGCGATGTCACATCCACGGAGAACGCCCAGACCATCGTCGAGACCTACACCCACATCCTGGACATGATCCACGAGCAGGGCTGGGCCCATGACGTGGACGTCTCGATCAGACTGATCAGCCTGGGCCTGCTCCTCCACGACGGCGAGCGTCTCGCGGCGTCCAATGTACGCGTCCTGGCCGACAAGGCCCGTGAGGTCGGCACCCGCATCACCCTCGACATGGAAGGCCTGGCCACCACCGCGAAGACGCTGCGCGTGGTCCAAGCCCTGCGGGAGCAGTACCCCGAGGTGGGCTTCGTCCTTCAGGCCAATCTGAAGCGCACGGAGTCCGATTGCCGCGCCTTGGACGCCCCGACGTCCCGCGTCCGCCTCTGCAAGGGCTCCTACACGGCGCCGTCCCAGGTGGCGTTCTCCGACAAGCACGACGTCGACCTCAGCTACGTCCGTTGCTTGAAAGTCCTCATGGAGGGCGAAGGGACCCCGCTGGTCGCCACCCACGACCCCGTCATGATCGAGATCGCGCAGGAACTCGCCGCCCACTCCAACCGCGGCCTGAAGGATTTCGAGTTCCAGATGCTGTATGGGGTACGCCCGGTCGAGCAGGAACGCCTCGTCGACCTGGGGCACGTCGTGCGGGTCTATGTGCCTTTCGGAGAGCAGTGGTACGGGTACATCACCCGACGACTGGCTGAATCTCCCGCGAACCTCTTCTCCTTCCTGCGGGCCCTGGCGGGGCTGCGCTGACCCCGCCCATGGCGACGGATCCGTACGACAAGGTCGCGGACACCCTCCACGACACCCTCGACGACACCGTCGGCGGCCTGACTCGGCGCAGCCGTACCCTCATCGTCTGGGAAGTCGTCATCGTCCTGGGGATCTCCTTCGGCCGTTCGGCGCTCTACTCCATCTTGTCGATCATCGACAAGCTCACCCAGCCCACCGCGCTGTCCCAGCAGACCACGTCCCTGAACACCTCGGTCACGCCTGACCGCCCCTGGCTGGACCTGGCCTATCAGCTCTACTACTTCGTCTTGCCCATAGCCGAGACTCTGCTCGTGTTGTACCTGCTCACCCTCGCGTACGGCCACGCCCGCCGCCTGATCGGCTTCGACCTGCGCCGCCCGCTGTCCGACCTGGCCAAGGGTGTGGGCATCTGCGCCGCGGTGGGCATCCCCGGCATCGGGTTCTACCTGCTGGCCCGCGAGATGGGGATCAACACGACTGTGGCCCCCGCCAACCTGACGAGCGTGTGGTGGACGATTCCCGTGCTCCTCGGCTCGGCGGCGATGTCGGGCATCAGCGAAGAGGTCGTCATGCTCGGCTACCTACTGGCACGCCTGCGCGCCCTGGGGCTGAACCCCGCCTGGGCCATCGTGATCTCCAGCGTCATCCGCGGCAGCTATCACCTCTATCAGGGCTTCGGCGGGTTCCTCGGCAATCTCGTCATGGGCGTGGTCTTCGCCCTGCTCTACCTGCGGTGGAAGCGCGTGATGCCACTCGTGATCGCTCACACGTTGATCGACGCCTTCGCGTTCGTCGGGTATTCCCTCCTCGCGCCGCACATCCCCTGGCTGTGAGGCGTCCTCAGCTCAGGGTGGCCCACTCGGGGCCCGTCTGGCCCAGGGAGTCGTCGAGCTTGGTGAACAAGGGCTCAGGCTTGGCCAGAGGACGCCCGACCTCGATCGGGGAGAACTGCCACGTCCCGATCTGCGCGGTGTAGTCCCCGGTCAGGATGGGATAATCCTCGTTGCCCTCTTCGCTGACCGTCTCCATGACGGGCTGAGCGGCCCAGACCCCCGTGCCACCCAGGGCCTCGAAGACCTTCTGGCTCGCATGGGGAAGGAAGGGCGTGAGCATGGTGTTCGCGTCCGCGACCACTTGGAGGACGGTGTGCAGGACGGTGTCGCGACGGGCGGGGTCGTCCTTCATCTTCCACGGCTCGCAGTCGGACAGGTACTTGTTGGCCGCCGACACCACGCGCATGGCCTCGGAGATGGCGAGCTTGAACTTCGCCTTGTCCAAGAGGGAGCCCACGGTGGTGAAGGCTTCGCGCGAGGTCGCCAGCACAGCGGCGTCGATCTCATGCAAGGTGCCCGGAGTGGGGATGCAGCCATTGTTCTTGAAGGCCATGGACACCGAGCGATTGACCAGGTTGCCCCACTCGTTGGCCAGTTCGGAGTTGGTGCGCCGCACGAACTCGTCCCAGGTGAAGTCGGTGTCCTGGTTCTCGGGCCCGGCCACGGAGATGAAGTACCGCAGGGCGTCAGGCCCGAAGTCGCGCAGGAAGTCGCGCACGTAGATCACCTTCGAGCGGGACGTGGAGAACTTCGACCCGCTCATGGTCAGGAACTCCGAGGAGACGATCTCGGTGGGCAGGTCGAGGACGCCCATCCCGCTGGGGATCCCGCCCTTGTCGCCCTGTCCGTTGGCCCCGAGGAGGATCCCCGGCCAGATGACGGAGTGGAAGGTGATGTTGTCCTTGCCCATGAAGTAGTAGGACCGGGCGTCCGGGTTCTGCCACCATTGCCGCCACGCGTCGGGCTCCCCACGCCGCCGGGCCCATTCGACCGACGCCGAGAGGTAGCCGATCACGGCGTCGAACCAGACGTAGATGGACTTCATGTGGTTCTCGCGCCACCCGTCGAGCGGGATCGGGATCCCCCAGTCGAGGTCGCGGGTGATGGGCCGGGGCTTGAGGTCCTTCAACAGTTGCAGGGAGAAGTTCATGACATTGGGCCGCCAGTCCTGGCGGGTCCCCAGCCAGGAACCCAACGACTCGGCCAGCGACGGCAGGTCGAGGAAGAAGTGCTCGGTCTCGATGAACTTCGGGACCTCACCATCCAGCCGCGAATGGGAGTTGATCAGGTCGATCGGGTCGAGTTGGTTGCCGCAGGCGTCGCACTGGTCCCCGCGGGCCTGGTCGTAGCCGCAGATCGGGCAGGTGCCCTCGATATAGCGGTCGGCCAAGGTGCGCCCCGTGCTCGGCGAGATGGCCCCCAGCTGGGTCTTGGGCACGACGTACCCATTGGCGTGCAAGGAGCGGAACAGCTCCTGGACGACCGCCGTGTGGTTCCGGGTCGTGGTCCGGGTGTACAGGTCGTACGCCAACCCCAGCCCCTGCAGGTCCTCGGCGATGACGCGGTGGTACTTGTCGGCCGTCTGCTGGGGGGTCAGCCCCTCCTTGTCGGCTTGGACCTGGATCGCAGTGCCGTGCTCGTCCGTGCCGGACACCATGAGCACGTCGTTGCCCGCCATACGTTGGTACCGGGAGAAGACGTCCGACGGCACCCCGAACCCGGACACATGGCCGATATGGCGAGGACCGTTGGCGTACGGCCACGCGACAGCCGCGAGAATTTTCGACATGAGCGTAAGTCTACTGGGTCGTCACAGTCGAATCAGCGACCCTCATGGGCCTTGTCGCCCGGTCACATGGACTCGTACCAGGCCCGCATGGCGTCGAAGGCGAGTTTGCGATGGGTCTTGTCGGCGGAGAGCAGTCCCTTGCGGTTGTAGTACCCCTGGAGGTGGTGGGTGCGCCTCGGGCAGCGGAAGTCGTACAGGATCCACGGCGACACGCCCTGGATGTACGTGATGTCCCTCAACACCTCGATCTGGCGGGCGTAGATCGACAGTTGGTGGTCCTCGGTGAACATCTCGTCCGCGTCGCCGCGCAACCCCGCTACCGCGTCGGCGCCGAACTCGCAGATGATCACGGGCTTGTCCAGATGGGAGTTGGAGAACAACAGAGGAAGTTTCGAGAAGTCCGGCTCGTACCACCCGTAGTACTCGTTGACGCCGATGATGTCGAGGTGCGCGGCCAGCCTGTCCGCGATGGCCGGAACCGTGGGGTCGACCAGACACGCGGCGGAGACCGGACGGGTCGAGTCGAGGACCCGGCAGGTGTCCACCAGACGCGACATGAAGCTCAGCCGCGCGTCGGAATCGGCGTTCTCGTTGCCCACCGACCAGATGATGACCGACGCCCGGTTGCGGTCGCGCAGGATCAGTTCTCGCAGTTGGTTCTCGGCGTCGGCGAAGACGCTCTCGTCGTCGAAGAGGATCGCCCAGTACACGGGCACCTCCTCCCACAGCAGGATGCCCACCTCGTCGGCCACCCGCGCGGCGAGGCCATTGTGGGGATAGTGCGCCAGACGCATATACACGCACCCCATCTGCTTGGCGATCGAGAAATTCTCCCGGATCTCCGCCTCCGACAGAGTACGTCCATGCGCGACCGACTCCTCGTGCTGGCTCACGCCGGCGAGGAAGACGGGCGCGCCGTTGAGGAGGATCGTGGACCCCTCCACGCGGATCTCACGGAAACCGATCCTGTCATGCCACTCGTCCTCCCCGTATCGGATCCAGACGTCGTAGAGGCGGGGATTCTCAGGGCTCCACAACGACGGCGACGCGTCGACCTCGACCGTGCCCACGCCGCCGACCACGTCGAAGGCCTGCTCGCATCCGAGGTCGGGGATCGACAGGTGGGCGGACCCGTCCAGGTCCATGCCGTCGACCTCCACAGTCACGGCGATGGTGGAGAACGTGCGATCAGGAACCAGCGCCACGCTCGCCGTCCGGATGAAACAGCTCGGAACCCTCATCAGCGACACGCTGCGGTGCAAGCCGCCGTAGTTGAACCAGTCCGTGTTGTCCGTGGGCACCCGATCGGGGCGCCGAGAGTTGTTCACCACGACGAGCAGCCTGTTCTTCTCGCACAGTCTGCCCGTCACCTCGATCTGGAAGGGTGTCGACGCGCCCTGGTGCCATCCGAGGTACTCCCCGTTGAGGAACACGTACGCGGCGTAGGAGGCTGCGCCGAAGAGCAGGAACACACGCTCGCCGGGCGCCCCCGGCGCGACATCCACGTCCCGGACATAGACGGCCGACCCCTCGTACCAATACCACTGCGGATCCTGCAGGTTCCAGCAGGACGGCACCGGGATGGTCCCCCACTCATCGAAGCTGAAATCGACGGGATACGCCCGCCCGTCCTCGTCGCAGTAGTTCTCCTCGAACCAGCGCGCCCGCAGGCAGGCGTCGTACGGGTCGATGGCGAAGCGCCAGTCCCCGTCGAGGGACTCGCATACCCGTGCCCCCGGATCGATGAACGATGTGGCGTCGACGCACGGCTCGGCGTACGGGGCGAGATAATCCACACGGTGGATGTTGGCGGAGAAATTGGCAGGTTCGGCGTTCATGGGCACATCCTCGAAGCTCAGCGTCAGGCCTTGACGCCGCGCGGCGCACGGCCCTTCGATGCCATTCTAGGCGAGCCCGTCTCGGGACAGCCGTCCCCTCCCATGTCTTGCCATACTCCCCCAGCCGCCCCTCCACGGACACATCCCATGAAAAACTTCCACCTGACGCCCGCCATGGACAACTGCTAGATTTTCTCCATGACAAAGAGCGTCTATGTTTTGGCCCCTGAGGCCTTGGTGGGAAAATCCGCTGTCGCGTTGGGGGCTGTCGCGGCGTTCCGCGACGCCGGCAGACGTGTGGGGGTCTTCCGACCCATCATCCGCACAGAGGGCCTCGACTCGGCCCTGGAGTCCCTCCTGGAGAGCGCCGACTCAGGCCAGACGTATGAGCAGGGGTACGGCGCCACCTACGCCGAGGTCCGCGAGGACACCGAGTCGGCGGTCACGACAATCATCGATCGCTACCAAAGCCTGCAGGCGCGCTTCGACGCCGTGGTGATCCTCGGCTCCGACTACTCCGATGTGATCTCCGCCACCGAGTACTCTCTCAACGCCGAGATCGCCGCCCATCTGAACACCCCGGCTCTGCTGGTGGTCTCCGCGCGCGGCGCATCGGCCTCCGACCTGCTGCACGCCGTCGAGTTCGCCCGACGCCAACTGACACACTCCTGCACCCCGTGCCTAGGAGTCGTCGCCATGGGCCTGGACTCGGCGAGCATCGAGGAGTACGACCAGGCCCTGGCACAGGTCGACCTTCCCGTGCTGCTCACGGTGCCCGGCCACATCGTGGCCGAGGTGGCCCTCCCCGCCACGTTCGCCCAGACCGTGTCGCAGATCCACTGCGACGTGCGCACGCCCCTGGCTTTCCAGTACGAGTTGATGTGCAAGGCCCGAGCCGACAAGCGGACCATCGTGCTGCCCGAGAGCGAGGACGACCGCATCCTGAGATCGGCCAGCATCCTTCTCCACCGCGACATCGCCAACCTGATCCTCCTCGGAGACGCGGACACCATCCATGCCCGTGCCGCCGAACTGGGCGTGGACCTCAGCAAGGCCAAGATCCAGAGCATGGACGACCCCGCCCTGACGGCGGACTTCGCCGAGGAGTACGCGCGACTGCGCGCTCACAAGGGGGTCACCATCGACCAGGCTCGCGAGACCCTGCGCGACGTGTCCTATTTCGGGACGATGATGATCCACCAGGGGCTCGCGGACGGCATGGTCTCCGGCGCCATCCACACCACCGCCCACACGATCCGTCCATCCTTGGAGTTCATCAAGACCATGCCCGGAATCACCATGGTCTCCGGGTATTTCCTCATGTGTCTGGCCGACCGCGTCCTGGTGTTCGCGGACTGCGCCGTCACCCCCAACCCCACGCCGGAGAACCTGGCGGAGATCGCCATCGCCTCGGCCGCGACGGCAGCCTCCTTCGGGATCGAGCCCCGTGTGGCTCTGCTGTCCTACTCGACCGGCACCTCCGGCACCGGGCCCGACGTGGACATGGTCGCCGAGGCGACCCGCATCCTGCGCGAGCGCGCTCCGCAGTTGCCCACGGAGGGTCCGATCCAGTTCGACGCGGCCGTGGACGAGGTCGTCGCCAAGACGAAGCTCCCCGGCTCCACGGTGGCCGGGCACGCGACCGTCTTCATCTTCCCCGACTTGAACACGGGCAACACGACGTACAAAGCTGTCCAGCGGACCGCCAACGCCCTGGCCATCGGTCCCGTCCTCCAAGGATTGCGCAAGCCGGTCAACGACCTCTCGCGCGGCGCCTTGGTCGACGACATCGTCAACACGGTGGCCATCACGGCCATCCAGGCGCAGGCCGATCCAGCCGTGCCGTTCTGATCCGACGGCGCGGGGACGACGCGACGAGCGACACCAAGGAAAGCACCATCGCGTCGCGTCACTCCTCATGAGCAAAGCACACTAGAATCAACCACAAACCACGGGCCCCGGGCCCGTACGACCTGGAAGGAGACAGAAGATGTCCATCCCCATTCTCGTTCTGAACTGCGGTTCATCGTCAGTGAAGTACCAAATGATCGACGTCGAGTCTGAAGAGGTGCTGGCCTCCGGATTGGTCGAGAAGATCGGTCTGGCCGACGGGAACCTCACCCATAAGACCGGCGGCGACGAGCACCGCATCGACCAGACCATCACCGACCACACCGCGGCGCTGCAGCTGGTCAGCCAGGCCTTCGACACCTGGGGCCCCGCCCTGCACTCGGTCGTGGCCGTCGGACACCGCACCGTCCATGGCGGCGACACCTTCCGCGACACGACCCTCATCACCGATGCGGTCATCGACGGCCTGATCCGGTTGTCCCCGCTGGCCCCCCTGCACAACCCGCCCGCCATCGCCGGCATCCGCGCCGCCCAGTCGATGCTGCCCGACGTCCCCCACGTGGCCGTGTTCGACACGGCGTTCTTCTCGACCTTGCCGGCCGAGGCGTACACCTACGCCATCAATCGCGAGGTGGCCGAGAAGTACGGGATCCGCAAGTACGGCTTCCATGGCACTTCGCACAGCTTCGTGTCCAAGGCCGCGGCCGCGTTCATGGGCGCCGACCTGGCCGAGGTCAACCAGATCGTGTGCCACCTGGGCAATGGCGCGTCCATCTCGGCCGTGGCTGGCGGGATCGCCATCGAGGCGTCCATGGGGCTCACCCCTCTGGCCGGCCTGGTGATGGGCACCCGTTCCGGCGACGTCGACCCGGGCGTCTTCGCCTACCTCGAGCGCGAGGCCGGGATGACCTCCCAGCAGATCGACGACCTGCTGAACAAGAAGTCCGGCATGGCTGGGCTGGCGGACGGATCCTCGGACTTCCGTGACCTGTGGGCGAAGATGGACGCCGGCGACGAGCACGCCCAACTCGCCCACGACGTGTACGTCCACCGCCTGATCAGCTACATCGGCGCGTACATGGCCATCCTCGGCCGCACCGAGTACCTGGTCTTCACCGCCGGAGTCGGCGAGAACGCCAACAGGACCAGAGCCATCGTCATCGACCGTCTGGCCGGCTTCGGCATCCGCCTGGACGCTGAGGCGAACAACTCCCGGATCAAGAGCCCCACGATCATCTCGACTCCCGATTCAGCGGTCACCGTGCTCGTCGTGCCCACGAACGAGGAACTGGCCATGGCCCGCGAGACCTATCGGGTGACCCGCTGACATGTCCACTGCACTCATCACGGGGGGTACTGTCGGCATCGGCCACGCCTTTGCCCAGGAGTTGGCCAAACAGGGGTGGGATTTGGTCTTGGCCTCCCGCGACGAGGCGGGCTTGCTCGCCGTCGCCCGGGATTTCCGTCGAACGTACGGGATCACGGTGGAGGTCATCCGTACCGATCTGTCGGTGAGGTCCGAGGTCCTCGCCCTCGCCGACCGGTTGGAGGACCAGACACGTCCCATCGATCTGCTGGTCAACAACGCGGGGTTCGCCGTCCATGACTCCGTGGTGACCGGGGACATCGACCAGCACCAGCGAGCCATGGACGTGATGTGCATGGCCGTGCTGATCCTGTCGGGGGCGGCGGCCCGCGCCATGAAGGTCCGCGGCTTCGGCGCGATCCTGAATGTGACCAGTTCCTCCTCCGTCATCACCACCGGCCACTACTCGGCCATCAAGGCGTGGGCGACGGTCTACACCGAGGGCCTGGCCAATGAGTTGCGTGGGACCGGGGTCCGGGCCATGGCCGTCCTGCCCGGATGGGTCAAGACCGAATTCCACTCTCGCGGCGGCGTCAAGGCGCACAACCTGCCCGGAATCGTGTGGATCGACGCCGGACGCCTGGCGCGGGAAGCCCTCGACGACCTCGCCGCTGGTAAGGTGTTGTCTGTGCCGACCAAACGTTGGGCTTTCGCCGTCTGGGTCGGGCACGTCCTGCCCCGCACGGCGACACGCTGGTTGTCGCGCACCCTGACGAAGTCGAGAGAGACATGACGAAGACTCCGGCGACCGACAACCCCGCCTCCTACCGTTCCGCGGTGAAGTCAGGGGTGCGTTTCGTCGCCCAAGATGTGGCGCTGAAATCCTTCGTGTGGTCGGCCTGCCGTGTGCAGGTCCATGGACGCGAGCTCTTGGCCAATGTCGAAGAGCCGTTCATCGTCATCGCCAATCACTCGTCGCATTTCGACGCCTCGCTCATCCTCGGCTCCCTCCCCCATCGTCTGAGCAAGCATGTCGCCACCGGCGCGGCCGCCGACTACTTCTTCGACAAGAAGCTCAAAGCCTTGACGACATCCTTGTTCTTCAACGCCTACCCCGTCGAACGCAAGGGTTCACGCACCCATAAGGGGCTGACCGGGCGTCTATTGGAAGCGGGGATCCCGTTGATGATCTTCCCCGAAGGCACGCGCAGCCGCACAGGGGCCCTGGGGCAGTTCAAACCCGGCGTGGCGGCCCTGTCCATCTCCCGCGGTGTCCCCTGCATCCCCATGGCCCTCGTCGGCGCCTACGCCGCCTGGCCGTACAACCGTCCCGTGCCCAGGCCGAACCGTCCGCACATCCACGTGGTCATCGGGCATCCTCTCACGGCCGTCGCCGGGGAGACGGCCGACCAGTTCGCGGAGCGCATGCAGCGCAACGTCGCGGAGTTGTACAACACCACGGCGAAGGCGTACTCGATGCCCACCCTCGACGATTACGCCCGTACCGTGGCCGTGAAGAAGGCCGAGGACGACGCGCGTGCCTGGGAGACCGAGCAGGCCGAAGAGGCCAGGCTGGCCGAGCAATCCCCCACCGGCTCGCCGGAGGGCCAGGCCCTGGACGCTGTGGAAGGTTCCGTCGACTCCCCCTCGGACCGCGACGCCACGTCTCACACCCCCGACTCGGACCTGGGCGACGATCTCGCCTCGGGCCAGAAGAAGCCCCTCCACCGCCGGATCTTCGCACGCAGATCAGCGAAAGACGCCTGACCGGCACAGGCGAATTTTCGGACAGAGGCCATTTCGGTTGCGTGCCCTGGAAAGATGGGACACGACACGACCATCCACCACCCGCACCACGGCGGACCTGGAGGACATGTCAGAAAAGGGAAGTCACTCATGGAGACAGTCAAGCATCAGAAATGGTGGGGTTGGGGCGAAGAGGGCCTCGAATTCACCTACGAGGACAAGCCGAAGTTCGCGGGTTTCCTCCTCGACAACGTCGGCGTGGACGTCCATGACTCCGCCAGCGCCACCCCCGACTTCGACGCTCTGCCCGTTCCCGAGCCAGTCCTGAAGCCCGCGCTGAAGAAGGCCTTGGCGGCCATCGTGGGCGAGGAGAACCTGTCCACGGACACGGAGTGCCGCCTGGTCCACTCCTTCGGCCGTGGCGTGGTGGATCTCATCCGTCTACGCCAGCCCGACCTGGGCCGCATGTGCGACGTGGTGTGCTACCCCGGATCGGAAGACGAGGTCGTCGCGCTGATGCGAGCCGCCGTCAAATCACGCTCGGTGCTCATCCCCTATGGCGGTGGCTCCAACATCGTCGGCGCCCTGAGCGCTCCGAGGGGCGAGACCCGTACGGTCATCAGCGTCGACATGGGCCGGATGAACACCGTCCTGTCCATCGACGCCGCGTCCGGCCTGGCCCTGATCCAAGCGGGCGTCCTCGGCCCCGACATGGAAGAGCAGTTGAACGCGCAGGGCTGGACCATGGGCCACTTCCCCGATTCCTTCACCTGGTCCACCCTCGGCGGCTGGATCGCCACCCGCAGCTCCGGCATGCAGTCGGACAAGTACGGCGACATCGCCGACATGACACGTGGTCTGCGGATGGTCACCCCCGACGGGATCCTCGAGCTCCACCCTCTGCCCTCGACGGCCAGCGGCCCCAGCGTGCGCGAGATGGTGCTCGGGTCGGAGGGCCGGCTCGGGATCATCACGAGCGCGTGGATGCAGGTCCACCGCGTCCCCGCCAAGCGGACCATCCAGGGGTACTTCTTCCCCACCTACGAAGCGGGACTGAAGGCCATGGAGGAGATCGCCGCGTCCGACGCGGCCCCCAGCATCACCCGCGTCATGGACAAGTACGAGACCGCGTTCTCCATCGCCAACGGCAAGCAGTCCTCGCCGATGGACCACTTCCTCAACCAGGCCGTCCAGAAGCTGATGTCCATGAAGGGTTGGAACCTCGACGACGCCTGCCTGTCGCTGATCGGCTTCGAGGGGTCGAGTCGGCATGTCAGGTACGAGAAGGGGCTGGTCGACGCGATCATCTCCCGCAACGGCGGCATGGGGGTCGGCACGGGACCAGGAACCCTGTACGACCAGAAGAAGTACGACGTGCCGTACATCCGCGACTTCCTCCTCGACCGTGGCATCCCCGCCGACGTGTCGGAGACCGCCACCCCGTGGAGGTACATGGCGCAGATGCACGACGAGACCATCGCGGCGGCCCATCGCGCCATGGAGCGGGCCGGGGTCCAGGGGTACGTCATGTGCCACCTGTCCCACAGCTACCATGCGGGCGCCTGCCAGTACTTCACCTTCGCGGTGAACGACTCGTCGAACTCGATGCTGGACACCTACTACACGGTCAAGAAGGCCATCCAGCAGTCCTTCATGGACAACCACGGCACAGTGTCCCACCACCACGGCGTCGGCGTCGAGCACGCCGCCTGGCTCCCCCAGGACATCTCCACGACGGGCATCCGCTTCCAAGGGCTCCTCTTCGACGGCGTCGACCCCGACCACAACCTCTGCCCCAGGCCCTGAGCCTGGGCCGCCCGCCGACGACCGGGCCACAAACACATGAGTCCCCTGCGTGATCGCAGGGGACTCATTGACGTGTGTTCAGCGGAGACCTACTTGAGGAATCCTTCGTAGGAGCGCTGCTCCAACTGGGACTGGATCTGCTTGACCGTGTCCAAGCCGACGCCGACGACGATGAGGATCGAGGTGCCGCCGAAGGGGAACTGCTGGGACGCGCCCACCAGCACGAAGGCCAGGGTGGGGATCAGGGCGATCAACCCCAGGTACAGAGACCCAGGCGCCGTCAGACGCGAGAGGACGTACTGCAAGTACCTCGCGGTCGGGGCGCCGGCGCGGATGCCGGGGATGAACCCGCCGTACTTCTTCATGTTGTCGGAGATCTCGACCGGGTTGAACGTGATGTTCACGTAGAAGTAGCAGAACGCGATGATCAAGATGAAGAAGACCACGTTGTACAGCCAGTGATCGCCCTTGACGAAGTAGGTCCCGATCCATGCAGAGGCCGGCGAGCTCGGCCACAATTGGGCGTACAAGGCCGGCAAGTACAGGATCGACGAGGCGAAGATGACCGGGATGACGCCAGACTGGTTGACCTTGAGCGGGATGTACGTCTTGGATCCGCCGTACATCTTGCGACCCACCATGCGTTTGGCGTACTGCACCGGGATACGGCGCTGCCCTTGCTCCATGAAGATGATGCCGAGCATGACCAACAATCCGATGGCGATGACCAACAGGAAGAGGAACCAGCCCTTGTCAGGAGAGCTCGAGTGAGCCATCTTGATCGACCACAGGGACGTGGGGAAGCGGGCGGCGATCTGGGTGAACATCAGCACCGACATGCCACGGCCCACGCCGTGGTCGGTGATGAGCTCACCGAGCCACATCACGATCCCCGTTCCGGCGGTCATGGTCAAGATCATGACGACGATGGCGAAGATGCCCTTGTCGTACACGATGTCGGAGGTGCAGCCCTGGAAGATCTTGCCGTTGACGGCCATGGACACGTACGCCGTGCCATTGAGCACCGCCAGGATGAGCGTCAGATACCGCGTGTACTGCGTGATCTTCGCCGTCCCGGAGGCGCCTTCCTTCTTCAGCGTCTCCAAGCGCGGCACCACCACGGTCATCAACTGCAAGATGATGCTCGCGGTGATGTACGGCATGATGCCCAAGGCGAACACCGACATCTGGAGCATGGCGCCACCAGAGAACAGGTTGATCATGGAGAACAAGCCCGCCTGGTCGCCGCTCTCGGCGTCCAGACGGCACTGGTTCAGGTTGACCATGTTGACGTTCGGCACGGGCAGTGTGGACCCGATACGGAAGATCACAAGGATACCGAGGGTGAACCCGATCTTCTTGCGAAGGTCCGAGGACCTCAGCACATTCATCAAGCCGGTCAGCATGTCTTTCTCCTCACCTGCTTAGGCTACCATGTCCGTTTGTCGAACGTCGAAACGTCCGTCACAGTTCGGTGATCGAACCGCCTGCTTGCTCGATCTTAGCCTTGGCTGAGGCAGAGAACGCATGCGCAGCGACATCAACCTTAACAGAGATCTCTCCGTCGCCGAGCACCTTGACCAACTGCGAGTCACGCACAGCGCCCTTGGCGACCAGATCGGCGATGCTGACTGTCCCGCCTTCGGGGAACAACTGGGCGAGACGAGCGACGTTCACGACCTGGAACTCGACCTTGAACGGGTTGGTGAACCCCTTCAACTTCGGGATCCTGCGATGCAACGGCATCTGGCCGCCCTCGAAGTTCGCGGGGACGTTCTTACGAGCGCCGGTGCCTTTGGTGCCGCGGCCTGCGGTCTTGCCCTTCGACGCCTCGCCACGGCCGACACGGGTCTTCTCCGTGCGGGCCCCGGGAGCGGGACGAAGGTGATGAATCTGTAGGGCCATTACTTTGCCTCCTCCACGGTGATCATGTGGGCCACGGTGCGAACCATGCCCTGCGTGATCACGTCGTTGTCGCGCACGACGGTGTCGCCGATCTTCTTCAGACCGAGCGAGCGAAGCGTCTCACGATGGTTTTGCTTGGAACCGATCCCGGACTTGATCCTGGTGATCTGAATCTTAGTGACGGGTGTTGTCGTCATCAGTGTGCTCCTTCCGTGCGAGCCCGCAGCAACGCGGCCGGGGTCACGTCCTCGACGGACATCCCACGACGCATGGCGACATGCTCCGGCTCTTCGAGATCCTTCAGCGCACGGACAGTGGCGTGCACCACGTTGACCGCGTTGGAGGATCCCAGGGACTTGGCCAGGACGTCGTGGATGCCGGCGCACTCCAAGACGGCGCGGGCGGCGCCACCGGCGATGACGCCAGTACCGGGAGCCGCGGGACGCAGCATGACCACGCCAGCGGCCTCCTCACCCTGGACCGGGTGCGGAATCGTGCTCTGGATGCGCGGGACGCGGAAGAAGTGCTTCTTGGCGTCCTCCACACCCTTGGCGATCGCGGCGGGGACTTCCTTCGCCTTGCCGTAGCCGACGCCGACGGTTCCGTCGCCGTCACCGACGACCACGAGGGCCGTGAAGGAGAAACGACGCCCGCCCTGGACGACCTTCGCCACACGGTTGATCGCGACGACGCGCTCCAGGTAGTTGCTCTTGGGCGCCTCTTCCGTCTCGCGGTTGCGACGGTCATCGCGGCGACGACCCTCGCTGGGCTCGCCTTCGTTACGGCGGTTATTCGCTGCCATCTTTCTTTCCTTCCGTCAGAACCCGAGTCCGGCTTCACGCGCGCCATCAGCCAAGGCGGCGACACGTCCGTGATACTGATGCCCAGCGCGGTCGAAGACGACCTGCTCGACACCGGCGTCTTTAGCACGTTTGGCGACCATGGCGCCCACCTGCTTGGCCTTCTCAGACTTGTCAGCCTGCAAGGCACGCATGCTGGCCTCCATGGTGGACGCCGACGCCAAGGTGTGACCCTTGGTGTCGTCGATCACCTGCGCCACGATGTGACGCGCGGAGCGGGTGACCACCAGGCGCGGACGCTCGGGAGTTCCCGTGATGGCCTTGCGTCCACGATTCTGGCGCTTGGCCAAAGCCGCAGCCTTGGGGGACAGGGTCTTCTTGATTGTCAATGAAATGGCCATTACTTTCCAGCCTTTCCGACCTTGCGGCGAACTTGCTCGCCCGCGTACCGCACACCCTTGCCCTTGTACGGCTCAGGCTTACGAATCTTACGAATGTTGGCGGCCACCTCACCGACGGCCTGCTTGTCGATCCCGATGACGGTGAAGTGCGTCGGGTTCTCGACCGCGAAGGTGATGCCCTCGGGGGCGTCGACGATCACCGGGTGAGAGAAACCCAGGGCGAATTCGAGCTGCGTGGGGCTCTTCAGCATGACGCGGTAGCCGACGCCGACGATCTCCAACTTCTTCTCGTACCCTGCCGTCACTCCGACGACCATGTTGTTGACCAGCGTGCGGGTCAGGCCATGCAAGGACTTGCTCACCCGCTCGTCATTCGGACGGGTGACGTCGATCTGGCCGTCCGTCGCCTCCACCTGGATGGGCGAGACGACGGTGTGGGACAGCGTCCCCTTGGGACCCTTGACCGTGACCAGTGAGTCTTCGATGGTGACATCGACCCCAGCGGGGATCGCGATAGGCATTCTTCCAATACGTGACATGTGTCGACTCCTCACCAAACGTAGGCGAGGACTTCCCCGCCGACAGAGTTACGGTTAGCTTCCTTGTCGGTGAGCAAACCTTGGCTGGTGGAGATGATCGCGATGCCCAGTCCGCCGAGAACCCTCGGCAGGGCCGTGGACTTCGCGTACACACGAAGACCAGGCTTGGAGATGCGCTTCAACCCTTGGATGGCACGAACGCGGGAGTTGCCGTACTTCAACGTGACGGTCAAAGTCTTCCCCACGCACCCCTCGGCAGGCTCGGTCACCTTGTAGTCGGTGATGTAGCCCTCCTGCTTGAGGATCTTGGCGATACCCACCTTGATCTTCGAATGAGGCATCGAGGTCGTCTCGTGGTAGGCCTGGTTGGCGTTACGCAGACGTGTCAGCATGTCTGCGATTGGATCTGTCATTGTCATCGGCTTGTGGCCTCTTTCTCACAGCGGTTTCCCCCAACGAGGACCTGCTGTGTCGTTACGGTTAGTTGAACAATCATGAAAATCACCAGGAGGACTTCGTCACGCCGGGCAGCTCGCCGCGGTGGGCCATGGTCCTCAGGCAGATACGGCACAGGCCGAACTTACGGTACACAGACTTGGGCCGACCGCACTTCTGGCAGCGGGTGTACGCCCGTACCCCGAACTTCGGTTTGCGGGACTGCTTGACCTTGATAGCTGTTGTTGCCATGTCTTAGCTCACCTCTTTTTCCCGACGGGACGCTTGACCCGCTTCTTCTTGTTTGCAGCCTTGTTCGCCTCGGCGACCTCCCGAGTCTGGAAGGGGAAGCCCAGGTGTGTGAGCAGGGCGCGGCCCTCCTCGTCGTTCTCGGCGGTGGTGACCACGGTGATGTCCATGCCACGGAGCCGGTCGATGCGGTCCTGGTCGATCTCATGGAACATGACCTGCTCGGTCAGGCCGAAGGTGTAGTTGCCCTTGCCGTCGAACTGGAGCGGGGAGAGCCCGCGGAAGTCACGGATACGGGGAAGGGCGAGGCTCAGCAGGCGGTCCGCGAACTCCCACATACGATCGCCGCGCAGAGTCACGTGGCAACCGATGGGCATGCCCTCGCGCAGTTTGAACTGGGCGATGGACTTGCGGGCCTTGGTGACCTGCGGCTTCTGGCCGGTGATCTGGGTCAGGTCGCGCACGGCCATGTCGATGACTTTGGAGTCACGCGCCGCGTCGCCCACGCCCATGTTCACCACGATCTTGACCAGACCGGGGATCTGCATCACATTGGCGTACTTGAACTCCTCGTGCATGGCAGGCGCGATGACCTCGCGGTACTGCTTCTTCAGGCGGGGCAGTTCTTTCTTGTCAGCTGCGTCAGCCATCAGATCTCCTTCCCAGTCTTCTTGGCGATCCTCACGGACCGGGTGACGGTGTACTCGGTGCCGTCGGGGCGCTTACGGGTGGACTCGACGCGCTTGAATCCCACGCGCGTGACCACCTCTTTGGTCCCTTGACGGACGACGAGCGCCACGTTGGAGGCATGGATCGGAGCTTCGGAGCTCATGATCCCGCCCTTGATGACCTGGCGGCCGGTTCCGTCGGAGCGGTCCTTGCGGTGCCGCTTGACGATGTTCACACCGGCGACCGTCACGGTCTCTTCGGCGGGGTTCACGCCGATGATGTCACCGACGACTCCCTTGTCCTTGCCTGCGATCACGCGCACGCGATCGCCCTTCTTCACATGCATTGCCATCTCAGATCACCTCTGGAGCGAGAGAGACGATACGCATGAAGCGCTTCTCGCGCAGCTCACGGGCGACCGGGCCGAAGATACGGGTGCCCCGGGGTTCGCCGTCGGTGCGCAGAATGACTGCAGCGTTCTCGTCGAATTTGATGTACGAGCCGTCCGCGCGGCGGTGGCTCTTGACCGTACGTACTACGACGGCCTTGACCACCTCGCCCTTCTTGACTCCACCGCCAGGGATTGCGTCCTTGACGGTTGCGACGATCGTGTCGCCGAGGTAGGCATAGCGGCGCTTGGAACCGCCGAGCACCCGGATGCACAACAATTCCTTGGCACCCGTGTTGTCGGCGACCTTCAGCCGCGACTCCTGTTGGATCATTTTTTCTCCTTGAGTTCCCTGGTTCCCTCATCGGGCCTGGTGAAACGTTACCTAGCCTTTTCGACGACCTCAGTCAGTCGCCATCTCTTCGTCGCTGACAGCGGACGGGTCTCCATCACCCGGACGCGGTCCCCGACACCTGCGATATTGCCTTCGTCATGGACCTTCAGCCGCTGGGTGCGGGTCATGACCTTACCGTAGAGAGGATGCTTGATGCGATCCTCGATCTGGACGACGATCGTCTTGTCCATTTTGTCGGACACGACCATCCCTTCGCGGACCTTCCTACCAGCCCTTGCTTCAGTCATCAGTTCTCCTCATCGGGATCAGGCACAATGCCCAGATTGCGTTCTTGCAGAACGGTGTAGATACGAGCGATGTCCTTGCGGGCCTCACGAAGACGTCCGTGCGATTCCAGCTGGCCTGTGGCCGCTGCGAAGCGCAAGCTGAACAGCTCTTCCTTCAGTTCCGTGACGCGGGCGTTCAGGTCCGCGCGGCTCATCGCACGCAGTTCTGCTGCTGTTGTTGTCGCCATCAGTTCTCACCGTCCCTCTTGATGAAACGTGCCTTGAATGGCAGCTTATGAATAGCGAGTCGCATGGCTTCGCGAGCCACGTCCTCGGCCACACCGGACAGTTCGAACAGAACGCGTCCGGGCTTGACATTGACGACCCACCACTCCGGGGTGCCCTTGCCGGAGCCCATGCGGGATTCGGCTGGGTGCTTGGTCATCGGGCGGTCGGGGAAGACGTTGATCCACACCTTTCCACCACGACGGATGTGACGGGTCATGGCGATACGAGCCGCCTCGATCTGACGGTTCGTGAGGTACGAGGGCTCCAGAGCCTGGATCCCGTACTCCCCGAAGGCCAGGGTCGTCCCGCCCTTGGCAGCACCGGTCCGCTTGGGGTGGTGCTGCTTGCGGAACTTCACACGACGAGGAATCAGCATGAGTTACTCACCTGCGCTCTCTGTTTGCGGCTCGACGGCGGCCTCGACGACCGGCGTCTCCTGATCTCTGCGCCCACGTCCACGATCCGCGCGCTCACCGCGGCCAGGACGCCTCGTGGGACGCTGGCGGGTCAGAGCGGACTGGCGGTTGGCGCGCTGAGCTGTGCGTTCGGCGCGGGTGCCGGTGAGGTCTCCCTTGTAGATCCACACCTTGACGCCGATGCGTCCGAAGGTCGTACGGGCCTCGTAGAAGCCGTAGTCGATGTCGGCACGCAGGGTGTGCAGGGGAACACGGCCTTCACGGTAGAACTCCGCGCGGCTCATTTCCGCTCCACCCAGACGTCCCGAGCACTGGATCCTGATGCCCAGGGCTCCACCGCGCATGGCGGACTGCTGAGCCTTGCGCATCGCACGACGGAAGGCCACGCGGGCGCCGAGCTGCTCGGCCACGCCCTGGGCGACCAACTGCGCGTCGATCTCGGGGTTCTTCACTTCGAGGATGTTGAGCTGGACCTGCTTGCCAGTCAGCTTCTCCACATCGGCACGGACCTTCTCAGCCTCGGCGCCGTTGCGACCGATGATGATGCCAGGACGTGCGGCGTGCAAGAAGATCGTGACGCGCTCGGAGCGACGCTCGATCTCGATCGAGGAGACTCCGGCTCGCTCCAGACGCTTGGTCAGGAACTCACGGATCTTGATGTCCTCGCCGATGTACTGCGAGTACTGCTTGTCGGAGTACCAGCGGGACACGTGATCGGTCGAGATGCCCAGGCGGAACCCCATGGGGTTGATCTTTTGGCCCATGCTCAGGCCTCCTTCTCAGTCTCGGACGCGGTTTCGGTCACCTTGGTCGCCGCCTTAGCAGCCTTCTTCTCGATGACCCTGTCCAGGCGCATGGTCACGACCTGCTTGGACGGGGGGATCGGACCGCGGTTGACCGTCGGCTCCACCACAGCGGTGATGTGGCTGGCGCGCTTGAGGATCCGAGACGCCGAGCCCTTGGCCCGGGCGCGGATCCGGCGCATGGTCACACCCTCGTCGACGAAGATCTGCGAGACGTACAGGTCGGCTCCGCGCAGGTTCTCGCCGCTCTCGGCGTTGGCCACTGCCGACGCGATCACCTTGAAAACCGGCTCTGAAGCGGCCTGGGGCGCGAAGCGCAAGGTGTCCAGGGCCTGGGTCACGGTCATACCGCGCACGATGTCGACCACGCGACGGACCTTCTGGGGCGACATGTGGACGTGACGCGCGATGGCGTACGCTCCCTCACGATCACCCAAGAGTGCGTCCCGACGGGTCGGGCGCTGCCAATTCTTACTCATTGATAACTACCCTTCTCAGCGCTTCCGAGACTTCTTGTCGTCCTTCACGTGACCACGGAAGGTGCGAGTGGGCGCGAATTCGCCCAGCTTGTGACCGATCATGGCGTCGGTGATGAAGACCGGAACGTGCTTGCGACCGTCGTGGACGGCGATGGTATGTCCGATCATGTCAGGCACGATCATGGATCGACGCGACCATGTCTTGATGACGGTCTTCGATCCCTTGGTGTTGAGGTCCTCAACCTTCTTGGCCAGATGGCCGTCGATGAAGGGACCCTTCTTCAAACTGCGTGGCATCTCTTACGTCCCTCCTGCTCAGCGCTTCTTGCCGGACTTGCGCCGACGGATGATCAAACGGCTTGACGCCTTGTTCTTGTCGCGGGTACGGCCTTCAGGCTTGCCCCACGGGGACACAGGATGGCGACCACCGGAGGTACGGCCTTCGCCACCACCATGCGGGTGGTCGATCGGGTTCATGACCACACCACGCACGGTTGGGCGGACGCCCTTCCAGCGCATACGGCCGGCCTTGCCCCAGTTGATGTTGGACTGCTCGGCGTTGCCGACGGAGCCCACGGTCGCGCGGCAGCGGATGTCCACCATGCGCATTTCACCGGAGGGCATACGCAGTGTCGCGTACTTGCCTTCGCGGGCCACGACCTGGATCGAGGCGCCGGCGGAGCGGCCCATCTTGGCGCCGCCACCGGGACGCATCTCCACGGCGTGCACGAGCGTGCCGACGGGGATGTTGCGCAGGGGGAGGTTGTTGCCAGGCTTGATGTCGGCTTCCGGACCGGACTCGACGCGATCGCCTTGGGACAGGTCCTTGGGGGCGATGATGTAACGCTTCTCGCCGTCCAAGTAGTGCAGCAGGGCGATACGAGCGGTGCGGTTGGGATCGTACTCGATGTGTGCGACCTTGGCGGGGATCCCGTCCTTGTCGTACCGCTTGAAGTCGATCAGCCGGTAGCTCTGCTTGTGGCCGCCGCCGATGTGGCGGGTCGTGATGCGTCCCTGGTTGTTGCGCCCGCCGGTCTTCGGCTTCGGCGCTGTCAGGGACTTCTCCGGGGTCGACCTCGTCACTTCGGCGAAGTCAGCCACGGAGGCGCCGCGACGGCCCGGCGTAGTGGGCTTGAACTTACGGATTCCCATGAGTTATCTCACTTCCGTTCCCGAGCCGAACAGATCGATGGACTGGCCGTCGGCCAGGGTCACGATGGCTCGCTTGGTGTCGGGGCGGCGACCGAACCCGTTGCGGGTGCGGCGCTTCTTGCCCAGACGGTTGACGGTGTTGACCTGAAGCACCTGAACGTTGAAGACCTTCTCGACCGCGATCTTGATCTGGGTCTTGTTGGCGTCAGGGGCCACCAGGAACGTGTACTTATTCTCATCGATGCGGGTGTACGACTTCTCGGACACCACCGGCGCCAGGAGAATGTCGCGCGGATCGGTGATTCTCACGTCGTTCACTTCTTGCCCTCCATCACATCAGTGAAGCCAGCCTTCTGGGCCGCTTCGGCGGAGTTGAACCAGACATCGGCGATCGTGCGCTTGTACCACGCGGATGCCGGGGTGTGGAAGTGCATGGAGCCTTCCTTGCCCTTGATGTCGTAACCTTCGGGAGGGTTGGCCCCCCGGTAGGAGCCTTCGCCGTATTCCTTGTCAGCCTCGCCGGCGGTGGCCTCGGCGGCCTCGTCGGACACAGCCTGGTCGGCGGGGGCCTCAGACTCCTCGACCTCCAACGGAGTGGCGGCCTTGACGGTCTTGGGCTTCTTGGCGGCCTTCACGGGAGCGGCTTCCTCGACCAGTTCGGTGATCCCGAAACGGGCGAGGAACTCTTCGAGGGCCTGCTTGGTGAAGACGATGACCTGGTTCGCGATCACGTCGTAGACGTTGATCTGGTCCACCGCGATGGCGTGGACGTTGACCACGTTGCGCAGGGACAGCCAGGCCAGATCCTCGTCACGGTGGAGGACCACCACGGCCGAGGTGTACTCGCCGATCGAGGACAGGGTCTCAAGAGCCTTGCGCGTCGACGGGACGTCGGTGACGATGGACTCCATCACGAAGAACTTGTTGTCCGCCACGCGTTCCGACAGTGCGGAGCGCAAAGCAGCGGCGATCATCTTCTTGGGAGTGCGCTGGGCGTACGAGCGCGGCTGCGGCCCATGGACCGTACCGCCGCCTGCCCACTGCGGAGCGCGACGGGAGCCCTGACGAGCGCGGCCGGTGCCCTTCTGGCGCCACGGCTTCGCGCCACCGCCGGAGACCTCGCCACGAGTCTTCGTGGAGTGGGTTCCCTGACGGGCCGCAGCCAGCTGGGCGACCACGACCTGGTGGATGAGCGGGACGTTGACGTCGCACCCGAAGACGGAAGCCGGCAGGCTCACCTTCGTGGCAGACTCACTCGCGAGGATGTCGACTGTGATATCAGACATGTCGGTCACGCACCCTTCTTCACAGCACTGCGGACAACCACGAGAGCGTTCTTCGGCCCGGGGACGGCGCCCTTGACGAGGATGAGCCCTCGCTCGGCGTCCACACGGGCGATGGTCAGATTCTCCACCGTCTTACGCTCGACACCCATGTGTCCAGCCATCCGCATTCCCTTGAAGATGCGCGACGGGGTCGAGCACTCGCCGATGGAACCGGGAGAACGGTGCTTGCGGTGGACGCCGTGGCCGGCGCCGAGGCCCGAGAAGCCGTGGCGCTTCATGACGCCGGCGGTTCCCTTGCCCTTCGTCACACCGATCACGTCGACGACCTCCTGGTCGGCGAAGATCTCGGCGGTGACGTCCTTGCCCAATTCGTACTCGCTGGCGTCAGCCGTGCGAATCTCCATCAGGTGGCGACGGGGGGTCACATCCGCGGCGTCGAAGTGGCCCTTGGCCGGCTTCGTCACCGATTTGGCTTTGATCGCGCCGAAGCCGAGCTGGATGGCCGAGTAGCCGTCACGCTCCGGGGTACGCACCTGGGTCACCACGCACGGACCGGCTTCGATCACAGTCACGGGGATGACTTTGTTGTTCTCATCCCACATCTGGGTCATCCCGAGCTTGCGGCCGAGGATTCCTTTTACATTACGTTCATTATTCATTATTGACCTCAGGGAAGCTTGATCTCGATGTCAACACCTGCGGGAAGGTCGAGGCGCATGAGGGAGTCCACAGTCTTGGGCGTCGGATCGAGGATGTCGATCAGGCGCTTGTGGGTCCTCATCTCGAAGTGTTCCCGAGAATCCTTGTACTTATGGGGAGAACGGATCACGCAGAACACGTTCTTCTCCGTCGGCAATGGCACAGGACCGGCGACCTGTGCACCAGTACGGGTCACCGTGTCGACGATTTTGCGCGCCGACGAATCGATGACCTCATGGTCATAGGCCCGAAGCCTGATGCGGATTTTTTGTCCCGCCACGGCAGTTCCTCACCTCTCTTGCTTGACCGGGGAAGCCCCCCGGCTTTCGCTTGACACCGCTCACGTTGAGTGATGCCGCTCTCCGGCCCACGCGGTCGGGCGTGTCGCGCGTTTTGTCCGCACGCATCCCCTCTTTCCTTGTGGGTGGATTCCGGTCTGGGACCGGGACCGTTAAGTGTACCTTAAGACCGCTGTTGGGCACGCGATCGGTAACTTCATTCGGAGTAGCCTGACGATTCTGTCACAGATGGGGACCGCGGCGCAAATCCTTGGGCGACCCCCGGGAAAGGCACGATGACACTATATGCGCTTATGGATGGCAAGAGACAGGCCACTGCCCTTGCTTCACCCCGTGTCTGTGAGCCCCTCATCGCGGCGATCCGTACCCCCGGGGAGGCGCGATCTTCTGCTTGGCCACAGGGGCCTGCTCACGTGCGCCCAGGAGGCCTGAGAGCCCTCCTGCGCCTGGCCCGGAGCCGCCGGTCTTGCCCTGCTCCTTCTGCATCTGCTGTTGGGCGGCCTGCATCTCCTCCATCGAGTACTGCCCGGACAGGGCGAAGGCCACGATGACGGCGATGACCGTCGGTATCCACAGGTTCCAGCCCAACAAGATCGGGCCCGTGATGAGGACCACCATGTCGATGCCCCGGATCATATTGAAGATCAGCCCCGGGGGCAGGGCGCCGAATCCCGTCTGCATCATGGGCGCGGAGTAGTTGGCCGATTTCGCGGACACCCAGCGGATCGCGCCGAGCAGTCCGGCGACGGCCGTGAGCAGGGCGCGCGCGAAGGCGCCGGTCACCGTGGTGAAATGCTCGGAGGCGCTGATCCCCCAGAAGGCGGCGGTGGTCGCGAGGGCCCACACGACGGCGAACATGGCCGGCACGACCGCCATGGCCTGGCGAATCTTCGGATTGGACAGGGGAAGGGTACGCGCGAGCCCTTTGGTCCGGGTCATCACGCGCATCGACCCCAGCATGGGGACGAAGCCGATGAGCAGGATGAGGGCTGCGATGAAGGAGTTGAAGGCATGGAAGCCGAGCGCGGCCACCGCGTACGGGACGACGATGCTGGCCACCACGAGGAGGATCCTCTTCGGGTACCTCCAGAGGCGTTGGATCTCCCTCCACACCAGGGCGCCCATGCCGACTCCCCTGCCGCGGCGGGGACGCACATGTCCCAGCCTCATGGAGTCTCGTTCGACGAGGATGTCGCGCATGAGGGCGAAGTCCATGGCGAACGCCGCGCCCTGCATACCGGCCACCAGGGAGCCGCCCGAGACCAATCGAGCGCGGTGGATCATGCCGAGACGGCTGACGGCGATGACGAGTCCCACGATCAGGAGCACAGCCCCGCCCACGGAGACCCAGACCACGGAGGACGTGTCGGGGATGCGGAGGATCTCGAATCCGAACCAATCGGCGGCCACGGACACGATCACCATGAGAACAGCCACGGCGATGAGCCCGAGGAGCCATTGGACCAAGGAGATCAGCCAGGTGCGTCCCCAGGTCTGTTCGGCGGCGGCCAGCGCGGTCAACCCGGCGGCGCCCACGGCCATCGCGATCGCCCAGCGCCAGATGTCGTCGAGCCCGTACCCGGTGAGAGCGGCCAGGAGTCCTCCCAAGAGGGCGGCGACCACGCCCACGGCGATCACCACGCCCACGAGACGCTTCCACAGGAGGCGTCCGCGCCGGATGGGGGCGTCCATGAGCCAGAAACCTTCAGCGGCGGAGGCCACCACGGGTCCGAAGATGCGTGACGCCATGGCGGTCAGCGCGAAGGCGGCGCTCATCACCACCCAGGGGAGCAGGGTACGCCCCACCGTGCACACGTTCGAGTCGCATTGCGCGGCCGAGGCCTGAGCCTGCCACACGGCGCCGGAGAGCATGGCGATGATCATGGCGGCGGCGAAGACGGCGAAGTACCCGTCGGCGAGGACCTGGCGCAGGGTGGTCGTGGCCCGGCCACGTCGCCAGTCCCGGATCAGGTTCGTCAGATCCCGCTCGGCGACGGGTTCGGGGACGACGTCGATCAGGGAGTGCTCCCACACCGGCATCGGAAGGACTTCTGGCTCGGGGGCGGGCTGCTCGGCCTCGACAGGTCCCGCCTGATCCGCCACCGGGTCGGGCAGGGGCGTGGAGTCCGGCGCCGGTTCCGGCGCAGGCGTCGGTTTGGCTTTGTACCCCTGGGGGGCGCGTCGCTTCTTACTCATCGCGCGCACCGCCCACATGGATGGTCTTGGTCGCCACGGTCTCGACCAGAGTGGGCTCATGGGACGCCATGATGATCGCGAGGCCCTGCTCGCGCTCCTCCTTCAGCCGCGTGGCCAGCCACTGCACACCCTCGACGTCCAGGCGCTGCTCCGGCTCGTCGAGCACGAGGACCTTGCGTGGGCGCACGAACGCCGTCGCCAGAGCCAGGCGTCGGCGCTGGCCGGAGGACAAGGTGCCGGGTAACTGGCCCGACTGGGGCACGAGCAGCACCTCGGCCAGGATCGAGTCGACGGCCGTCTCAGGATCGGGCAGGCCGTACGCGCGGGCCAGGAGGTCCAGGTGCTCGACCACGGACAGGTCGGGGAAGAAGTCCAGATCGTCGATGACGGTCGCCATGGCGGCGCGCACCTTGGGGTCGGACTCGCGCAAGGGCTGTCCGTCGATGTCGATGGTGCCCTCGTCGGCTTTCTCCGCGCCCACCAGACAGCGCAGGATGGTGGACTTGCCCGCACCGTTCCTTCCTGTCAGCGCGATGGCTTCCCCGGGCCAGACGTCGAGGGAGAAGTCGGAGACGATGACATGGTCGCCATAGGCTTTCTTCAGATGGGCGACCTTGAGGATGGGTGTGCGTGCTTTTGCCATAAGGTCAATTGTGTCTCATCGAGGGAAGGAATGCCCACACGACCGCCTCGGTGACGGCGTTTGCTCCGCCGGAGGCCGTGACACGCCACGTACTGTGGACCTCGGATCCAGCCAGCCATATGACCCTCTGAGGTAGACTCTTTCATTGGCCGCTTGAGCCCGACCCGTGTCACGGGGACGTTTCGACGAAAGGATGTTCATGGATCAGGGGATTTTCACGACCTATGAATCCGAGGTACGGTCGTACTGCCGTACCTTTCCCACTGTCTTCACCAAGGCCAAAGGATCACTCCTGACCGATCAAGACGGTCGGACCTACATCGACTTCTTCAACGGGGCTGGGGCTCTGAACTATGGGCACAACCCCGAGTACATCAAGCGCGCGCTGATCGACTACCTCGAGTCGGACAACATCATCCACGCCCTCGACATGTACACCGTGGCCAAGGGAGAGTTCATCGAGGCGTTCGAGAACCGCATCCTGAAGCCGCGCGGGTACTCGTACAAGATCCAATTCCCCGGGCCCACAGGCACGAACGCGGTCGAAGCCGCGCTCAAACTGGCCCGCAAGGTGACCAAGCGCACCGGCGTGTTCGCCCTGATGGGCTGCTTCCACGGGATGACGCTCGGCTCGCTGGCTTTGACCTCCGACCTCGGCTCCCGTGCGGGCGCCGGGGTGCCCCTGGGCAATGTGACCCACATGCCCGCGCCCTACATGTTCGGCGACGAGTTCGCCTTGAACTATGTGCGCACCGTGCTGGAGGACGACCACTCCGGCATCGACAAGCCGGCCGCCATCGTCATCGAGACGGTCCAGGCCGAGGGCGGCGTCTACGCTTTCTCCAATGAGTACCTGCGCGGGATCGAGAAGATCGCCCGCGACAACGGCATCCTGCTCATCGTCGACGACATCCAGGTCGGCGCCTCCCGTACCGGCACCTTCTTCTCCTTCGACCGCGCGGGAATCACCCCTGACATGGTCGTGTTGTCCAAGTCCATCGGGGGGTACGGCATGCCCTTCGCGCTGACTCTCTTCAAGCCGGACCTGGACATCTGGACCCCCGGCGAGCACAACGGCACCTTCCGTGGCAACCAGTTGTCCATGGTGGCCGCCAAGTGCGGCATCGACCTGACCATCGACCAGCAGGTCGAGGCGGGCACTGTGCGACGCGGCCAGATCGTGTCTGATTTCCTCACCCGTGAGGTCGCCCCCCTGGACGACTCGATCCAGGTGCGTGGCCTGGGCCTCATCTGGGGCATCGACGTGGCCGAAGAAGAACTGGCGCAGAAGATCAGCCGTGCGTGCTTCGACAAGGGTGTCATCCTCGAACGCGCCGGCCGCAAGAACGCCGTGGTCAAACTGATGCCGTCCCTGGTGATCCCGGACGAGGTCCTCGTGGAGGGCCTTGGCGTGATCCGCGACGCCGTGGCCGAGGTCTTCGCCGCACGGGGTTAGAGGGTCCGGTCGTCGGAAATCAGGTCGTCATCCGCGTACGCCTGACGACGATTCCGACAGCGATGACGAGCGCGGGCGTCCTCAGCCCGCTGAGCTTTGATGGCGTCACGCAGTGTCGACGCGCTCGTTTGATAGATGTCGGCGTCCGTGAGAGTGCGTGTGGTCGTGCCGTACGCTTCTCGGGTGGCTTGTCTGACAGTATCCCCGACAAGGACGAAGACGCCATTTCGTCCGTCATTGACATATCGACCGCCGGTCGGCAACTGCTGCATCATGTCCCCGTTCCACCAATCGTCTCCTGCCATGCACACCAAGGTCCCCTCACTATTGTGACCGACAGTCAGCGTCCCCACGACGACACCGTCAGCCAGAACGGGAGCACTCCAGGAGAAAGGGGCGGCCAACTGTGACGCCGATGGCCTCCCACTGTCGAGGAAGAGGTCGCCAACCTGGTAGACAGGGACGATGGGTCCCAGGTGTGCGCCAGAGGGAAACGAGAGATTTCCGTCGTCGGCATGGGAGATGGATGTCCCACTCGTGACGGCCACGAGAGCAAGTAACGCCGAGATGAGTACTCTTGCTGTTCTCATTCCGCACCCTCACAATCTGGAACGTCAGACAATAACTCGTTTACGCGTCACCCGTACCCATGGCCCACCGGGCGGAACCAAGCATCTGTCCAACGGGCCCATCTGCCGAGATGCTGGTTCAGGCTGCTGTGCCAGCACCTGAACTCGCGCCCAGACCTGGTTTCCTGGGGTACCCAGGATGCACCGAACCAACTTCTCAGCATCCTTTCCTCAAGGGTAGGATCCGTTTCCATGCATGTCAATAGCCGTGTCTCGTTCTCTTTGGAGTGGCCCATGGCATACAGACAAGTGCCCAGACACATCCGACTCAGCCAGGCTATGCCGCCCACACACGGAACTGGCCCTGGAAAGAGGGAGAGGATCCAGGGCCAGCACCTTGAGCTTTGACAGAAAGAGAAACATTCCCCAGACGACCACCTCCTCACGACGATCTTTCGATATTCAGGGTCGTCGCCTGGATCACAGACATCTCTAAGAATCGCCAGATGTCGGAATCCTGAGAGGATCGGGAGCGGTCACGCCTCGTTTTCGACGTAGTCGGGGTACTGGGTGTCCATCCACGACAGGGCTGACACGATCGTGTCGATGGCGTACTTGATGTGCAGGTCGAGTTGCTCGTCGGTGAGGCCGAAGCTGTAATCCATCGAGAAATCGGCGAGGACGGCGAGGACTCCCTCACGCTCGCGCACGCTCAGCATGGGCCACAGGTGGTCGGAGTTCCACTCGTTGACGTGCAGGACGGCCTGGGTGAACTCCGACGCCGGCACTCCCCTGTTCCACACCGCGTGAGCGAAGAGGATCTCCTGGCTCTTGCCACGGAAGGAGAAGACGAACCAATAGCCGTCCCACCAGCCGCCGATGTCCCCCTCTTCGGAGACTTCGAAATGCCAGTTATGGGAATCCAGGCACGCCGTCACACGGCTCGTGGTCAGGGGCGCGAGATCGGAGCTGGCCCCGGCCTCGGGCTTGGTGAAGTAGCCCATCAGTCCTCCTTGTCCTTCCATGAGGCGAGAATCGCGTCGGCCTTGTCCTGGCGTCCGGATCCCGAGAGGAAACTCGCGTAGTCTTTGGCGACCAGGGCGTGGAATCGGCGATTCCGCTGTCCGGTGGATTTGAACCCTTGCAGCGCCATCGCGAAGTTCGCGTCCGCGCTGGGGCGCAGCAAGCGGGCGGCCACGTTCCCGGCCAGCCACCACGAGTGGGCCGCCTCTTCCGTACGCCCCAAGGTGGCGAACCGCGACGCCGACTCCTCGGCCATCGCGAGCGCGGACTCGTTGTCCTCGGCGTCCCCCCAGGTCGCCATGACCCGTGCGACCGCGTCCCGCAACTCGGCCCGGGCCAACAGGTAGCGCCGCAACAGGGGCGCTCCGATCATCGACGACTGGATCAACGCGGGCATGAGCTCTTCGATCTTCTCCGTGTCTGTGGGACGGGCCGGGGTCGGGTAGGTCTCCAGGGCCAAGTGCAGGAAGGTACGGTAATCCTGCTGCCTCACCTGCGGCGCCCACGCGACGAACAGGGGGGAGATCTCCTCCAGGCTCACACCCGACGCCTTCAACAGGGCGAGCGCTTCCAGATAGTCGTGCGTCGCGGCGGTGTGGTTGCCCGTCTCCTGGCAGTTGCGCGCCGCCTCCGCCCAGCACCACCCCGCCTGGGCGAGCCAGCCCAAGGCTCGCGCCTCGTCAGCGGCCTGGCGGAACAATGCGGCCGCCAGATCGTGGGAACCTGTGTCGAAAGCCTCCTCGGCCTGCGCCAGGACCTCGGAGACCTGGGGAGTCCCGTCCTCGCCCGGCTGCCCGAGAGGGGTCGGGACGGGACGAGAGGCCTGTTGGGCCGCCGAGATCAGAAGGGGACGCGAGGTGGGTCGTGCCGCCATGGCCGCGTCGAGGCGTCCAGCCTGCACGGGCGACCCGTGACGGGAGTCGAACGCCTGCGTCAGCGCCACCACAGAGTCCTTCGTCTGCTCGACGACCTGGGTGAGAGTCGGATTGCCGGTCAGGACGGTCGGCTCGTCGCCGTGCCCTTGGGCGACCAAGGCGACCAACCCGGCGAGGAGATGGCGTTGCGCGTCGAGGCACACGTACGGGGTGGCGGTGGTCAGATCCTTGGTGATCTTGGCCAGGAGTTCGACCGACCGCGCCATGTCGCCTCCCCGCGCCAGCACCTCGAACAGCCGGGAGTACGCGACGAGGACGCTCATGGAGGTCGCCGCCTTGATCTCCGCCAGCGCCCTGGGAAGGATCTTCTCCACCTCGTCGAGGCGGTCCTGCTCGGTGTAGCACCACGCGAGGACGGCCAGGATCGACGCGGGCTCGCGCGAGCAGGTCAACTCCGCGGACAGGGCGGCCTCCAGGATGGCGACGGCCCCTTCGATGTCGCCGATCTCCAACAGGTAGTCGGCATGATGCTCTTGGTGGCAGGCGGGGCAGGAGTCCTCGTCGTCCAACGGCATGGTCAGCCACGTGGTGAAGGTCTTCTCCAGGTCCTTCCCCCGCCGCAGCAACTCCCACTCCAAACGGCAGCACCACACCCGCTCCATACCCCGGTTGGCCAGGTTGAAGCGACGCTCCATGTCGTCGAGGGTACGTTCGACCCGGTCCACCGCCACGGTGGGATTGCGGCACAGATCGGTGACGATCCATCCGAACTCCCAGAAGAGGATGTTCTGGTCCCCGAGGTCGAAATGCTCCGGGTGGGTGTCCCACCACCTCAAGAGCTTGATGAAGGGCAGGACCGCTTTGTCGGACTCCCCCACCCAGGTGAGGGCCTCGACCTGGGATTCCAGGGCGTACGCGCGCACTTCGTCGGGGCCTTCGGCCTCGATCAGGCGCACTTGGCGCGCCGCGGCTTCGGCTCGGGAACGGCCGAAGGGCATCGAGCGCACCCGCCCGATGGCGATGGTGGCCTCAGGAACCGACCGACCCATCATTGCCTCCCTCCAAGGGCAGCGCCCATTTCAAGAAGGTCTCCAGGGAGTCGTTCATCATCTCCGCCTCACGGGAGTGCAGCGGTTCGCCGGACAGGAGCACAGCCGACACGTACATCGACTGCAGCCCGGCCTTGAAGAACGCCGTGTTGGGGTCGAGCGACAGCCAGCGCCGCACCGTGGGGTTGGTGTCGTTGAAGATGATCTGGCGGGACCTCTCCGTGGAGTCGCGCAACTCCTCCAGCATGTCGTTCCACACGTCCTCTTCGTCGATCATGTCCGGGTCGATCCGCGAGGGCGGTTCGGCGCCCAGGTCGTCCAGGATCATAGCCGGCAGCCCTTCAGGGTCGAAGCATCGCACCACGGGCTGGATGTCCAGGGGTTCGAGGATCTCGGAGGCGGCCACCACCTGGGAGTAGATCTCCAACTCGCGGATGGGCTCGACCTCGTTGAGGACCTGGGTGATGTCGAAGGTCGACAGGGCGCGCACGTTCCACTGCGGACGGGAGGCGAGCTTGATCATCAGGTCGGTGTCGTAGACGTACCCGGCGTTGACCAACAGGATCCCCTGCGCCCGGGCGACCGCGCCCACCCGACGGTACTCTTCCAGGGACTCGGTGTAGATGACCTCGCCCTGCTTCTCCGTGACCTCGCGCAGGGTGTGGATCCCCTCGGTCGTCTCGAACGGCAGGACTTCGGCGGCCAAGTCGAGGACCACGTCATCGGTGAGGGACAAGGAGCGCAGCGCCAGGTGGTGGATATGGACGAACTCCTTCGCCAAGGGCGACTGTGCGCTGAGGGTGTCCACCACCCATCCACGCAGTTGCTCGGCCAGGGACTCCTGGGTGGCGAGCAGAGCGTCGTCACTGTACAACTGTTCACGCGACGCCGTGGGGGCCAGGCCCGTGGCGTTGATGGCGCATCGCACGAAGAAGGCCCAGTCGGGGACCAGACCCGCCACGCGGTTGCCGAGCAGCATCTGCTTGAGATAGACCCGGTGGTAGCCTCCCGACCCCGGCGGAACGGCGTCGGGGATGACGAAGGCCACGCCCGTCAGACCCGTGACCGGCACCTGCAGATCGATGACGGTCATGGGAGTGAACCCCATGGTCTTCTCGCAGAAACGAGCGAGCCCTTCGCGGCGCGCCAGGTCGTGGGGATAGGCCTTCTCCCAGGGAAGTTGCTCCTCCGAGACCCGCCGCCACGCATGGGTGGTCGATGGGTTCGCGACCGGCTGCGTGTGAGGAGGGTCCATGGTGGTGGCGCCGTTCAGCGAGACGACATGGGTGGACGCCGCGTCGACGAGGCTGGCGACCTGGTCGTGGGGCTCCTCGGTCTTGAGAGGGACCTCGATCAGGATCTCGACGGGCAACAGGGAGCCGAACTCGGTGGCCAGGGAGACCACCGTGTCGATGCCGAGCCAGTGCTCCATCCCGCGTCGTGGCAGGATGCGCACCACGGACCCCACCGGGTCCTCGGGCGAGCGTGGCAGCTCGCACATGTCATAGTGCCCATCGTCGTGTCCGGTCCATTTCACCGCTGGGGCGTCCAGGTCCCGTGCCGAGCGGGAGATGAGCTCGATCGTGTCGGCCACCATGAAGCCCGAGAGCAAGCCGATGCCGAACTGGCCAAGGAACTCTTCCCGGCCCACCCCGAGGTCGAGATCGCGCTTGGACGAGCGCCCCACCGTGGCCAACAATTCTCGGGCCTCCTCGGTGGTCAGCCCGATGCCCGTGTCGCACACCTCGAGTCCCGTGCCTTGCCATGTCCGGATACGGATGGCGCCCTGGGAGTCTGGATCGACAGTACGACGCGCCGTGATCGCGTCCACCCCATTCTGCAGCAGTTCGCGCAAATAGACGTTGGGACCGGAGTAAAGATGGCGTGCCAGCAGATCGACGATCCCACGCAGATCCACTTGGAATGCCGAACCCGTTTCTTGCATCACATGTCCTCACTCGGCACGTTGTCCCCTAGTTCCTTCAGCCACGTCGTGGCGTGTGCGTCAGATGGCATCTTCCAGTCTCCCCTCGGACTGAGAGTCCCGCCGTCATGGACGCGAGGCCCATCGGGAAGTGTCGATCGTTTGAATTGGCTCGAGAAGAATCGCGTCAAGAACGCCTCAAGCCAACCTCGTATTGTACCCAATCCATAGCTTACCCTTGGATCATCTCCGCGTCGCCACATCACTGCTTGCGAACTGGGACCACGCCAGGCATGCCAGGCCAAAAATGCTATCCGACTAGGCTTTTCTCCAAACCTAAAAATATGATAGAGAAAAAAGTCGTGGAGCGCGTACGGGCCGATGATCGACTCGGTGGACTGCAGAGTCTTCCCGTCGGCGGGAGGGACGAGTTCGGGGGAGATCTCCTGGTCCACGATGGTCTCCAGGACGGTGGTGACGTCGTCCGAGAACAGGGCCTGCGAGGCGACCCAGCGGACGAGGTGTTGGATCAGCGTCTTGGGCACACCGGCGTTGACGCCGTAGTGCGCCATGTGGTCGCCGACGCCGAACGTGCACCAGCCCAGAGCCAGCTCCGACAGGTCGCCGGTGCCGACCACCAGCCCGTGGCGCTGATTCGCCACGCGGAAGAGGAAGTCGGTGCGTACCCCCGCCTGGACGTTCTCGAAGGTGACGTCGTAGACGGGCTCTCCACTGGCGAAGGGGTGGCCCAGGTCCTGGAGCATCTGCGTGGCCATAGGCCTGATGTCATGGACCTCCGCAGTCGCGCCGACGGCGTCCATCAGCGCCTCGGCGGATGTCCTCGTCCCCTCGGACGTGGCGAACCCGGGCAGGGTGAACGCCAAGATGTCCGAGCGGGGACGCCCCAGGAGGTCCATGGCCTTCGCGCACACGAGCAGGGCGTGGGTGGAATCCAGTCCCCCCGACACTCCGATCACCGGGTTCGGGTTCCCCGTGGCTTCCAGCCGCCGTGCCAGGGCTTGTACTTGGATCGTGAACGCCTCATGGCAGTCCCGAGCCAGCCTGTCCGGGTCGGAGGGGACGAAGGGGAAGCGGTCCACCTCTCGACGCAGGCCGAGGTCTGACGAGGGCGGGTCGAGGCGGAATCCTGTCGACGCGAAGGGGGCTGACGCCTGGGCGAGCGGGTCGGCGTCCACACCGCCGCGTCGCCGTCGCGCGGCGGTGATCCGGCGCAGGTCGACGTCCACCATGGTGCCCGAGGCGGCAGTCGGGAACCGCTCGGAGGTCCCCAGGAGGTCCCCACACTCGTACACGAAGGTCTGTCCGTCCCACCACTGGTCGGTCGAGGACTCCCCCGGCCCGCTCGACGTGAAGACGTGGGCCGCGTGGCACCGGGCTGACGCCGAGCGGATCGCCCCCGCACGCTCGTCCGCCGTGCCGATGGCTGTCGGGGACGCGCTGATGGTCACGCACACGGTCGCGCCCGCCATCGCGGCGCGGGTGGACGGCGCGATGGGCGCCCATGCGTCGTCGCCGATCTCGACGTGGATCCGCAGTCCTTCGACATCCTCGGCGTGGAAGATCTGCGCGGCGCCCAGGGGAGCTTCCCAGGGGCCCACGCGCACCGGATGCGGCGCTTCGGGGGCGGCAGGAGAGAACCACCTGTTCAGGAAAGACTGTCGATGGCCCAGGAGGTAGCTGGTGGGCACGATCCCCAGGATCCGCCCACGATGGACGACCACCGCACAGTTGTACAGACGGTCGGCGTCACGGACGGGAGCGCCCACGATGATCACCGGGCGCAGATCGCGGGACGCCTCCACGATGGACCCCACAGCCGCGTCGGAGGCGTCCAACAACACGTCCTGGAGGAAGAGGTCACCACAGGAGCAGCCGGTGACGCTCAGTTCCGGGTACGCGACCACCGCCACACCCGTGTCCTCCAGAGCGCGAAGGTCCTCGATGATGGCCTGGGCGTTCTTGTCAGGGCGTGCGAGATGGACGGGCACCACTCGCGCGGCCACACGTGCGAATCCCTGGGCGTACACATTGGCGAAATCCATACTGCCCAGTCTGCCATGCCCTAGCGGGCTCTCGTCGATGGTCCGTGGCGCGCGCCAGGTCACCACCGGCGTCTCACGCGTCGGGCTGCCCGTCGTGGTCGTCCAGGGACTCCATGAGATCCCCGTAGATGTCGTACATGCACTCGTCCTCAAGGTCCACCGACAAGGCGCTCACGACCGCGTCTCGCGGGGTGAAGGCGGCGAAGGCCGCCATCAGCGCCTGCGTGACCAGGTCTTTCGCCTGCGCCTCGTCATCGACGAAGACGGCGATATGGCCGCTGATGGCGGAACGGGACTCGTCCGAGGAGTCGAACATGACGACTTCCGCCTCCACGTCGGCCTCCTCCAGGAAGGTCTCGGCCGCATCCGTCAGCGCGTCCAGCCACTCGTCCAGATCGAGCCCGTCAGCGCGGTGCGTGTCGATGCCGTCGAGCGGGAGGTCGACCACCATGTGGAGGGAGTCGTCGTCGTCGGCGCTGGGATAGCCGGCCCAGGCCAAGGCCTCGGCCGCGATGGGAGACAGCGCGCCAGCCCAGTCCGCGAGCGCGTGGAGCCTCTTCTTGGGGTTGTCCTTGTGCTTGTCCTTGACCGGGACCAGCGCCAGCGGGACCTCCCCGCGCACCAGCCACACGGTTTCGGTGGGCGTGTCCAGGGCCATGGCGAACAGCATGGGATGGTCGTCTTCGTCCTCGATGACGAGACGGCGCACGTCGACGAAGGGCGGTGCCATGATGGGCTCGACTGCGCCGTGGTGGTCGTGGTCGGCCAGCGAAGCTTCGACGCCCATGGCCATGGCCAGGGCCTCTCGCAGTTCGGGTTCGACAGCTTCGATCGTGAAGGCGCCAGCGACGATGGCATCCGAGTTGGTCATTGTGTGCCCTTTCCAGATGGCGTGAGTTCCTCCCAGGAGATCATCCTGTGGGAATGGAACAGTCAGCTTATCAGTGATAGCTTGTTCGAGCATAACTGTGCGCACACGCCCGCCGAAGGGTCGCTTTCGTGCCCGCCCGTTTACTGTGGTGGCGCGGACTGCCCGTTCGCCTGTGCGATGGACTGTGGCGTGCCGCCCTCTGATTCGGCGCCGATGGGATGGATGACCACCGCCGTGCCATAGGCGCACACCTCGGAGAAGGACTGGCCGATGTCGCCGGTGTCGAAACGCATCCCCACCACGGCGTTGCCGCCGCGCTGGACGCACTGCTCCCACATGCGCTGCATGACCTGGTTGCGGGAGTCGTACACGAGGTTGGTGTATTCGGTGATCTCTCCCCCGCCGATGGCCTTGAACCCTGCGAGCAGATTGGCGCCGATGTTGGCGCTGCGCACGGTCAGCCCCATGACTTCCCCGAGGACGGCGTCGACCTTGTACCCGGGGATCTCAAACGTTGTGACAATCAACATGAGAAAAAGAATAGCGCGAAAAACCTGTGTACGGCGGACAGGTCGGAGATCCGGTCCATGGCACGCCGTGGACTCCTAGCACTCGGCTTGTAGGAGTGCTAAGCGAAGGTGTAGATTCGTCATTAGCACTCTCCCCATGAGTGTGCTAACCCGGTGGCCCCGCGACGACATCGGGAGTACAGACGAACCACAGTGGCCCTCCCGGCCACACGGACATGAAAGGGGTCTTGACGTGGCAACCACGATCAAGCCGCTCGAGGACAGGGTCCTCGTTCAGCCATTGGAGGCCGAGCAGACAACAGCTTCTGGCCTGGTTATTCCTGACACCGCTAAAGACAAGCCGCAGGAAGGCAAGGTCGTCGCAACCGGCCCCGGCCGCCTGGACGACGACGGCAAGCGCATCCCCATGGACATCGCCGACGGCGACATCGTCATCTTCTCGAAGTACGGCGGCACCGAGGTCAAGTACGACGGCCAGGAGTACCTGCTGCTCAACGCTCGCGACATCCTCGCCAAAGTCTCACGATAAGGACTGATGCACAATGCCAAAAATCCTTGCTTTTGACGAGGAGGCCCGTCGCGCTCTCGAACGCGGTGTGGACACCCTCGCCAACACGGTCAAGGTGACGCTCGGCCCCAAGGGCCGCTACGTCGTCCTCGACAAGAAGTGGGGCGCCCCCACGATCACCAACGACGGCGTCACCGTCGCCAAGGAGATCGAGCTGGTCGACCCGTACGAGAACCTCGGCGCCCAGCTGGCCAAAGAGGTGGCCACCAAGACCAACGACGTGGCCGGCGACGGCACCACGACGGCGACGGTCCTGGCCCAGGCGATGGTCCATGAGGGCCTGCGCGCCGTGGCCTCCGAGGCCAACCCCGTCGGCCTCAAGCGCGGCATCGAGAAGGCCGTCGAGGCTGTCACCGTGGAGCTGAAGGCCATCTCCCGCCCGGTGGAGACCACCGCCGACATGGCGTCTGTGGCCACCATCTCTTCGCGCGACCCCGAGATCGGCGATCTGATCGCCCAGGCCTTCGACAAAGTCGGCAAAGACGGCGTCATCACCGTGGACGAGTCCCAGACCTTCGGCACCGAGCTGGAGTTCACCGAGGGCATGCAGTTCGACAAGGGCTACATCTCTCAGTACTTCGTGACCGACGCCGACCGCATGGAGGCCGTCTTCGAGAACCCGTACATCCTCATCCACTCCGGCAAGATCTCGTCCATGAACGACCTCCTGCCCATGCTGGAGAAGGTCATCGGCGCGAGCGGTCAGCTGTTCATCATCGCCGAGGACGTGGACGGGGAAGCCCTCTCCACCCTCGTGGTGAACAAGATCAAGGGCACCTTCATCTCCTGCGCGGTCAAGGCGCCCGCCTTCGGCGATCGCCGCAAGGCCATGCTGGAGGACATCGCCATCCTGACCGGCGGCCAGGTCGTCGCCCCCGAGGTCGGGCTGAAGCTCGACCAGGTGGGTCTGGAAGTCCTGGGACGCGCACGTCGCATCGTCGCCACCAAGGACAACACGACGATCGTCGACGGCGCCGGCTCGGCCGATGAGGTCAAGGCCCGCGTGGCACAGCTGCGCGCCGAGATCGAGCGCACCGACTCCGATTGGGACCGCGAGAAGCTCCAGGAGCGTGTCGCGAAACTGGCCGGCGGCGTGTGCGTGATCAAGGTCGGCGCCGCCACCGAGGTGGAGCTGAAGGAGAAGAAGCACCGCATCGAGGACGCCGTCTCCGCCACCCGTGCGGCCATCGAGGAAGGCATCGTCGCAGGCGGGGGCTCCGCCCTCATCCACGCGGCGTCCGTCCTCAAGGACAGCCTCGGGCTGACCGGTGACGAGAAGGCCGGCGTGAACATCGTCGCCGCCTCCCTGGTCGAGCCCCTGCGCTGGATCGCCGAGAACGGTGGCGAGCCTGGCTACGTCATCGTGTCCAAGGTCAAGGAACTCTCCGCCGGCGAAGGCTACAACGCCGCCACCGGCGAGTACACCGACCTCATCAAGGCCGGTGTCATCGACCCGGTCAAGGTGACCCGTTCGGCCCTGGCCAACGCGGCCTCCATCGCGGCCCTGCTCCTGACGACCGAGACCCTCGTCGTCGAGAAGCCCGCCGACGAGGACGACGCCAAGTAAGTCGAGTCATTCGCAACGAATCGAGGGGCCAGCACGGACAGTGCTGGCCCCTCGGTCATGCTCGGATGCGGGAGATCAAGGGCGGAGGGCCGCCAAGGGGACCACGAGGATCCCATCGGGGCGACGGTACCCGGGACCGCTCCCCACGATGATGACACGGGCTTTGCACGGACCGACAGTCTGGGTGTCGACGGCATCGACGAACGCCTGCAACGAGCGCGCAGCGTGGTCGACTTGCCCCATGCCGAGCTTGATCTCACATGCCACCCACCCGTCGGGGCATTCCACGATGGCGTCCACTTCACGCCCGACCGAGTCTCGCGCCCTGTACACCCGGTACCCATGCGACTCGGCGTACACCCGCACATCTCGTACCGCGAGGGACTCGAACAGGAGACCGAGGGTCTTCGGCTCGCTGACCAGTCTCGTCGGGGTCGCCCTCATGGCGGCCACAGCCAAGGAGGGATCCACGAAATGCCATGCTGGCGCCTTCCTCAGGCGAGCAGAGTCTCTCAGAGCTGTTTGCCATGACCGTAACGGCTCGATCACCATCAACTGCTCCAGTGTGTCAAGGTACCGTGACACCGTGTCTCTACTCAGAGGCGACGACGCCCCGGAGACATCTGTGCTGAGTGTGGCCAGGGACGCCTCCCCTGAGACGTTTCTGGCCAGCGAGGAGAGAACTCGCGACACTTTGACGGGATCCCGTTGCACCTGTGCGACACTGCTCACGTCCACCTCGGCGATGAGGGTGAGGTAGTCGACCACGTACGCGTACGCGTCCTCGTCACTCCGCCCGAGCGTCGATGGCCACCCGCCTCGTGCGATGGTCGTCGCCCATCCGTCGAGTCCCAGGTCCGATGGTGAGCACCCAGGGTTGTCTGTGCCCTCGATGATCCCTGCCAGGCTCACCTCGCCCGTGCTCACCCCCGTCTCCCACAGCGTCATCGGACGCATCCTCAACACTGAGAAGCGTCCAGCCCCCGAATGTCGGGGGACACTGGGATCGGGCGTGGCCGACCCGGTGAGGATGAACTGGCCCGTCTGACGGCGGTCATCGACCGCACGTCGCACCAAGTCCCACAGCCTGGGCTGACGCTGCCACTCGTCGAGCAGTCGTGGGGTGTCGCCGTGGAGCACCCGGGCCGGCTCCACCTGGAGGTAGAGTTCCACCGTCGGATCCACATCCACACGGACCACGCTGCCAGCGGCTTGTTCACACGTCGATGTCTTGCCACACCCTTTGGCCCCCTCCACGAGGACGGCTCCGGAGCGGTCCAAAGCGGCTCTCAGGAGCCCATCCGCGACACGATTGTAGTAGTCCATAGACCTAGGTTAGCGCTCAATCGGCAGTTTGCAAGAGTTCCAGTAGGCAGTTTGCAAGGATTCCAGTAGGCAGTTTACGCAGGATTACTTCATGAGAAGGACTATTCTTGCCACTCACACGCTTGTGACGGCATGCGTGTTAAGATGCCTCATGGCGTCCGCGGCGATTGCGAACCCGAGGTAGAGAAGGGGCCATGTCCATCTTCCGCCGACGAGGCACGGGTTCACGTTCATTCCCCCACCAAGGGAAGAGCACCCTGATCATCGCTGTCGTGCTGGCTGGGTGCGGCGCGTGTGCGGCGATGGACACCGGAAGCGCCGACCCTCCCTTCTCCGTGATCACCTACCAGCCCCGAGGGGTCGGCGGGGATTTGGCCCTCCTCGAAGGACGTCTCACGCTGATCGATGGGTGCCTCGTCGTCGACCGTGCGGAGGGCATGACACTGGTTTATCTCCCACGACCAACCCTGCGCTACACCACAGACGGCTTCTGGCTGTACGGCAGGATCTACCGTCTAGGCGATCCCGTGTCATGGGGAGGCGGTGGCTACGGGCTGCAGGATTCCACCATCCCCCCCGCGTGCATGCCACTCGTGGATGAGATGATGCCGTCATTCACCGTGTCGAGTGGCCCTCATGCATGAAGCCTGGAGCAGCCCATTCGAGACACGATTGCCATGATTCACCAACCTAAACGAGCGCTCAATAGGCAGTTTGCAAGGAACTCAGTAGGCAGGTTGCAGAGGATGGGGCTCCGCATCATGGACTATTACGTGCTGGCCGCAGGCATGTGTACACTGAGGCAATGAATACTGATCTCATACGATCAGCGCCCACACCGTGGTCCATGCGCGTGGGGCTGGTGATGCTCCGGGTCGCCGTCATCCTCCTCGCCGTACCGTCCGCTGCCGGGATCCTCCTGTGCATCTGGGGATACAACGATTCCCTCGTGGCGCTCATCATCTTCATACTCGCCCTTGTTTTTGGGCGGAGCGGTGGTCCTGGGAGTATGCACCAGAGCGATACGCAAATCTCGCGCCCGCGGAAGTCGGGTAGCGCTGGTGGTCGTCGTGGCCGTCCTCTGTCTGTCCTTGGATCGCCTAGCCCTGATCGTGGCAATGGGCGTAGGACCAGTGGGCCTTGTCGTGATCATTCCCTTCATCCTCATGGTGGTTGGAACCATCTTGACCCTGACACCGAGTAGTTCAGGGTACTTCGTGCAGCCATCCCAACCGCTCTCCCACCAGGTGCCGAATGAGGAGAAGCCCTGGATAAGGATGCCGCAAGACTTTTGACCACGGGTCAGGAGGGTCAAGGAGTCAGGATCACCCCGACCTCAGCATGGCGGCCCCAATAGCGTCGGGCTGACAGGATTGAAACCTGCAACCCCTTGGCGGGTCGGTGCCCAATTCAGTTGGTGGCTGATAGCCCTGGTTGTCGGCGGTTTCCTGGTTTGGCAAGGGAGGATCATCGCTTCCGTAGTGGTGAGCGTACCGGATAATGGCGGTGCTTGGCGGTTGGTCGCGGTTGAATTCCGGAGCAATTCCAGGGCCTCCGGGGCGGTGTTCAGTCCTTTAGGACAACCCACGTGCCGTAGCGATCGGACCCCTCTCTCCGAAGGAGACCACGTTCGCGCAACTTGATCAGAATGCGCTTCACCTGACGCTCACTGATCCCGGTCTCTGTGACGAGTGCCTTGGCGGTCAGCGAGCCGTCGGCCTGAAGCGCGCCCAGGATGGCGCGTTCAGAGCCGAGAAGCGCGGAAGCTTCTACAGTGCCATCTACAGTGCCATCTACAGTGCCATCCGATGGCACTGTAGATGGCACAACAGAGTGATCCTTGATGTGGACGATCACTCGCAGGCTGGCGCCAAACTCTTTGAACTCGGGCGCGGGCAGGCCTGCATCGGCCAATCTCTGGATGGCTTGCGGTATGCCGGTGCCCCACTGCTCGATCAGCCCCAGTTCCTTGAAGACGCGAGCCACGGCACGGTTGCGGACCATGGAGACGCCTTGCATCATTTCTTCGATGGTGAGGTCCGGCATCAGCCCACCGGGGTTTTCGATCTCGATCGTGTGATCCAGAAATGCCACCTTGATTGACACTCCCTGTCTCGAGTAGCTGGCGTGCACGAGCGCGTTCGTGACGAACTCCCGCAACGGTGCCATCGGAATGGACCAGACGTCCCTGCGGTAGATGTCGCCGAACTCGGCGTGCAGGAAGGCGTTCTGCTCTAGGAATCGCATAACCTTGTCGACGGCTAGTGGCAGCGGCCCATAGATCTCTTCCTGGTCCCAAATGTCGCGCTTGGTCGGGCCACGAAAGCGGGCGCACTGGACATAGGCGAACGGGAAGAACCGCTCCGGGTGCGGGCTGGCGACCAAGATGCCTGCATTGGTGGGCGTCAGGTGGCCTTGCTCGTCTATCACTAGTTCAAGCGTCTTCAGCGTGCGCTCGTCCACGTCCCGGCCAAGCTGTTTCGCGAGAGTGGTCGTGTCCAAGTCGTCCATCGTCGCCCGAAACGCTGGCAGCTTGTCGAACTCTATCCCGGCGGTTGCGCGTTCCAGTTCGGCGATGATGTCTGGCCCGGCCTTACGGTTGCTCGCGGCCAGACGGATGTACGTGCCCTCCGCCTTGCCGAACTTGGTCAGGTAGTGCGGGCGGCGGATGCTCACAGCAACATCGGCAACCACGACCGTGACGCCCGCGAGTGGCACCATTTCGATCGTGGGGATCAACTGCGGTGACACCCAATCCGCGATCAAGTTCGTCAACCGCTCCTGCTCCAGCAGCGGATCATCGACGCCGACGACCGCGCCGTCATCTGTGACACCGATCACCAATTGGCCGCCAGCAGAGTTGGCAAACGCAACCACCGCGCGCATCGCCTTCTCCGGCGAGGACAGATCTTGCTTGTACTCGCGGGTCTTGCTTTCAGGCTGGGCGACGCGGCCACTCGCGTCCACCGTCAACTCATACAGAATGACACCCCTCCTCTCATGGAGCGTCGGGTTCGCCAGAGAGCCGACGCAACCTCGAATGTCTGAATCATAGATTCAATCCTACGGATACCCACCGACAATTTCTGCCGACATCTGCGTCGGATCAACGTGCCATAGCCAGGTCGGACACACGGCGGCCCCGATAGGATTCGAACCTACGACGCAAGGTTTAGGAAACCTTCGCTCTATCCCCTGAGCTACGGGGCCGTGCTTTCCAGCGTACCCACGATACCGGACAAAGCCCTAAGGTAGAAACATGGCCTCCAGCATGTCCTCCCTGATCGCGTACGCTCTCACCGGCGAAACCTTGTCGCTCGACCCCGAGACGGACTCGGCGGCGTCCCTCCTGGACGCGCTGGAGTCGGCCGGCTGGCCGCCTCAGCGGGTGCGCGACCAGGCGCTTCTGGCATGGGAGGAGGAGCGCCCCTGGCCCCACCCCCTGCCCCCCTCCAGCGTCGCCGAGGTGGGCGCGGCTCAGTGGTACGCACGTCTGGCGCAGGCACGCGCCCTGCTCGGCTTGGACGCCGTCCAACTGCCGCCGTCCCGTCGTACCGTCCTGACCCCCGAGGAGCGACGCCTCTTGACCGACGTCCCTCCGCACCATGGTCCCGTGGGGTAGGCACGTGGCCGAGTGGCGTCCACCGCCACGACGCCCAGGGGGACTAGAATCGATCACCACCTGGATTGGAGCGCTATGAACCCGTTGACCGTGAATTTCGACAATTTCAACGACACCGTCTCAGAATATGAGACAATTGTGGTCGATATGTGGGCATCCTGGTGCCTGCCGTGCCGCCGTTTCGCTCCCATCTTCGCCCAGACCGCCCAGTCCACCCCAGATGTGACCTTCGCGTCCTTCCAGGTCGACGCCAGCGAGGAGAACGAGGCCATGTTCGCGGCTCTCGGGTACACCACCGTGCCCACCCTCATGGCCTTCAGGAACGGGACCCTGGTGGTCGCCACGTCCGGCGCCCTGGGCAAGGCCGATCTGGCCACCGTGCTGAAGCAGGTGCGCGAAGACGCCCCCGCGGCCGCCTGACGCGACCCGCCGATCTCACACGCGGGCGACGAAGAGTTGTTCCGCCCAGTCGACGTCCAACCGACACTCATAGGTCGGTGTCAGAAGAGTCAGGCTCGTCGGGTCACAGGTCGCCTCGACCTCCGTGCCGGGCAGGATGCCTGCGTCGAACAGGACTTGGAGTGTGTCGACATCGCGTTGGAGGTACTCCCCGATGCGTTCCAGCCGTACTCTGACCGACTGGCGGGCCGCCACCACCTCTGACAGCGGGTCGAGTCCACCACGGAAGCGTTGGATGACGTGAGCCAGGGTGTCGCCGTGGTGCGGGATGGGGGTGCCGTACACAGACGACTGAGGATCGCCCAGCAGGGCCACCAACCGGAACTCCACGGTGTCGGAGATGACGTGCTCCCATTTGCACGCCTCCTCGTGGGCCTCGGCCCACGGGACCTGGATGACGTCCACGAGCAACCGCTCCGCGAGGCGGTGGCGCCTCATGACCTGGATCGCGAGTTCCTCCCCTTTGGCGCTGAGCAGAATACGGCGGTCGTCATGGACGGCGAGGAGCCCGTCGCGCTCCATACGGGACACGGTCTGGGACACCGTCGGCCCCGAGTGCTGCATCCGTTCGGTGATGCGTGCGCGCAGCGGCGTCACGCCTTCCTCCAACAGTTCGAATATCGTCCTGAGGTACATCTCTGTGGTGTCGATCACCGGGCCCATCACAACCTCCTGGATTCAGGATAGCCTGCCGGGCACGCGGATCCGGACACGGACGGGCGATCCTGGACGGGGGAAGCGGTCACGGGACGCGGATGCCGCATCCCGTGACCGCCGTCTCGACAGGGCCGCCCCGCCCTGTCGAGACCCCCCAGTGTGGAGCGGAAGGTCCAGCCAGACACCTCCCTTGCACAATGCTGTACTGCTCCCCACACCAACCGGGACAACCATGGTGTGGCGGCCACACCCGGCAGAGACAAAGCCGCCGATCTTCCATGGCGTCGTCGGTTGGAACGTGACGTGGTGTGGCCCCATACCCCGGGTCCCACCCTCGTACACGCAGGCCACGCGCATCTGTGCCGCACACTGACCCGCATCACCATCCGCGATGGCGGGGTGGACCGGCCGATGAGCTGATTCGACATCGGTGGACCGTCGGCATCACTCGACTCACTGCGTTGACATCGATGATGAGAAGTCCGTCCGACGCTTGTGTCGACGTGGCCTTCCCTGGGCAGCCATCCCAGGGACGTTCATTCATTTTTCTCCCGTGTCGTGGCGATACCCATACGTCTTCCCAGTCTTCGTCGATCGACACGCACGACATCACACGTCCACGATGGCCAGCACCATCGATCAACGTGGTTAGTTGTTGTGTCGGCCGCCTCCCGCGACCCACGCGGACACTCAGGTCCGATCCTCACGTACGCCCGCCATGCCCCAGCTCATGTCACCCATTCGGATCGTTGAGCAACGACCCAGGAATCAGGTTCTGATCGCATGTTCCCATGTGGTGAGTTACCGCCCATCGTATCGACGAATTTCCCCTAGTACAAGGCATTCGACTGCATTGGAAGGAAAGTTGGACATGTGTGAGCCGCATGTGGTGATACGGGCATGGAACAGCGCCTATCGGCCTTCCTCCTCGACACCGGGTGCGATACCGTAATGCTATGGGCGATGAACTGCGCCTGTGGGCGATCAGCATGGCGGACGTCCGCCAGTGCTTCGCCGCGCCGCCGCCCCTGGCCGACCGTCTTCTCCAGGTCGCCCAATCCATGATGCCGCCCGCACCCGCGTCGCACGCGCCAGGGCTGCTCTCCAAGCTCGGCCCCCTGCGACGCCATCCCGAGGAAGGCGCCGTCGTCCGGCCTGGCGTCCCGACGATGCAGGACGCGTCGGCGATGCTGTCGGGGCGTTTCATCGCCTCGGAGCGAGTCGACGCCTGTTGGGCGCTCATGAGGGCGTGGCTCGACCATCTCGCATCGGCGAACATCTGCGTGCCCCTGCCTCGCGACAGGATCGACGCGTTGGAGTTCGACCTGGTACGGGTGGGAGTGCCCACCCACCTCAGCATCCGCCACCTGTGGAGGCTCGGGCTCGATGTGCCCTTGCGGGCGAGCGAGCAGATGCGCGTGGGCCACACACCCCACGCCATGGTGGCGGAGTTCACGACCCACTGGGCGAGCGCGGCGCCCGACCTCGTCGAGGAGACCCGGGCTTTCGTCGCCCCGGTGCTGGGTTTCGCCTCGGCCTTCGCAGGAACACCCGAGTCGGGAGCGCCCCTGGATCTGGTCGCCTGGTGGACGAGCCGGTGATCGTCCGGCGATGGGACGTACGGCCCGGCGACCCCAGCCCTGGAACGACGAAGGACCCCGGTTGGCAACCGGGGTCCTCGATGTCGGTGGTCGGATGACGGATCAGCTGATGAGCTCCATGATCAAACCCTGCAGGAAGTAGACCAGGAACAGCACTCCGATGACCCACAACAGCGGGTTGACCTGGCGTGCTTTGCCCTTGACGACCTTGATGATGAGGTAGACGACGAAGCCGATGCCCATGCCCACCGTGATCGAGTAGGTGAACGCCATCATGGTGACAAGGAAGAACGCCGGGATGGCGACTTCGAGGTCGGTCCAGTTGATGTCCGTGATCTGCTGGAGCATCAAGAAACCGACGACGACCAGGACGGGCGCCACGGCTTCGGACGGCACGAGGTTGACCAGAGGGGTGATGAAGGTGGCCAGCAGGAACGCGCACCCGGTGATGATGTTGGCGAAACCGGTACGGGCGCCATCGGAGACACCTGACGCGGATTCGATGTAGGAGGTGTTGGAGGATGTGGAGAACAGACCGCCAGCGACAGCCGCGAGGGAGTCGATGAGCAGGATCTCTTGGACCCGAGGCGGGTTCCCGTCCTCTTGGTTGAGCCCACCGGTCTTGCCGATGGCCACGATGGTGCCCATGGTGTCGAAGAAGTCAGCCAGCATCAGCGCGAGGATGGTGAGGATGACGATGACCCAGGAGCGGAAGTCCGCGTGGAAGGCGCCGATCAGGTCGACGTGGTCCCAGAACTTCAGCAGTTCGAGGTTGGGCAGCCAGTGCAGACCCGAGGCCAGCTCAGGCACGTTCAGACGCCAGCCGGTCGTGGGGTTGACCACCGAGTCGCCGGTCTTCACGACCGCTTCGAGGACCACGGCCAGGATGGTGCCACCGATGATGGCGATGAGCATGGCGCCCTTGACGTGCTTGACCCACATGATGATCAGGCCGATGAGCACCACGACGAAGACGAGCAACGGCCAGCCGATGATCGATCCAGAAATACCCAGTTCGCCCATCTGCGACCCCTTGCGCACGAAACCGGCGTCCACGAGGCCGATGAGGGCGATGAACAGGCCGATGCCGACGGAGATGCCGGTCCGCAACGACATGGGCACGGCTTTCATGACCGCACGCCTGAACTTCGTCAACACGAGGATCGTGATGATGATGCCCTCCCAGACGATCAGGCCCATGACCTGCTTCCAGGGCATGGTGGGCGCCAGGGTGTACGCCGCCAGCGCGTTGATGCCGAGGCCGGCCGCCAGGGCGACCGGGAACTTGCCGACGAGACCCATCACGATGGTGGCCACACCCGCGATGATGGCGGTGGCTGCGGCCACCATGGCCATGGTCAGCGGGATGTTGGCGCTGTCGGCGATCGGCAGGCCGGAGATCAGGTTGCCGTTGATGTCAGGCGTCGTGCCGATGATGATCGGGTTGAGGGCGATGATGTACGCCATGGCGAAGAAGGTGACGAACCCGCCACGCACTTCACGGCTGATCGTCGAGCCACGAGCTGAGATCTTGAAGAACCGATCCAGGCCTTGCGGACCAGCAGGAGAGGAGGGCGGCGCCACGGTGACGGTGCGCGGTGATTTTTGAACCATGGCCATAGATTAGTGGAAGCAGTGCCCATCCGTATAAGCGACAGGCGTCCTCCTCCGCGCCACGCCCACGTCGTAGGCACGTTAACGCTTGTCAACCCATATATGAGAATATCCTAGGAGTCATGCCCCACACCGGGGCCCCACCGTCACACGGGCCGCCACTCACCCCCGGGGGCGCCAACTGTCGACGACACGCCGACGAATGAACAGTTCGCGCCCCCGCGGAGTCCCGGTACGACCCACGGTGTCCCGGTACGACCCACAGGGTTTCCGTTCGACTCGTGGATGCCGATATCCTGTGATGGTGAGCCAGTCGACAGTCCCCGAAGATTCCACTCCGCAGCCACGTCCCCTGCTTCAGCAGGCGCCGGTGGTGCCCTTGGACGCGTCGGGATTCACAGCCGCTTTGGTCGGAACCCTGCTGTTCGCCCTGGCGACCGTGGGGTTCGTCCTCACCGACACGCGGGGACAGTGGCTCTATATCGTCGCCACAGGAACAGCCTTCGGGGTGTTCCTCATCCTGTACACGGCGTGGCACCGCTGGTGGTGGAGGCCCCGCCGCGACGCCGCCCAGGCGCCGACGCCCACGTCAGTCGAAGACTGACCCCGAGCCGTCCGCGTCGATGGCGTCGTCCCACAACAGGGGAGGCAGTTCGACACCGCGCCGCTCTTCGACGACATCCGAATGCGCGCCACACCCGTGGTCGATGCTCACCACGCTGGCGTCCGAGGACGAGTACGCGTTCGCGCAGACCCCGAACGCAGCCCCCAACTCCCCACGCAGACGGATGAAGTACCCGCAACTGGAGCATGGCGCCGGCGCCTGACGCGCCTGCGGGGTGTCCGCCCCATGAGCCTGCGACCATCTCTCGCACGCGGCGTCCCGGCCCTCTTTGCTGAGCACCCGCGTACGCCCCAGGCCCAGTTCGCGCACCACAGAACGAATCTCGATGGCCTCTTCGGGAGTCTTCGGGTCGGAACCGGCCGTGTAACCCGGTTGCAAGCGGGGGTCTTCGGCCGGTGTGGCCATCAGCATGCCTGGTCCGACGTCGCCGGGCGCGATGCGCTCCGACCACGGCACCCACGAGGGGGCGAGGAGCGCGTCCTTGCCGGGAAGCAGGACGACATCGTCGACGGTGACCGTACGAGCCCTGGGGGCCCGGGCCACGGTCACAGCCCAGTGCCACCCGTGGTACCCGGGGTGCAAGCAGGCGAAGATATGGGTGACGACGCGCTCGGCTTCCACGATCACGCCCAGGTGGTCGCCCACCTGATCCGTGCCAGCTTCCTCCATGGCAGCTTGGCGCGCCTGGTCGACGGCCGCGGCGGCGATAGCGTCTAATTTGTCAGGCATGTCACAATTCCAATTCAGCGGCGAAACCGCGGAGCATGTGGGCCACCTTCTCAGCCATCCTCTGTTCGGGATAGCGGCCCCGGCGATAGCCGTTGCCGATGGAGTCCAGCAATTTGATGAGGTCCTCAGTGATGATCGTCAACTGTTCAGTGGACTTCCTCTGTGCCTTGGACAAGGATTCCGGCACGTCGATGAGGGTCAGCGACAACGCCTGCTCCCCCTTGCGCCCGTCGGCCACGCCGAACTCGACCTTCTGCCCAGGCTTCAGCGTCGCCACGCCTGCGGGCAGGACGGAGGCCCGGACGTACACGTCACCGCCCTCGTCCTTCACTATGAACCCGAATCCCTTGTCAGGGTCATAAAAGCGTACCTTGCCTGTTGGCATGAGCGTACCTCATTTCCATCTCGCCCACCTAGCCTATCTCGTGCCAGGCGTTCAATGCCATCTTCGCTGCCCACAAGCGGACATAGCAGCCCGACCCGGACCGGACGCCACGATAGAATGTGTCCCGTGGCAACATGGAAAGACGGACCGAGGTACGCGCCGCTTGAGCGTCCCATGGGGTTCGCGCACCCGGCCCAGGCGGTCCCCCTGGCGCCTGCGCCCTCAGCGTCCGTCCAGACGACCGCTCCCGACCATGCCCCCACCGACTATCGCGACGAGTCGCCGACGGTCCCCTTGGACTCCATCGGCACAGTCCACGCGGCCTCGCGCGATCCCCGGCTCGCCTTCGAGACCATCTCGACCGTCCTCACCGCCGGTGCCGACCCGAACGAGCGCCACACCATCGGCACCTCGTCCACCCGCCCCGCCATCCAGCCCTTCCATGTCGTGTCCTCGGCCCCGGTGGTGTCCGCGTCCTGGAGCCCCCCCGCCGACACAGCCGTTCCCGTGGCGCCGACCCACCCGGTCACCGTCCGGGATTGCTGGACGGCCGCGTACCCCCCTCTGCTGGTAGGCCTCACGATCCTGGGGATCGTCGGCACAGTCGAGCCCTTCATCTCTGCGGGCATCCTCATGTTCTCGCCGTTCCTGTTCGTGCCGAGGGTACGTGTGAGGGTCGCCCAGTTGCGCACCGTGAACATCGTCATCCTCGTCGTGCTGCTCATCGGCTGGATCGCATCCCTCGTCCTCGACTCGTCCATGTACAACATCGACCTCCACCTGCCGTGGTGGACGCTGGTCGGCTGCTGGTCGCTGGCCATCACCGACCTCGTGCTGCAGTGGCTCGGCCTCCGCAGCGGGGAGCACCTCCATCGCCCGTGACCACGGGAGAACGGCGGCTGTCATCGCGTGGACGCGCGTCGAGTCTCCTCGTCGATGAGGCGCCGCCACGCGCGCACGCTGTCAGTCGTGACCGGGGTGGAGTCCACGCCGAACCGCGTCAGACCCGCGCGCACCAGCCACGGGACGTGCTCGGGCAGCAGACCCCCTGACACGATCACGGGGACACCGACTCCAGGCTGGGCGATCAGCCGGTCGATGCCCTGCTCGACCTCGCGTGCGGACCCGGCGGTCATCACGGAGTCCACGCGCGGGAGGTGACGGACGTCCGCCCACGCCCGATCCTGATCCAGGGCGGCGTCGATGGCCCGGTCGAAAGTCCACGGCCATTCCTCGTCCCCCGCCAGTTCGGCGCAGGCCAGTTGATCGATCCCCGAGAGCGCATTGAGGAACCCGAAGACGAAACCATCAGCCCCGGCACTGTGATACGAGAATGCCAACCCCTTCAGTCGCGTCATCTCGCCCCCATCAGTGACGCGCTCCTCCCGCAGTCGCAGGACGACCCGCAGATGCACCGTCGATGCCGCGCGCACCTTCTCGACCACCTCCGGCACGGGAGACAGCCCGTCCGTGCCCACCACGAGCACTTGGTCGGCGCCGCCTGCTTCCGCGCACTCGGCCTCGTACGCGCTCTTCACCCGCACCTGGAGGAATCCTGCCATGACACCAGCTTGCATCATGACCCCCCTCCGCTCGGTGAGGGCGCGCCCGAAGGCGCTTGAACGTACTATCGAGGACGATCCAGCACCTCAACGAAGACATGTCAGTGGCATCATCCTTCGTGAACCCGGAATCCCAGAGCCGCCAAGTCCTGCACAGTATCGATGTCCGTCGACGAGCCAGGAGGCAATGCCACATCGACGAGCACGAGGTCGCCGACCAGATGACGAAGAGACTCCCCGGAACCCCCGATCGGCAGTCGCGAGCAAGCCCGGGCCAGAGCCGGGAGACGGTACAGGGCGCACATCCACTGCCGATGCCCGTCAGCCACGCCGATGATCCCGTCCACGCCAGAAGACACCCGGCGAGCCTGCCCAAGCAGCACGGGGATCGCCTGCCCCACGAACGGCATATCGCACCCCACGGTCAACACCCAACGCCCAACGTCGGCGAGCGAAGCGAAGCCACTGACCCCAACGGGGAGGCCACCCACGTCCGCGAGCGAAGCGAAGCCACTGACCCCAACGGGGAGGCCACCCACGTCCGCGAGCGAAGCGAAGCCACTGACCCCA
>WQZD01000010.1 GCA_009780915.1 Propionibacteriaceae bacterium
AGTCATCGGTGGTCCTTTCAAGGTCTTCGAACAACTAAGCGGGTACTCCGGTGACTCGCCCCAAACGCCATCAACGACGCTCAGACCGTCACCACAATTTCCACCACTCTATGGGACGCACCCTAGTGGATGTTAAGCGGCGCGTTCGCATGACGCAGTTTCATGCGGTACGAGCTGCCAACTCTGAAGTCCTGCGACTCTACTGGTCGATAGGGCACGACATTCTGGTCCGCCGGGAAAGTGCTGGTTGGGGCGCCAAGGTTCTGGACCGAGCATCGCGTGATCTGCGCGCTGAGTTCCCTGAGCAGAGTGGGTTTTCCCGCACCAACCTGCACTACATGAACAAGACCGCCGAGGTGTGGCCAACCGAGGAGGACTTCGTTCACCATGTTGGTGAACGATTACCGTGGCGCCATATCACCGTCTTGCTTGACCGCTTGGCCACCCGAGATGACCGCAACTGGTACGCGGCGAAAGCTGTCACTGAGGGCTGGAGTCGCAACGTCCTCGAACACTTCATCAAAGTCGACCTGCGCCACCAGGTCGGTTCTGCGCCAACTAACTTCGCGGCTGCCCTCGACGCGCCAGACTCCGAGCTCGCCCAAGACCTGGTCAAAGACCCCTATGTGTTCGAACATCTGGCTTACGTTGATCGTGTTGAGGAGCGGACGGTCGAGCAGGCGCTCATGGATCGACTGCAGGACACGTTGATGGAGTTCGGACGCGGAATGGCGTTCGTGGGTCGACAGGTCCGCCTACCTGTGGCCGACGAGAAAGGAGACACAGACGAGGTGGTACTAGACCTGCTGTTGTTCAACATTCCGCAGCGTAGGTACGTCGTGGTCGAGTTGAAGACTGGGCGGTTCCGTGCCGAGCATCTAGGCCAGCTCTCGACGTACGTCGCGGTGGTGGACGGTGAACTGCGGGACGACACTCACCAAGCGCCAACCATCGGGTTGTTGCTATGCACTGGAAGGAACGAGGCGATCGTCCGGTACGCCTTGGCAGGCTCAGGGGTCCCGGTGGGTGTGGCCGACTACCACGGGCTGCCATCCGACGCACAGGCAGTCCTTCCAAGCGCCGAGGAGCTTCAGCGAGCCATCGCTCTTCCGGTTCAACCATAGTGCGTTCACGACTGAGCCTCCCGCATCAATGACACGCCAATTCCACATCTATGTGTGTTTTGACTTGATTTTATCCTCCGGCAGGCAGATTCAGTGAGTGGAGCTAACGGGTAGGACCGTCAAGAGCAAGCCCGGTGGGCTTGCGAGTAGGTCCGGGGTCAAGGCGGCGCGGGAGCGCCTTGCCGGCGTGGCGGTCATCCCGCAACGTCCACACCTCACCCCTGTGCATTGATCATCTTTCTGGCCCGAGCGGAAGAGTACCCGGCCTGATCTAACCGGATCGCGCGGACGGCCTGGTATTCGCCGACGTTGTCGGTCAGCGTCATGTTGAGGCAACCCCTGATGCCATCCGCGCCAGCGGTCGTTGACAGCGTGCCGCAGACAGGCTGGGATGTCTGAACATGGGTTGCGACCATGCTGCGACTGTTAAGTATCCCATGGGATACAATGGTGAATGCGGAGATCAGGAAGACCGACGAGTACCACTCGTGGTTCATCCACTTGCGCGACCGTCAAGCGAAAGCCAGGATCAACGTGCGGCTGTGCCGGATCGAGCTCTCAGGTCAACTCGTCGGTGACTTCAAGGTGTTCGGGCACGTGATTGAGCTGAAATTCCATTTCGGTCCCGGATACCGGATTTACGCAACCAAGGACGGCGACACCCTGCTGTTGCTGCTCACAGGCGGCGACAAGTCCACCCAGGACGCGGACATCGCCCAAGCCCAACAGATGGCAAGCGAATGGAGGAGCGGGAGATGAATATCAGAACGTCAAAATGGGACGCCAGTGAGTACCTCAGTAGTGCCGAGGACGTCGTGGACTACCTGAACGCCGCCATCGAGGAGAACGATCCGGCTGTGCTCCAAGCGGCCCTTGGTGATGTGGCCAAGGCCCAAGGCATGTCCCAGATCGCTCAAGATGCTGGCGTGGGCCGCGAGTCACTGTATAAGTCGTTACGGTCTGACGGGACACCGTCATTCAAGACGATCGCCAAAGTGGTGCGGGCGCTTGGGGTTCGTATCGTGTTCGAGCCCGTGCCTCATGCGGACCCGGAGCGGGAAGCCTCCGACAGGCTCGTCCGCGCCTAAGAACAGGTCGGGGGTTCGAGGACCGGTAGCGGAACGAACGTATGTGAGTGGACCCTAGTGGACGGTACTCGAACTATTGGAGAACTGCCGAAGTGGCTGGTCAGGGCGTGTTTGAGGGGGTTCGCAGAATCCGACGATAAGGTCGACGACAGCCCGTATGCGCCTCCAAGGCCGACGACGGGCCACATGAAGGCTCGGCTCAACCCTGCCCAGCTTGGCTTGCTCATTGACCGCTACCTGGCGGGCAAGACCGTGTACGAGTTGGGGACGATGTTCGGCATCAACCGTCAGACCGTCGCCATCATCTTGAAGCGTGAGGGCGTGCCAATACGGAGGCAGTGCATCAGCGAGGACCTTCGCGACGAGGTTGTCAGTTTGCGCACCCTGGGGTGGTCTTTCGCACGCCTGGGTGAGCGGCTCGGCGTGAACCCGTCGACGGTGCGGAACTTCCTGCGCCAAGGCGCTGCCTGATACGCGACTGCTAGCAAAGCGGGAGGAACAGCAGATCGGTCCTCGCGGCAGAGCGGCGCATGCCCGCGTGAAGATAGAACCCCGCAGCACTCTCGTCTATCGCCTCAGCGACCAGTGCTCGCGCGCCCACGAGGCCCGCCGCAGTCGTCGCGTTGCGCACCGCATGGGTGAGCAAGTCGCCGCCCAGCCCGATGCCGCGAGCGACCCGATCCACGGCCAGCCTACCGAGCAGGATCACGGGTACCGGTTCGGGGGCGTTGCGCGACAACCACCCGCCCGACTGTTTGCGGCTGACCGCCCAGGACGCCAGCGAGTAGTAGCCGACGATGCGGCGAGTACCAGCGTCGGTGGACACGTAGGTCCGCGAGTCGCCGTGCTCCTCGTTACGAAGAGCCTGGTGCGACAACCAGTCATTCAACGAGTCGACTCCGCAGTCGAAGTCGGCAACCAGATCGTCGGGGCGAATACGTCGGGGCTCTTGCGGGTTCACTGTTCGGCAGCGTCCCAACGGGTCGCCCGTGACCGGAGCGCGGTCATCGCCTCAGTGTCGGGAGCGTCCAGCACAGCGACGAACTCATCCCACGCCCCGGGGTCGAGGCGCAGCACTCGGGCCTGCAGCACATCGCGGCGCGCGGCGCGAACCACCACCGACATCACATAGTCGCTCAGGCTGGTGCCGTTGAGTTGAGCGGCCTCGCTGATGAGCGCCCGGTTGTCGGCGGTCATCCGCAGATCAAGCCGCGCGTCACGGGTGGGAGTCATGACCGTGGACATACCTCTATTGTACGGTGTAAAACCGTACGTCGCAAGACAGGCGTCCCAAAGCTCCGGCCCACAGGCATTCATTGGCCGCTAGACGTTCATCCCGTACAGCCCAGCTATCGAAACCCTGTACGACAGGCACGCGATTACTCGATTTCGAAGATCATTTGGGTGGACGTTTAGCGTGCTGAGCGGAATCTCACTGGCCTCTTCGAAGGTAGCGAGCACCCACTGGCCTGGGGTAATTCCCCTGAACACATCTGTGTAATGACATTCCGCCTGACAATACGAAATGTAATCCGTGGTCGTGTACACGTCTGTGCCGTTCTGGGGCACCTGGCGGAGTGTGCCTGAAGACAGGAGGGCGCCTTCCGGAGAGAGGACGAAGGCCACCTCCGAACGAGGGTCGCCCACCCTCGGGCGAGCAACCCTACCGGAAACAACCCGCTCCTTGAGGACGGCATACGCCCTGGCGATCATTGCGTATGAAGTTGTCACTTTGCTCGTTCTGTACGCGGCGAGGTCTTGCCATCCTTTTCGTTTTCCGTATGTTGGTTGACCGACTACTAGCGGAAGAGGAGCAATGGCCTTGCTGTTAAGAAACTCGACTATCTCCAAACCCCATCGCCTTGTTTCGGCTAGCTCATCAGCGTGGTGCTGCGCGACGAGGGCCTCTTCCGCGGCACGCCGTTCCTCATTTTCAACTCGATTGGCTTCTTGTGCCGCCTGAAAACGGACAATATCATCGTCTAGACCCATTAGTCACCTCCTCACGATAGCGGGACGTTCCTACGACCAGACGTCCTCACCGAAGACACCGTGAACAGGTCAGAGGTTCGAGTAAGCGGCATTTGGTGGAGCTAACGGGTCGGGCCGTGAGGAGCAAGCCCGGTGGGCTTGCGAGTAGGTCCGGGGTCGAGGCGGCGCGGGAGCGCCCTGCCGAGACTGGGTGCCGGGTTCGAGGACCGGTAGCGGAACGAACGTATGTGAGTGGAGCTAACGGGACTCGAACCCGTGACCTATTCGTTGCGAACGAATCGCGCTACCATCTGCGCTATAGCCCCAGAGCGAGTACAGACTACCATAAGTCTGTCCTCGGAGCCTCCGATGGGTCTCGAACCCATGACCTTCCGCTTACAAGGCGGATGCTCTACCGCTGAGCTACAGAGGCGCGCCGCCGAGATAGTCTAGCAGCAAACAAGCCGAAAGCGCCCACCGCGAGCAGTGTGCCTGCGATCCAGGCCCCCGTGTGGGGAGCGATCGAGCCGCCGGTCGCGACGAGGGAAGAGCCGGTGTCCTCGACCATCGTGACCCGCACGTCGAAGGTCAGCGTGGACGGCGTGTCGAGGTCCCCCATCCCCTTGGTGGCCTCGATGGGGAAGTAGAAGCCCGCCATGATGGGGAACTCGCCGCCCTGGGGCACGTCGAAGGTGGCGGTGTACGACACGAGGGTCTCGTCCTCTTTGTCGAGTTGCTTCACCCAGGGCTGCTCGCCCTTGAAGCCGTTGAAGTCCCAGACGATCCGGATCAGGTTCTCGAAATCGGTGTGCGCGACAGGGTCCTCGTGGGAGGCGCGGATGTCCACGATCTGCACGCTCACTCGCGCGGCCGCGGGCCCGTCGTTGCGGACGATGGCCGAGTGCTCGACTCGGTCCCCGGGAACGACCACCACGGTGTCCTGCACTGCGCCCCCCATGACGACGCGCGTCTGGCCGTCCCAGGTGACGGAGGTGGTACGTCCCCACTCGATGGTGCTCTGCTTGGCCGGGAGGGCACGTGACGGGGTGTCCGCCATGGCGGCCGCCGGCGCGCCGACGATCAGACCAGCGACCAGGCCGGCCACTGCGATGACTTTCAGGACAGTTTTCATAATGGGCTCTCCTCGATGAAAGCGCGGCGGGGCGCCACCAGTACGTCATCCTCGTCGGGCTCGTCTGCCGAGCCCTCGGGATCGACGCGATCGGGGTCCTCCTCGTCGCGGGTCCTTCGGAAACTTGAGAGGTACGTGACGACGGCGTACCCGATCACCAGGATGCCGACGCCGGGGATCGCCCAGGGGCCGTACGGGCCGAGGGCCTGTTTCACCCAGCCGATCTTGGGGATCACGTAGAGCACCTCGCCGCGGACCTGGAAGTCGCGGACGGGGTTCCACGGGTCGTATGCGTTGTTGTTGTCACCCTTGGTGACGAAGGAGTACCCCTCGCCGGAGACGGAGGTGGCCATGATGCGGTGCGTCACGAGGGTGGGGTCGTCGGGATAGGGAAGGAAGACGATCACGTCGCCGATCTGGAGGTCCTTGGCGGACTCCTTGTCGATGCCCTTGGTCACCACCACGTCTCCGGGATGGATGCCGGGCTCCATGGACCCCGTGAGCACCGTCAGGCTCATGCCGCCCATCACCTTGGGGACGACCACCATCGCGACCGCCAATCCGAGGAGGATCAGCATGGCGAAAGTGATGAACCCCGACAGGATGGCCGAGCCCCAACTGGTCCCGTTCTTGCTCACTGTGTCACCTATCGTGTGTCGATGTCTGGATGTGTTGAGGGGGGCGGCACAGGGCCACCCCCCTCGGTGCGTCCATAGGTGTCACCTATGGACATTATGCGCTGGTGCTCAGCCTTCGGTCGGGCAACCTGTGAAGTTGCTGATATTCGCAGGAATCTCACAACGAACCTGCGTCAGCTTCATCGTGGCGGTCTTGCTGAGAGCCAGGACCGCATTCGTGTCGATGTCCTTATCGGTGTTCTCATCAAAGGTGATGTAGAGCACGACAGTGATGTCGCTGGAATCAGTCGAGGGCGAGCCGATCATCGGAATGGAGCCATCAGCCTGTCCGGACTCCTGGTTCTGCGCCTGGAAGTACGAGACGACAAAGTTACTTGTCGTGCCTGTGACGGCCTTGGGGGTGCCGAACAAGGCTACCGCGCCGTTGAACACGTTGTATTCGATGGAGACGTTCTTCATGCCGTTTGCACCAGGAGTAAACGCAGTGCCGTCAGTCGTAGTGGTGCCCAAGCCGTCCACAGCCAGTTCAGCGACCAGGTTGTCACCCTTCATGGTGATGGTGTAGGGCATCACGAGTGCCACGGTGTCCCCGGGAACGATGTTCCAGTTGGCGTCGATGGCGTGGCCCTTCGGAAGACCGTACTTGTCGAGCACGACACCGTCGGTACGGTCAGCGGACACGTCGTACATCGACACGTCGCCATTCGTATCAATCTTCAAATCACCTGCTGTGATGGTACCCGACCCCAGATCCTGGGACGAGGTCCACAGTGCGTAGGTGGAACCGCCCATGAGGAGAGCAGCCCCGGCCACAGCCGCGATGACGGCGTTACGCCTCTTGTGTTGTGTGTTTTTCATATTGTTTTTCTCCTTGTGTTTGTGACCGTGCCGCACCCCCGGATGCGACGCGGTCGGTCCCTCGGACTCGACTGCTCGAGTCCTCGATGAAGGCCCTCGTACCTTCACCAAGTTTCATTGACGACCAGATGCCCGTGCGCCCGTGCGCCGACATCCCTTCTGAAGCGGATCGTCCGTGTGGCATCATGTTTACCACCCCGCCACAAGTGCTGGTGTGAGCATCACGCTCACCGACGTCTGACCGGCTGGGTCGGGCGTGAGGTACGTGCTCCACGTGTCCTGGGAGCTCACCTGGGCACCGACGGCGTTCGTCCCCGTCGCCGTGGCCGTGTTCTCGAACTTCTCAGGTGTGATCGACAGCACCAGGCACCAGTGGTCGACCTTCTTTTGGACGTCCGAGGTGACGCTCGTGATCCCCGCCACGGGGGTTCCCAGCGTGTACGACGCCGCGCTCGCGGCGGCATCCACCGTGCACCCGACGGAGTCGTCCACCCGGAAGAATGTCTGCGCGGCGTTCCCCGTGCCCAGGACCGTGTCGGCTCCCGGAGCGTCAGGCATGGTGATGGAGTAGTCCATGGTGTACCGCCCCGATGTGGTCATCGTCACGTCGAAAGGAACGGCGATGGCCAGGACTCCGGCGTCATCGGCCGTCGAGGCGAACAACTGCTGGGCTTCCGGTTCCCCGATCGTGAACGACACTCCACTGCTGGACTGCGCGACGTTCGCCTCGCCACCTTTGGTGACGGCGAATCCGGCCACAGGCACGCTGAACGACACATCACCCGACGTGGCCTGGTCGGACCACAAAGCCCAGGCGAGCCCGGCGCCCAGTCCGGCCAGGATGGAGAACACAGGCGCTATGAAAGATAGCCACCCCCGACCCGCGCGACGTTTCTCACTCATCGGTCACCTCGGGCTCGCCGGTCGGGCACGCGACGGAGAAACCCGTGCCGCACCGGACCTGATTCGCAGTGACTGTGAGAGCTCCCAAAGACACCGTCTGAGGGGCGGGGGTGGCTGTCGGGTCGACCCACTGGGGGCCGGCCTCGGGGGAATAATGGACCAAGCTGATCACGACGACCCACTTCTGGTCAGTCGAGTCGTGCGTGTCGGGGAGGAGCAAGGCGGTCGTGATCTTCACGTCGCCCTTCTCGGGGGCCACCTGAGCCGGGGCGCCGTCGACGACCTTCTCCACATGCCACTGGGCGAGGAAGCCGTCCGGCATGGACGCGAAGGCGACGGAGAACTCCACCGCGAGATTGTCCCCCACGAAAGACGAGGTGACCTCCTGGCGGATGGTCAGTTCCTGTCCAGGCGAGAGGACGAGGTCGTCCAGGCTGCACGCCTGGGCCCCACCCTTGCTGTCAGCACACGTGACCGACATCTGCCCCAGGCCGATCTCGAAGTCTCCGGCGGCCACCGTGGCGCCGATGGTGGATTGTGAGGTCCACATGGCGTAGGTCAACGAGCCGGTCAGAAGCGTGAATGCTGTCAGGAGGATGGCGAAAGGGGCAGTCCAGCGACGCTTGGTGATGGCGCGGCGAGGCGCGGTGGTGCCAGTCATGACCCCCTCCTTTCCTTCAAGGAAATCCAGGTGCGCCCCGAAGGCCGCACGAGGATGCCGATCGCATGATGGTCGGCTTTTAATACTGATAAAGACATGGAAGGACCGGTGGCGTCGACCAGATGGCCTGTGCGTGATTCGGACATCACTCACCTCCCAGACGATGTGCCGATAGGAGCATCATTGTGTCTAGGTATGCCACATACCTACTGATGCTTATCCATGAGAGCGCATAAAGATCGGACATCTTCATGACGTTCCCGTTTCCGGTATCCTTTACCCCAGATGCCACGCCTCCCGCGACGTACACACCTTCCCGTTGCAGTAATAATGCCACGCGATTCCCCGGAACCCAAGGACGCCCCAAAGATTTTTTTGGAATTTTTTCGGCCGGGTCGACAAAGGGCCAACAAGGAGAAACGCTTCACATTCGATGGCGGAGGACGAGCGTCACGACAGGGTCGACACCTTCAGCGTGAACCCCATGACGTGCTCTTTTCCAGGCGCCAAGGTGACAGCGTGCTCGGCGACGTTCGCCGTCTCGACACAGACCATCTGCGTCCATTCGTCGGCGCCGAGATCCGGCATCGTCGCCGCCTTCTCCATCCATGGGTTCCAGATCACGGCGTCCTGAGACCCTGTCCTGGACACCGTGATCCGCCTGCCGCCTCGCGGATCGACGACGTCGATGTCCCCGAGGCTGTGATAGATGCGGTCGGTCTCGTCGGTGATCGTCACATCACCTTCCTGCCGGTGGGGACCCAGTTCGTGGCCGGACACCCTGTCCAGGTAGACCGCCTGGTCCAGGCCGACCAGGGTCACCTCGCGGATGTCGCCGACCCGCAGGTAGGTGTGCAGCGCCCCTTCGAAGGTGAAGCGCCTCGACCCTGTGTTGCGCACAGTCAGAGTCGCGGAGAACTCCGTGCCGAAACTCACGTGATAGGTCAGGCGGTACGGGGAGTCGAACTTGTCCAGGTTGGAGTCGATCAGGATGTACGTCGCGCCCACCGCGTCGTCGGTGTGGTGGCTGCGCACCAGGCGCCATTCGGCCAGGCGGGCGAACCCGTGAAGGGGGCTCGACACCCCGTCGCGCCCGGCGCCGAACCATGGCCAGCAGATGGGGATCCCTCCGCGGATGGCGAACTCAGAATCCAAATAGGTCTTCTCGCTCATCCACAGCACCGGGTCGAACCCGCGTGGGGTCCAGTCGATGACATGGGCGCCGTGGTGGTACACGGCGCCTGTCGCGGTCGGACAGGAGTAGGCGCGCGGAGGAAGAAGAGAGGTCACGAATCAAGGGTACGGTGTCCACCGGCCCCTTGTCGACAAGGGATGGTCATCACGCCCAGTCAGGCCGGTCGGCGCCGTCTGGGCGTGTGGTCCGTGTCCTCCTAGTCCGTGAGGGATTCCTCGTACGCCTTGATCATGTCCAGGCGGCGCTGATGGCGCTCGGCATAGGTGAAATCCGTGGTGAGGAAGGCCAGGACCAGATCGATGGCCTGCTCCTTGGAGTGCATCCTCGCGCCCAGCGAGGCGATATTGGCGTTGTTGTGCTTGCGCGCCAACTGGGCGGTGTCATGCGAATGGATGAGGGCCGCCCGTACCCCGCGCACCTTGTTGGCGGCGATCACTTCCCCGTTGCCCGATCCGCCGAAGATCAGTCCCAAGGAGCCCGGGTCGGCGACGACGGCCTCGGCTGCCTGGATGATGAACGACGGATAGTCGTCCTCGGAATCGTACGCGTCCGCGCCGTGGTCGACGACCTCGTACCCCCTGGCTTCGAGGACCTGCTTGATGGCGTTCTTCAGCTCGAAACCTGCATGGTCTGTGCCGACATGAACACGCATGTGTATCTCCTTCCGCTCGGGGATGAAAAGTGTGCCGTTCTCCTGAGGTGGACGCGGTCTTTCCCCTCCAGTGTATTGAATGCGGCCCACGCGGGGGAAGTCCGTACGGGCCGATCACAGCCGGACGGAGAACTCCCACCTCGTCCTGCGGACGTATGTCTGTCCGGGTCGCAGGAGGACGGACGGGAAGTCGCCGCGACGCGGGGCGTCGGGATACTCCTCGGTCTCCAGCGCGATCCCCGTGCGGGGCCCGCCGGCCCCGAGCGGGTGGGTCACGCGGGTGTCGGACAGGAACTGCCCGGTGTAGACCTGGAGGGCCGGATAGTCGGTGTGGATGCTCAGGGCGCGTCCCGACGTCGTGTGCCACAGGTGGGCGGCTGGCCGCAGGCCGTCCGGCCCCGGGGCGCCGTCGAGGATCATCGCATGGTCGATGCCGCCATGGGCGCGCATCTGCGGGTCCTGGCTCGCCAGGACCTCGCCCAGGTCAGCCGTGCTCCCGTCGACGTCGAAGGGCGAGCCGGCACGCGGCGCGGGAGCATCGGGACGAGGCAGTGAGTGCTCGTCGATGGGCAGGTAGTGTCCCGCCGTGACGGTCAGTCGGTGGTCGTCGATGGGCGTCGCGGCGCCTGACAGGTTGAAGTATGGGTGGCTGGCGATGTTGACCACGGTGGGGACCTCCGTCTGGACCTCGACCGTGTGCGTCAGGGCCCAGCAGGCGGCGGGCCCGTCCGACTCACGGTCTGGCCCGGGCGGCCGCGGCTCGCACATGGCGACCTCGTAGACCACCTGAGCATGGACCGGGCCGGCGAACCCCCCATCGGGGTCGCGCCAGTCCAGACGCAGGCACACCGACCGTGGGTCGGCGATCTGGGGAGTGGAGTCGATCCTCCACTCGTTGGCGCTCCACCCGTGGGACCCGGAGTGCAGGGTGGCGAAGCCCTGGTCGTTGAGCTCCGGGGTGTACGTCTGACCGTCGATGACGTACCCGCCTGGTCCGATACGGTTGGCGACCGGTCCGCAGATCTCGCCGAGGTAGCCCGTCCCGGCCCGCCGGTCTTCTTCGGTGTCGTACCCCAACAGGACCGACTCGACCCTCCCCTCACGATCGGGCATGCGGATGTCGTTGACACAGGCGCCCAGGCTCCACACCTCCACGGCGAAATCGCCCTGGGCCAACCAGATCTTCTCCATATCGTCCCCTTCCACCACTACTCAAGCACGCGGATGGACGAAAAGCCACTGACGCTCCGCATGAATGGCTCACCGCATGAGTGTTCCACCGCATCATCGTCCCTTCTCGGAGGCTCCGACATCAGTGAGGCCCGCGGAGGGCGATCCGGATCCGCATCGAGGATAGAGTGGACTCGCATGTCCTCCTCGGGGCGTGCGAGTCCACGAAGGAACGCCATGGCCGATCTCCTGATCACAGATGTGACCCTGCCCGATGGACGCCGGGTCGATCTCGGCATCCACGACCAGATGCTGGTCGACCCCGCCGACCTCATCCGCCCGACCCTGATCCGCGCGTCCGGGTTGATCGCCCTGCCGGGGCTGGTCGACCTGCACACCCATCTGCGCGAGCCCAGCCCCCACCCGGCCGAGACCATCGCCACCGGCACGGCCGCGGCCGCCAGGGGCGGGTTCACGGCCGTGTTCGCCATGGCCAACACCAATCCCGTGACCGACACCGCGTCCCGAGCGCGCGACATGGCGGCCAGGACCCGCGCCGCCAGCGCGGAGGTCCTCACGGTGGGCGCCATCACGGACGGGCTCGACGGCGCGACGCTGTCGGACATGGCGGGCATGAGGGCCGAGGGCGTGACCTATTTCTCAGACGATGGCCGGTGCGTCATGGACGCGGGACTGATGCGACGAGCCATGCTCGACGCCCGTGCGCTCGGCGCAGTCGTCGGCCAGCACTGCCAGGACCACACCTTGGCGGGGGCGGACGCCTATCTGCCTGACTGCTGCTCGCCAGCGTCCGAGGACTCCATCGCCTGGCCCTGGTCAGCCGAGTCGACGATCGTGGCCCGCGACGTGCAGTTGTCCCTCGACACAAGGGCCCGCCTGCACGTGTGCCACGTCTCCACCGCGGAATCCGTGGACGTCATCCGGTGGGCCAAGTCCCGCGGGATCCCGGTCACCGCCGAGGTCACGCCTCACCATCTCCTGTTGGGCGCCGACCTGCTGGCGTCGGCGGACACCACCTTCAAAGTCAACCCTCCCCTGCGATCCGACGAGGACCGCGACGCGGTCCGACACGCCCTCGCCGATGGGACCATCGACATCGTCGCCACCGACCACGCCCCTCATCTGGCTTCCGACAAGGACAAACCCTTCCCATCCGCCAAACCGGGCATGGTCGGGCTGGAATGGGCGCTCGCCGTGGTCCAGCACACGATGGTCGACACCGGCCTGATGACATGGACCGACGTTGCCCGCCGGATGTCCCACGAGCCCGCACGCATCGGCCAGATCTCCTCACGACAGGGCCGCCCCCTGACGCCGGGTGAACCGGCCACCCTGACACTGATCGACCCGGCCAGGCGCACCGTGGTGGACAGGGACGCCGCCGTCACCCAGGGCCGCAACAACCCCTACCACGGCATGGAGCTTCCCGATCCGATCCTCGCCACCTTCTGGGCCGGACGATCCACCTACCGCTCCCCTGCGCTCATGTGAGCACCCGGTAAGCGCCCGCGTCAGGACGTGCCTCGCTGACCGCTCCCCGGCGCTTCGTCGTGACCACCCGAACGCGTGAGCATACGTGACCACCCGGGCACGTGAGCGCACACGCCCCTCAGTCACCGCGCTGCTGACCTCTATGGTCCACAGCCCGCCACAATCCCGGGGCGGTCTCGACGGCGAGATCCCTGGCCGCCAACTGGCTCAGGACCACCATGAGGGTCAGGGCGGACTCCCCGGTCCTCACCGCCAGCTCGTCCACGGACACGCTGCGTCGAGCGCTGAGCGTCTCGTGAATGGCCTGCTGCTCGGTGGTGAGCGCGTCGAACAGCGTGGGTGGCGCCCGCACATAGTCCGACGCGCACGCCGTCAACGGCCCCACGGCCTGCAGGATGTCCTCCACGCTGGTCACCAGCACCGCTTCGCCAGCGCGGATCAGACGATGCGGCGTCACCGACATGGCCGAGGTGACCGGCCCTGGGGCTGCCATGACGAGCCGCTGCATGGACAGGGCCCAACTGACCGTGTTCTGCGCGCCGGAGCGCATCGCCCCTTCCACGATGACGGTCGCCGCCGACAGGGCCGCGATGAGCCTGTTGCGCACCAAGAACCGCGATCGCGTGGGAGTGGAGTCGGGCGGGTACTCGCTGACCACGGCCCCCGTCTGCCGGACCTTCTCCAACAAGGACGAGTTCCCCGGAGGGTAGAGATGGGCCAGCCCCGACGCCATCACAGCCACGGTGGCCCCGCCCGCCGCCAACGCGCCCCGGTGGGCGGCGGCGTCGATCCCGAAGGCGCCCCCGGAGACCACGGCATGCCCCTGTTCGGCCAGTCCCACGGCCCAGTCGGCGCTCACATGCTCCCCGTAGGTCGTACTGGCCCGTGAGCCCACCATCGCCACAGGGGCCTCGAGCCGGGCCAGGTCGAGAGGACCCGCCACCCACAACCCCATCGGCGGCCCGCCGACGCCGCCCACGGGCTCGCTCCACATCAGATCGTCCACCCCTGCTGGCCACTCCTCGTCGCCGGGGATGATGAATTGGGCCCCGATCGCCTGCGTGTCCCGGGCCAGTCGATCCACATCCACTCGGGCCGCGCGCCGTGCGAGGGAGGACGTCCCCGGCCCGGAGCGGACCGACTCCCACACGTCCACAGCCCCTTGGTCTCTCACGAGGGCCGCCAACCCGAGGTCGCCCGCGTCATGGGCGGCCGCCAGCCCCATCCTGGCCATCCGTTCGGTCATCATCAGCGGATCTCCTCTCCCTGTCGCAACGCCAATGCCACCGACACGTGGTCGGCGGTGGGCCGGTCCTGGCCCTGCAGATCCGCCACCGTCCACGCGACCTTGAGGACCTTGTCGACTCCCCTCGCCGTCAACGTCCCGTTGGCCACAGCCGCGTCGAGGACGCGCATGTCAGCAGGCAAGGGCAGTTCTTTGCGCAGGTAGATCCCCGGGACCTCGGCGTTGGTCGTCCAGGGGGTCCCGTGCAGCCGGGCCGTCTGCCTGGCCAGGGCCTGTCGGACCCTGAGGGCCACCACGGCCGAACTCTCCGGCTCCTTCCCGCCGTGCGCCACCAGACTGCGTCGCACGGGCAGGATGTGCGCCTGGATGTCGATGCGATCCAGGATGGGCCCCGACAGTCGCGAGGCGTACTTGCGGATGGCCGTGGGCGAGCAGGTGCATCGGCTCCTCGGCGTGGCGGCCAGGCCGCAGGGGCAGGGATTGGCCGCCAAGACCAGTTGGAAACGCGCGGGATAGCGCACAGACATCTGCGACCGGCCGAGGCGGATCTCCCCCGATTCCAGGGGGGTGCGCAGGGCCTCCAGCGCCACCGTCGAGAACTCTGGGGCCTCGTCGAGGAAGAGCACGCCCCGATGAGCCAAGGAGACCGCTCCCGGACGGGCGATCCTCGCCCCGCCACCGATCAAGGACGCCAAGGAGGCCGAGTGGTGGGGGGCCGAGTACGGGGGCCGTTCGGGGAGGGAGTCGATCGAGACGTCCACCAAGGAGTGGATGGCCGCCACGTCCATGGCCTCGACGGTGGTCAGGTCGGGCAGGATCGTGGGCAGGCAGGACGCCAGGAGCGTCTTGCCCACCCCCGGCGGCCCGTGGAAGAAGAGATGATGACGTCCGGCCGCGGCCACCTCCAGGGCCCACCGGGCCTGGGCCACCCCGACCACGTCCTCCAGATCCGGGGGCGGCTCCGTTCGCGGGGCAGCCGAGGACGGAGCCGACGCGACGACCCCGGGCCCTCCGCCCAGGACGCTGACCAGATCGGCCAGATTCTTCACGCCGCGCACCTGGATGCCGTCGACCAGGCTCGCCTCACCGACCTGCGCGGCTGGGACGACCGCCCGCTCGACCCCCAGACGCCGAGCGCCCAGGAGGGCCGGCAAGACGCCCCGGACCGGATGCACCTGGCCGTCCAAACCCAGTTCGCCCAAGAGGAGCACGCCGTCCAGAGATCGGTGGTCGACGACCTTCTCTGTCGCCAGCACGGCGGCGGCGATGCCCAGGTCGTAGTGGGAGCCGGTCTTCGGCAAGGAGGCCGGAGTCAGGTTGATGGTCAACACCTGACTGGGCCAGGTGTATCCGGCAGAGAGGACCGCCGCGCGACACCTCTCTTTCGCCTGCGTCAGGGCGGCGTCCGGCAGACCGACCATGGTCGTGCGCGGAAGACCCGATCCGGTCCACGCCTCGATGGTGACCATCATGGCCTCCATCCCCAACAGCGCCACCGACTGGGCACGTGCGATCCCCCACACCGACGTCATAGCCGCACCGCCTTCGCGTGGGTCAGCGTGGATGTGGCGCCTGGAGGCGACAGGATGCCGATGGCGTCGATCCGCACACGGGAATACCCCGTCTCATGGGTCGCCATCCAGATGCACGCCAGCCTGTGCAGCCGTTGCAGCTTCGAGCGCGTGATGGCCTCCAGCGGTTCTCCGAATCCGGTCCCCGACTTGACCTTCACCTCACAGAACACCAAAGTCCCCCGCCCATAGGACGGCTCAACGGCGATGATGTCGATCTCGCCGATCCGGGCGTACCTCCAGTTGCGCTCGACGATGCGCCAGCCGAGATCCTCCAGATAGTCGGCTGCGAGGTCTTCGCCAGCCTGCCCGATCTTCTTTCGTTGGTCCATTGCCCACCTCCACCTCAGACCATGTGCGGGACCACTCGGCTCGTGTCGCTCGTCCACAGGAAAAAACCACAGGTGACGAGTTATCCACAGATGGGCACGTCCACGACAGATCGGAGAAACCAATCCAGAGCGCTTCTTGCCGTCGCGTGGACCACCACCCCGCCTGATACAGGTCTAGACTGGAGAAGGAACTGTGGCGCAGTTCGACTGCCTGGAAATGGGGATTCTGTGCTTCACCTTGACGAGGTTCGCAAGACCTACCGCACCGGGACCTTCACCCAGGCGGCCCTCGACGGCGTCACGATCACCTTCCGCGACAACGAGTTCGTCGCGGTCCTCGGGCCCTCGGGGTCGGGGAAGACCACCTTGCTCAACATCGTCGGCGGCTTGGACCACGCCGACTCCGGCGACCTCGTCATCGACCAGGTGTCGACCAAGCAGTACGCCGCCCGCGACTGGGACACGTACCGCAACAACCGCATCGGGTTCGTCTTCCAGAACTACAACCTCATCCCCCACCAGACCGTCCTCGCCAACGTGGAGTTGGCCCTGACGCTCTCCGGGGTCTCGCGGTCTGAACGCGCCGCCCGCGCCGAGCAGGCGCTCGCCCAGGTCGATCTGACCGAGCACATGCACAAACTGCCCAACCAACTCTCCGGCGGGCAGATGCAGAGGGTCGCGATCGCCAGGGCGCTGATCAACGACCCCGAGATCTTGCTCGCCGACGAGCCGACCGGCGCCTTGGACTCGAAGACCGGCGTCCAAGTGATGAACCTCCTGCAGGGCATCGCGCGTGATCGCCTCGTCATCATGGTCACCCACAATCCCGAACTCGCGGACCAGTACGCGAACCGCATCGTCTCCCTGCGAGACGGACAGGTCGTCGCCGACACGCGTCCGTACGTCCCCGGCGACGCCGCTCGCGTGGCGAAACCCGTGCGGCGCACGTCCATGAGCTTCCTCACGGCCATCGCCTTGAGCTTCACCAACCTCATGACGAAGAAGGGCCGCACCCTGATGACGAGCTTCGCCGGCTCCATCGGGATCATCGGCATCGCCTTGATCCTGGCGCTGGCCAACGGCCTCAACGTGTACATCCGCTCGGTGGAGGAGAACACGCTGTCCGTGTACCCCCTGAGCATCCAGACGCAGGGAATCGACCTGACGAGCATGCTGACAGGGGGAAGCAGCGACAGCAGTTCCAGCCCCTCCTCCGACCCGACCTCGACGGGCGAGGCCCACGAGACCAAGCTGCTCGCCACCATGTTCTCCCACATCGGGGCGAACGACCTCGCGTCCCTGAAGACCTTCCTGGACTCCCCCGCGTCCGGCATCGCGCCGTACGTGAACTCCATCCAGTACAACTACTCGGTCACGCCTCAGATCTTCGCGTCCGACACCACTGACGGCGCTCGGCAAGTCAACCCGAACAGCGTCTTCTCGGCGCTGGGGATGAACTCCACGTCGTCGAGTTCGGTGATGTCCATGGGGATGTCCACCAACGTCTTCTCGTCCCTTCCCGACGACATGGGCCTGCTCGCGGGACAGTACGACCTCGTCGCCGGCCAGTGGCCGCAGAACGACAACGAGTGCCTTCTCGTCTTGAGCAGTTCGGGCGGAGTGTCCGACTTCGTCTTGTACGCGATGGGCCTGCTGGACCCGGCGCAACTGACCCAGATGGTCACCAACATGGCCCAGAACAAGCCCATCGACATCCCCACGGGAACCATGGACCTGACCTACGACCAGTTGATGTCCGTCACCTTCAAAGTCGTGAACGCCACCGCCTTCTACGAGTTGGACCCGACGTACCAGGTGTGGACGGACAAGAGCAAGGACGCCGCGTGGATGACCGCCGCCGTGAACGCCGGCGAGCCCTTGAAGGTGGCCGGAGTGGTCGTCCCCGATCCTGCGGCCACGGCGACCATGCTGCGCCCAGGCCTGTACTACCCCGCCAGCCTGGTACGCCATCTGATGGCCGAGTCGGCCGCCTCCCGGATCGTCCAACAGCAGTTGGCCAACCCCACGGTCAACGTCTTCTCGGGCAAGACCTTCGCCGAGGAGGCCCAGAACCCGACGATGGCCGACTTCGACTTCTCGTCGATCCTGAACGTCGACCCCGAGGCGTTGACGCAGATGTTCAGCTTCGACTCGTCCAGCCTCCAACTCTCCTTGCCGTCCCTGGACTTCAGCTCACTGGCGCTGAACCTTCCCACCGTGGCGCCTCCCGACCTCACCCAGATCCTGGGGTCGCTCAACCTGAGCGTCTCCCCCGACGCCCTGGCCTCTCTCTTGTCTCGTACGATCGGCACCTACCTCAAGGACATGTTCGGGGTCACCATCCCCGACCTGTCGACGCTGACGACCTCGCCCCTGACGACCTCGCCCCAGACAGCCACGACTGTGACGGTCCCGCCCCTGACGACGTCACCCTTGACGACGTCAGGGGTGGCGACGGCACCCTTGGCGACGTCAGCCCAGACGGCGCCCCAGACGTCATCCTCCGCGTCGCCCGTCCTGGCCGCGCCGGCGACGGCGACCGAGCAGTCGTCCCCGGGCACCTCGGCTCACGCGACGGCCCCTCCCCTCGGGGCCCCGCTCACGCTGGCCACCTCCCCTGTCGCGGTCACCCCACCCACAGACACCACCGAGACGGCGTCGTCGTCCACGCCATCGGGCACGCCGTCGGCCACGCCGGCCGCACCGTCGGCGTCCACAGGACCCTCCCTCGCCCTGCCACCTCTGACCACGTCGCGAACCCTCGTCCACCTCCCGCTCGACCCGGCCCCGGACTTCACGGACGAGACCACGTCAGAACAGGCGCCAGACCCGCAGTCAGACCCCGTGCTCGACCCACCCACGCAAGCCCCAGACGAGCCGACGGCAGATCCCTCACCCCAGGACACCCCCACGAGCGACCCGGGATCTGACGCGACCCCGACCGAGCCGACCCAGCCGACCGACCCGACCTCCGAGAACCCCGCCATCACGCCGTCCGACGACGTGACCGGCACACAGACCGGGACGCTGGGGGGCACGGGCGCCCCGACGACCGCGCCGGGCCTGGGCGCTTCCGCCCCCACCACCACTCCGGGCATCGTCCTTCCCACCTGGGTGCCCAGCGACGTCGCCAGCGCCATCACCAGCGCCCTGGACGGATCACCGATCATCCTGCCCTCGGGGCAGCCGATGTCCTTCCCCACGGGCCTGCCCACGACCTTCCCGACGGCCTTGCCGACCTCATGGCCGACCACATGGCCGTCCCTCCCCAGCGTCAACGACATCGTGACCTCGTTCACGACCTGGTTCGCCCAGCCAGACGTCCAGGCCCAATTCATGTCCGACCTGGCACAAGTGATCGACCTCAACGGCATCGAGACCCACCTCGCCTCGGCGCTGGCCGGGTACATGCGCGACACCATGACGACCATGGTGACGCAGATGATGTCGTCCCTGCAGACGCAGTTGACGGCGGCCATGCGCTCCACGATGACCCAGGTGAGCACCCAACTGGCCTCGGCCATGTCCATGGATCCCAGCAAACTGTCGAGCCTGTTCTCCTTCACCATGGATCCTGGTCAGCTGACGACCCTCCTGATGTCCATGATGAACAACCAGGCCAACACCCTCGACTCCAATCTGAGCCTGTTGGGGTACGCCGACGCGGCCAAGCCGTACAGCATCGACATCTACCCGAAGGATTTCGCGGCCAAGCAACAGGTCCTGGACATCCTCACCGGGTACAACGACCGTATGACCGCCACGGGACAACCCGACAAGGTGGTCACCTACACCGACATCGTGGCCGTGCTCATGGGTTCGGTGACGGACATCGTCAACAAGATCTCGGCCGTGTTGGTCGCGTTCGTGTCCATCTCCCTGGTGGTGTCCTCGATCATGATCGGCATCATCACGTACATCTCCGTCCTCGAACGGCGAAAAGAGATCGGAATCTTGCGGGCCCTGGGCGCCTCCAAACGCGACATCGCGAACGTGTTCAACGCCGAGACCCTGATCGTCGGCTTCGTGGCGGGCCTGATGGGCGTGCTGATCACCCTGCTGCTCACCGTGATCGCCAACCCGATCATCTACACGTACACCAATGTGCGCAACATGGCGAAACTGCCCGTCGTCGCGGGGGTGGCGTTGATCGCCATCTCCATGGCGTTGACCTTCATCGCGGGCCTGATCCCCAGCTCAGCGGCGTCCCGGCGCGATCCCGTCGAGGCGCTGCGAAGCGAGTAGCCGTGGGTGGCGCGACCTCAGCCCTGCTCGGGCACCTGGAGGTCTGAATGGGCGATCTCCTCGATGGAGACGTCGCGGAAGGTGAGCACCTTGGCGGTCTTCACGAAGCGCGCGGGCCGGTACATGTCCCAGACCCAGGCGTCCGCCATCGAGACCTCGTAGTAGATGTCCCCGCCCTCGGTGCGCACCTTGACGTCCACGTTGTTGCACAGGTAGAACCGTCGTTCCGTCTCGACGGCGTAACGGAAAATCCCCACAACGTCTTTGTACTCTTTGTACAAGGCGAGTTCGAGATCGGATTCGTAGGATTCTAGGTCTTCAGCGCTCATGATGGTTCTACTTTAGCCGCTCGGGCCACATTCCCATAGCTCAGACGGTGCTGTGGGCAGGGCCCCAGTTCGTCCAGTCGTCGTTGGTGGACGGCGGTGACATAGCCCTTGTGCTTGGAGAACTCGTAGCCCGGATAGACGAGGTCGAGATCGTCCATGATCGCGTCCCGGGTGACCTTGGCGACGATGGATGCCGCCGACACGCAGCGTGCGACCTGGTCCCCCTTCCACATCCCCAGGCTGGGGACGGGCAGGCCGGGGACGAAGAAACCGTCCGTGATGACGAAACCGGGCGTGACGTCCAATCCGAGCACCGCCTGGCGCAGGGCCTCCAGATTGGCCGCCTGGATGCCCATGCGGTCGCAGTCAGGCGCTTCGACCACATACCAGCAGACGGCGGCGGCGCGCTCGAGGATGAGGGGGTACAACCGGTCGCGTTGCCGATGGGTGAGGGCTTTGGAATCGTTCAGGCCCGGGATGTCGTGGCCCGGCTCGCTCGACAGGACCACCGCCGCCGCGACCAAGGGCCCCGCGCAGGCGCCGCGTCCGGCTTCGTCCGCCCCGGCGACGGGACCCAACCCCGCCAGGTCGAGCATGTCGTCATACATGGCCGAGCGGACACGCCCACTGCTGGCCGCCCGTGGACGGCGCCGGTTGGGTGGGCGCGGGCACGGACGCGAACGTGGCCGGGACGGAGAAGGTCTGCATCCGAGACAGGGGTCTCATGATGGCGAAGGCCTTCCCCTGGATGGCGTCCACACTGGGGAACGTGAGTTGTGGCGTGGGGGTGACCCCCGAGCACATGTGCGCCCGCGAGTCGGCGGAGGAGTCTCGGTGATCGCCCAGGACGAAGATGTGCCCCGCCGGCACGATGATGTCGAAGGCGTAGTCCGAGGGGTTGACGGTCGTGCTGGCCGAGTACGGGAACAGGTACGAGGACTCGTCCAAGGGGGTCCCGTTGACCGTGATCCTCCCCTGGGTGTCACAGCAGGTGACGTGGTCGCCGGGAAGCCCGATCAACCGTTTCACCAGGTACTGCTCGTTCTGGGGCGGAAGGATCTTCACCCAGGCCAGGGCCTGTTTCCATCCGGGCGCCGGATCAGCCGGGCCCAGCCAGTTCAGGTCGTCGCGGAAGACCACGATCTCCCCGCGCTGAGGCGCCCCGGGTTTCCATGCGACGATCGTGTCGCCCACCTGCAGGGTGTTCTCCATCGAGCCCGAGGGCACCAGGAAAGGTTGGAGGACGAAGAGGCGGACGAGGACGACCACCAGGATGGCGACGATCATGTACACGGCGAATTCTGCGACCCACCTCACGACGGCCCGCCAACCGTGACCAGGCTTCTTCGGCCCATGCTCGTCCTCCCACGCACGCCGAGGTTTGTCAGCACGCGCTTGGGAGCCGACCTCCTCAGACATGGCGTCCTCCTCAGGTGAAGGAGCGGGGACTCAGATGTACCGCTTCTCCTTGATCTTAGCGGCCTTGCCACGCAATGCGCGCAAATAATAAAGTTTGGCGCGCCGCACGTCGCCACGACGCTCGACCTCGATGTGGTCGATGATCGGGGAGTGCAGGGGAAAAGTACGCTCGACGCCCACGCCGAAGGAGACCTTGCGGACGGTGAACGCCTCTTGGATGTCGGCGCCTGTGCGGGCGATGACCACGCCGGCGAAGATCTGGATACGGGAGCGGTTGCCTTCGACGACCTTCACGTGCACCTTCACGGAGTCTCCGGGACGGAACGCGGGGATATCATCGCGCAGGGATTCGGCATTGATTGCGGAAATGAGCTGGTTCATCTCAGGTACCTCCAGGTGCCACAGGCCACCATCGTTTATTCGTCTAGGGACGCTCGTCCGGCTTCCCCCCTGTGGCAGGGGTCGTTCGAGCACAATGTGCCATTTTGCCATAGATCGCCCTCAGCGCGCCAGTCGAGGCGGCGACGAGGAGCCCGTCAGACCCAGCTGGGCACGGGGTGCGGACGCACGTGTCTAGTCGAAAATCGGCCCGACGGTCCGGGTCCTCTTCAGCTCGAAGAAGCCTGGGTACGCCATCACGGCGCGTACCCCGTCGAAGAGACGACCGGCCTCCTCGCCCTTGGGGGCCGGGGAGACGACGGGGCCGAAGATGGACATGTCGCCGATGCGGATGACCGGGGTGCCGACGTCCGTTCCCACCGGGTCCATCCCCCCGTGGTGGCTGATCCTCATGGCGTCGTCCACGCGTGTCGTGACGCAGTCGTCGGCGATGGAAGCGTCCAACCCCAGATCCGTCAACGCCGCCCGGACGGTGTCGGGCTCTCGGGGCTCGTCATGGATGTGGTAGCGGGTTCCCAGCGCGGTGTAGAACTCGCGCAAGGTCTCCTGGCCGTACCGCTGCTCCACCGCGATCGACGCGCGGGCGCCGTACCACGCCTGGGTGGACATCCGCTCCTTGTAGTCCTCGGGCAGGTCGTCGCGGCCCTCGTTGAGCACCGCCAGGCTCATCACGTGGAATCTCACGGTCACGTCGCGGACCTTCTCCACATCGAGCATCCATCGGGAGGCCATCCACGCCCACGGGCAATAGGGATCGAACCAGAAGTCAACATCGGTCATGAGGACACTCCATCACATTTTCTGATCGATTCCCAGTCCGTCTCACGTCCTTGCTCCCGAAACCCTCACGTGCAAGAGAAATCAGAAGAGGGCACGTGCGCGTCACGCACGTGCCCTCCTGGGGTCTGAGACAGGCTCACTGCGCCCGGCCGTCACCTCTGAACAAGGAGGCGATCAGGTCGCGGTTGAGCTGAGCGATGGATTCCAGCGGAATCTCCTTCGGGCACACCGAGGCGCACTCGCCGATGTTCTGGCAACCGCCGAAGCCGTTGTCGTCGTGCGCCGCGACCATGGCCTTCACGCGCAGCATGCGCTCGGGCTGGCCCTGGGGAAGATTGTCCAGATGGGTGATCTTCGCCGATGTGAACAGCATCCCGGCGCCGTTCGGGCACGCGGCCACGCAGGCCCCGCATCCGATACAGGTGGCGGCGTCGAAAGCCCGGTCCGCCAACCGCTTGGGAGCGGGGGTGGAGTGGGCCTCGGGCGCCGAGCCTGTGTTGACCGAGATGTAGCCGCCGGCCTGGATGATCCGGTCGAACGCCGACCGGTCCACCACGAGGTCCTTGATGACGGGGAAGGCGCCAGCCCTCCACGGCTCCACCTCGATGACGTCGCCATCGTGGAAGTTGCGCATGTGCAACTGGCAGGTCGTCGTCGGCACCGGGGACTCGTACCGCCCGTGGGCGGATCCGTTGATCACGATGCCGCACATCCCGCAGATGCCCTCGCGGCAGTCGTAGTCGAAGGCCACAGGCTCCTCGTCGCCCGCTGTGAGGTTCTCATTGAGCAGATCGAGCATCTCCAGGAAGCTCATCTCTTCGGAGACGTTGTCCAGCTGATAGGAATGCATCGATCCTTCAGCATTCTTATTGGCCTGACGCCAAATTTTCAGTGTGATTTTCACTTGTAACTCCGTTGCTTCAACTCGATGGCCTCGTACTTGAGAGGTTCCTTGTGCAAGACCGGCTTGCTCCCGTCGCCCGTGAACTCCCAGGCCGCCACATAGGCGTACTGGTCGTCATGGCGCAGAGCCTCGCCGTCCTCGGTCTGAGACTCGCGACGGAAGTGACCGCCGCAGGACTCACGCCGATGCAGAGCGTCGATGCACATCAGTTCGCCCAGGTCGATGAAATCGGCCACACGACCGGCGCGCTCGAGGGCCTGGTTGAAGTCCTCGTTGACGCCCGTGACCTTGACGTTCTTCCAATACTCCTCGCGCAGGGCTCGGATCTTGTCGATGGCGATCTTGAGACCCTCCTCGGTGCGCTCCATGCCGCAGTACTCCCACATGATGGCGCCGAGTTCGCGGTGGAAGGAGTCCACCGAACGCGTGCCCTTCACAGCGAGCAGCTTCTCGATGCGCGACACAGCCGACTCCAGAGCCTCCTGGGACGCCTGGGTCATGTCGTCGATCTTCTCGAAGGGACCCGCGGCCAGATAGTCGTTGATCGTGTTCGGCAGGACGAAGTACCCGTCCGAGAGCCCCTGCATCAGCGCCGAGGCGCCGAGGCGGTTCGCGCCGTGGTCGGAGAAGTTCGCCTCGCCGCACACGTACAGGCCCTTGATCGAGCTCTGCAGGTCGTAGTCGACCCACAGCCCGCCCATGACATAGTGCACAGCCGGGTAGATACGCATCGGGGTCGCGTACGGATCCTCGCCCGTGATCTGGGCGTACATGTCGAACAGGTTCCCGTACTTGTCCTCGACGGCCTTGCGGCCCAGGCGTGCGATGGCCTCGGTGAAGTCCAAGTACACACCGCGTCGACGCTGCTGCGTCTCGCCCTCTTGCGTCACCTCGGTGACCAAGGGGCCCACGCCGCGTCCGTCGTCGCACATGTACTTGGCCTGGCGGGAGGCGATGTCGCGCGGGACGAGGTTGCCGAAGGAGGGGTAGATCCTCTCCAGGTAGTAGTCGCGATCCTCCTCAGGGATGTCACGCGGGTCCTTCTCGGCGTCATCGGGGTTCTTCGGAACCCAGATCCGGCCGTCGTTGCGCAGCGACTCGGACATCAAGGTCAGCTTGGACTGCATCTCTCCGTGGACGGGGATGCAGGTCGGGTGGATCTGCGTGTAGCAGGGGTTCCCGAAGTACGCGCCCTTGCGGTGCGCCCTCCAGCTCGCCGTGACGTTGGAGCCCATGGCGTTGGTGGACAGGAAGAACACGTTGCCGTACCCGCCGGAGGCCAGGACGACGGCGTCGCCGTACCAGGTCTCGATCTCGCCGGACACCAGGTCGCGGGTGACGATGCCGCGGGCGCGTCCCTCATGGACGATCACCTCGAGCATCTCGTGACGGGAATGCATCGTGACGGTGCCGGCGTCGACCTGACGCTCCAGGGCCTGGTAGGCGCCGATCAGCAGTTGCTGGCCTGTCTGGCCACGCGCGTAGAAGGTGCGCTGCACCTGCACGCCGCCGAACGAGCGGGTGTCGAGCAGGCCGCCGTACTCGCGGGCGAAGGGAACGCCCTGGGCCACGCACTGGTCGATGATGCTCGCGGACACTTCGGCCAGACGGTAGACGTTGGTCTCGCGGGCACGATAGTCGCCGCCCTTGACAGTGTCGTAGAAGAGCCTGTACACCGAGTCATTGTCATTGCGGTAGTTCTTGGCGGCGTTGATGCCGCCCTGAGCCGCGATGGAGTGCGCCCGGCGAGGGCTGTCCTGGTAGCAGAAGTTATGGACGTTGTAGCCCGCCTCGCCCAGGGTCGCCCCTGCGGCGGCGCCGGCCAGGCCGGTGCCCACGATCAGGACCGTCAGCTTGCGACGGTTGGCGGGGTTGACGAGCTTGGCCTCGAACTTACGCGTCGACCATTTCTTCTCGATGGGGCCCGCGGGGGCCTTGGTGTCGTGGATCTCGGCGCCCAGGGTGTAGTACGGGTTGGAGGCGGGGGGCCTCGTTGTTGCAGTCATAGTTAGCTCACCATCCCAAGGAGTACGGCCAATGGAGGAAGAATGAAGCCTACGAACAGCAGCGCCGCCACGAAATAGGCCAGGACGTTGAGGACGGTGCGCGCACCGGGGCCAACATTGGCCCCCAGGGTGGTGAACGCCGACCAGAAACCATGGCGCACATGCATACACACCACGGCCACGAAGATCGCGTAGATCAAGACGACCCACCATTGCGAGAACGCGCCGAGGAACATGTGGTACGGGTCATGGACCGCGTACGCGAAGCCTGGCGTGATCGTGCCGGTGGTGAACATGAGCAGGTGGAAGACGAGCAGCAAGCCGAGGGTGATGCCACCCCACCGCATGAGCTTGGCAGACAGCGTCTGCTCCTTGCGGTTCTTGCGCACGTACTTCGCGCCACGCCCGTGGAGGCTCGCGTTCCACAGGATCGCCATCAGGTAGATGTGCAGCACGAGGCACACCACCAAGAAGATCCTGAAGAGCCAGATGAACCACCCATGGGGAAGGATCGGATAAAGGAGATCATGTTTCAACCAATCGGCGTAATAGTTGTACGCCTCTGGGCTGACGAAGATCTTGAGATTGCCAAACATGTGCATGAGCAGGAAACAAATCAACACCAAGCCGGTGACGGCCATCAGGGCCTTCTTCGCGACGTTGGAGCGGATCGCCTTTTGATGCACGCTCAAAGATGTAGATGCCACACCCCCACCTTAGCGGAGGTGAGCGGCTCGATGGCAATCGAGCAGGTGTACATAGAAATCGTCCGTGACGCGCTCACGTCCCCGACCGGTAGAATCGGCCCAACGGCTGACACAAGGAGGGTCCATGGACGCCGACATCACCACCGACGCAGGGGGCCTCGACCCTTCCCCCTCCGCGCGTCAGGCTCAGCGCGCGGCCACTCTGGCGACGAAAGAGTCGTTGATCGCTCAGGCTGAGTTGGTGGCGATGACCGCTCCGACACGGACCGCATCGTCGCAGATGAAGGCATTGTTGGCGCAGTGGAAAGAGGCCGGGCGCACGACCAAAGCCGAGGACCAAGCCCTGTGGGACCGCTTCAACACCGCCCAGGAACAACTCTTCACCCGCTTGAGCTTGTTGCGGGACCAACGCAACGCGTCGGCCGCCCAGGCCAAACAGGTGAAAGAAGGCTTGATCGCCACCGCCGAGGAACTGGTCCACCGCCAAGACCTGCGCCAGGCCACCGAGACGATGGCCATGCTGATGACCGAATGGAAACAGACCCCGCCAGCGCCCGACGACAAGGGATTATGGCTGCGGTTCAAGGCGGCGCAGGACGAGGTGTACGCCCGGCGCAACCAGGAGCGCACCCGCTCCCAGTCCGACCAGCGCCAGGCCGCCGACCTCAAACGCTCTGCCATCCGTGCGGCCCAAGCCTTGGTGGGCGCCCCCGATCTGCGCCAGGCCACGGACGAGGCGCGCACCCTCCAGACAGCTTTCCGCGAGGCCGGGTACGCGGGCCATGCCCTCAACAAGGATTTGGGCGACCAGTTCCACCGTGCCATCCAGGAGTTCTACGCCTGGATGCGCAAGGAGCCGGCCCGCCGACGCGACACCGGGGAGCAGGGGTCGTACAGCCGACGCACCCGGCTCGTCCAACAGATCGACCAGGTGCATGCCGAGATCGCCCAGGCCGAGCAGGCTCTGGGGACCACCGACCCGTCAGGGGCGAAGAAGTCCCATGGCCGGAGCATCACCCTCACCCTCGGCCAGTCGGACGCCTACTCCTCCGCGGCGGCCCAAGCCCTGCGCCTGAAGATCCAACTGACCGACCTGGAGTCCCAGCTCCGCTCGCTGGACTCCAGGCTGGGACGCGAGGACGCCCAGGCGGGGCAGTGAGCCCGCCTCCATCGATATCACGATGACCCTGCCCAGGGCTCTCCCCCAGTGATACTGTGAGAAGACCACACGGGAAGGGGATGCCGTGACGACGTCGACCATCGACCACCCAATCGAACCCTACGCCCAGACCGGCACGGATGTGCTCGCCGCCCTCGACTCCAGCGTCGACGGGCTGAGCGAGGCCGAGGCCGCCGCTCGGTTGCGCCGCGACGGCCCCAACCGGATCCCCGAGGGCAGACGCGACCCTGCCATTGGGAAGTTCATCCGGCACTTCGACGACATCCTGATCTACATCCTGTTGGCTGCGGCGGCCCTCAAAGCCGCCATGGGCGAGTGGATCGACTTCGGCGTCATCCTGGTGGTGGCCCTCATCAACGCCACCATCGGTTTCATCCAGGAGGGCCGCGCCGAGCGGGCCCTCGACGGGATCCGGGCCATGCTGTCCACCCGCGCCCAGGTGCTGCGCGACGGGTCCTGGACCCAGGCGCCCGCCGAGGACTTGGTCGTCGGAGACCTGGTGCGTGTGGGCCCCGGGGCCCGAGTGCCCGCCGACCTGCGCCTGCTCGACGCCAGCAATCTGCGTGTGGACGAGGCGGCCCTGACCGGCGAGGGCGAGCCAGCCACCAAGGGGGTCGACCCGGTCGAGCCCGGGACGGGCATCGGGGACCGCGCCTGCATGCTGTTCTCCTCCTGCCTGGTGTCCTCCGGCGTCGGCGTGGGCGTGGTCACCGCGACCGGGCGGCACGCCGAGATCGGGCGCATCACGACGATGCTGGCCCAGATCGACACCTTCGACACGCCCCTGACCCGCCAGATGGCCCGTTTCGGCAAGATCCTGGCCATGGTGATCGGCGGGATGGTGGTGGTCATGGCGGTGATCGGCAAGGTCCTCCACCAGATGCCCTTCGCCGAGTTGACCTCGGCGACCATCGGTTTCGCCGTCGCGGCCATCCCCGAGGGCCTGCCCGCCCTCGTCACGATCACCCTGGCCCTCGGGGTGCAGAACATGGCCCGGCGCCACGCGATCATCCGGCGCCTGCCGGCGGTGGAGACCTTGGGCGCCGTCACACGCGTCTGCTCGGACAAGACGGGCACCTTGACCACCAACGAGATGACGGTGCGAACCGTGGTGACCAGGCGTCACACCTACTCGGTCAGCGGATTGGGGTACGCGCCCGTCGGCGACATCCACGACGAGGCCCACCGGGTGTCCATGGGCGAGCGAGACGACTTGGACGACTTCGTGATGGCCGCCTGCGCGCCCCTCGACGCCGTCGTCGCGCAGTCCGACACGGGGTGGACCCTCGTCGGGGAGCCCACCGAGGGCGCGCTGCGTACCCTGGGACTCAAAGCCGGGCTCGACGCCAGCGCCTATCCCCGCCTGGCGCACCTCCCCTTCGACTCCGCGCACAAGTACTCGGCCACCCTCACCGACACCCCCACAGGGGTCCGGCTCTTCCTCCTCGGCGCCCCCGACCGCATCCTCGACCGCTGCGTGACCCACCTCGACGCGGACGGCCAGGCGCCCATGGACCGCGCGTGGTGGGAGGGCCAGATCGCGGCCCAGTCCTCCCTGGGACTGCGCGTCCTCGGGGCGGCGTCGCTGGAATGGACGGGCGCCACCACCGGCCTCGACCATGCGGACCTGACCGGGCTGTGCTTCGCCGGGATCGCCGCCATCCAGGACCCGCCCCGCCCGGAGGCGATCGTCGCCATCCAGACCTGCCACACGGCCGGCATCGGCGTGACCATGATCACCGGCGACCATGCGGGAACGGCCCAAGCCATCGCCGACGAGATGGGCATCCTCCTCCACGACGCCGACGAGATCCCGGTGGTCACCGGCGCCGAGGTGGAGGGCGCCACCGACGAGCAGTTGCGCGACATCGTCGCGCACGCCCAGGTCTTCGCCCGTACCTCCCCCGAACACAAGCTGCGTCTGGTCAAAGCCCTCCAAGCCAACGGCGAGGTCGTCGCCATGACCGGGGACGGGGTCAACGACGCCCCCGCCCTCAAACGTGCCGACGTGGGGGTGGCCATGGGCATCAAAGGCACCGAGGCGACCAAAGAGGCCGCCGAGGTCGTCCTGGCCGACGACAACTTCGCCACCATCGAGCACGCCATCGAGGAGGGACGCCGGATCCACGACAACCTGCACAAGTCCGTGCTCTTCCTGCTGCCGGCCAACGGCGCCCAGGCGCTCGTGGTGCTCATCGCCGTGCTGTTCGGGCTGACCTTGCCGCTGACCCCCACGCAGATCCTGTGGGTCAACATGGTCACGACGGTCACCTTGGCCTTGGCTCTGGTCCGCGAACCCGCCGAGCCCGACCTCATGACGCGGCCGCCACGGTCCCCCAAGGCCCACCTGGTGAGCCTGGCGCACCTGCCGCGACTCGCCGTGGCGTCCGTCCTGATCGCAGCCACGACCCTGGTCGCCTTCAGCCTCGCCCGGGCGTGGGGCGCCGACCTGGCGACGGCCCAGACCTGGGCGGTCAACGCCCTCGCCCTGGGACAGGCCGCCTACCTGTTCAACTCCCGGTTCCTCCGCGAGTCGAGCTTCCGTCGCGAGGCCGTCGTCGGCAACCGCATGGTGTGGGTGGTGGTCGCCCTGCTCGTGGCGCTGCAGATCCTGTTCGTGTACGTGCCGATCATGCACGTGTGGTTCGGGTCTGCGGGGATCACGGCCGCCGGGTGGCTGGTCCCCCTCGGGTTGGCCGTGGTGGTCTTCCTCGCCATGGAGGGCGTGAAGGTCGCCCTGCACCAGGTCGAGTCGCAGGTGTGAGCGTGGGGGCCCGCATCACCGAGGAGTTCTATCGTCGCGACGTGCTCGAGGTCGCCCCTGATCTGCTGGGCGCCGTCATCTGCCATCGGGTGGGGTCCGAGGTCCTGCGGGGACGTGTCACCGAGGTCGAGGCGTACCGAGGCCAGGAGGACACGGCGTGCCATGCCAGGGCGGGGCTCACCCGGCGCACCCAGCCGTTGTACATGGCCGGAGGACACGCCTATGTCTACCTCTGTTACGGGATCCATCGCCTCTTCAACGTCGTCACCGGCGGGGAGGGCGAGCCTCAGGCCGCGTTGATCCGGGGCCTGGAGGGCTGGCCGGGGCCGGGGAGGTGGACGAAAGCCTTCTCGATCAGCCTGGACGACAACCGTGCCGATCTGGCACGGTCGCCCGACCTGTGGATCGAATCGGACGGGTGGACGCCCCCGGAGATCCGAACGTCGCCGCGCGTCGGGATCGACTACGCCTCACCGGAGGACCGCGAGCGGCCCTGGAGATTCACAGCGGCGGGCACGGCACCTCCACCTCCGCCAGGTCGTCCATGACGCGGGTGTCGGGGTGGATCCGCCGGGCCCGATGGGCCATGGCATGCAGATCGGTGAGGGAATGACGCGCGCTGACATGGGTGAGCAGGAGGGTCCGCACCCCGGCCCGCCGCGCGATCTGGGCCACTTGGTCGCAGGTGGAATGCCCGTACTTCGACCCGAGGTCCGCCTGCGTGTGGTCGTACGTGGACTCGTGGACGAGCACGTCGGCGTTGTCAGCCAGGTCGACCGTGGCCTGGGCAGGGCGGGTGTCCCCGCAGATGGCGAGGACCCGTCCGGGGATGGGCGGCCCCAGGAACTCCCGGCCGTCCACGGTCCTCCCGTCGGGGAAGGTGACGGTCTTGCCGGCCTTGAGCTCGCCGTACCACGGCCCGGGGCCGAGACCCATCTGTCTGAGACGGTCCACCTGGAGAGCCCCCGGACGCGGATCCTCCTCGATCCGGTACCCGAAGCAGGGGACGACATGGTCCAACCCCCGCACGCTCACGGAGAAATGGTCCTCGTGGAAGAGGGTTTCCCCGTCCTCGACTTCGTGGGTGACAAGGGGGTACGTCAAGTGCGACTGGGTCAGGCGCAGCGTGGTGTCGATCAGTTCCGTGAGGCCGGGCGGGCCGTACACATAGACCGGACTGGTCTCGGCCTGGAACGAACGGCTGCTCAAGAAGCCGGGCAGCCCGAAGACGTGGTCCCCGTGGAGGTGGGTGATGAAGATCCGGTTGACACGCCGGATGCGCAGGGACGCCTTCATGCATTGGTGCTGAGTGCCCTCGCCCGCGTCGAAGAGCCAGATCGACCCGTTCTCGGCCATCAGGTCCAGCGCCGTGGACGCGACGTTGCGCGTCGCCGATGGCACCCCCGCCCCCGTGCCGAGAAAGGTCAGCTTCATCATCGCTCCGATATCTGGAAGAACTCCAGTGTAGCCCGGAGGTCAGGGGGCGAGACGCTCCCGGATCCAGGCGCCGCCCTCACGTCGGTAACGGACGCGGTCGTGGAGACGAGAGGCGCGGCCCTGCCAGAACTCCCATAGGTCGGGGACGAGACGGTAGCCGCCCCAATGGGCGGGTCGAGGAGGGTTGAGACCCATGGTCGCCGACACCTTGGCGGCGTTCGCGAGCAGGTGGGCCCGGCTGGGGATCACCTGGGACTGCGGCGAGGCCCACGCGCCGATACGCGAGTCGAGCGGACGCTGGGCGAAGTACGTGTCGGACTCGGCCTCGGAGACCTTCTCCACGATGCCCTCCAGCCGTACCACCCGCTCAGCCTCGACCCAGTGGAACTGGGCGGCCGCGTACGGGTTGCCCGCTAGGTCCATGCCTTTGCGGCTGGTGTAGTTGGTGTAGAAGACGAGCCCGGCCTCGTCGACGCTCTTCGCCAAGACGATTCTGGTGGAGGGCCTCCCGTCGGCGCTCACGGTGGCCAGGGTCATCGCGGTCGCCTCGGTCACCCCCCGCTTGATGGCCTCGGACATCCACCGCTCGAACAACGCCAAGGGCGTGGCCGCCGCGGCGGTGTCATCCAGATGCCCGCGATCATAACTCCGACGAATATCGCGTAAATCCACATGGGTCAGCATACAAGACGGTGGTCGAGCGTGGTTCGCTGGATCGGTGTGATATATTGATGACTAGTCAGATGACTAGTCAAAGGTGGTGCGACCATGGCAGAAGCTCCCGTGTGGCCTGTGCAGGACGCCAAGGCTCGGTTCAGCGAGTTGCTGGACACGTGCCTGACCCAGGGGCCTCAGACGATCAGCCGCCGAGGAGTCCCCGAAGCAGTGCTCATGTCTCTGGACGACTGGCGCCACGCCACCGCCCCACGCGCGACACTGAAAGAACTGCTGACCCAAGACACCGCACGCTTCATCCTCGACCTGCCCGCCCGAGGACAGGGACGCCACCGAGAGATCGACGGGGACTGAAATGTACCTTCTCGACACGAACGTCGTCTCCGAACTGCGCAAACCTACACCCCATGGTGGCGTCCTCGCGTGGATCGCCGGCCAACCTGATGCCAATCTGCACATCTGCGCCCTGACCGTGGGTGAGATCCAGATCGGTGTGGAACGGACCCGCCGACAAGACCCAGCCAAGGCCGATGAGATCGAGGCGTGGCTCGACCAGGTGATCCGCACCCACGACGTCCTGGCCGTGGACGCGGACACCTATCGCATCTGGGGGAAACTCATCACGGGCCGCTCCGACACCCTCTACGAAGACGCGTTGATCGCGGCCTGCGCCCTCCGTCACGGCCTCACCGTCGCGACACGCAACATCAAACACTTCCGCCTCTTGGATGTGCCGGTGGTCGATCCGTTCGCAGCGCTGTCCTGAGATTCGCTCGTCGCCACGTCTATTGAGAAGGAGACTGCGAAGGGGACGATCGTCTGTCGTCGTCACCATCAGCCCACAACGGGTCATCCAGTTTTCTGGGGAGTACGCGACAAACGGCGATGAGCAACCTCCTAGTCGGGTTGATCACTTGCCACCGTCTCGACGCTGAGTCGCACCTCCGGTGACGACAGCGACTGCGACAGCGCCGACGCCCAAGCCGGCTGCCAATAGTCCGCCCTGACCGGCGTCCCACAATCGAGGAACAAACACGGGGACGATGACGGCGCTAGCCGCGACAAGCATGAGGGCGACGATGAGAACCGGCCACCACTTGCGCCGCCAACCCATGGCGCCGAGGGTCCCGACAATCAGGCCTGAGACGAGCCATATGACACTCACGTACAGTCACCTCCTCCACGAGTGACAACCACAGTGGATTCAGCCGGGCTCGAACCGACGACCCCTTCCTTGTAAGGGAAGTGCTCTACCAACTGAGCTATGAATCCTCGACCATGCCGAGGGGGATCAGCGCCTCACACTCTTGGGGCGCACGACTTTATGGGCAGACCAATCTTTGGACACCGAGGCGGAGGTTGTCAAGCACAACCCTGCGGCCACGACACCCTCGGACAAGTCCGACTGTGGCACTTGCCCGGGTCGGCCGACCTTGGGTGTCAGCACCCACAGGAAACCCGCGGGCCCCAGATCGGTCAGGGAGTCGATCAACAAGTCCATCACGTCGCCGTCGTCCTGGCGTAGCCACAGGACGACGGCGTCCACGGCCTGCTGGGATTCCTCGACGAGATCGGAGTCGATCATCTCCATGACAGCTTGCCGGAAGTCTTCGTCTGAGTCCTCATCCCAGCCGAGTTCTTCGACAACCATGCCTTGCATAAGACCAAGCTGATGGACGCCCGTCGCTTCATCGGGCCCATTCTGGCTCACGTTTTTCTCCTTCACATCGACGCATGATATGCCCGAGACACCAATCTACGCGATTTGTTCCCCATATGTTGAATCGAGTGCCATTCCCCGTGGGCGTACGGGCCCCGCCCCTCGCCCGTACGGGGGCGGGCGGGCCCACGGCGATCACCGCAGTGGTCCGACCCCCGGCGTGTGCCCTCTGCCAGATTCCACCATCCGCTATCCTACGAAAAGAGAAAGTGAGATGCGGATGGATTGGTTCATTTCTATCGTCCTGGGCATCGTGGAAGGGATCACTGAGTTCCTGCCGGTGTCGTCCACAGGCCACCTGACGATCGTCGAGAAACTCTTCGGTTTGTCGATCGACTCCGCCGACGTGACGGCCTTCACCGCCATCATCCAAGTCGGCGCCATCGTGGCGGCGATCGTGTACTTCTGGAAAGACATCGTCCGCCTGGCCGTGGGCTGGTTCATGGGGCTGTTCAACGCCAGCAGGCGAGGCACCGATTACCGCCTGGGCTGGGCCGTCATCGTCGGATCCATCCCCATCGGGATCGTCGGCCTGGCCCTGCGCTCCGTCATCGAGACGACACTGCGCTCTCTGTGGGTCGTGGGCGTCGCCCTGATCGTGTGGAGCCTGGTGCTGTGGTACGCCGACCACCACTCGGCACGGCTGGCCAAAGCCCAACGGGCCCACGTGCGCGACGAGTCCACCCTCACCGTCGTGGACGCGCTGATCATCGGATGCACGCAGTGCCTGGCCCTGGTCCCCGGGGTCTCGCGCTCGGGCGCCACGATCTCCGCGGCTCTCCTGCGCGGCATCGACCGTACCACCGCGACCCGGTGGAGCTTCTTCCTCGGCATCCCCGCCCTGACCCTGTCCGGCCTCATGCAGGCCGCAACGGCCTACCATGCGATCTCGACCGGGATCGGCTGGGGGCCCACGGCCGTGGCCACCCTGATCTCCTTCGTCGTGGCCTACGCCACCATCGCCTGGTTGTTGAGGTTCGTGTCCTCCCACCGGTTCACCGTCTTCATCGTGTACCGCATCCTGGCCGGCCTGGCCGTGATCGCCTTGATCAGCTTTGGAATCGTCCAAGCGGTGTGAGACTTCGCGCCGTCTCGGCCCCTTCGCCAACATCTGCTGCGCACCATGCCCTAGTCTTGGCTCTATGCGTACTGCTCATGTCGGGGAATCCGACCTCGTCGTTTCCCGCATGGGTCTGGGAACCATGTCCTGGGGGGCCCGAACCTCGGCCAACGACGCCCTCGCCATGCTCAAAGCCTTCCACTGGAAGGGGGGAACCCTGATCGACACGGCGTCCGCCTATGGTTTCGGCGAGGTGGAGTCCATGATCGGCCGGTTCCTGTCCACCTCGATCCGTCGCGACGAGGTCGTCCTGTCCACGAAATCAGGCTTCGTCCTACGAGGCGACCAGCGCGTGATCGACAACTCCCGTACCACCCTCCTGGCCGACCTGGAAGGCTCGCTTCGCCGCCTGAGGACGGATCGGGTCGACCTCTGGCAGGTCCACGCCTGGGGAGACACCCCTCTGGACGAGACCCTCGCCGCCGCCGACGAGGCCGTGGCACGAGGCATGGCCCGCCACGTCGGGGTCTCCAACTTCGTCGGCTGGCAGGCCGCCCAGGCGCACACCTGGCAGCGGGCCCTGCGCCGCACCCCCGTCGTCTCCGTCCAGGCGGAGTACTCCCTCCTGGCCAGGCGCGCGGAACTGGAGCTCCTTCCGTGCGTGATCGACCTGGGGATGGGATTCTTCCCGTGGTCCGGCCTGGGTCGCGGCGTGCTCACCGGCAAGTACACGGACTCGATCCCGCGTGACTCGCGTGGAGACGACCCCCGCATGGCATGGTTCGTGGACCAGTACCTCGACGAGGGCTCCCGGCGTATCGTCCAGGCAGTCGTCACGGCAGCGGACGGGCTGGGCCTGAGCCCCGCCCAAGTGGCGTGGATCTGGGTACGGGACGCGCCCGGGGTGACCGCGCCCCTGATCGGCCCCCGCGACCTGGACCAACTGGCGCCCCTGCTCGCCGTGGACGAGATCCAGTTGCCCGAGCCCATCATCTCCGCCCTGGACGACGTCTCGGGCGGGCCCAACCAGTCGCGAGCCCTCGACGCCCGCTGACAGGCGACCACGCGCAGACGACCGCTGACAGACACCAGCGGGCAGGCGACCACGCGCACATGGCGTGTGGCGGTAGGTCTGCGCCCTGGAAACCGCGCCTCAGGGCTGGACGAACTCGATGTCGGGGGCGAAGACCGCGCGGCGTACCGTCCGGCGGAAGGCCGCCAGCACAGGCGCGCCGACCAAGACGATCAGCACAGTGTTGGCCACAGCCCTGCCGGTGTCCCACACGGCGGTGGAGGTGATCAGCGTGAACCAGGCGAAGCGGGTCAGGTTCTCCAGCAGCGGACCGCCGGGGATGTACGCCAGTTGGGCGTCGGCGCCCATCGACGGGCCGGTGACGAAGGGCCAGAACCACAGGTTCATGATGGCCCCGAAGAGGTAGGCCACCACGATCCCGTACACCACGAGCAGGGCTACCTCCGCCTTGCCCCTCACCCATCGCCCGAAGAGGCGGTTCGGCAAGAAGCCCGCCCCCATGCCGATCCACGCCGACGCCAGCATCTGGAAGGGCATCCACGGCCCCACTCCGGCGGTGAGCAGGGCGGACGCGAACATGGAGGTGCAGCCCAAGACGAAGCCGAACCCCGGGCCGAAGACCCTCCCGGCCAGGATGAGGAGGAAGAACACGGTCTCGATCCCGCCGGTCCCCGCCCCTAGGGGGCGCAGGGCCGCGTTGATGGCGGAGAGGACTCCCAGGATGGCCAGGGCTTTGGCGTCGATCCCCTTCTCCGAGATTTGCGCCAAGACGAGGAAGATCAGCAGGGGCAGCAGGGCGACGAAGATGAAGGGCGAGGCGTCCCCCAGACCGCTCGGCGAGGGGGCGGCGACGAACAGGGGCCACGCGAACATGCCGAGACCCGCCACGGTCAGGACGGTGAGCATCAGCGCGGACTTCCACTCCAACGGCACAGGCCGGTCGTCCAGGGTCAGGGGTGCGCGCCGGGTCACGAGCGGTCCCCCGCCCCTGGGTCGAGGTCGATCTCGTGCAGCGCCTGGTCCACTTGATAGGGGGTCAACCAACGCATGGGGTGGAGCACTTTGGCCACCTGGGGGGCGAACAGGGCGGAGGTGCCCAGGACCTCGGCGGCGCTGCCGGTGTGGATGACCTCGCCCGCCGCCATGACGATGATCTGGTCGGCCACTTCGGCGGCGAACTCGACGTCGTGCGTGACCACGGCCACCGCCCGGCCGTCACCGGCCATCTCGGCCAGGATCTGCGCCAATGTGGCTTTCGCCGGGTAGTCCAGGCCCCGGGTGGGCTCGTCCAAGAGGATGGCATGGGGGCGGGCGGTCAACTGGATGGCCAGCACCAGGCAGAGCTTCTGGCCCTCGGACAGGTCGCGCGGATGGGTGGCGGGGTCGATGGTGGGCGCCAGAGCGTCCACGATCCTGCGGCACAGCCCCGGCTCGCACCCGCTCTCCGCGTCGGCGGCCTGGCACTCCTGGTCGACGGTCGGCAGATAGAGCAGGTCGGCGGCGCTCTGGGGGACCAACCGCACGAGGTCCCGCACCTGGTCGGCGGGGACGTCGCCCAACCCGACCCCGTCGACGAAGAAGGCGCCGGAGTCGAGCTTCTGCACCCCTGTCAGGGCCCACAGCAGGGTCGATTTCCCCGACCCGTTCCTGCCCATCACCACGGTGATGGCGCCCGCGGGGAAGGACACGGACACATCTTTCACCGCGTGGACAGGCCCGTACGACACGCTCAGGCCCTCCACCTGCACGCCCGCGGGTCGCGACCCGTCGCGACGGCGGCCCCGGGAATGACGCCGTCTCGCGGCGACGGGCGTGTCGACCCCTTCGCTCAGCGCCAGCCGGACCGAGGACTTCCCCTCGGCGGGTGGGATACGCGGCCATCGCTGCGGGTCGACTCCGTCCACGGCCTGTCGTAACCCGTCGGCCATGCGACGAGCTTCGCGCACGGACAGGGGCACCTGGTCGAACCCGGCCCGTCGTCCGAGATCCACCACGGGGGGGACGAGGGGGCTGATCGCCATGACCTCGCGCGTCGGCCCGTCGATCACCCTTCCGGTCCCGTCCAGCAGGAGCATGCGGTCGGCGTACCCCGCCACCCTCTCCAGGCGATGCTCGGCGACGATGACGGTCAGCCCGATGTCGTGGACCAGGCGCAGCAGAGCGGCCAGCACCTCCTCGGCCGAGACGGGGTCCAAGGCGGAGGTGGGCTCGTCGAGGACGAGCACCCGTGCCCCCGTGGCGAGCACCGATCCGATGGCGACTCGCTGCTGCTGCCCGCCGGACAAGGTGCGCAAGGGACGAGAGCGTAGATCCGCCAGACCGAGGATGTCCAGCGTCTCCTCGACACGGGTCCTCATGGCCTGCGGGCCGATCGCGAGTTGCTCCATGCCGTAGGCCAACTCCTCCTCGACCGTGTCGGTGACGAACCCCGCCAGGGGATCCTGACTGACCACGCCCACCATGTCGGCGAGGTCGCGGGGAGGGTGGGTCGCGGTGTCGAGGCCGTTCACACGCACCCGCCCGGTCACGATCCCGCCGGTGAAGTGGGGCACGTGCCCGTTGATGGCGCCGAGCAAGGTCGATTTCCCCGATCCGGTGCGGCCAGCCACCAGGACCAGCTCGCCGTCGGGGATGTGGATGTCGACGTCGCGCAGGACCAGCCGTGCCCGAGGGTCGGCGGTGTAGCGGATCGACACATGGTCGACATCGATCATCGTGGAGCACCTCGTAACGTCAATGGTTGTCTGTCGGGGGCGTGGTCGGCTGTCACAGTCACAGACCCCGAGGGCCAGCGCTGCGGGGACGGCGCCAGGGCGGCTGGAACTAGCAGGACGAGCACAGCGAGCAGGGCGCCCACGCTGACCGGGGGCACGCCGAGGGGCTGCGTCGGAGGGTAGGCGACCAGGGGTTGGGCGATGGACACGACGACCATCCCCACGCAGGCCAGGATCCCCGATCCCAGGACCACCCATTCGGGAGCGGCCATCGGGTCGGGACGGTACCTCGTGCGATGCGCCCGCGCGCCGGACAGCTTCAGTCCCGCCACGGCGACCACCACGCCGACGGCGACCATCGAGGCGCCCGCCCACACGGGGGTCACCCCGGTGTCGAGCAGCCCGTACGCGCCCACGCACACGGCCAGGGACCCCAGGATCAGCAAGGCGGAGGTGGCGCGTCGCGTCGCGGGACTGACCGGCGCGGAGCGCCCGTACCCCCGGGAATCCATGGCCCCGGCGAGGATCAACGAGCGGTCCAAGGCGTCGGAGAGGACGGGCATGGCGACGTTGCGGATCAGATGCGCGCCCTTGCCGGTCTCCGCGCGCAGTTGGCGCGCCCGTCCGACCCGTACCAAGGACTCCGCCAGTTGCGGGAACACGGAGATGGCGATGACGACGACCGCCCCCCACTCGTACAAGGCCCCTGGGACGGCCGCCAGCAGTCTCTTGGGATTGGCCAGCGCGTTGGCCGCGCCGACGGCCACCACCATGGCCGCCAACTGGAGCGCCGATCCGCCGGCGCCGACGAGCGCCTCGGCTGACACGGGCCCCAACAATCTCACAGACGGAAGCCCCGGAATGGTCACGACCGGAAGCCGGAGCACCACCGTGGGCCCGGCGGCCGAGAACAGGACACGGAACCCCACCCGCAGGACGATGATGAAGCACGCAAGATACAGGTACATCCGAAAGGCCATCGCCCACGGCGCGGACGTGCGCCGGACCTGGACCGTGACACAACAGATGGCGATGAGCAGGCCGAGCAGGATGGGATTGACCGTGCGCGACGCGACCACCGCGCACCCGATCGCCCAGCCCCACCACGCCCCCGGGTGAAGAGAGCGCGGCATGAAGAACCTTTTCACCACGGATGTCATGGTACGCCATGACGTCGTCGGAACCAGGCCACCCCTGCGGCGGCCCCGCCGATCAGGACGGTCAGCGCCACCCCCGCGCCCGCGCCCCACCGATAGTCTCGGGGGGACACGTCCGCGTCGTCGGTCGGGCCAGGAGTCGCCTGTGCGCCCGCCTGGGGGGACGAGGAGGGGGACGAGGAGGGCGGCATGCCCGCCGACTCGGAGCCGGAGGGCGTGTCCGTCTCGGCCGGGTCTCCGGTCGGGGCGACCGCCGACGAGCCGGGCTCGGAGGTAGCGCCGCCCGACGAGGGGCCCTCGGGACGGGAGGGGGCCGGTGGCACGGGAGGGGGTTCGGGCGCCTGTGACGTGGCGGGGGCGGGCTCGGGGGGCGGGGTCGCCCACATGCTCGGCGTCACGCGAGGGACGGGCGCTTGCCCGAATCCTCGTCCCAGCGAGAAGGACCACCCTTCCCACTGTCCGACAACGACCGCCCGTGTGGAGGGGCCTTGCGTGGCGTACGTCCAGGAGCCGCCCTGGGGCGCCCACCAGAACGACCAGTACGCGGTCGCCGGCGGAGTGCTGACGCAGGACTCGACGTACGTCCCCCCGTTCGGGAGGGTGATGACCTCAGACTCCCCGGGACGGGAATCGATCCGGCACACGAACCCGATCCCGTCTCGGGCCGTCCCTTGGACGGATGCCCCGGACGCCCGCAGGGCGTCGAGGGACGTGCTTCCCGCCGACAGGCCGGAGACGCAGGTCGTCCTGGTCCCCTCGCCCAGACCCTGGAAGTCGACCACCACCGTGACCGCGCCCGAGTCCGTGGCCGCGCAGGCGCCCGGACGCGCATGGACGCCCGCCAACGGCAGGGCGCGAACAGTCCTGTCGGCTGCGGGGACGACAGAGGGTGGAGGGCCGGCGGCGGCGACTACCGTCATCACCGCCGCCAGCCCGATGAGCAGGTGTCTCACTGGTGCAGCGCCCATCGACGCAGGAGGACGACTCCCCCGAGCGTCGAGATGACAGCACACATCGGCATGGCACTGCTCGGCGCCGCCACCGATCCGCCCGTCGGCGCAGTGATGGCGGCAGAAGGCGCCGACGAGGTGTCATCCGTCGGGTCCGTCCCACTGGGAGTGGTGGGTTTCTCCGACGGATCCTCAGGCGCCTCGCAGGCGGGGACGGGAAGGCCCCGGTCCATGCCTGTCACAGACAGGGACGCGAACTGCGGACCGCCCAGTCCCAGGACGGCTTGGACGGACGCACGCAGGAACTGCGCCGCCGTCCCCGGCTGCAGACCGTCGGTGAGGGCCGAGTCGAACCCCGCGCGGTCGTAGGCGATGGCCCCGAGATCCGTGGGGGCCACGGATGCGTCGCCCGTCCCCAGCGCCTCGCAGGTGACCTGCAGGGCGCCGATGAAACCGGCCGCGTCGGCGGCGGCTTCGGTGTTCGTCTGGAGAGCTTGGGCGGCCAGACCCGTGCTGTTGGCGTTGGCCACACCGAAGCTGGAGAACCCGCCCGTCGCGTCCTGTTGGCTCGCCAACCACTGCTCGGAGGTCGCGATCGCCGGGTCGTCCGCAGGCACGGAGGCCGACCGCAGAGCTTGGACCACCATGGCCGTCGAATCGACGTCCGGGGCCGAGCAATCGGGCGACCACCCGTAGGACCCCTGGTTCGCCGACGAGGGGTCTGTGCACTGCTGGCGCGTCATCCACGCCGTGGCTTGCGCGGGGACGCCGCCGCTCGTCCTCGCCAGGGCCAGCATGGCCAAGGGGTGGGAGAAGACGGAATCGGTCCCGCTGCGCCCGAAGGAGCCGTCGGCGTTCATCACCGATCTCAGGTCGGCGAGGAGGTTGCGCGTCCCGCCCTCGACCGGGAAGGCGGCGGGGTCGAGCCCAGCCACCTCCAGCCCCAGGACCGTCTTGGCGATCTTCGCCCAGGCGGTCGAGACGTCGGCCTGGGGGCCGATGTACGCCGTCCCCGAGGCGTAGACCTTCTGCGCGGTCGCCATCAGTTGGTCCGCGCCGACCCCGGAGGAGGCCAAGGCGAAGATGGCGTCGAGGGTGAGGCCCCAGTCCGGGGACGCTCCCCCCAGGGCGACGTCGCCCGTGGCCGCCAGTTGCGAGGCGATCCAGGCGGCGGCCCATCCCGCGTCAGGAGAGCCCTGCGCGGCCGACGGCGGCGCGGGAATCATCACGTCCCCGCGCGGCAGGTCGCTCAACGCCGGAGTCGGCACGCACACCGACGGGTCGTCCATGGCGTCCGTGTAGCCCGGCATCGAGTCGGCCAACATGCAGTCCCACGAGTCGAAGACCCGGAAGAGATAGGCCTGGTCGGTGGAGACGGGCCCGTCCATGGCCCCCACTTGCGCCATACGCCACGCGTCGCCCGGTAGCCCGGACGCGGTGCCGGACGTGGTCGAGGTGTAGAGCGCCCACCAGCCTTGCCAGCCGTACAGGACTGCGGGATCGATGCCGTCGATGGCCGTCACGAAGCCGCTGGCGTCGGTGACGACGAACCCGGCTTTCTGGAAGGCGTCCAACACGGTGCCGGAGGCGCCGGGGGCGCACCTGACATCGGCCTTCGTCCCGTCCAGGGAGTAGTCGACCACGACAGTGACGCCTTGGCCCGGTTGGCATGCGGCGCCTGTGACGTCGGCACCGTCGGCCCGTGCCGACAATGGCGCGAGCAGACCGAGCAATGAGACAGATAAGGCAGCCGCGATAGGGACTGCCTTAGAGAGAATTTTCATTCATTATTCTTTCTGTGAGCGATCCGAAAGAGAACGTCACAGAAAGTCAGGGATGATTTCCGACGCCCCTCCACAGACCTCGATGGTGGGAAACGCTCCTTACCAGTCAGGTATCCGGACTCATCGTCGACGTGCGACGATACACCGTTGCGGGTCAGTGTCGGGATTCAACCGACTTCCCCTGTCTGGGCAGGTTATTGAGTTGTGAGGCTCACACTAGCACACGCGCGGCGGCGGCGGCGACACGTTCATCACTGGCTGTCAACGCGATTCTGACGTGGTTGGCGCCCGCGGCGCCGTAGAAGTCCCCAGGGGCGACGACGATCCCCCGCTCGGCCAGCCAATGCGCGGTCGCCCGACCGGATTCGAAGCGCGTGGCCCACAGGTAGAGGCCGCCGTGAGAGTCGTCGATGCGGAACCCCGCGCGTGTCAGGGCCTGGGCGAGCAGGGCACGACGAGCGAGGTAGCGCGCGCGCTGCTCCTCGACGTGGGCGGTGTCGCCCAGCAGCGCCGTCATGGCCGCCTGCACGGGCGTGGACACCATCATGCCCAGATGCTTGCGAAGGCCGACCAGGGCCGTCACAACCTGCTCGTCCCCCACCACGAAGCCGGCCCGATAGCCGGCCAGGTTCGACCTCTTCGACAAGGAGTACGCGCCCAGGATCCCGTGGAGGCTGCCCTGGTTGACCCGGGCGTCGAGGACGGACACCGGCTCGGCGTCCCACCCGAACTCCCCGTAGCACTCGTCGGCGACGAGCAGGGCCGACTTGGCCCGGGCGTACTCGACCCATGCGGCCGTCTCGGCGAGGGAGTCGACCTTCCCGGTGGGATTGGACGGGGAGTTGGTCCACACGAGCACGGGCGACTCGTCGGCCACGTCGTGCGGGGTGGACGCGGTGACGATCCGCGCTCCGGCCATGAGGGCGCCCACCGCATACGTGGGGTACGCGATCGCGGGGATCACCACGGTGTCGCCGGGGCGTACCCCCATCAGAAGCGGAAGCAAGCCGACGATCTCCTTGGTCCCGATCACGGGCATGACGGATTTGGGCGTCATCGCCGGCGCGGACCAGCGGGTGGCCATGTACGTGATGACAGCCTCGTGGAGGGCCGGCGTGCCCCACACCGTCGGGTATCCGGGGGCGTCGGCCGCGCGGGTCAACGCCTCACGGGCGATCATGGGGGTGGGGTCGACCGGGGTGCCCACGCTCAGATCGCAGACGCCGTCGGGATGGGACGCCGCCAAAGCGACATCGTCGGCGATGGTGTCCCAGGGGAAGTCCGGCAGGGCCGGGGTACGGATGGTCATGGTCCCTCCTGATTCAGGCCGCGAACCCGGGGAGGATCAGCGGAGCGCTCACTCCCCCTGGACGGGCAGGGAGGTCACGAAGGGGTGGTCCTTGTCCTGAGGCCCCAGGCGTGCCGCGCCCCCGGGAGCGCCGAGGTCGTCGAAGAAAGCTGAGTTGATCGCCGCGAATTCGACCCACTCGGACGGAAGATCATCCTCGTAGAAGATCGCCGTCGTGGGGCACACAGGCTCACAGGCGCCGCAGTCCACGCATTCGTCCGGGTTGATGTACAACGTGCGATGACCTTCGTAGATGCAATCGACCGGACATTCCTCCACGCATGCCTTGTCCTTGACATCCACACACGGTAATGCGATCACGTAGGCCATGGGATTCCTTTCAGGGCGGCTATGGAGAAACTTTACACTCTTCGTCTCGTGGTCGTCATCCTCGCCCGGCTCGGCGTACGGCTCTCCTCTTGCCTTGTTCTTCGGCGTCGGGGAGGGGGACGGCGGCGATCAGTTCTCGGGTGTAGTCCTGCTGGGGGTCGCGCAGGACTTGCTCCCGCGTGCCCAGCTCGACCAGTTCGCCATGGTGCATCACGGCGATGCGGTCGGCCAACAGGTCGACCACCGCCAGGTCGTGGGTGACGAACAGACACGCGAAACCCATCGCGTGCTGCAACCGGACGAAGACCTCCAACACCCTCGCCTGGACCGAGACGTCCAGAGCCGACGTGGGCTCGTCCGCCACCAAGAACTCAGGACCGGTGGACAACGCCCTGGCCAGACTGACACGCTGGCGCTGGCCTCCGGACAACTCGTGCGGATACCGGGCGACGTAGTCCACCGGCAGTTCCACGGCGTGGAGGAGGTCCTTGGCCCGCTCCAGACGCTGGGCCTTGGTGCCCATGTCATGGATGAGCATGGGCTCGGCGATACAGTCTCCGACGGTCATGCGCGGATTCAGGGAGGACGCCGGGTCCTGGAAGACAAAACCGATCTTGCGGCGCACGTCCCTGAGGGTCTTCCCCTTCGCGGTGACGATGTCCACCCCGAGCACGTTGATCGCGCCCGACGTGGCCTCCTGCAAGCCCACCGTGGAGCGGCCCAACGTCGTCTTCCCCGACCCGGACTCCCCCACCAGGGCCAGGATCTCATGGGAATGGACCTCCAGGTTCACGCCCTTGACGGCATGCACCGGCTCGGCCCCCCACCGGCCCGGGAAGTCCACGCACAGGTCGTGGACGCTCATGACCACATTCGTCCCCACCCGTTCGGTCGGGGTGTTCATCGACGCCGGACGCGGGCGCCCCAGATAGGGCACGGAGCTGAGCAGATGCTTGGTGTACGGATGCTGGGGCGCCTGGAAGATCTGGAGCACGTCGCCCGTCTCGACCAACTCGCCACGGTACATCACGGCCACGCGATCAGCCATGTCCGCGACGACGCCCATGTTGTGCGTGATGAGGATGATGGCCGTCCCCAGTCGGTCCTTCAGGTCGTGGAGCAGGTCGAGGATCTGCGCCTGCACCGTGACATCCAGGGCGGTCGTGGGCTCGTCGGCGATGATGACTTCTGGATCGCACGAGATCGCCATGGCGATCATCACACGCTGCTTCTGCCCGCCGGAGAGCTGGTGGGGGTACGAATGGACCCGCTGATCCGGTTCCGGGATCCCCACCAAGTCCAACAATTCGACGGCGCGGGCCATGGCCTGCTTCCTCGTCATCTTCCGATGGACCCTCAGCGCCTCGCAGATCTGCCATCCGACCGTGCGGACGGGATCGAGGGCCGTGGAGGGCTCCTGGAAGATCATGGCGATCCTGTCGCCCCTGACGCGACGGATGGCCTCGCCCTTCATGCCGATCAATTCGGTCGCCCCGAGACCAGCCGAACCGGTCACGCCAGCCGTGTCGGGCAACAGCCCGATCATGGCACGGGACCCCACGGTCTTGCCCGAGCCGGACTCCCCGACGATGGCGAGCACTTCGCCCGGCGCCAGGTCGTACGAGATCCCTTTGACGGCCTGGACCGGGGCGCCGTCGGTGCGGAAGTTCACATGGAGGTTCTCGACCCGCAGGAGCGGGCCGGCGGAGTCAGTGCGCTCGCTCATCGGGCATCCTTCTGGTCGGTGGTGGCGTCCGGGTCGGGCCGGGCGCCCGCAGGTCCCCCGTCGTCCGGCGGCACACCCATCTGCTCGGTGACGGCACTCGAACCGGTGGGGACGGACGTGGCCAGCCCGTCTGCGCCAGCCCCCGCCTCGACCGCCGTGGCGAGTTCTTCCTCGTCGGCGGTGGTCGTCCCGCCACGAGTGCGCAGCAAGGGGTTGAGGACGTCGTTGAGAGACTCGCCGATGAGGGTGACCCCGACGACGATCAACACGATGGCCAGACCCGGGAAGACGGCCGTCCACCAGATGCCGTTGGCGATGTCGGAACGAGCCTTGTTCAGGTCGTACCCCCATTCGGCGGCCGAGTTGGGCTCGATGCCGAATCCGAGGAAGCCCAACCCGGCCAGCGTCAGGATGGACTCAGACGCGTTCAGCGTCATCAGCACGGGGATCGACTGGCTCACGTTGGGCAGGATGTGGCCGAACATGGTCCGCAACGGGCGGGCGCCGGCCACCCGGGCCGCGTCGACGTACGGTTCCACCTTGGCGGCCATGGTGGCGTTGCGGGTGACGCGGAAGTACTGGGGGACGAACACCACGGTGATCGACACAGCAGCGGCCATGATCCCCGTCACCGCCCCCGACCTGCCCTGGGACACCATGATCGACACGACGATGGCGAGGAGTAGGGAGGGGAAGGAGTACAAGGCGTCCATGATCAACACGAGGACCCGGTCGAGGATCCCGGCGACGAATCCGGAGATGACGCCCAAGGGGACTCCCACGACGATGGACAGCGCCACCGCCATGAGGATCACTTCGACCGCCGTGCGGGCGCCGAAGATGATCCTCGACGCCACGTCGAATCCGCCGACCGTCGTGCCCAGAGGATGGGCCGCCGACATGGGCAACTGGGTCTCGAAGATCTGCGCGAAGCCATAGGGCGCGATCCAGGGCGCGCCAACAGCGACGATCAGGAAGAGCGCCACGATCACGATGCCGACGAGGAGCATGCCCCGTTGCAGACCATGGGTGGACCTGATCAGCGCCACTCCGGGGACGCGGAACCTCTTCCCGGGGGGTGTGGCGATCGGTCCGGCGGTGCTGAAATCAGCCGTGTCAAGGGCGAGCGTGGACATCAGTACCTCACTCTCGGGTCGACGAGCGCGTTGATCGCGTCGATCAGGAAGGACGCCACGGCGATGACCACGGCGATGGCGGTGGTGATCCCCTGGACGGCGACGAAGTCGCGTTTGAGCAGGTATTGGCTGAGCCAGTAGCCCAGCCCCTGCCACTCGAAGGTGGTCTCGGTGAGGATGGCGCCGCCGAGCATCATGGCGATCTCCATGCCCATCACGGTGACCACGGGGATCAACGCGTTGCGGAACGCGTGCTGGGACACGACCTTGCCCTCCGCCACGCCCCGGGCCCTGGCCGCCGTCACATAGTCGGCTCGCAGGGTCTGGAGGAGGTTGATCCTGATCAGCCGTATGAAGACACCTGCGGTCAGCAGGCCCAGCGCGAGACCGGGCAGGACGGCGTGGAGGAGCACGTCCTTGATCACAGCCCAGTCCCCGTACTCGATGGCGTTGATGATGTAGATGTGGGTGTTGACCTGGACGCCCGCTTCCAGCTTGGTCGCCACCATGGGCGAGGCCCGACCCGAGATGGGCAGCCAGCGCAGCCAGATGGAGAAGACGAGCTTCAGCAGCAGGGCGACGAAGAAGACCGGCGCGGCGTAGAAGAGCACGGCGAAGGAGCGGATGGCGATGTCGGCGCCCTTGTTGTACTTCCGAGCCGCCAGGCGGCCCAAGGGGATGCCGACCGCGAAGGCCACGATGAGGGCCCAGAAGACCAGTTCCAGCGTCGCCGGGCCGTACGTGACGAGGATCTGGGACACGGATTGATTGTCGGTGGTGCGACCGAAGTCCCCGTGGAGGATGCCCCACAGGTAACGCCCGTACTGCACGAGGATGGGGTCGTTGTACCCGGCCGCCTGCTTGCGCGCCTCGATCTCCTCGGGTGGGAGACGCCCGCCCATGGCGGCCGTGATCGGGTCGCCGGTGACACGCATGACGAAGAAGACCACGGTGACGAGGATCAACACCGTCGGAACGATCAGCACCAAACGCAGTAACAAGTACTTCGCCAACGCTCTGCGCGAACTCACAGCTTTAGCCATGTCTGCCTTTCTCATTCCCGTGCGCCCCGTCCAGACCTGGCGGGACTGTCACTCACGGTGTGCGACGTGCCCGTGTCACCTCTTCCAGCCCACGTGCCAGCTGTTCCCCTGTGAACCGGAATAGTACCCTAATTCGAGGCCGGGGACGAATGGCGCTCGGCGATCTCACGAGAATCGTTCGGAATATTACTCTCCGCTCTCGCACCCCCACGACGATTCACGCCTGGTGGGCATCCCGCTGCCGAGAAAAAGGATCGGGGGCGCGACCCATGAGCCGCGCCCCCGGTCCGGGGTCCTTGATCAGTGACTAGGACTTGGTGATCGTGTTGAAGTGGAGGTTCTCGTCCACGCCCAGGTCGATACCGGAGATGGTCGTGCCCGAGACGGCCCACTGCGAGCCCTGCAGCAACGGCAAGGTCGACAGGTAGTTCTGAGCCAGATCGGTCTGGATCTGCTCGATGATCCCCGCACGCGTCGTCGGATCGGTCTGCGTGACCTCAGCCTGGATCTGCGCGTCGATCTCGGGAACGCTGAAGTGGTTGTTCAGGAAGTTCCCCGTCGCGAAGAACGGCGTCAGGTAGTTGTCGGCGTCCGGGAAGTCCGGGAACCAACCGAGCTGGTAGATCGGATAGGCGTCCGCGACACGCTCCTTGTTGTAGGTCACCCACTCCGTGGACTGGAGGTTGACCGTGAACAGGCCCGTGGACTCCAACTGCTGCTTGATCAGGCCGTACTCCTGGTCGGAGCTGGAGCCGTAGTGATCAGGGTTGTACTGGATGTTCAGCGTGACCGGGGTGGCCACACCGGCGTCGGACAGGTACTTCGCGGCGGCGTCCTTGTCGGGCGTGGCGCCGTAGATGTCGCACACCGCCTTGTTGGCGCCCATGAAGCCATCGGGGATGAACGAGCACAGAGGGGTGTACTGACCCTTGTACACGTTGCTCGACAGGGCGTTGCGGTCCACGGACGCGGCCATGGCCTGGCGGATGGCGAGCTTCTGGGCGTCGGTGTCACCGGGCATGGTGTTCATGTTGAACACGATGTAGCGGATCTCGCCGCCCTTGGCCGACCACACCTTGACCGAGGTGTCGGACTGCAGGTTCTGGATGTCCGTGGGCGTGAGCGAGCGGTAGGCCACGTCGATCTCACCGGTGGTGACGGCCAACTTGAGGTTGGTGGCGTCCGTGTAGGTCGTCTGCGTCACGCCGCCGTTGGCCGGCTTCGGCTGGGCGCCGATGTACCCGGCGTACGGGGTGAACTGCACAGAATTGTTCTTGGTGTAGGACGTGATCGTGTACGGGCCCGAGAACGCGTTGGCGGCGACGATGTCGTCATCCGACATCAGGGCGTCGGCCGGGAAGACCTCTTCGTCCACGATGGGACCGGCGTTGGTCGCGAGGACCTGCGCGAAGGTCTGGTCGTTGGCGGCCTTGAGGGTGAAGTCCACGGTCAGGGCGTCGGGGGCCGCGACGGAGTCGAGGTTGCCCAGCAGGGACGAGGGGCCGTTCGGATCTGCGATGGCGAGCATGCGATCGAAGCTGAACTTCACGTCGGAGCTCGTCAGGTCGTGCCCGTTGGCGAACTTGATGCCCTCGCGCAGCTTGCACTCGAAGAGGGTCGGCTCGACGAAGGCGCAGGACTGCGCGGCGTCGGGCTGCGGGGTGTTCTGGCCCGGCACGAAGCCGTACAGGAACGAGAACACCTGGATCTGTGTGGCCAGGGACCCGTGGTCGTAGGACCCGGCCGGGTCGAGGGTGGTCAGCTTGTCCGTCGTGCCGACGACGATCTGAGCGTTCGCGTTCGGTGCGCTCGTGTTATTGTCTGTGGTCCGCCCGCATCCACTCAATGTGGTCGCAGCGGCAAGCCCGACGGCGAGAAGCCCCAGAGCTGTCTTCCTGAATGCCATTCTTCATTCTCCTTATATGTTGGATCCCCCACAATGTCAGGGAATCGATGTCCCCCCATATGGGGCCCACATTCACCGTGAGGCTCCACATGTCAAGGGCATGAGTCTACAATCCTCGCTGTCGCTGGCAAGAGGCAGTCCATATTCAGGACAGATTTGTTATGGAATTGTGACTTTCCTTGTCACACCAGCGCCCAGACATGGCTGACGCCCCACAGCGTGCGAACCGTGGGGCGTCAGATGATGAGGCTCATTCGCCGCGGTGGCGGTACGACCGGTCGATGGCCGAGCAGACGGCTTTGAGGGAGGCTGTGACGATGGACGGATCCACGCCCACTCCCCACCACACGGCGCCGTCGACCTCCGCCTCGACATAGGCGGCCGCCTGCGCGTCGCCGCCGGAGGAGAGGGCGTGTTCGGCGTAGTCCAGGACCTTCACCTCGTAGCCGATTCCGGCCACCGCGTCCACGAAGGCCGACACGGGACCGTTGCCCCGCCCGACGATCTCGACGACGTCCCCCCGCGTGTCGACCTCGGCCGTGATCTCGTAGTCCCCGTCCTCGCTGCTCACACTGGAGGCCACTAGAGACATCGGGGTGGTGTCGGTCATGTACTCGTCGGTGAACAACTCCATGATCTGGGACGAGGTCACCTCGGTGCCGGTGGCGTCCGTGTACCGCTGCACAGCGCGCGAGAAGTCCAACTGCAGGCGACGCGGCAAGTCGAAATGATGGTCGGTCTTCATCAGGTACGCCATCCCGCCCTTGCCGGACTGGGAGTTCACGCGGATCACCGCTTCGTACGTCCTCCCCACGTCCGCGGGATCGATGGACAGGTACGGCGCCTCCCACCCGATCTGATGGATGCTGACCCCTCGTTCGTCGGCACGACTCTGCAATTCTTCCAACCCCTTCTTAATTGCGTCTTGGTGAGACCCTGAGAAAGCAGTGTAGACCAAGTCCCCGGCGTACGGGTGGCGAGGATGGACCGGCAGGCCGGTGCAGTACTCGACCGTGCGGCGGATCTCGTCGATGTCGGACAGGTCCACCTTGGGGTCGATCCCCTGGGAGAACAGGTTCATGGCCAACGTGACCAGGTCGACGTTGCCCGTACGTTCCCCATGGCCGAACAGGCAGCCCTCGACACGGTCGGCGCCAGCCATCAGGCCGAACTCGGTGGCGGCCACGGCCGTGCCCCGGTCGTTGTGGGTGTGCAGGGAGACGGCGATGAACTCGCGGCGGGAGATGTGCCGGATGAAGTACTCGATCTGATCGGCGTAGGTGTTCGGCGTGGACATCTCCACCGTCGCCGGCAGATTGAGGATGATCTCCCGGTCGGGACCGGGGCCCCAGACGTCCATCACATTCTCGCAGACCTCGACCGCGAAGTCGGTCGGCGTCTGGGTGAAGATCTCCGGGGAGTACTCGTAGCCGAAGTCCGTGCCAGCCAAGTACTTGTCGGCGTACTCCATGACCCACCGCGTGCCGCGTCGGGCCAGGGCCACCGTCTCCTCGGCCGTGTTGTGGAAGACCACCCGCCTGAAGAGTTCGGACAGGGCGTTGTACATGTGGATCGTCGCCCGCTTGGCGCCGACCAGGGACTGGGCCGTCCGATCGATCAGGTCCTCTCGCGCCTGGGTGAGCACGGAGATCCGAACGTCGTCGGGGATGCGGTCGGACTCGATCAGGGAACGGACGAAGTCGAAGTCGGTCTGCGAGGCCGAGGGGAATCCCACCTCGATCTCTTTGTACCCCATCTGCACCAGCAAGTCGAACATGCGCATCTTGCGCGCGGGGGTCATGGGGTCGATGAGGGCTTGGTTCCCGTCGCGCAGGTCGGTGGACAGCCACCTGGGCGCGTGGGTGATCTTCTTGGCCGGCCAGGTCCGGTCGGGCAGATCGATGGGCTGGAAGGGCAGGTAGCGCCCGAAAGGCATGGGCGACGGCTGCTGGAATGTGTTAGTTGATTGTTGTGTTCTGACGGTGTTCATGGGTTCTTCCTCGCTGAGATGTGGATAAATAGGTCACGCGAAACTCCGCAGCGAGAGTTTCTTCACTCGCTGCGGCAGCTAAGAAGCAGCCAACACGCCATGAGGGATAGTCTAAGCAGACTCGCCCCTCGAACACAAGGGCAAGAACCATACAACTCATCCATCCGGGTTCAGCGCGTAGCACGCGATGGCCGTCGCAGCGGCGACATTGAGGGAGTCTGTGCCGCGTGACATGGGGATCCTCACCACGACATCGGCTCTCTCCAACCAGTGGTCGGACAGTCCTGCGCCTTCCGTCCCGAGCAGCACGGCGACAGGACGCGGCGCCGCCGCCAGGTCCCGCGCCAGGGCGGACAGCGGAACCGACTCGGGGGTGAGCGCCATCGCGACGATCGTGAACCCCCGCGCACGAAGATCGTCGAGGGGGTCGCCCTGGTCGGGCATCCGCGCCCACGGCAGGGAGAAGACCGCCCCCATCGAGGTCTTGACCGCTCGCCGGTACAGGGGATCGGCGCACCGCGGCGACAGGAGGACCCCATCCCAGCCCAGCCCCGCAGCCGAGCGGAGGATGGCCCCGATGTTGGCATGGTCGACGATGTCCTCCACCACGATCAGACGGGTGGCGCCGTCGACCACCTGGCCCATGTCCCACCCGTCGCCGCGGTGGAAGGCGGCCAACGCGCCGCGGTGGACGTGGAAGCCCGTCACCTGCTCGGCCAGGGATTCGGTGACGACGTAACACGGGACAGGGCTCGCCCCCAGCACCTCGTCCAGGCGTGGGATCCACCGGGGGGCCAGCAGGAAGGAGCGGGGCACGTACCCCGCCTGCCATGCGCGGGCGATCACCTTCTCCCCTTCGGCGATGAACAACCCGCCGTCAGTCTCCAGCCTGCGCCGCAGACTGGAGTCGCGCAGGCTGACGTAGTCCCCGAGACGTGGGTCGGCGGGATCGGTGATGTCGGTGAAGGTGGCCACCCACCCAGGGTAGTACGCCCGGGACGCGGACGGGGTCAGCGGTGCTTGGTGACGTTCCGTGAGATCCCGGGCGCTTGTTCGGCAGTGGTCGACATGGAGGTCGAGGACGCGCCCATGGCGGAGGTGACCAGGATCGGGGAGGTCGACACCGTCCCCATCCCGGGCTCCAGCCAGGTGACGACCACCTCGTACGTCCCCGCGACGGGGGCGGTCAACCGTGCTGAATAGGTGCCGGGCTGGGTCTCGGTGAAATCTGTGATCTGGACGTCGGCCCCGACACCGGGGTCGGCACCGCCGGACGAGGTGATCGCCGCTGAGATCAAGGACCCCTGGCCCGTCAGCGGCGCCGACGCGGAACCGCCCACCCTGGCGACCACCGACGCGGTCAGGATGTAGCTCTCCAGCCCGTCGCCGACCGCGGCCAAGGGGTCCGGGGTCACGGACGTGCTCAGCGTGGACGACCATGCCGGGATGAACGTCACATGGGCCGGGCTGTCGACGAGATCCCGGACGAGATGGTCGGCGCCGGTGAAGGTCACACGCACCGGGAAGATGCCGACTTGGTGGGAGACGATCGTCGCGGTGTACGTCCCGTCGCCGTTGTCCACGAGGGGGGCGGCCACCTGGGTGCCGGTCGTCGTGACCCCCAGGTCCGAGACCAGACCCGTGACGCGCCCGCCATTGACGTCCCTGGCGTAGATCGTGACCGTGTAGGCGTCCACGCCGTTGGCGAGTCGAACGCCCTGGGTCATGGAATAGCTCAGTGTCGAGGGGTCGGGCGGGGCGCAGCCTGGAAGGAAGGTCACGGCGACGGGAGAGCCCGCGAGAGGGCGTAGGACCCCGCCGTCCACCACCTGGGCCGACACGGTGACCGTCTCGGAGGTCTGGTCTGCGACAGTGGCCGACGCGACGCCCGACTCGTCGGTCGTCACGGACGCGGACGACACCGTCGCTTCGCCGTCGACGCTCAGACGGACCACAGCGTCCGACAGGGGGCGCCCGGCCTGGTCCTTCACCTGGACCGACACGGTGGTCGCTCCCGGTCGGTCGCACGGGATGGTCACCACCTGCGACTCCACGGCCAGGGACGACTGCCAGGCGTCCGGGGTCCCCGGGCGGAACACCAGGTCCTGGGGCGTCTGCTCCACCGGGATGGTCTGCCCCGTGTCGAGGGTGACCCACGCCTGGAGGGCCACCGTCTCGGCGTGACGATCGGTGACCAGGACATCGGCATGGCCCTGTCCGTCCAGGGTCGCCGTTCCGCTCGTCAGGGCGGCGGCGCCATCCACCTGGAATCCCACGTCGAGGCCGGCGACAGGGGTCCCGCATCCGTCGATCCAGTCGACCGACACCTGGTACGCGGTGGCGCCGTCCGCGGGAACCGGCGCGTCGCCGACCTGCGAGACGGTGGCCACCGGGGCGGACGACGGCATGGGGACGGCCACGAGGCCCATCGGGACCTCGACAGGGGAATCCGCGAGGTCGCGCCACACGCCATCGACCAGCACCTGGGCCGACACCTCCGGTCGGCCGCCCGCCAGCAGAGCCCCCAGATCGACGACCGCTGTGAGGTTTGCCACACCGTCGTCGTCGGTGGTCGCTTCGGGCTGGATGGCCACCAGCGGGCCGGCCACGCTGAACCGCACATTCGCCGCCGGCACCGCACGGCCGGCCGTGTCGAGGATGGTCGCCTGCGCGGTGACCTCGGTGGTGGAGATCTCGGGGGCCGCCCAGCACGGGGGTATCGTCACCTGGATCGGGTCCGAGGTGACGACCAAGGTCGACCCCTGCGGATCGACAACCGGCTCGGGCACCTCGACGATGGTCGGATCGGAGAGGTTCCCCGCCTGGTCCGCCGTGGTGAGTTGAACCGTGGCCCCGTGCTCCATGACCCCCCGGGGGACGTCCAGCGACCAGGCGCCTGTGGCGTCCACGGGCGCCGAACCGATGAGGGCGCCACCCGAGCCGCGGACGGAGACCGTCCACCCCACACCGACGACACCAGGCGCCGACCCCTCGATCCGGGCGGCCGTGGCCGAGTGGACGACAGGGGCCGAGGGACGCGCGGTCACCAAGGGGACCGACCTCGCCACGGAGGGATTCCCCGCGGCGTCGACGGCCACGGCGGTGACGACCCCGGACTGCGCGCCGGGCGGAGTGGGCGCCATCCACTGGCCCGAGCGCGGCGTCACATGGACCACCGAATGGTCAGGCCAGGTGAGGGTGATGGTGACGCCCGGGTCGCTCGTGCCGGAGACGATGGAGGAATTGGCGGTCTGGATGACGGGGGCGTTCGGGATGGTGGTGTCCAGCCAGGCCGTCGCGTCGGGACCGTCGCCCTGGGGGCCGACGCCTGTGGCCGTGACGGGGCCGGACGCCATTCCCGCAGGAGTCGGCGCCGACCAGGACCCGTCCGGCGCCACGGGCACGGGAGCGGACACGGTCGCGTCGGGCCACGTCAGTCGCAGCGTCCAGGTCGGGTCGACGGGCTCCGGCAGGGCTCCGGCGACGATTCGAGCATTGGCCGTGTCGACTTGGGGGGCGGGCGGGAGAAGGCCGGCCTGGTCGACGACGACGTACCCCGAATACCCCGTGTGCGTGGCGGGATCGGTGACAGCCACCTTGATCGCCAGGCTGCGCGACGCCGCGTCGCCGTTGGCCGCCAGGTGGATGCGCATCGTCGCGGGCCCGACGCCCCCCGAGGGCTCGGGAGCGGCCACGACACCCGCCGGAACACCCGTGACCTGCCACCGATCCTGGGCGTCGAGCGGGAGGTGGACGGTGATGGCGGCGCCCGCCGACCCCGTGTCCGCGCTCGCCAGGGTGGCGCCGTCGTCGGTCCAGCACACGCCGTCCGCGTACCGGGTCAGGACGGGGCACGTGACGACCGTCCCCGTCCCGTCGTACACACCCGGATCGGCTGGGACCAGGTCATAGATCGCCACCTCAGGCCACTGCGAAGCGAAGTCGATCACCACCTGCGTCCCGTCCGGCTCGTCGATGGTCGCCGAGGAGGACGTGAAACTGAAGGGCTGCTCCTCCCCCACGCGATGGGCGAGGACCCAGGACATGACCGCGCGCTCGTCCAGGACGGAGTCCGCCTGGACCATGGCGGCCAGATTGGCCCCGTCGCTGAACAGGTCGGCCAGGCTCAAGTCGGCGCCGGTGTCCAGACGCGCGTTGAGGACCGCCGCCACCGGGGACGGGCCCGACGTGGCGCCTGACGGCACGCTGACGAGCGACAGGACGTTGCCGAAGTCGGCCTCCACGGACAGGGACAGAGTCAGGGTCACCGGGGTGCTGCGCAGGGACGCCATGTCGCCGGTCGGCAGGCACGCCTGCCCCGAACTGAGGCGGTCCGTCCCCCATGCCTGTTTCAGGTAGGCGTCCTGCCTGTCACGGAAGGTGGCCATGAGGGCGTTCTCGACATCCGTGTCGGCCAGTCCCGAGATACGGGCCCGCTGCACCTGGGCGCAGTGGGGAATCGCTGTCGTGTCCGTCCTCGCGCTCACCAACTCGGTCGTCCACGTGACCGTGACGGGGTTCACGTCGAAGGTCTGGCCATCACTGGCCAGCTCCGACGGAGACGAGGAGATCGCAGCCGGGACGTCGGGCGTGGCCGTGGCCGTCACCGGCGATCCGAGGGGTTGGAACCCCGCTCGCTCAGTCACGGATCGCCCCTGGGCGGACAGCAGGGATTGAGCCAGGACGCGTGCCGGGGACGTCGAGGCGTCGGCGTGGTCGATGACGATGGCCAGAGACGAGGTCAAGGGATAGCGCCCCGACTGCACGGCAGACGCCGACGGCGCCACGCCGTCGACCCCGATCAGGTGGATCCCCTGGCCTTCCAGGTCGGTCCAGTCGGACCAGATGGCGTTCACGTAGTACCCGTACGCGTACCCGATGGCGCCGTCCTGCCCGGTGAAGATCGCTGGCGCGTCGATGGGACCCGTCGGCCCGGGAGTGCGCTGGAGGGGGGCTGGAGCCATGGCCGTGGCGCCCATGACCAGGTCGGTCATGGCGGCCTGTGAGGCGGAGTCCGATCGTTGCTGGTACGCGGTGATGGGACCCGGCGTCCCTCCCACCTGGGCCCAGTCGGTGATCGCGCCGGAGTAGATCTGACGCAGTTGGGTCTGGGACAGGGAGGTCACCGGGTTGTCCGCGCCGACCAGGAAGAAGAATCCTTCCGTGGCGAGGGGGATGACCTCCAGGTCCATCCCCGCCTCGCGGGCGGCGTCGAGTTGGGACGTGGTGGGCGCCGGCACGAGGATGAGGTCGGCGTCGCCGACGATCAGGCGGCGGTACGCGTCGTCGGTGGAGGTGAAGCTCATGGAGGAGAGGTCGGCGATGTCGCCCAGGGACGCTTGGCCGTACGCCATGGCCAGGGTGTACGCCTCAGGGGACCCGTCGATGCTGACGACGGACAGCGGTGACGTGACGGGATCGGCGGCGAATGCCTTCGGCGCCGCCAAGCCCGCCATGGCGAGAGTGAGACTGGCCGCGCACACACCGCAGAAGGTGCGCCAGCCGCGAGCCCTCATGGCCACTCCTCATCGTTGATCGGGGTCGCGGACGGTGCGTTCACCAGAAGAGACACTTGGCACCAGCCCCGCTACCCCCACCTGTTGACAGTCTTCTAGGACCTGATTATAGCTGAAACGTGCAAAATCAGCCTGAAACAGGGTAGGGATCCATATCCCTTGCAGGTGTCGGTCTCGTCGCTCGCCGCCCGCTCAGAAGCCCAAACGGTTCAGCGCTTTCGGGTCGCGCTGCCACTCCTTGAGGACCTTGACTTTCAGGTCCAAGTACACGGGCATCCCCATCAGGCGGGATATCCTCTCGCGGGCCAACGTGCCGATCTGCTTGATCCGAGCCCCTTGGCGCCCCACGACGATGGGCTTCTGGGAGTCGCGTTCGACGACGAGGTTCGCGTAGATGTCCAGCAGGGGTTTGTCCTCGGGCCTGTCCGGGCGCAGCCCCATCTCCTCGATCGTCACCGCGATGGAGTGCGGAAGCTCCTCGCGCGCCTCGGCCAAGGCGACCTCGCGGATCAGTTCCGCGATCAAGGTCTCGGTCGGCTCGTCGGTGACCTCGCCGTCCGGGTAGTACGCGGGGCCCTCCGGCAACTGGGCGATCAACAGGTCTCGCACGAGGTCCACGTTCACGCCGCTCACCGCCGAGACGGGGATGATCTCGGCCCACTGGATCCCCAGCTCGCCCTCCAGCCCTTGGATGTCGAGGAGGTGCTCGCGTGTGCGGGCGTCCGACGCGGCGTCGACCTTGGTCGCCAACGCCACCAGGGTCGGGCGGTGGGTCAGTTCGGCCAGTTGCGTGATGAGGAAGCGGTCCCCCGGGCCGATCTTCTCCGGACAGGGCAGGCACACCCCGACCACGTCGACTTCGCTCCACGTGTCATAGACGAGTTGGTTGAGCCGTTCGCCCAACAGGGTGCGGGGACGATGGACGCCTGGAGTGTCCAGGATGACCATCTGAGCGTCCTCCCTGGTCACAATGCCTTTGACGATGTGCCGGGTCGTCTGCGGCTTGTCCGAGGCGATGGCCACTTTCGTCCCGACCAGGGCGTTGACCAGGGTGGACTTGCCCGCGTTGGGGCGTCCCACGAAACATGAAAATCCTGACAGGTGAGTCATCACGCCTCCGTCGATGAATGGGTTGTGGTCGTTTTCGTACGCTCGGCATGGGCGCCGAGCGCGTCATGGCCGTTGGCGGGCGGGCCAGGCGGCTGGTCGGCCGCCTCGTGGACATGCTCCCGCGTGACCATCACGGTGGAGATCTGGTGGCGACGACCCGCGTACTGGTCGGCGACCATCTCCAGCCCCTCCCAGACCAGGGTCGATCCGGGGATGGGGACTTGGTTGAGCTCCTTGGCCATGATGCCGCCGATGGAGTCCACGTCCTCGTCGTCCAACTCCATGCCGAACAGGTCGCCCAGGTCGGCCAGGCTCAGGCGCGAGGACACGCGGTAGACCCCTTCCGAGACTTCCACGACCGGGTCGGCCTCCTGGTCGTACTCGTCCCGGATCTCTCCGACGATCTCTTCGAGCAGATCCTCGATGGTGACGACCCCGGCCGTTCCCCCGAACTCGTCGACCACGACGACCATGTGGATCCTCGCCGCCTGCATCTCGCGCAGAAGGTCGTCGGCCGGTTTGGAGTCGGGGCACCACGTGACCGGTCGGGCCAATGAGGAGACGAGCTCTGAGGACTGGGCGTCCGACTTGTCATACACCCGGCGCACGATGTCCTTGAGGTACACGATCCCGGTCACATCGTCCAGCCCTTTTCCGCCCGTGACCGGGATCCGGGAGAATCCCGACCTGAGGAAGAGCGACAGCGCCTGACGCAGCGTCTTGCCCTCGTCCATGTGGACGACGTCCGGGCGAGGCACCATCACCTCGCGGACCAGCGTGTCGCCGAGGTCGAAGACCGAGTAGATCATCTTCCGCTCGTCGGCCTCGATCTGGTTGGCCGCCTCCGCCATCTCGACGAAGTCGCGCACCTCGTCCTCGGACGCGAACGGCCCGTCGGGGTAGCCCTTGCCGGGGGTGAGGATGTTGCTGAGCAGGATCATCAGTTGCGGGATGACGAAGAAGACTGTGGTGAGCACTCCCATCAGGGAGCAGGTGGCCGCCGCGACGCCCACGCAGTTACGGCGTCCGAGTGTGCGCCCGGAGACATGGACGACGACGAACAGCAGGACGAGGTCGATCGCTCCGGCTTCGAGGGCGCCCCACCCGTCGGAGCGCACATGGGTCAAGACGAGGTAGACCACGAGCACGCTGAAGGCGACCTCGGCGACGACGCGCAAGAACAGCGCGGTCGACACGGTCGGCGCGGGGTCGGCTGCGATGGAGGCCAGCTTCTCGGCGTTCCTGCCCTCATCGTCGACGAGCCGGCGCGCCCGTCCTTTGGTCAGCGCCGAGAACGCCTCCTGGGTCGCGGCGAAGAAAGTCGCCAACCCCAGACAGACGACCGCCGCGATCATCATGATCGCCACGGCTGTCATCGTTCGGCCCTTCCAGGGGCCCGACGACGGTCCGGGTCAGACATGGGCGCCGCCCAGGCGTTTCTCCCACGCCGCGATGATCTGGTCGTTGACGCCGAACATCACGGCCTTCTCGCTCGGCTCCATGTGGTCGAAGCCGAGGAGATGGAGCAGGCCGTGGACGAGCAAGTAGTCAGCCTCCTGGGGGGAGGTACGTCCGCCCTCCTTCGCCTGACGGTCGACGACGGCGGGGCACAGGACGATGTCCCCCAACACCCCCATGGGGGGCTCCTCGTCCGGCTGGCCGGGGCGCAACTCGTCCATCGGGAAGCTCAGCACGTCGGTGGGGCCGGGCTCTCCCATGAACTTCTCGTGGTAGGCGGACATGGTCTCCTCGTCGACGAGGACGATGGACAGCTCCGCCTCCGGATTGATGTGCAACGCCTCCATGGCGAAGGCGGCCAACTGCACCAGCCTCTTCTCATCGGCTGGTTGGCCTGACTCATTGTTGATGTCGATCATGGTTCGCCCTTTCAGTCGCGGGACCGTCTGGTGCGAGCCTCGTGGCTCGCCCGATGTGCTTCGTACGTGTCGTATGCGGCGGCGATATGGCCGACCAGGGGGTGGCGTACGACATCCTTGTTGGTCAGCCGACAGAACGCGATGTCGTCGACCCCCTCCAGGATCCCCGGCACCTCTTTGAGCCCAGACCTCATCGACCCCGGCAGATCGATCTGGGTGACGTCGCCCGTGACCACCATCGTGGACCCGAACCCCAGACGGGTCAGGAACATCTTCATCTGCTCCATCGAGGTGTTCTGAGCCTCGTCGAGGATGATGAAGGCGTCGTTCAGGGTGCGGCCCCTCATGTAGGCCAGCGGTGCGATCTCGATCGTCCCCGCCGTCAGCAGACGCGGCACGGAGGCGGGGTCCAGCATGTCGTGCAGGGCGTCGTACAAGGGCCGCAGGTAGGGGTCGATCTTCTCGCTCAGCGTCCCCGGCAGGAAGCCCAGGCGTTCCCCGGCCTCGATCGCGGGGCGCGTGAGGATGATCCGCGAGACCATCTTGGCCTGGAGGGCCTGTACGGCCTTGGCGACCGCGAGATAGGTTTTGCCCGTCCCGGCGGGGCCGATGCCGAAGACGACGGTATGGGTGTCGATGGCGTCGACGTACCGTTTCTGATTGGCGGTCTTGGGCCGGATCGTACGTCCCCTGTGGGACAGGATCGACGAGGTGAAGACCTCGGCCGGGCGGATCGTCTCGGCGTCGTCCATGTGGGCGATCCGCTCCACGTCCGGAAGGCTCAGCCCCTGGCCGGTGCGCAGGATCGTCACCATCTGGGTGAGCACGGCCTCGGCGTGGGCGACCGCGCCTTGGTCGCCTGTCAAGGTGATCTCGTTGCCGCGCACATGGATGTCAGCGTCGAGCGCTGTCTCCAAGAGGCGGAGGAATTCGTCGCCAGCCCCCACGACAGCGACCATGGGAATGGACGGGGGCACCGTGACGTGCCGGGAGCAGGATCGAGTCTCAGTGTCGGACAATGTGATGGGTGAACCTCCGCAGCGTTTCTGTGATCATTCTAGCGCCCTCGGCGGCGCCCTACCGTCCGCCCACACGAATGGTGTGCGGGCGGACCCAGTAAGATGCTCGCTGTGAACCAGAGCGCGGCGCGTGGCCCGAAGTACTACGACCTGATCGTGGCCGGTTTCTGTGCCATGCTCTTGATCGCCAACGTCGCGGCGACCAAACTCATCGCTGTCGGACCGGACTGGTCGCCCTTCGGGGTCCACATCCTGCCCCTCGTCTTCGACGGCGGGGCCATCACCTTCCCGCTCACCTATGTGCTGGGCGACTGCCTGGCCGAGGTCTACGGATTCGCGAAGGCTCGACGCGCGATCGTCATGGGGTTCGTGGTCTCCGTCACGGCCAGCCTCGTCTTCTTCCTCGTCGACATCGCCCCCCCGGACGCGAGTTGGGGCAACCAAGAAGCATGGACGTCCGTGCTCGGGCTGGTCCCCCGCATCGTGGCGGGCTCCCTGGCCGGGTACTTCGTCGGCCAACTGTTGAACGCGAAAGTCCTGGTCAAACTCCGCGACCGGGCACGCCCCGGGTCCCTGTGGTTCCGCCTGATCGGCTCGACCGTGGTCGGAGAGGCCGCCGACACCCTCCTGTTCTGCACCATCGCGTACGCCTTCATCGTCGACTGGGGCACCCTCGGCAACTACATCGGGGTGGGGTACGTGTACAAAGTCGGCCTCGAAGCCGTCCTGCTGCCCATCACCTTGCGCGTCATCCCCTGGCTGAAGCGCCACGAATGGACCGACACCACCCCTGTGGCGTGATCACTGGGCATCGTCACCCGCAGATGCGCGTTCGCATCGCAGCGAATCGCAGAGCTGAGACCTCAAACCATACGTGTGGCCGTGCTTGAGGTGTGCGAAGTGCGCGCTTACCCTCTGCCCCACGTCAGAAGCAGTGAGTTCTCCGCGATTGTGCCTGCGAACCATCCCTGCCATGCCACGCTTCAAACCGGGTTTCTTACCGCTCGCAAGCCGACGAACAACCTTCCCCTGCGGAGTCTGATGAAAATGGAAGCCCAGATACGTGACCCCTTGGCTCAGCGAGGTGATCTGAGTCTTGGAGTTGAAGTCAAGTCCCAGACACTTGGCCACGGCACGCATCTGCCGCAGACAGTCACGGAGCATGTCGCGGGACTCATGAACAACGACCATATCGTCCATGTACCGAGTGTAACCACGCAGTCGCAAACCTTCTTTGACTAGCCGATCAATAGGATCCAGATAGAGAAGCGCCAGCCATTGACTCGTCTGATTGCCCAGGGGAAGCCCCATCCCCGGTTGACTGTGGTACGACTCCATGATCACTCGAAGCAAGTCCACCACCTCAACCTCTGGAAAGATCCGCTCCACCTGTTTCAGCAAGACATCATGCCGGACATTGTCGAAGTAATGACGGACGTCCACTTTCAGCGCATAACCCACGGAACCAGTGGCCCGATACGTCTCGGCCATGAAGCGCGTGAGTCGCCCCATGGCGAAGTGGGTGCCCTTGCCCAGACGGCACGCGGCATTGTCATAGACGAGATGCCTGTCGACGACAGGCCCCAGTAGATTGTCACAAAGGCTGTGCTGCACAACCCTGTCTCGGTAAGCAGGCGCCGAAATGAGACGCCGTTTAGGTTCAAAGACCTCGAAAACTCTGTATGTGGTCGGCATGTAGACGCTGGTTTTCAATTCTTCTTGTAGCGCGACGAGATTGTCCGCCAGATTCATCTCGAACCGCACAACATCCCGCGAATGCCTTTTGCCTCGTCGAGCTCGCATGTGAGCGTGGTACAGATTCTGAAAATCATAGACAGATTCATATACAGGGCTCTCTGTCACCACCCACCACGTCCTCGCCACTGTTTCACTGGTGGGGGAGGCGGCACGACGCCGCCTCCCGAAGGGATGAAAACCAGATGAAGCGAGCCGCTGTCTGCGCGTCCACCCCACCACCAGCATGTGTTCGTCCGAGCGGAGGCCCGAACAGGAATTCGGTTCCTTTGCCTTATACGCAGACGGCCCCTCCTGGGGACTCGTTTCGGGCAGCAAGGCAAGGCGGGACGCACACCCAGACGAGCAACCACAGCGTTGTTGTTGTGATTCCCGTCCGTGTTGACGTTGCCAGCGTTGACAGGGAGACTCCCCGGCGACCGCAGCCACCACGGCGCCATCAACCGAAACCCTTGGCCTGACCGCACCATGACATTACGCACCATGCCGCGCACCCTCCCCATCAGACCAACGCCGGGCATCACTGGCGATCCAGCCGCCCAGCAGACGTTGGCATGCGGATGCCAACTGAAGTATTCTTTCATATTCACTCGCACGGAGTCCATTCCGTTCAAAAAGGAGGGCGCCGATGAAACTGAGCAATTTCACCGAGGTCAAGGCCCGATTCTGAAGACTGCGCCGTTCCTCATACCGGACAATGTCCGTCGCATGCCGCACGTACACCTCATTAGCGCGGAAGACGCACTCCGTGATGTCCAACGCCAGATTCTGCAGCCTCGACGAGAAGGTGAAGCGGAACTTCTTCGGAGCCCGATCTGTCGCGTCCACGATCACCTCGAGGAGTTCCTTCGCGCGAGCGATGACTGCCATATCCGCCGCGCCATCAGATTGGGGGCGGCGCATGTGAGCTTGATTCATGCCGATAGTGTGCCAGAAAACATGACTGGTGGCTGACATCACCGTTCGTCATGCGCCCTGCTCGCCAAGCGCCTGCGAATCGCATCAGCCTCCGGTGAGCGGTCCATGTCAGTCATGTCCGTCCAGCTCTGCTCGATATCATCCATGGGCATCACAATGACGGGGAAGTCACCGTGTTCCGACGAGCCCACACTCCGAGATTGAGATTCATCGATGTCAGATGACGGATTCACCCTCACCCACAAAGCGGGACGCACACCCAGACGAGCAACCACAGCGTTGCTGCGGCGATTCCCGTCCGTGTCGACGCCGCCAGCGTAGACAGGGAGACCCCCCGGCGACCGCAGCCACCACGGCGCCGGGCTAGTCTCCCCCATGGCGCACGCTTGAGCCCTGTGCCGCACACTTGGATCGACTGAATCTATGGGGACTCGATAGACCCAATCACACAATTCGGTGTCATCCAAGAGATACAGAGCCCCGTCAGTCCCGTCGCATTGAGGCAGAACAAGATGGCCCTTCAAGCCGTCGACGCACTCCCACTCCCTCCGAGTGGCACGCGCAACGTCGGTGAGCACACATGATGCGACTGCCTGGAATTCTTCTGAGTTCTCGAAGAATTGGTTGAGCTCCGCCCGGATGCTGGACTGCTCCCATGTCACTTGGTCCAGGCATGAGTGATAGGAACCCCATCCCACGATGTATGTTGACAACAAGAGCGCCTCGTCATGGGCTTGATGGATGACCGTCCATCGCCAGGGTCCAAAGCGGACCTCCTCGCCTTCCCTGCTGACGGAGAAGAAGCTGTCCACTGCCGTCTGATCCCCCAGCCGCTCGTAAGGAGAGTGTCGACCTTCCCCCACACCTACATCCTCGATCCACGAGATAGCCCTCCCAGGAACCCAACCCCGGATCCCTCCCCAGGTGTGACCGTCGGGAATCTCGCCTGTGTGTGACCACTTCTCTGCAAGCACCGCCAAAACCCGAGAAAGCACGCCCGGGCGTCCACTTGCCGCCATTGTTCCCCATGCGTCTTCCGCCTCCTCGGCAGATATCGTCAGGTTCCTCATCCCAGTCGACAGCCAGGTGTCCCACGCGTCCACCAGAGTCACGTGGGCCTTCTTCGCCAACGCACGTCGAACGAGCCTGATCGCGATCCTCAGGGCTGTCTGAAGATCGGGGACGGTGGTGAGAACTCTTTCCATGAACTCGTCCTCCGAGCCGTCTCGTACCATCGGAGAAATGGAGAACTGTTGATCAATGAGATAGTCAGCCAACTCCTCCGGCCAGAGGCTCCCAATGCCTCCCTCACTATCGCTTGGATACAACCAGTGGAGCGCCTGCTTCCATTGATCCACCGAATACACGAAGCCTGGATCGACACAGGAGACAATCCACTCGATGCCCCATTGTGGAATCGGAGCATCATCATCGCTTGCACCCTCTTGGAAAGCAAGAGCCCTCAGGGTCATGAATCGGGCGATACGAGTCTGAATGAACAGGTCACTATCCGGGCTTGTTAACTCCGCATTCGCCTGTGGGAACAGTCTGCACATGAAGTCGACTGCGTTATTCCAGTGACGGCGTTCATGGTGGAGCAATGTCTCGAAGACGTCATCGATCTTCAGCAAGCTTTTGGATGTGACCTCAACCCCATATTTGCGGTTCAGAACCGCCGCCAGAGCCCTGACATTCATGTCGATAGGACGTGCCATGTCCTGCTCATTCCTCACCTGCCGCAGGTACTTGCGGACTCCAATCAGATGATCCCCTGACCGTGAATGTTTCGCAAGAGACACCTGTTTGGCATAGAACTCGTAGGCCGCCGTATAGAGGTCTGAAACCTCGGCAGCAGTGAGACCGTGACTTCGTTGGAGGTCCACATGCCAGATATCCCCCTTCCCGCATCCTTCCTCTTTAGCCAGCACTTGAGCGAGGTTCGCCATTCCGTCAGCCGATCGGTCAACCAGAAGGAGTGTGATGGGGTACGCCCCAGCGGTGTCACTGGCGTGCTCGATGGCATCCCGAAGGTTCTTCCGAATGTCCTCTTGTGGTCGGGCCAGAACGTGATCCACGAAAATCACACACGGTCGTCGTCGCCAGAAATCAATCGCCACCTGGACGGCAGTCTGGCCCGTGTCATCAACGAGGGGACTCGCCAAGGAATAGCGGTCGTTGTGACTTGGGCCGTTGGATTGATGATCCCGCACCCCTTTCAGGCGCAGGTACCCAATCTTATTCCTCACTAGTGCCTTCTCAATTTCGTCAGCCAACCGAGTCTTGCCCATTCCTGCACCGCCGGACACCAGGATCACCCGCGGTCCGCCCTGGCGTGGATCCCATGTGAGCAAGTCCCCCACCGTCCATCGCCTGGGAGTGGCTTCTCCCTGGCGGTTGTCCCCCACGCCGATGGCGTAGTAGTTCCGTTGAAATGGATCGGGCCCACGCTCGGGCTTGAGGATATGCGCCGGTGAATCTCGCTTAGGGTCGTACCAGCCATACAGCCCGCGGGCCGCTGTCAGCCAGGGACTCCTCTCACCACGGAACAACAGCCCCACCGCGCCCACGAGCACGAGAAGGACTGCTGAGGATACATTCCATACATGAGTTGGCTGTTGTGGCTGATCGATGAATCGTGGGATGAACTGCGCCGCCACCATGAAGAACACCGTGAGAAGCAGATAGATGCCCACAGCCCTCAACCCAGGCATGCGCAAGTAGTATGTGACCTCCTGCCACGACCATCGTGCCATGAGATGTCCAAGTCCCTGGACGGGCACGATGACGCCGAAGACTTCTAGCGCAAGAACCACCACAGTCACCACCAGGCTCCCATTCCTCACACTGTCCCACGACAAGGGATGGGGAACGAGGCCAAGCCACGAGAAGAGCCATGTCATCCCTGACAGAAGTGCGATACTGGCGCTCGCTGCCACCCCTTCGCAGGCCACCAGCCAACGGGCGCCTTGGCGTTGATAATCGTCGCTCCTTCGATACGCCTTCCATTCGGGTGTGCGTCTGTGCGTCCACCCAGAACAGAGGAATGCGCACACCACGGCGACAACCGCCGCTATCACCCCGGACGAGAGGAAGAGGAGTGTCGGTGGCAGGATTTCCCACAACGCGATCCCCATGAGACCTGCGAGCGCCGTACCCCCAATCTCCACGGGGGTCGCCTGGAAAGCCCATCTCCGCAATACGGTGGGGCGAGTGCTCATAGTATCCTCCCTCGTGGCTCATCAATGAGCATCAGGCATGAAGCAAGACCTGACAAACCACCACTATAGACGTCGATGTGATGTCAGTTGCAGACGTGCCGAAAATGAGCAGTCTGTCGCCAGGTTTTGCCCCCGCACGGGCGTCTCTGCGAGCATGGGACGAGGGGGACGAGAGCCCTTCGGGGCACTGACCACCGAATGAAAGGCGATCACCACGCATGGAACGGTATGAATGGAGGGGCTTGTCCCTGGACATCGCCCGCAGCTTCTTTCCTCCGGCGGTGCTTCGCCGCGTGGTGGACCGGCTGGCCGAGTTCGACCTCAACCGGCTGCACCTGCACCTGAGCGACGACCAGGGGTGGCGCCTGGAGATCCCCTCGCGGCCGGAGTTGACGGCGCGGTCGGGATCGAGCGCCGTGGCCGGCGGGCACGGGGGCTTCCTCTCCGTGGACGAGTACTGCGACCTGGTCGACTACGCCTGGTCCCGATCCGTGGTCGTGGTCCCCGAGATCGATCTGCCCGGGCACACCCACGCCGCGCTGCACGCCTGCCCCGAGTTGAACCCCGGCCACGAGGCCCCCGCCACCTTCGACGGGATCGACGTGGGGTTCTCCCACCTGCATCCCGACCTGCCGGGAACCGAGACCTTCGTGCGCGATGTGCTGACGCAGGTCGCCGCGATGACACCGGGGCCGTGGGTCCACATCGGCGCCGACGAGTGCCCCCTGCTGGAGCTGGACGACTACGCGCGATTGGTGAGATCGGCTTGCGACATCCTGGCTGACAGCGGAAAACATCCGATCGCGTGGCAGGAGGCGGCGTCGGCCGAGGTGGGGCCGTCCCTCATCCTGCAGTACTGGCGCACGGGACTGGACCACATCCCCCACGCCCTGGACGACCTGCTGGCACAGATCCGTGACGGAGCGCAGGTCATCTTGTCCCCCGCCTCGCACGTCTATTTCGACATGAAGCACTCCCCCGACGACACCCTCGGCCAAGACTGGGCCGGCCACTTGCCCGTCGAGAAGGTGCGGACGTGGGTCCCCGAGAAGACGCTGCCGATCGACCCGGCGTCCATCCTGGGAGTCGAGGCCGCGATCTGGACGGAGCGCATCCACACCGAGGAGGACCTCAACCGCATGCTGCTGCCCCGACTGGCCGCCTTCGCCGAGGTGGCGAACCGGCCGCGGTGATCACTTCTTAGTGCGTCGGTACCGGCCGAGGAAGTCGTCGCGGAAGCTGTCGAAGTCTCCGGTCTCGATCGAGTGGCGGATGTCGTCCACCAGGCGCACATGGAAGCGCTCGTTGTGGATCGTCATGAGCGTGTAGAGCAGCAACTCGTTGGCCCGCGTCAGGTGATGGAGGTAGGCCCGCGTGTGATGCGTGCAGGTGTAGCAGTCGCACCCGGGCTCCAGCGCTGAGAAATTTCTCTTGCTTGGCAGGGTGTCCACGTTGTAGCACCCGTCGGCGGTGTAGACGCGCCCGTTGCGCGCCGTGCGTGAGGGGTTCACGCAGTCGAAGGTGTCCGCCCCGGTCTCGATCGCGGCGAAGAGGTCCTCCGGCTCCGAGATGCCGAGCAGGTGTCGCGGCTTGTCGTCAGGGAGTTCCTCGTTGACCCAGCGGCAGATGGTGCCCAGGTTCTCCTTCTCCAGGGCGCCTCCGATCCCGAAACCGTCGTAGACCTGTCCGTCCACCTCGGCCTCGGCCAGGTCGCGTGCGGCCTTGCGCCGTAAGTCCTCGAACTGGGCGCCCTGCACCACGCCGAACAACCCCTGGTACGGCTTGTCGGCCCTCTCCTCGGTCAGGCGCCGGTGCTCCCTCAGGCAGCGCAGCGCCCAGGCGTACGTACGGTCCAAGGACGCCTCCTGGTACCCGCGCGTGTTCATCAGGGTCGTGCACTCGTCGAAGGCGAACATGATGTCCGCGCCCAGTTGGTGCTGGATCCGCATCGACACCTCGGGGGTGAAGCGATGCTTGGAGCCGTCCCGGTACGACCGGAAGTTCACCCCGTCGTCGTCGACCAGCGCCAGGCGGTCCTTGCCCTTGGCGATCACGTCGTCGCTGGCCAGCCCAGCCGTGGACATGGCCAGCACCTTCTTGAAGCCCGCCCCTTGGCTGAGCACCTGGAAGCCGCCCGAGTCGGTGAAGGTCGGCCCCTGCCAGCCCATGAAGGCGCCCACGCCACCGGCCTCGTCGACCAGGTCCGCGCCGGGCTGCAGATAGAGGTGGTACGCGTTGGCCAGCACGGCCTGCGCCCCCAGCTCGGCCACGTCGCGCGGCAAGACGGCTTTCACGGTGGCCTGGGTGCCCACCACGATGAACGCGGGGGTACGGATGTCGCCGTGGGGGGTGTGGATCACCCCGGAGCGCCCCAGCCCATTGGGCAGGGAGGCCCCTGGGGTGAACGAGAAGGTCTCCTGCTTGCGATCGGGCGAGGTCATCGTCCTCCTTGTGCGCCGATGGGCGGCGCGTCGTCGTGGGGGGTGGGTCGAGTCTGGGGGGACGGGGCGGTACGGGCCTGGCCCACCTCGGCCAACAGTCGCACCTGCGTGACGGCCACGGCTCCGGCCGTCGAGGTGCGCAGCACCGTGGCGCCCATGAGGTACGTGACGCCGGAGGCCTCTTCGAGCACGCGGACCTCTTCGTCGGTCAACCCGCCCTCGGGGCCGATCACGATCACGACCGTGCCCGTGCTCGGCACCAGGCACTCGCTGATCGGGCGGGTCGCCTTCTCGTGCATGATGATCGCGCAATCGGCGTCGGCCACCAGCCCGGCCACCTCGGGGAGGGTGGCGCACTCACCGATCACGGGGAACCTCAACCGGCGCGACTGCTTGGACGCCTCGCGAGCCGCGTTCCACCACTTGGATCGGGCCTTGTCGCCCCGCTCGCCGGTCCATCGCACCTGGCTGCGGGCCGCCGCCCAGGGGCGTATCTGGTCCACGCCCGCCTCGGTCATGAGGTCGACGGCCAGTTCGGCCCGGTCGGCCTTGGGCAACGCCTGGGCCACGGTCACGTGCAGGCCAGGGGGCGGCGTCGCCAGCACGGAGTCGACCTCCACCTCGATCCTGGTCTTCGACACGCTCGCCACGCGCCCGATCACGCCTCGTCCGCCACCATCGGTGATCGTGACCGTCTCCCCGACCGCCATGCGTCGCACGACCGCCGCGTGATGGGCCTCCGGGCCGGTGACCGCCACGACGTCCCCCGGACAGACCGACGGGTCGAGGTCACAGACGAAGAAGCCGTCGCTCACGAGAAGGCTTCTTTGATCTTGCCGAAGAAACCGGTGTGCGCCTTGCCGTCTTCACCGTGGACGGTGGTGCGGATCGCGGAACTGGAGAACACGGTCGGGGTGATCGGGCCGTCTTCCCCGCGGACCTTGGCCAGGCCCGCCAACAGATCGCGTTGGGCGTCGTCGAGGACCGATGGGGTGGTCACGAAGACCGTGATCACCATGTCGCCGCGTCCACGCCCGCGCAGCTTTGGCACGCCCAGGCCCTTGACCACGACTCGGCTGCCGGTCTGGGTCCCCGCCGACAAGGCGATGGTCACCTCGGACTCGGCGTCGTCCCTGTCCTCTTTCTCGGCGTCCAGTGTGGCGACGATGAGGTCGGCGCCCAGGGCCGCAGCCGTCATCGGCACCTCCAGGGTCGTCTCCAGATCGTCGCCGTGGCGAGTGAACACCGGGTGCTCCGCCACGGCGATCTCGACGAACAGGTCGCCGGCCGGCCCTCCGCCGGTCCCCGCGTCGCCCTGCGACTCCAGACGGATGCGGTTGCCCGTGGTGACACCGGCGGGCACCTTGACCGAGACCTTGCGCTTGGAGCGGACCCGGCCCTCGCCGTAGCAGTCGGCGCAGGGGTGCTCGATGATCGTCCCGTACCCCCGGCACTGACCGCAGGGCGAGGAGGTACGGATGTCGCCGATGAAGGAGCGCTGCACCTGCGTGACTTCGCCACGGCCCTGGCAGGCGCGGCAGGTCACGGGCTTGGTGTCGTCGGCGGCGCCCGACCCACGGCAGGACTCGCAGAGGACGACCGCGTCGATCGACACGGAACGGGTCGCCCCGAAGGCCGCCTCCACCAACGACAGCGTGAGCCTCTCCAGGCGGTCCTGGCCTCGCGCCACTCGCGACCGGGGCCCTCTCGACCCCATGGCGCCGCCGAACATGGCGTCCACGATGGTGGTGAAATCGAAGCCTTGTCCGCCGAAGCCGGAGAAGCCGGGCATCCCGCCCGACATGGGGTCGCCGCCCCGATCGTAGAGGCTGCGCTTCTGGGGATCGGACAGGACCTCGTACGCCTCGCCGATCTGCTTGAACTTCTCCGCCGACGCCGCCTCGCTCGCCACATCGGGGTGGTACTTCATGGCGAGTTTGCGATAAGCCTTCTTGATCTCTTCTTCGGAAGCGTCCCGAGGCACGCCAAGAACAGAATAGTAATCAGTTGTCATATTATCCTTCAGCCAGAATCCGGCTCACATAGCGCGCGACGGCCCGTACGGAGGCCATCGTCGAGGGGTAATCCATACGTGTGGGACCGACCACCCCCAAGCCGGCCCATGCGTCGTCCACGCCGTACCCGGTGGCGACCACCGAGGCGGACGACAAGTTCGCGTGCATGTTCTCTTGGCCGATGCGCACCATGACGTCCGTGGACGCCTCGCCCAGGAGTTTCAGCAGGACCACCTGCTCTTCCAGCGTGTCCAGGACGGGACGGATGGTCGTCTCGAACTCGTCTGAGAACTGTGTGAGGTTGTTGATGCCCGCCACGACGATCTTCGTCGGCTGGTCCGTGGCCAGGATGTCGAGGATGCCGGCCACGATCCCCACGGCCACCCCTCGGGACTCCAGCGGCACGGTGGACGCGAATTCGGCGAGGACTTCGGCGGCGCGTCGCGGCCCGAGCCCGGCCAAGGCCTGGTTGAGGCGGTCGCGCAGAAGATCGAGGGCGATGGGGTCGCTCGATCCCAGATCGACCGATCGTTGAGCGACCTTGCCGGCGGAGTTGACGACGATCAGCAGGCCTCGCGAGTCGTGCAGGGACACGATGTCCACCCGACGCACCACGGAGGCGCCCATGGTCGGATACTGCATGATGGCCACCTGCGAGGTGACCTGGGCCAGGAGCCTCACCGTCCTGGTGACGATGTCGTCGAGGTCCACGGCTCCCGACAGGAACGCGGTGATGGCCCTCTTCTCCACGGCGGTCAGCGGCTTCATGCCCGCGAGGCGGTCGACGAAGAAGCGGTATCCCTTGTCAGTGGGGATTCGCCCCGCCGACGTGTGGGGCTGGGTGATGTACCCCTCGTCCTCCAGAGCGGCCATGTCGTTGCGCACCGTCGCGGAACTGACGTCCAAGTGGTGGCGTTCGACGATGGCGCGAGACCCCACCGGCTCCCGTGAACGGACATAGTCGGTAACAATGGCCCGCAGCACGGCTAGCTTGCGCTCGTCGAGCATCCCTCACCTCCTGGCCTGTCCATCAGGGTCTAGCACTCCCAATCCTTGAGTGCCAGTTTACCGTACCCAGACCCGAGCCGAGCGCACAGAACTGCGGGTGAATGACATGATGGATCGGCGGCGCCTTCGATACCCTGGACCCATGGAATTTCGGCAGCTACGCCCCCACGTCTTCGTCGCATCGCTCGACGAGGGCGACGTCACCGTCACCGTTCTCGTCGGCCAGGACCGGTGTCTGCTCGCGGACACGGGGTCGAGTCCCGCCCTGGGCGCCCAGATCCGCGAGGCGGTGTCCGCCCTCACCGACAAGCCCTTGGAGACTGTCGTGGTCACCCATGGCCATTGGGACCACGCTTTCGGCCTCGCCGCCTTCCAGGACCTCGACACCATCGGGCACGAGAACCTGATCGGCGACCTGCGGTGCGAGGAGAACCTCGCCTGGGCGAAGGGCCACGGCGTCGACATGGCCGCCCTGGCACGCCCGGCCACGGCGATGTCGCTGATCGCCATCCGGGACCTCGGCCGCACGAGCGTCGAGATCGCCCATTTCGGCCCGGGCCACACGCGTTCGGACCTGATCATCGCATCCCCTCAGTTGTCCACGATCATCGTCGGGGACTTGGTCGAGACGGGCCCGCCTCAGTTCGACGAGACCTCCAGCCTGTCCGGCTGGGTGAAATCCCTCGACGCCCTCCACGTCCTCCTGAAAGAGGACACGATCGTGATCCCCGGCCACGGACCGGCCCTGGACTTCTACGACGTGGCCCATTTCCGCGCCGGCTTGGCGGCGATCTGGGATCAGAGCGAATGGGCGTACGCCCAGGGCATACCGGTGGACGCGGTCTTCGGGTCGAATGACCTGGAATGGCCCTGGGACCAGCACACGGCGGTGACGGGCATCGCCCTGGCCTACCAGGAACTCGCAGCCCGGCCCCGACCCGACACCGGGCTCAGGGGGTGCTGATCGACGGCGTGCCGCCATGGTCCGCGACCGATGCCAGTTCCGCGTCATGCTGGCGCACGGGCGAGCGCAGACTGTAGGCGCGCCTGACTTGGTGGGCGACCTCCACCACGAGGGCGCCGCACCCGCCGATGATCAGGGCGAGCGGCCACTGGCCCACGGGAAGGCTGAGGTCGAAGAAGACGCGGGCCGGCTGGAAGAAGAACGCGCAGAAGGCCACACCCACCATGGCCACGATCGTCGCCACCTTCCACCACAGCCAGGGACGGGCCAGCACGCCGAGGAGCCAGAAGTTCACGACGAACAGCACGACCAGAGCGAGGGTGCTGGCTTGGGCCGGGGTCCCTCGCAAGAAGGCGAAGGCCACGAAGGCGGCCATCCCCGCCGCGACGCCTGCGGGGATGGAGAGGGACAAGACCCGGAAGAGGAACCCGGGCACGTACTTCCGCTTGTTGGGGCCCAAGGCCAAGATGGCGGCGGGGATGCCGATGGTCAGCACGGAGTACAAGGTCAGATGCCTGGGCAAGAAGGGGAAGGCGACCCCCAGGATCGCCGTCGAGATCAGCAGGCAGGCAGCCATGACGTTCTTCGAGACGAACAACGAGGCCACCCGCTCGACGTTGCCGATGAGGCGACGCCCCTCGGCCAAGACCATGGGCATGTGGGAGAAACACGAGTCGAGCAGGACGATCTGCGCGACCGCTTTGGTGGCTGGCGCCCCGTTGCCCATGGCGATGCCGATGTCGGCGTCTTTGAGCGCCAGCACGTCGTTGACCCCATCGCCGGTCATGGCCACGGTATGCCCCCTCGACTTCAGGGCGTTGACGATGAGCCTCTTCTTCTCGGGCGTGACACGCCCGAAGACGGTGATGCCCTCGACGATCTCGGCCAGTTCCTCGACGCTGTCGGGGAGGGCACGGGCGTCCACCACCGCTGACGACGAGTCCGATCCGTGAGGCCCTTGGTCGCCCTCGACCGCCAGTCCGACTCGACGCGCCACGGCGGCCACCGTGACGGGGTTGTCGCCGGAGATGACTTTCACCGTGACGTCCTGGCTGGCGAAGTAGGCCAGGGTCTCGGCCGCGTCGGGACGCACAGCCTCGTTCAACTGGACGATGGCGACCGGTGTCACCTGCCCCCAGTCCTGGAGGGCGTCGACTTTGGCGAGGACCACGACGCGCACCCCGTCGGCGGCCAGGGGGGCCACCTCGGCTCGCAGGGCCTCGTCGTGGGGGGCCACGATCTCGGGGGCGCCGAAGATCCATCCCTGCCCGTCGTCGAGAGTGGCGCCCGAGAACTTGCGGGCGGAGGAGAAGGGGACCCGCGCGACGACCTCGTGCGCGGACGGCGGAACGCGCGTGGCGATGGCCAGCGCGGTCGCGTTGGGCACGGGGTCGTGGGCGAAGGCGCCCAGAGCGTCCAACGCCTCGGCTTCCCCATGGCCGTCGAGCACCTGGCAGCGGTCGTAGACGATCTCGCCCTGGGTCAGGGTTCCGGTCTTGTCCACGCAGATGACGTCCACGCGCGCCAGCCCCTCGATGGCCGGAAGCTCCTGGACGAGGGCCTGCTGGCGGGTCAGTTGGAGGGCCGCGAGGAGGAAGGCCAGCGTGGTCAGCAGCACCAAGCCCTCCGGGACCAGGGCCACCAGCCCTCCGGCCGACCTCAAGACGATCGTGCGCCAGTCGGCGACCACCTGGGCCCAACTGCCGTCGGGCAGACCCCGCCATTGGGCGACGAGGGCGACCGGGAACATGACCACCACCACCCAGGTGATCCAGCGCAGCAGACGGTTGGTGGAGGCCTGCACCTCCGAGTACGCCCGGGTGAAGACCTTGGCCTGACGGGAGAGCTTCTGGGCGGTGGCCTCCTCCCCCACGACCGCGGCCCTGAACACCCCCGTCCCGGCGACGACCGCCGTGCCGGAGAAGACCTCGTCGGCCACGGCCTTGTCGACCGCGTCGGACTCGCCGGTCAGATTCGACTCGTCCACCTCCAGGTTGTCCGCGCTCACCAGGGGCCCGTCGGCGGGGACCTGGTCGCCCGGGCGCAGGCACACCAGATCGTCCTGGACGACGGCGCCCACGTCGATGGTGATCCGGTCGCCGTCTCGGATGACGGTGGCCCTGGGTGTGTGCAGGACGGCCAGAGAGTCGAGCTTGTGCTTGGCGTACCACTCCTGCCCGATGCCCAGCACGGAGTTGGCGATCAGGGCGAGCCCGAAGAGCCCGTCGATGTACGACCCGGTGAGCAGCACCAGCACGAACAGGGCGCCGAGCAGAGCGTTGAACCGGGTGAAGACGTTGGCTTTGACGATCTGGGACAAGGAGCGCGAGGTCACGGAGACGACGGCGTTGGTCCGGCCCTGCTCGACGCGCACGGCCACCTCGCCACTGGTCAGTCCGGTCATCGTGTCAGGGGGTGTCGGGTCCACGTCACCGATCCTAGGCGACGCCGACCGCACGTGCCACACTCCGCACCCCTGAGAGGTCCCCCATCTGGGCCGGACGGGCCTCAGGGGCGCAGGGTCGCTTTCCAGGGACGTTGCTTGCTCGTCAGGCGGACGGCTTCGAGGGACACGCCCAAGGCCGTCAGGAAGATCGCCATGCGGACGTTGACGCCGTTGTCGGTCTGATGGAAGATCGCCAGACCCGGGAGGTCGTCCACGTCGCCGGACAGGTCGTACGCGTCGGGACGGGAGTCACGGGGAAGGGGGTGCATCAAGATCGCGCCGAGATTGTCGGCCTCGGCGAGCATGGACCAGTTGAGCAGGTCGCCGCGGGCGTCGGCCTGGGACATCTCATCGGTCATGCGCTCGCGCTGCACACGGGTGGCGTAGATCACGTCGGCGCCGCGGACGGCGTCCACGACCGTGTCCATGACCTGCACCGTGTGGCGCCGCGCGGTCACGTACTGTTCGACTTCCAGCGGCAAGCGCAGGCCGGGCGGGGAGAACAGGGTGAAGGTCACGTCGTCGTGCAGGCTCATGAGCTTCATCAGGGAGTGGACTGTGCGCCCGTACTTGAGGTCGCCGAGGATGGCGATCCGACATCCGTCGACCTCTTTGCCGCGCGCGGCCAGTTCTTTGCCCAAGGTGTACACGTCGAGCAGCGCCTGCGAGGGATGCTCCCCCGCGCCGTCCCCCGCGTTGATCACGGGCACCATCGCGGCCGCGGCGAATCTCGCCACCGAGCCCTCGTCGGGATGACGCACCACCAGCACATCCGAGTATCCCGACACCACGCGCGAGGTGTCGGCGATCGACTCCCCTTTCGCCATGGACGAGAAGGTGAACCCCGTCGTGGTCGTCACTTCGCCCCCGAGGCGCTGGAAGGCGGACTCGAAGCTCAGGCGCGTGCGTGTGCTGGGCTCGAAGAAGAGGGAGCACAGCATGGCCCCGTCCAGCACGGTGCACACCGCTTCCCTCTTGGCGATGGGATCGACGGCGTCGGCCAGGTCGAACAGGGTCCGCAGGTTCTCACGATCGAATTGAGAAACGGACAGTAGGTGTCGACCCTGCTCGAACAGGGGAAGATCGGTGGTCATGTGCGCTCCTTGTCCCATGCGACCCACTCTAGCGTGCCGTCGGTTCGTCACGGCCAGGTCGGACAGCCAGGTCGGACGAGGCCCGGCGTGCCACGGGCGCGGCGCACGCGGGGAGGGCGCCGCTCAGGCAACCGTCACAGAACCGCTCAGGCCGCCGTCACGGATCGGCGCTTGTTGAACAGGTCGAAAGCCACGGCCGCCGTCAGGATCAACCCCTTCACCACGGGTTGCACGCCCTGGGAGACGCCCATCAGTTGCATGCCGTTCGAGATGACCGCCATGATCAACCCGCCGATCACGGCGCCCGCGATCCGTCCGATCCCGCCGGTGGTCGAGGCGCCGCCGATGAAACAGGCCGCGATGGCGTCCAACTCGAAGCCGGTGCCTGCCGCGGGCTGGGCGCCGTTCATGCGGGCGGAGAAGACAACGCCGCCGACGGCCGACAAGAACCCCATGTTGACGAAGGTCCAGAAGGTCACCCATTTGACCTTGACCCCGGACAGTTCGGCGGCCCAACGATTGCCGCCGATGGCGTAGATGTCGCGGCCGAAGGCCGTCCTGCCCATGACCATGGAATAGACCATGATGAGCACCGCGAGCAGGATGAGGATGAACGGCAGGCCGCGGTTGTGGCTGATGCGCCAGGCGAAGGCCATGGCCACGGCGGCGACGACGACCAGTTTGGCGACGAAGAACGGCGTCGGGGCGACGGCTTGGCGGTAAGCGATCTGCCCCATCCGAGCACGCCACTGCGACCCGGCGTACCCGACGACGGCGATGGCGAAGACGACCAGCGTGAAGATGTCGTACCCCGGCCCGCCCAGGACACCGTTGATGAACCCGTTGGCGATGTTGTAGTAGGTCCCGCCGAAGGGCGACAGGGACTTGTAGTCCAAGATGAGCTGGGCCAGGCCACGGAAGACGAGCATGCCGCCGAGGGAGACGATGAAGCCGGGGATGCCCACGACGGCCACCCAGAATCCCTGCCAGGCGCCCACCACCAGGCCCACCGCGATGGCCGCGAGCACGCCCATCCACCACGGCGCTCCTCCCCGCACGACGACGACCGCCGCAACCGCGCCGGTCAGCGCCACGACGGAGCCCACCGACAAGTCGATCTGCGCCAGGACGATGACCATCAACATGCCCAGGGCCAGGATGAGGACGTAGGCGAACTGCAGGACCAGGTTGGTCAGGTTGGCGGGGCTGAGGAACTTCGGCTGCAAGATGGAGAAGACGACGACCACCACGACGAACGCCAGCAGGATCCCGTTCTTGCGGGCGTTGTCGAGCAGGTAGCGCCCGAAACCGCCGGGGAGGCTCGCGCGGGCGCCGGGGCTGGAGGGTGGAGAGTCGGGGGCGTGGAGGATGGCCGTGCGCGTGTCCGAAGTGCTCATTCGAAGGTGTCCTTTTCTCTGGTCATGAGTTCCATCAGCGTCTCGGCGGTGGCGGTCCTCGCGTCCACCTCGCCGGTGATGACGCCGGCGCTGAGGGTGTAGATGCGGTCGGAGATGCCCATGACTTCAGGCAGTTCCGACGAGATGACGACGACCGCCTTGCCCTGGGCGACCATCTCGTTGATCAGGGTGTAGATCTCGTACTTGGCGCCGACGTCGATCCCCCGCGTGGGCTCGTCGAGGATGAGCACGTCGGGGTCGGTGTACAGCCACTTGCCGAGGACCACCTTCTGCTGGTTGCCGCCGCTGAGTTTGGCGACCCCGGCCAGAACCGTGGGGGTCTTGATGGCGAGCGCCGAGCGGTAGCCTTCGGCGACGCGGATCTCCTCGTTGTCATCCACCCATCCCAGCATCGGTCCGGTCAGTTTCCTCAGCCCGGCGGCGGTGATGTTGGTCTTGACGTCCGTCAAGAGGTTGAGGCCGTACCGTTTGCGATCCTCGCTGACGTAGGCCAGTCCGTTGTCGATGGCGTCGGCCACGCTGCTCAGGCGGACCTGCCCGCCGTGCAGGAAGACCCGTCCGGAGATGTTCGCGCCGTACGACATGCCGAACAGGCTCATCGCCAACTCGGTGCGCCCCGCCCCCATCAGCCCGGCGATGCCGACCACCTCCCCGGCATGGACGGTGAAGCTGGCCGAGCGGATCATCACACGCCCGGGCTGGGTGGGGTGGCACACGGTCCAGTCCTCGACACGCAGGACCTCGGGGCCCACATCGCGCTCGCGCTCCGGGTAGCGGTGGGACAGGTCCCGGCCCACCATGGCCTTGATCAGCCTCTCCTGGGTGGCGTCGCTCCCGTCCAGGGATTCGATGGTACGCCCGTCGCGGATGACGGTGATGGCGTCCGCGATCTCGATCAACTCGTTGAGCTTGTGGGAGATCATGATGCAGGTGATGCCCTGGTCCCTCAGCGACCGCAGCAGGCCGAGGAGATGCTCGGAGTCGGTGTCGTTCAGGGCGGCCGTGGGCTCGTCGAGGATGAGGAGGCGGACGTCTTTGGACAACGCCTTGGCGATCTCGACGAGTTGTTGCTTGCCCACTCCGATGGCGCCGACGGGGGTCGTCGGGTTCTCGTCCAGGCCCACGGCGGCCATGAGCGCCGCCGCGTCGGCGTTGGTCCTCCCCCAGTCGATCAGGCCGAGCCGGGAGCGCCGCTCGTTGCCGAGGAAGATGTTCTCGGCGATGGACAGGTACGGGCTCAGCGCCAGTTCCTGGTGGATGATGACGATCCCGAGGGCCTCGGAGTCGTTGATGGAGCCGAACACGGCCTCTCGTCCGTCATACAGGATCTGACCGGAGTAGGTCCCGTGGGGGTAGACGCCGGACAGCACCTTCATCAAGGTGGATTTCCCGGCGCCGTTCTCCCCGCATATCGCATGGATCTGACCGCGTCGGACCGTCAGCGTCACATCGTCGAGGGCGACGACCCCGGGGAATGTCTTGACGATGGAGACCATCTCCAAGATCGTGTCGGTCATGGGCTCTAGTTCCTTCCATGCGGGAGGGCGCCGACGAGGAGCGGCGACGATGAGGCGGGAGGGACGGGGGAGGCGGGTGGACGCCTCCCCCGCGTGGGATCACTGTCCGGCGTCGACCTGGGCTTGGGTGTAGTACCCGGAGGAGATCAGCAACGACGCGATGTCGTCCTTGTTGACGGTGTCCACGCCGAGGAGCATCGCCGGGACGGTCTTCACCCCGTTCTCGTACGTGGTCGTGTCATTGGCGACGGGCTTGTTCCCCTGCAGGAACGCCGAGGCGGCCACGACCGCCTGGTCGGCGAGCTTGCGCGTGTCCTTGAAGATGGTGGAGAACTGCACCGAGTCGTTGATCAGCTTCACCGAGGCGATCTCGGCGTCCTGTCCGGTGACGACCGGCAACCCCTCGGCCAGGGTCGGCCCCAGGCCCACTCCTTGCAGGGCGGTGATGACGCCACGGCTGATGCCGTCGAAGGGCGAGAGGACCCCCGCCAGCCCCGTGCCGTCCCCGCCATAGGTCGAGGCCAGGATGTTCTCCATGCGGGTCTGGGCCGTGGCCTGTTCCCACCTCAGGATGGCGCACTGGGCGAAGGCGGTCTGGCCCGATCCGACCCGCAGGGCGCCGGAGTCGAGGAAGGGCTTCAGCGTGTCCATCGCGCCATTGAAGAAGAAGCTCGCGTTGTTGTCATCTGACGAGCCGGCGAACAGTTCGATGTCGAGCGGTCCAGCCGGGGGGTCGACGACGGGCACGCCCTTCGCGTCGGTGAGCCCCAACCCGTACAGGAGGGAGGTGGCCTGGGCCACGCCCACCTTGTAGTTGTCGAAGGTGACGTAGAAGTTCACATGGGGAGAGTCCCGGATCAGCCGGTCGTACGCGATGACCGTGATCCCCGCGTCGGCGGCTGCCTGCAACTGGCTGGTCAACGCCGTGCCGTCGATGGAGGCGATGATGAGGACCTTGTCGCCCTTGGTGATCATCTGGTCGATCTGCTGGGTCTGGGTGGGAATGTCGTCGTTGGCGAACTGGAGGTCCACCTTGTACCCGAGGGCTTCCAGCCCCGCCTTGACGGCGCTCCCGTCGGCGATCCACCGCTGCGAGGCCTGCGAGGGCATCGCCACACCGATGGTGGTCTCGACCTGGGTAGACGGGTTCGCGCCTCCGCCGGCCCCGCCGCCTGCGCACCCCGCCAACGTGCACGCCAACAGGCCCGCCAGGCCCGCTGCGATCATCTGTGTCTTCATGTGATTCCTCTCCGGGCCGGCCGTCCTCGGCCTGACCCCTGCCGGTGTCAAGAAACCCGGCGCCACCATCGACGCCGACGGGACGAATCCGTGGCTGCGAACTCTCCGCGGATTTCATGTTAGCGCTCACACTTTTGTTAGATCAAGGCTTTTCCCTTATCAATCGGATATTTTCACAATGTTGCGAGAATGATGATGCTAATGTTTGTGAGCGCACACACGAGCAAGACAATCAGCCCCCTCACGTCTTATGCTTGGAACTATGGAGATTTCACGTACCCCTCCCACGATGGCTGACGTCGCCGCGGCTGCCCACGTCTCCCAGCAGACGGTGTCCCGGGTGCTCAACAACCACGCCAGCGTGTCCGACGAGACCAGACGGTGCGTGCTCGCGGCCGTGGCGGGGTTGGGGTACCGCCCGAACCTGGCGGCCCGTGCTCTCGCGACGGGCGCCAGCCGGGTCATCGGGGTGCTCGTGCCGGGCGGGGCCTCCCCCGACCCGTCGGGCGTCCTGCTCGCCATCGAAGAGACGGCCCGTGAGCGCGGTCACGGGGTCTCGCTGGCCTTCCTGCCGACCGAGGGGGCCGATGCGACCGCCGCCGCCGTGGCCCATGTCATCGACCACGGCGTCGACGCGATCATCGCCCAGGCGCGGACCCAAGCGGGGGTGGACGCCATCATGTCCGCCTGCGCGGGGATCCCCACCGTCTTGATGGGACCCGGCCTGGTCCCTGACGCCGTGTCGAGCGTCGACATCGACCACGCCGAGGGGGTCCGCGCGGCCATGACTCTGCTCAAAGGACTGGGGCACACCCGTATCGCCCATGTCCGCGGCCCCGCCGGAGACCTCGCCGCCCATGCCCGTGCCGCCGCCTGGCGTGAGGCTCTGCCCGAATCCCGCAGACATGCCGAATGGGAAGCCGTCGGGGACTGGTCCGCCGCGTCGGGCTATCAAGCCGCGATGTCCTTCTTGGCCCTGCGCACCCCGCCGACCGCCATCGTCGCCGCTGACGACCGGATGGCCATCGGAGTCCTGCGCGCCCTGCACGAGCGGGGACTGGTGGTCCCCCGTGACATGTCGGTCGTCGGCTTCGACGACAGGGAGGGGGTCGACTGCTCGATCCCTCCGCTGACCACGATCCGGCGACCCTGGCGTCAGCTCGGCCAGGCCGCCGTCGAGGCTGCCGTGGACCTGATCGCCCACGTTCCGCCCCGCCACGAGAGGATCCTCCCCGAGATGGTCGTACGCTCCTCCACGGCCACACCTGGCTGAGGCGGGCGCTTCAGTCCTGACGGTCGATGAAGGCCGCCATGGCCGGGACGGTGAAAGCGACCCAGCCGTGTTGTGGGGCGTATATCATGCCCTTGGCAATGAGAGTGGCCCTTAGTGGACCCAGTGTCGAGGCCTTCTTGCCCAAACGTTCCGCGATCCAGCCAGCGGAGCTGGGCCCTTCCCCATCGACAGCCATGGCCCTCAGGTAGTCTCGTTGGGCCACGGTCGCCCGATCCCAGCGGATGCGGAAGAAGCCCGTGTCGAGGGCCAGGGTTCCCTGTGCGATCCCCACACGGGCGTCGGAGTCGCTGATGGGCGACGCCTGCGCAGCGTTCCACGAGTCTTGCCCATACTCCTGCAGGAAGTACGGATACCCGCCCGCCGCATCAGTGACGCGACACAGCGCCTTCTCGCTCCACGAGACTCCCGACGCGGACGCGGGTCCCGTGAGGACCTCACGGGCTTGGGTGGTGGTCAACGTGCCGAGAGCGTGGAAAGTGAACAGTCGTTCAGCATAGGATTTCGCTTCAGAGAGTTGTCGAGGCACGTTGGGCAACCCGGCCAAGGCGACCAGGAGGGGTTCCTGGCGCTGGTTGGCGGCATGGACGAGGGCGCACAATGTGGCGAGTTCCTCGGTCGACATATCCTGCGACTCGTCGATCAAGACAGCTACTCCTGTGCCCCTCTCCTGGCCGACGTGGGCGAGGTCCATCAATAACCGCCCCAGATCGGTCTCCAAAGAGCCGGTGTCGGCACCGCCTCCATCGACTCCCGACAGGTCCAGACCGAAATGCCACACCCCCGTGGAGTCGTAGGACGCCTTGAAGCTGAGAGCGGTCTTCACAGCCTTGAGGATCCGGGCGCCCACGCCAGGACGGGCGATGTCGAGGAGCAACCCGTGCATAGACTCGCCAATCGGTTCGCGGATGGACACCCCGCGACGCGCCTCGGCTTGGACGACGACCCATCCCTGCCGTTGAGCCATGAGGGCGAGTTGGGTCAGCAGAACCGTCTTGCCCACCCCGCGCAGACCATAGAGAACCATGGACTGAGCGTCACGACCAGACTGCATCCGATCGAGGGCGACGTCCCATGCCTCTATCTGGGCGTCACGTCCGATCAGTTCTACTGGGCGGCGTCCCGCTCCAGGGGAATATGGGTTGTCTCGTGGGTCCATCTCTCCTGCCCTTTCCTAGGGAAATATCTTCACATCGACACCGCCAGGCAGAAATATCTGCCGTAAAACGGAAACATACTAAAATAGTATACTCACTGATTTTGTCACATATTTCCCTATATTCAGCTCATATGGCCGAGAATTCCCAATATTTCGCTAAAGTTCCGTCTCTTCCCCAGCTCTCTAGAGATCGTCGGGTTGGACGAAGTCGATCAGGCGCTCCACTTCCGTGACGAAGGGGCGGTCGAGGTCCTCCCACGACTTCACGGAGGCCAGGATCCGCCGCCAGGCCCGGCCCAGGTCCTCTTTCGTACGGTAGTCCCACCCCAGACCGGCGCAGATCCCACGCTTCCAGTCCGTGCCGCGCGGCACCTCGGGCCAGACGGAGCGGCCCAGGGCGGAGGGACGCACCGCCTGCCAGATGTCGACGTACCGGTGGCCCGTGATCAGCACGTGATCAGCCGAGGGGCCTTCCATGACCTCGGTGACGATACGGGTCTCCTTGGTGCCATGGATCAGATGGTCCACGAGCACTCCCAGCCGCCTCGTCGGGTCGGGGTCGAACTGGGCCACCTTCTCGACGAGGTGGTCGACGCCGCCCAGCGGCTCGACCACGACGCCGAGGTAGCGCAGGTCGTCCCCCCACACCTTCTCGATCAGTTCCGCGTCGTGGGTCCCCTCGACCCAGATCCGCGACCCCCGGGCGGTCTTGGCCGGGTGCGGGTCGGCGCGCAGGGAGCCGGACGCGGTGTGCGTCGGCGACTGGACAGCCCGTGCCGGGACCTTGGCGTCGACCGGCTTGCCGTCCAGGAGGAACCCAGGCCCGAGGGGGAAACTGCGGCGCTTGCCGTGGCGGTCCTCCAGGACCACCAGCCCGTTCTCCCACATCGTCACCGCCCCGCAGAAGCCGCTGGCCGGGTCTTCCAACACCATGCCGACCTCGATGCGGATTTCTGTGGTGACCGGCTTGCCGGCCTTCCTCCACCCGGGGGCGAGGACGTCAGTGGAGTATCGATCAGTCACGCAGACGAGGATAGCGGCTCGCACACGGCGAGCATCGCCGCCTCGCTGATCGCCGAGGCATGCCCGGTCCTCGCTGGCGCGTCTACCGCCCTAGGGCGTGAAATCCATCCTCTTGCGAGACAAGGTTGACACCAAGACAACTCTCGCAGCCGCGGACCCCTAGGCGGTTATATGTCAGGCCCTCTACTAGAGTGCGAGAAAGTCCCCTACATCCCCGATATGGTATCGCAGGCAGTGCATGGCACGGGCGGATACAAGCGCGGTCTCACACCAATCAAGCAACATGCCTAATCGAATGCCACAGTGATTGGGAGCCATCTAGCACACCACCCCAGGCATTGACAGGCCAGCACACCACAGCATCCATTCAGGATTCAGACTTGACCCGTGATTACCACATGAGACGGATAATAGGCCGTGTACAGAAACCTTCGCCCACGAGTACGAAGATTCCCACTCAGGCCATTCGAAGGGCGGCCAGCGGTGATTGTCGTGCAGCCTGAGTCGCGGGATACATTCCAGATATCATTCCAACCAACACGGCAATAATGGGAGCTCCGCACACTAGCCCGAGTGGAATGAGGTCAAGTCCCGTCATGTGGTGTAGTTTCAGGCGGCGATGGGGAGTGGTGTGGTGATCGGCTGGGCGGGCTGGGTGGTGTCGGTGGTGAGGGTGTGGATGAGTCGGCGCATGGAGATTTCTGA
>WQZD01000011.1 GCA_009780915.1 Propionibacteriaceae bacterium
AAAGCGGTTTACAACCCGAAGGCCGTCATCCCGCACGCGGCGTTGCTGCATCAGGCTTGCGCCCATTGTGCAATATTCCCCACTGCTGCCTCCCGTAGGAGTCTGGGCCGTATCTCAGTCCCAGTGTGGCCGGTCGCCCTCTCAGGCCGGCTACCCGTCGACGCCTTGGTGAGCCGTTACCTCACCAACTAGCTGATAGGCCGCGAGCCCATCCTTGACCGTATACGCTTTCCACCTTCTCAGATGTCTGTGAAGGTCATATCCGGTATTAGCAGCTGTTTCCAACTGTTATCCCGATGTCAAGGGTAGGTTGCTCACGTGTTACTCACCCGTTCGCCACTCTAGGGGCTCCGAAGAGCCCTTACCGTTCGACTTGCATGTGTTAAGCACGCCGCCAGCGTTCGTCCTGAGCCAGGATCAAACTCTCCGTTGAAAATTTATCCTTCCACCGACGAGTCGGTGGAAGGTCAACTTAGGGTTTGACATTCCTGACATATCTTATTTGCTGGATATATCAATATATCAAAGGAACCGTTCTTGATCTGATTCATCAGTCAAGATCGGGGCACTGTATTTGTACATATAGTGCATTATTTGGCATTGACTTAAAGTACGCTGTTGAGTTCTCAAGGTTCAGGTGCGTCCTTCGCTTTGGCTCTCACCGCCGCTTGGGGCAACTTGATCAACTTTACCGGGGTTTTTGACCTCAGTCAAATCCGGATTTTTGATCCATCCTCCCTAGTTTCTAGCAAGGAAACTTTGTTTCTCTCGCTATTCTTCTAGCTTGGTTTGCCCTTCTGACAAGCGGTTTTAGCTTCTCGCTCTTCCGCTTGCCCGTTTGGGGCAACTTGATCAACTTTACCGGGGTTTTTGACTCGTGTCAAATCCGGATTTTTGATCCTTCCTCTCCGGGTTTTTCAAGAGATCTTTGTTTCTCTCGATATTCCTCTGGATCGGAAACCCCTTCTGACAAGCGGTTTTAGCTTCTCGCTCTTCCGCTTGCCCGTTTGGGGCAACTTGATCAACTTTACCGGGGTTTTTGACTCGTGTCAAATCCGGATTTTTGATCCGACCTCTCTGAGGTTTATCAAGGGAAGTTTCCTTCTCGTGATATTCCATTGGATTGGAAACCCTTGCTGACAAGCACTTTTAGCATTTCTGCTCGGTGCTCGCCCCCTCGGGCTAGATAAACTTAGCCCTCTTCGGGACCCCCTGTCAAATCGGGGGTCGGGGAGGCCTCCCACTCGCGCGCGTAGGAACATATAGTGGGCCGTCGGCTCGCCGACGGTGGTCGCGGCCCACACGCATGCTCGTTTAGGGTAAACTTATAGGCTGTTATTTTCCGGGAGAGGAGACCCTTGCCTACGCAGTCTTCCTTGGAGAAAGAACTCCAAGTAGAACAGGCCCACGTCGACCTTGTGATCACCCACTTGCGTCGGGCGGTGGCCTCGGCGAAAGACCTCGCGCAGGAGTCCAAGGCGCGCTACTCGTCTGACCGAGACTCGTGGCTCCGGGAAGAGGACGGCACGGCTTTGTTCGAGCGCGACGCCTTCGCGTTCCTGGCCGCACGACGCATGGCGGTCCTCGACGGGGAGCACGAGGGCCTGGTCTTCGGCCGGCTGGACTTCCGCGACGCGGAGAAGAACTACATCGGACGCCTGGGTGTGCGTACCCCTGACTACGAGCCTCTCGTCATCGATTGGCGCGCCCAAGCCGCCGAGCCGTTCTACCGGGCCACCCCTGTCCAGCCCATGGGAGTCCTGCGTCGCCGCGTCCTCTCGTCACGCGACGACCGGGTCACCGGCATCGAGGACGACGTGCTCATGCCCATGGACATCCCCGACGACATGACGGTGATCGGGGACGGGGCTCTCATGCGCGCCCTCGAGCGTGCCCGTGGACCGAAGATGCAGGACATCGTCGCCACCATCCAGGCGGAGCAGGACGAGGTCATCCGGGCGCCGTACCAGGGCTTCACCCTGATCACAGGCGGTCCAGGGACGGGGAAGACCGTCGTCGGCCTGCACCGGGTCGCCTTCCTGCTCTACACCCATCGACGTCGGTTCACGAACGGTGGAGTGCTCGTCCTGGGCCCCTCGTCGATCTTCATGGACTATATCGAGCGTGTGCTGCCCTCTCTGGGAGAGGAGTCGGTCACCCTGCGCTCGATGGGGCAGGTCGCCAGCGACGTCCTGAACTTCTCCTCCACGGTGCGAGGGAGCGAGGACGCCTGGTGCGTCAAGGGCTCCTTGGGCATGGTGGACCAACTCCGCTCCCTCGTGGACCGTCCTCGGTGCGAGATCCGTCCCCTCACCGTCCTGGTCAAGGGAGAGCCGATCACCATCGGCGTGGACTCCCTCGCCCGGCTGAGGAGGGACGCCCTGTCTCGGGCGGCGTACAACGAGGCGCGCCCGATCGTCGAGAACGAGATCGTCTCCACCCTGTGGGCCAGCGGCGAGGGGCGTGTGGACGTCGACGACCGACACCAATTCGAGGATCTCGTCCGCGACTCGTGGGCGTTCACCACCTTCATGGACCAGTGGTGGCCCCCGCTGCGCCCCACGCAGGTCCTGGCTTGGTTGGCCGACCCCGCCATGACCGATCTGCGCGGCCTCGACGCGGACCAGGCCGCGATCCTGCGCTCCTCCATCGATCCCGACCAGTGGACCATCGCCGACATCCCCCTCCTGGACGAGTTGGCGCGCATCCTCGGCCCCGTGCCCCCCGAGGAGGACGCGGAGACTCTCTTCTTCCCCGACGGCATCGACGAAGTGGTGACCATCTCGGAACGGCTGACCGACCATCGCACTCTGGAGACGGGGACCCCCCACACGACGTACGCCCACATCCTCGTCGACGAGGCCCAAGACATCACACCCATGCAATGGAGGATGATCCACCGCCGTGGCGCCAACGCGTCCTGGACCATCGTCGGCGACCCGGCTCAGTCGAGCTGGCCTGACAAGGACGAGCCGGCGCGAGCGTTGACGGCGCTCATCGGGTCACGCGAGAGGCGGTCCTTCCGACTGTCGACCAACTACCGCTCGCCTCAAGAGGCCTACGAGTTGGCGACGGCGTACATCCGCACGGTCCAGCCCGACTCCGACATCCCTCAGGCGGTTCGCGCGACCGGTGTCGCTCCCCGTCTGCTCCAGTCCTCCCGCGAGGAGTTGGGCCGGGTCCTCGCCGAGGAAGTCGCGCGGGCCAGTCAGGCGGTCGAAGGGTCTGTGGGCGTCATCGCCGAACCAGAGTGGGCCGATCTCGCCCGTGCGGCGCTGCCTGAGGATCCGCGACTGATCCTGCTCGATCCCCTGTCGTCCAAGGGCCTGGAGTTCGACGCCGTCATCGTGATCGACCCCGACGGCATCGCCGCGTCGGCCGCCAGCGGTCCACGTACCCTCTACGTGGCCCTGACACGGCCCACGCAGATCCTGGTCACCATCGACGTCGACGCCCCCGGCGCGTGGCGTCCCCAGGCGTGACCGTCACCCGTCCTCAGGGCTGACGCAGGCTCTTCCAGATGGCTTGCGTGGCCATCGACTTGTTCTGGGTGAAGAAATGCAGCCCGGGAGCGCCCCGGTCGATGAGCTCCTGGGCGAGCTCCGACGCGATCTGCGCGCCCACGCTCCTCACCTGACCAGGATCGTGCGACACCTCGTCGAGACGGTCACGGATCGCCTGGGGGATCTCGGCGCCGCTCATCTGCGCGAACGTCAGCACCTGGGACACCATGGTGATCGGCATGATCCCCGGGATGATCGGGATGTCGCACCCCAACGACCTGACCCGATCTACCAGAGCGACATAGGAGTCGACGGAGAAGAACAACTGGGTGATGGCGAAGTCGGCGCCGGCCTCCCACTTGTCTTTGAGGATCCTGGCGTCCAGGTCGGCGTCGTGGGCCGATGGATGCGGATCGGGGAACGCCGCCACCCCGACGCAGAAATCCCCCTGCGAGCGGATGAGTTCGACCAGCTGGGTCGCGTTGGCCAGTCCGTCGGGATGGGCGTGCCAGGGGACGGTCGGGCCGCCGGGCATGTCGCCACGGATGGCGAGGATGTCTTGGATGCCGTGGTCGGCGTACGCGCGGATGACGCGGGCGAGGTCGGCCGTCGACTGGTCCACGCAGGTCAGGTGCGCCATGGTCCGGATGCCGGTGAGGGCGCTGATACGTGTGGTCACCTCGATGGTGCGTTCCCTGCTGGAACCGTTGGCGCCATAGGTCACCGAGACGAAGTCCGGCGCCATCGGGGCGAGCCGATGGAGGGTCTGCCACAGATGCTCTTGGCCGGCGTCGTCCTTGGGCGGGAAGAACTCGAAGGACCACACGGGAGACGTGGCGTGGGCCAGAAGGTCGGAGATCCTCATGACGTGCGCTCCACGGCGGCGTGGACGAGTGTCATGAGGGCGTCGGTCCCCTCGGCGGACAAGTCGAGGCGGTGGAGGTGGCGCATGCCGGCGGAGGCCTCGGCCATGATCGCCTTCTCCGTCGCGTCCACGGCCCCGGAGTCGGTGAGGATCTGTCGTGCCACCTCGATGTCGTCCATGGACAGGTCAGGATCGCCCAGCATCCGCTTCAGCGTCGCCCCCTGACGAGGGGTCGCCCCCTGCAACGCGTACCCGATCAGGACGGTCTTCTTCCCCGCACGGATGTCGTCGCCCGTCGGCTTCCCCGTCACCTCGGGGTCCCCGAAGACGCCGAGCATGTCGTCCCTCATCTGGAAGGCGCGCCCCACATGGGTGCCGAAACGCCCCAACCCGTGTTGGACGTCGTCGGACACCAATCCCAGCGCGGCGCCGATCTGGACCGGACGAGCGACCGTGTACTTCGCGGTCTTGAACTCCATGACCAGCCTCGCGTTGGGGATGACGTCCTCGTCCTGAGAAGGGGCGAACTGATGGACCAGGTCGAGGAACTGTCCTGCCAGGACTTCGGTGCGCATCGCGTCCAGGTACGGCCGTGCCCGCTTCAGCCTCTCGGACGGCATGGACGACTGCTCGACCATGGAGACCGACCATGTCAGCAACAGGTCCCCGAGCAGGACCGCCATACTGCGGCCGAAGTGCGGAGACTCCCCGGGCCACTTCTGCTCCCGGTGATAGGCCTCCAGGGCACGATGGGCAGACGGGGCCCCTCGGCGGGTGTCGGAATCATCGATGAGATCGTCGTGGACGAGGGCGGACAGGTGGAGCAAGTCGAGGCTCGCCGCGATGTCGATCACGGCCGTCGGGGGCTCGTCGGCGGCGCCGGCGGCGGCGACGTACCCCCAATAGCAGAACGCGGGGCGCATGCGTTTCCCACCCCGAGCCAGGTGACGCGCCTGGTCCCACACCAGGTCGAGCGTGTCGCCCGTCTGGGCCAAAAGGTCGCGTTGGGTGTCGAAGAAATGGTCCACCCTGGTCTGGACCATCGACAAGAACTCCGGCGAGAGGGGTTGGTGAGGGTCGAGTCTCATCTCGCTCCTCCCCCGGCTGACGCTGGTCGGCGGCTCGCCCATGGATCGGTGGCGACGCACGCCCCGATCAGACGATGGATCCGTGACTGATCTCCCACTCTTCCTGCTCCTTGCCTCATCGCCTTCCGCCCCTCCCTGCACCGGCGCCCTCGGAATCTGAATCACACCATATCAGGTGTTCCTGCCAGCGCCGCGACGAGGGACCCTCTCGGAAACCGGACGCAACCTCGGTGCGCCTCACGGAATCCACCTGGTATGCTCCTACACTCGATCATGGATTCTATGGAAACCTCTGGGTGATCATGCGCTGTCCTCACGGGCGATGCGCACAGCATCAGTCAGTGCTTCCTTGTCATCACCCTCAGGAGTTCGCGTGGCCGTCACACAACCCGACAACCTCATCGGTTCTGTTGTGGGCGGACGGTACGAGATCATCGCCCGCGTGAATCGGGGCGGCACAGCAGTCGTCTACCGTGGGATCGACCGCCGCCTCGGGCGGACGGTGGCCATCAAGGTCATCCATTCCGACTTGTCAGGCGACGCCGACTACGTGAAGCGGTTCGATCGTGAGGCCCGCGCGGCGGCCATCTTGTCCCACCCCAACATCGTGGCCGTCTTCGACCAGGGCCATGCCGGCGACCGTCCGTACATCGTCATGGAGTACGTCCACGGGCAGTCCCTGAGGTCGATCATCTCCGCCTCGGCGCCCCTGCCCGTGCCGTTGGCGTTGTTCTACGCCGACGAGGTCGCCAAAGCCTTGGCCGCGGCCCACGACGCCGGCATCATCCATCGCGACATCAAACCCGAGAACGTGTTGATCACGAATGACGGCCAGGTCAAAGTCACGGACTTCGGGTTGGCGAAGACCATCAGTTCGCAGACGTCGACCGCGTCCCACGGCGTCCTCATGGGGACCATGAGCTACATCGCCCCGGAGATCCCCCAATCGGGATCGGCGGCGAAGACCTCGGACATCTATTCCACCGGGGTGATGATGTACGAGATGCTCACCGGGAAGAAGCCCCATGTCGGGGAGGACCTCTCCCAGGTCTTGTACAAGCATGTCCACGTGGACATCCCGCCCCCGTCCCAGGCGCTGACTGGGCAGGCCAGGGCGAAGGTCCCCGATTACGTGGACGCCCTCGTCACCGCCTGCACCTCGCGCGACCAGGCCAACCGTCCGGCGGACGGGCGTGTCCTGCAGGACCGGATCGCCCGCGCGCGACGCAGCCTCGACGCCGGTTTGATGCACGACGCGGACCTGATCCACCAGATCACCCTCAGTCCGCAATCGGTGGAGCGGACCCCCGTGGCCCCCCACCATCTGGAGGTCACCTCCTCGGACCAGGCCGGACGCAAAGAGCACACCCCCGTCCACGGGACCACCGTGTCGGCGACCAGGCTGACCAAGGCCTCGGCCACGTCGCGGCCGGCCGTGACCTACCCCGCCCCTCGCCGGACACGGCCCAAGCGTCGTCTGGTCGGACTCGTCATCGTCGTGGCGACCGTCCTGGTCGCCAGTCTGCTCGGGTGGTGGCTGGCCGTCGGCCGGTGGACGACCGTGCCCGTGATGGCGGGGATGCCCGAGCAAGACGCCCGGTCGGCCGCCGTGGCCCAGTCCCTGACATGGTCGACCCCGCTCCAGGCGTACTCGGAGACCGTGCCGGTCGGTGCCGTGATCCGTACCGACCCGGCCGAGGGCGATCGGGTGAAAAAGGGGTCCGCCGTCACGGCCTACATCTCCAAGGGGCCCGAGCGCTACGCCATGCCCACCGTCGTCGGCCTGTCCCAGGACGAGGCCAAAGCGGCCATCTTGACCGCCCACCTCGCCGTGGGCACCGTGACCCAGGACTGGAGCGACGACTCCCCGGTGGGCCAAGTCGTCTCGGTGTCTCAGGAGCCGGGCGCCTCCCTGCCGCCCAACACGGCGATCGATCTGGTCGTGTCCAAGGGGCCACAGCCCATCACCATCGACTCGTACGTGGGCCAGGCCGGGGACGCCGCCTCCCAGGCGCTGTCGGACGCCGGTTTCCAGGTCACGACCTCGCAAGCCACCTCCTGCACAGTCGCCGCCGGCCAGGTGATCAGTCAGTCTCCTGACGCCGGCACGGGCAGCGACGGCTCGCCGCTCACCGGACACCGCGGGGACACGATCACGCTCACGATCTCGACGGGGACGCCGATGGCCACAGTGCCCGACGTACGCGGCAACACTCGTGCGTCTGCCCTGCAGAAGCTGGGGGACGCCGGATTCGTGTCCGACGCCATCGAGGTCCGCAACGTCAATCCCATGGGTCTTCCCTTGGGATTGGTCACCAGCACCGACCCAGGACCCGGAGGCCTCGTCTCCGCGTGTTCCATCGTCGTGAACATCGTCTGACAGGCCCCGCCAGGATCCGTCCTCAGGCCGGCTGCGCCTCCTGAAGAATCTCGGCCAGGACACGTCCTGCCTCCACGCACTCCGGCGCGCTGACATCGAGGTGGGTGACGGCCCGCACCTGCGTCGAGGAGAGCTTGGACAGCCTCAGACCCCGCTCCTCGGCCTGCGCGACCACCAGGTCGGCGTCCATGGTCCCGGTGTCGACGACGACGATGTTCGTGGCGATCTGATCGGGCACGGCCCATGCGGCCCCGCGACGCACTTCCTGCGCGAAAGCCCTCGCCGACTCATGGTCCTCGGCCAATCTGTCGACGTTGTTCTCCAAGGCGTAGATGCCGGCGGCCGCGAGGATGCCCGCCTGCCGCCACCCGGCGCCCAGGCGCTTGCGCTGGACCCGGGCCCGCGCGATCCGGTCGGGAGTGGAGGCCAGGAGGGTGCCCACCGGCGCCCCCAACCCCTTGGACAGGCACAGGGTCACGGTGGTGGCGAGGCTGCCGTAGTCTGCCAGGGATGCGCCCGTCGCCACGCAGGCGTTGGCGAGGCGGGCGCCGTCGATGTGCAGGCCCAGCCCGTGGTCATGGCAGTACGCGGAGATCTGACGGACCTGATCCAGGGGCTGGATGGCGCCGCCGGCGAAGTTCATTGTGTTCTCCACCTCGACGCCGGCCGTCCTGACCAAGTGGCCCGAGTCGAAGGAGACCATGGGTTCGATGTCCTCCACCCGCGCGACACCGTCGGGGGTGGACCAGGTCCTGGTCGTGATGCCGTGCAGGGCGCCATGAGCGCCCATCTCGGCCCTGACGATATGCGCCTTAGCGTCGCACAGGACCTCCTCGCCTCGCTCGGCGAGAAGCCAAACTCCCAAGAGGTTCGCCAGCGAGCCTGTGACGCAGAACAGGGCGGCCTCCTGGCCCAACAGGGCTGCGCCCATGGCTTCGAGCTCAAGAATCGTGGGGTCTTCCCCATAGACGTCGTCGCCGACCGGGGCCTGAGCCATGGCGTCGCGCATTGCCGGTGTGGGCATGGTCACAGTATCGCTTCGTAGATCCATGATCGGAAGCCTAGCACTCACATCTTGTCTACCTGCGCTGTGGTCCACCATCGGGTCGAGGACGCTGTCCCAGCGAGTGTCAGAAATCCATGCCTACGAAATCCATGGGGCGCCGCTCCATGGCCGACAGCCGATCCGCCACCATGAAGGCCAGTTCGAGGGACTGGGTACGGTTCAACCGCGGATCGCAGAGGGTCTCGTAGCGGTGGGCCAGGTCTTCCTCTTTCAGCTCGCCCACTCCCCCGACGCATTCGGTGACGTCGTCGCCGGTCAGTTCCACGTGGATGCCTCCCGGCCACGTCCCCAGACTGGCGTGGACGTCGAAGAAGCCGTCGACCTCCTCGGTGACGTCGGCGAACGACCGGGTCTTGTACCCGTTGGCCGACGAGAAGGTGTTGCCGTGCATGGGATCGCACACCCAGCACACCTTGCGTCCGGTCGCCTCCACCGCCTCGATGATGGGGGGCAGCGCCGACCTGACCTGGCTCGCGCCCATACGGCAGATCAGCGTCAACCGGCCCGGCTCGTGGTCAGGATCCAGGGCCTCGACCAACGCGACGACGTCGGCGGGGCTCGCGCTGGGACCGACTTTGACCCCCAGCGGGTTGCGCAGGGCTTTCATCAGTTCCACATGGGCGCCGTCCAATTGGCGGGTGCGGTCGCCGATCCACAGCAGATGGCCGCCCACGTTGTACGCCGAGGCCGTGCGGGAGTCGATCCGGGTCAGCGCGTGCTCGTAGTCGATGAGAAGGGCCTCATGGCTGGCATAGAAGTCGACCGTGCGGAAGGCGTCGTCCTCCACACCGCAGGCGATCATGAACGCGAGGGCCCGATCGATCTCGGCGGTGATCTGTTCGTACCGCGCCGACACATGGGCCGTACGGACGAAGTCCGCGTTCCAGGAGTGCATGGACCGCAGATCGGCGAACCCCCCCTTGGTGAAGGCGCGCACGAGGTTCAAGGTCGCCGCCGACGCGTTGTACACCTGGAGGAGCCGGCCTGGGTCGTTGCGGCGGGCTTCCACAGTGAAGTCGAAGCCATTCACCGCGTCTCCGCGGTACGCGGGCAACGTGACGTCGCCGCGTGTCTCCCATTCCGCCGACCGGGGTTTCGCGAACTGTCCCGCGATGCGCCCGATCTTGACGACGGGGACCTCGGCCGCGTAGGTCAGGACGACAGCCATCGACAGCAGGACCCTCAACCGTCCCCTGATCGAGGACGCCGTGACCGCATCGAAGGTCTCGGCGCAGTCCCCGCCTTGGAGGATGAACGCACGCCCTTGCGCCGCCTCGGCCAGTTTGGCCTTCAAGTCGTCGCATTCCCCGGCGAAGACCAAGGGAGGCAGGCTCCGCAGCTGGCCCAAGACCTTGTCCACAGCCTCCGGGTCGTCATAGACCGGCTGTTGGACGGGACGAAGCGCGTGCAGGGCGTCGAGGGAGGGTACGGTGTCGGTCACAGCATCAACAGTAACGGTCTTCGGCCTCACCGGTGGTCTCTTCTCGATGGATGGCTCCCGCCCGAGGGCCGATAGGAGTACTCATCCACCATCTCCTGGCCGGTGATGGCCTGGATGTGGCGCATGACCTCGTCGGTGGCCTCGCGCAGGATGGCATGGGCCTGCTCACGATCGGCAGCGGTCAGATAGGCCTGGCGCATCTCCTCGGGGAAGGTGAAGGGGTCGCCCATGCGCAGCTCGGGATGGTACAGCCAGGGGAAGGGCAGCCACTTGCGGGTGAACCGCGTGTTGAAGCACCCGAAGGGCACGATGGGGGCGCCCACGGCGAGGGCGAGTCGTGCGACCCCCGTGCGCCCCTTGTAGAGGCGTCCGTCGGGCGAGCGATGGCCTTCGGGGTGGAACGCCACGTACCCGCCCTGGCGCAGGTGGTCCTCGGCCGTCCCCATGGCGTCGGCCGACGCTTCCCCGCCCGAGCGGTCCATGGGGACCTGATGCATGGCTCTCAAGAACCAACCGGCGAATCGGCGCCAGAGGGTGTCGGTGCGGAACAGCTCCTTCTTGGCGGCGAAGGTGACGTCGACGGGAGCGAGCGCCCACAGGATGAAGGTCTCCCCCGTGCCCAGATGGTTGCCGGCGAGGATGGCCGGTCCCGGGACGGGGATGTTCTGCTTGCCCTTCACTGTGGGCCAGAACACGGCAGTGATCAGTATCCGTCCAATGGCTTTCATCACGCGATAGAACATCGAGCTCCCTTATCTCCCACACCCCGCCAGTGTGTCTGAACCAACCTTACGACAGATCTCAAGGAGCGAGGATATCCGGCACGGGCGCATCCGGGCGCGGTCTGGCCCCGCGCGCGTGACGATGAGTGTCATGCGCGCCGACGACCACTATGATCGTCGATATGCGTGACGAGGATCAGGCTTTCGCGAAGATCGTGGCGGAGGAGTTCCACGAGCAGTGGAAGCCGCCCGTCGATCCGCCGGCGCCTGCGCCTGCGCCGACACCCGATCCGGGACCGGCGCCCGATTTCCACCTCGACCTCTTCGACGATGACGAGAGTTACCGCCAGGTGGCCCATGGGTCGTGGAGGATGTCGCCCTCGATGTGGTGGGGCCTAGGGCTGATCGCCCTGGGATTGGTCATCACCATCGCCAAGATCCTGCCCTGGCGCCTGCCCACGTGGGTCGGATGGATCGCCATCGCATCCTTCGTCGCAGGAGTGTCCTTGAGCCTCTGGCACCTCACACGCCACCCGCACCCCCCGGACGAGGACGGCGAAGTCTGACGTCAGGGGGTGAGCGTATGGGCCTCCCGCCACGAGACCCGTGGCAGGGGGGCTCAGGTCAGAGGTACCGGCGCGCGCCGACGAACGGCATCCCGACGTCGATGCTCGAGTACACGACCCCGACACGCTCGTTGCGCGCGTCGACGATCATCCCGCCGCCGACGTAGATTCCCACGTGGCCGGGACCGGAGTAGAAGAAGACGAGGTCGCCGGGCTGGAGGTCGGCTTTCGCGACCGGAGTGCCCAGGTTGAACTGGCCACCGGCGCCGTGGGGCAGTCTGATGCCCACTGTCGCGAACGCGGCCATCGTGAAGCCCGAGCAGTCGTACGAGTTGGGGCCGGCGCCTCCGTACACGTACGGGAGGCCGACGCGGGCCATCGCCCACGCGACGATCGCGGCAGCGGCCGGACCGTTCTGGACGGGGGGCGGCGGCGCGTAGTTGGCGTTCTTGTTGGGTCCGTTCGCCAATCCAGCGGCGTTGCCGAGGAGGGCGGCCTGCTGGGCCGCCGTGAGGCGGTCGACGAGGCTCTGGGCCTGCTGGACCTTCAGCGAGGCCTGGCTCTTCAGATCCAGCGCCTTCTGCTCGTCAGCCGCGATGGAATCGACGGTGGCCTGCTGCTCGCGTTGCAGGTCGGCCAGCGTCGCCTGGCTCAACTGGTAGTTCTGCAGCAGAGCCGTGGTCGTGTCGGCGACCATGGTGGACATGATGATGCGGTTGAGAGCCTCGTCCTGGTTGGCGGCGGTGAACAACGCCGTCGTGGACGTGATCCCCCGGTCCTGGAACTGCTGGAGGCTGACGATGGCCACCTGCTGACGCAAGGCCTCGACCTTGGATTGCTGGGAGGCGATGTCGTCCTGCGTCTGCGTCAGTTTGGTCTGCGCAGCCGTCAGACTGGCCTGCACCTGGTTGTACTGCTCGTCCGCTTGGCTGGCCTCCCCTTGGAGGGTGACCAACTGCGCTTGCGCGTCGGTCAAGTCGTCCGCCTGGGACGACGGCTGGCCCATCCACACGACACTAGCCGTGAGGAGGGTTGCGAAAAGCGCCACCGCCGATTTCTTCACGCGCGACATTGTCCACCTCCAACTTCCTGAGGAAATTCTAAGCGAAACTCAGCAAATGGGCCAATCAGGGCGAGCGCCCATCCGTGCTCCGCGACTGTGTTTCTGGATTCTCGCCCACGTCGTGCCTTGTCACGGCAGCGAAGGTCGAGGATGGCCGACACAGGGACGGCTTTGCCAATAGTTTGCACGAACATGCTATCTTTACAGATAGTCGGCCGGGTTGACGATCTGACCGTCCGACCACACCATGTAGTGCAGGTGGCAGCCGGTGGACGTGCCCGTGGTTCCGACGAGGGCGATCACCTGTCCCTGCACGACGCTCGTGCCGGGCTTGGCGACTCCGCCAGACAAGTGGTTGTAGCTGGTGACGATATGGTGGCCGCCGATCATCCCGTTGTCCACCACCATGCGGTTGCCGTAGCCCCCCGCCCAGTAGTAGTCCATCACGAAGCCGTTGCCCGGCGCGATCACGGGCTTGCCGCAGGCGGCGCCCATGTCGATGCCGTCATGGAACTGGTACGCGCCCGTGATGGGATGGATCCTCATCCCGAAATCCGAGGTGATCTTGTACGAGTCCAGCGGAGACGCCAGGGCGGGCGAGGGGTTGGGGACGACCTTGGTGGGGTCGGCCACGCCCGCGCCCACGGCGTTGGGGCCGGCCAGACTGCTGTTCTGCGCGGCCGCCGTGGCGGTCATGGCGTCCAGCATGGTCGCCGCTTTGGCGATCTTGGCGGTGATGTCCGTGTTCAGCGAGGCCAGGGTGGACTGCTCGGCGGTGATCTGGGCGATGGCCGCCTGCTGGCTGCGTTCCAGGTCCGCCAGAGTCCCCTGCTGGATCTGGAGGGACGAGAAGAGGGAGTTGGCCGTGTCGGACACCTGCTGCATCGCGGTGATGTAGTTCAGCAGATCGTCCGAGGACGTGCTGGAGATGATCATCGCCGTGGCGTTCAGCCCGCGGTCCTGGTACTGCTGGAGGGCGATCTGTCCGATCTGGGACTCCAAGCCGGACATACGCGCCTTCTGGTCGGCGATCTCCGTCCTGGTGGCTTCCACTTGGGTCTGGGCGGCGCTCAACCGATCACGGGATTCGGCCTGTTGGATGACGAGGTCCTGCTGCTGCTGCTGGAGGTCGTCGAGTTGCGCACGGATGTCGGCCATCGACATGCCGGTGGTGTTGTCGGCGTCGGCTGGAGCGGTTCCCGTGAAAACCGACAATCCAGCGATGGTGCACACCGCTACCGCGATCCGCGTCCATCTACTTGTCATGCCAACCCTTTCATAACCCCTACTCAGATCCTGAGAGAACTCTAAATGAAACTTAGAAATCTTGTCAATCCCTCGCCCCAGCTCTGAATGTCCACTCTATTTTACTCGCATACGCAAATCAGATATATGGTGAGGGGCGGTCGGCACGCTCGTCACCGTCCTTCCGTCATCGCCTCTCGGGCCGCCTCGCGTCCCCACGCCGCCAGCCGTTTCTCGTCCGCCGCGCGGCTGCTCCTGTCGAGCACGGCACGCACGACACGCATGCCCGCGCCTGGTCGCGCCAGGGCTGTCGCAAGCCCGTCGGCGTCGGTCACCGTGGTGACAGGCACGCCGAAACCACGGACGACCTGTTCCAGATCGACGGCCATGGGCACAGCGAACAAGCGCTCGAACCAGTCGGCGAGCTCTCCGATCTGACCGCGCGGGGCGCCATACTCCAGAGTCGAGAACAAGGAGCCCCCGTTGTCGTCCGCGACCACCACCGTCAGGTCGGCGCCGGTCTCGAGGGCGGGTCGGGCGAGGGAGCCGATGTCGTGCAGCGCCGTGAGATCGCCGATGAGGGCGGTGGTCGGCGCGCCCGATCCGAGAGCCACGCCACACGCGGTGGCGATCGTCCCGTCGATGCCGGCCAGCCCCCTGTTGGCGTACACCATGGGCGGGCGCGCGGCGATCGGGGCCAGGTCGGCGTCCCTGACCGTGTTCGAAGCGCCCAGGAAGAGGTGATCGGCGTCGGTCAGGGCGCCGAGCACCGTCGACGCGACCAGTTCGCCCGACCATGTCTGGGCGCGATCCATCCGTGCCCGCAACCCTCGGTCGGCCGACGCCCACAGAGCCATCCACGACGGGTCCCCGAGCCCCAGCCCGATGGACTCCACGACGGTGGACACGGACCAGCCCGGATCGGGCCACTGGCCCCCCGCGGCGACGGCGATGATCTCGGCGTCCTTGCGGGACAACAGGGAGGTCACTGAGCGTGACAAGGTGGGCCGCCCGACCACGACGACACGCTCGATCATGGAGGCCATGCTGGGCAGAAGGTGGCGGTACGTCGACACGGCGGCGCCGCCTCGACGAGCATTGGAGGACGGCTCCGCCAGGAGGGGGATCCTGGCGCGTTCGGCTTCTTCGGCCCAGGCGCGTCCCTGCTCCGGGGGCAGGTCCCCGGCCACGACGACCGTCCGAGGGCCCGGATCGAGCAGGCGGGCTCGCGGCGGCGGGACGGGGTCGACCCGGAAGGGCACCCCGGCGCTGATCCGACCCGGCTCGCCGAGCAGAGGGGGGGTGAGTTCGACGTTCACATGCACCGGGCCGGGACGGCGTGTCAGACGGCCTTCGCAGGTCACCACCGCGCGACGGATCCCCGCCCTCCAGGCGTCAGGGGGGGCGTCGGTCGAGGAGATGCGCACCTGGTCGAGAGGGATGCCGCCGAAGATGCCGACCTGATCCGCCGTCTGGTTGGCACCCGTGCCGACCAGGGTGGCTGGACGGTCCGCCGTCAGAGCGATGAGGGGCGCCTGTGCGTACCGGGCCTCGGCCATCGCCGGCGCGAGATTGGCCACGGCCGTCCCGGATGTCGTGATGACCGCGACAGCCCGACCCGTGGCCTTCGCCATACCCAGCGCCAGGAACCCGGCAGCCCTCTCGTCCAGACGCATGTGCAGGCGGACGCGTCCGTGCGCTTCCAGGCGGGCCGCCGCGTAGGCCAGGGGCGCGCTGCGCGACCCGGGACAGCACACCACGTCGGTGACGCCCATGGCGACCAGTTCGTCCAGACACACCGTCCCCGCCACGACCGATCCGGGCGTGGCCTGTGTGAAGAGGTCATCCATGCCACACACCTTCCTTCTGGCAGCGACGCCGCCTGTCTTCCCACGCCAGGCGGGTCGGGGCGTCGGCTCGCACCGCCGCGAGGAGGCCGGCGTCGACCTCCACGTCTCGTACGTGTATCCGTCCCTGGACCGCGACGAGGGGGTCGGCGACCACATCCGCCGACAAGAGCGGCACAGTGTTCAGGCCGCAGGCGAACGGCAGGCGTGGCAGAGCGGCCGCCAGAGCGATCCCGGCACGGATCCCGACGGAGGTCTCCACAGCCGACGACACCACGACATCCATGTCCAAGTCCTCGGCGAGTCGCAGGCACGCCCGTACACCCCCCAAGGGTTGGACTTTGAGGACGGCCACGTCCGCCGCCTGACGCTTCTTCACCAGGAAGGGGTCCTCGGCCTTGCGGATCGACTCGTCCGCGGCGACACGCACTGATTGTCCATGGCTGCGCCGCACGGCGGCCAGGTCGTCCACGTCCGCGCAGGGCTGCTCGGCGTACTCCAACTCGAAGCGGGACAGCTCTTTCAGCGCATGGACGGCTTCCTCCAGGGTCCAGCCCCCGTTGGCGTCCACCCGGACCGCGCCCGCAGGACCCATGGCGTCCCTGACCGCTTCGACCCGCGCCAAGTCGTCGGCCAAGGTCTGGCCGTGCTCGGCGACCTTGACTTTCGCCGTGCGGCACCCGCTCTCGCGAGCCATGCGGAACGCGGTCTCGGGATCGGTGGCGGGGATGGTGGCGTTGACCTCGATGGAGTCCCGCACGGCGGGCGGGTACCCCTGGTCGGCGGCCTCGAGCGCCGCGGTCAACCAGTGCCTCGCCTCGGCGGGCGGGTACTCCAGGAAGGGACTCCACTCGGCCCAGCCCGCGTCGCCTCGGATGAGCATGCCCTCGCGACGCTCGATCCCCCGGAATCGCACGGGCATCGAGATGGAGTAGACGTGCGTCTCAGCCATGGAACCATCCGATTCCCAGGCCCACGGCGAGGAGCACGGCGGTGGCGAGTTCGGACAGGCCCGTCCACTTCAGGACATGGATGAGGTCGCGGCCCGTGGCGCCGCGCATGACGCGGACGAGCGAGGGCAGGACCATGGCCGCGCCGAGCAGGGAGACGAGGGCGAACCAGGTGGTCCACCAGGAGATCACGACCAGCCCCACGACGCTCACGGCGATGAGGATGGCGTAGAAGACGCGCGTGCGACGGTCGCCCAACCGTACCGGCAGGGTGATCTTGCCAGCCCTGGCGTCCGTGTCGAGGTCGCGCAGATTATTCGCGACGAGGACGGCCATGGCGAAGCAGCCCATCACCACGGCGGCGACGAGCGTCGGACCCCAGGCGATCTGGCGTGGGCAGGCGATCCCGGCACCCGTCGCATCGGAGGCGCACACCGGCGGGGATTGGACGACCACGGTTCCGACGGTGGCCACCACGCCGAAGAAGATGAAGACGAAGACCTCCCCGAGCCCCATGTACCCGTAGGGCTTCGCGCCGCCGGTGTAGAACCACGCCGCCACGACGCAGGCCGCGCCCACCAGGATCACGAGGACGAAGGTGAGGACGGACACCGGGACGCGCGGAGCGCCCGGCGCATGGACCTGGAGCAGGCCGGCGGCCATGGACGCCAGGATCAGGCCGATCACGCCGGCGAGGGCGAAACTGATCCATGCGGCCCTCTTCACCGCCCCTGGGGGCGCGGCGCCGGAGCCCACCAGTCGCATGGGCCCCACGCGATGGGTGTCCGTGCCTCGCACGCCATCGGAGTAGTCGTTGGAGAAGTTGCCCCCCACTTGAAGGGCGAGCCCGACGAGCAGACACAGGACGAAGGGCACGAGGCTGACGGCGAAGGAGGCCCACCCCGAGGCGTACGGAGGTTCGGCGCCCGTCACGGACCAGGCCACGCCCGTCCCGGCGAGCACCGGGGCGGTCGAGACCGACAAGGTCCTCAGGCGTGCCCCTTCCAGCCATTCACGCGCGGTCGCCATCCTGCCTCCACTTCTCAACCAAGCTCGCACGGTCAATCTTGCCAGAGGTGGACAGCGGAACCGCGTCCACGCGCAGGAAGCCTCTCGGGCGCGCCGCCGAGGTGATGTGGGGCGCCAGAACGTCCAGGACGACGTCTCGACCAGGACCCGTGGACGCGACGATCACCGTCGACCCCCACACGGGATCCGGCACGGCGAAGCATGCCGTCTGGTGGGGGAAGCGGGCGTCGAGGAGGCGCTGCATCTGGGCCAGGTCCACGTTCGTCCCCCCTGACTGCACGACGTCGTCGACCCTGCCCAGGATCTCCAGGCGCGAGCCGACCAGGCGTCCCCGGTCGAATGTCCACAGGGACCCGTCCCGCCGCACGAGGGCGGTGTGGACGGGATCGCCCAGGTACCCCTCGAACAGGGTGGGGGTGGTGAGGAGGACGCGCCCGATCTCGTCGACGGGGTCTGCGATCTCCACGTGGACCCCGTCCAGGGGCGTCCCGTCGTAGACGACTCCCCCGCAGGTCTCGCTCATCCCGTAGGTGGTGACGACGCGTACCCCCGCCCGCTCGGCCTGGTCGCGCAGGGCGTGCCCCAGGGCCGACCCTCCGATCAGGACGGCCTCGTACCCCGCCAGGCGCTCGGCGAGCGCTGGGTCGGACAGGGCGCGGTGCAGGTGCGCGGGGACGAGGGAGATGTAACTGCGGGATCCCGGTCGGGGCAGGTCCTCCAGGTGGGGGGAGATCTGATGGTGGGCCGTGCCCGCGACCAGCGCTCGCACGCGGGTCATCAACCCCGCGACGTACCATCCTGGCAGGGGATTCACCCACACGCCTGGCCCGCCCAGACGGGCGTGGACCGCGTCGGCCGCGACTATCAACGCCGCGCGTGACAGCATCACCGCTTTGGGCGTGCCGGTCGACCCGGAGGTGGGCACGATCACGCCGGTGAAACCCTCGGGGATCGCGGACTCGTCGACGGCGACGTCGGGGCCGCCCAGGCGGACCACCGAGCCGTCACCGGCCAGCATCGCCTCGATATCGCCGCCATCATCGCCTCGGCCCGTCACTCGCACACGCACATTCACCAGATCATTATGGCCGTTGCGGGCCCGGATCGCCCACCGCGAGGTTCACCAGGCGTGGGAAAAGGCGATCACTGACATTGGGTTGACGCCCCAGGAATTGGTAAACTCGGCTTACACATGACACACGCATCAGCGCTGAACCTCAAGGAGGCACCCGTGGCCAGTTCATTCCAGGCCCCCCGTATCGAACCCGCTCTCGTCTTCGACGTGACCATCGAAATCCCGAAGGGCACGAAGAACAAGTACGAGATGGACCACCACACCGGCCGCATCCGCCTGGACCGCACACTGTTCACGTCCACCCAGTACCCCAACGACTATGGCTTCATCGAGGGCACCCTCGGCCAAGACGGCGACCCGCTGGACGCCATGGTGATCCTGCAGGAGCCCACCTTCCCCGGCGCCCTGATCCAGTGCCGCGCCATCGGCATGTTCCGGATGAGCGACGAGAAGGGCGGAGACGACAAGGTGTTGTGCATCGCCACCGCCGACCAGCGTCAGGCCAACGTCCGTGAGATGACGGACCTGCCCGACCTGACCCTGCTGGAGATCGAGCACTTCTTCACCGTCTACAAGGACCTCGAGCCCGGCAAGTCGGTCGAAGGCGCCATCTGGGTCGGACGCGCCAACGCCGAGTCCGAGATCCGCGACTCCTGGGAGCGCGCACGGGGGACCTCGTACGCCAACGAGTTCACACCCGAATCCTGACCATGACGACGATCGCGCCCCAGATCGGTGACGAGACGCGCACACGTGCCGTCCCCGCCACCGACTGGGTCACGATCGTCTGGGACGACCCGGTCAATTTGATGAGCTACGTCACCTACGTCTTCATGACCCATTTCGGGTACGCGCACGAGAAGGCCACGCAGTTGATGTTGACGGTCCATCATCATGGCCGGGCCGTCGTCTCCCAGGGGGCGCGCGAACGGATGGAGACCGACGCGCAGGCCATGCAGGGCTTCGGCCTGTGGGCCACTGTGGACCGAGCCTGATGCTCGCTTTCCACCGTCACAGGGACCGGTTGACCACCACGCTGCAGCCTCAGGAAGCAGCCATCCTGCGCGACTTGGCCAGTCAGTTCATCGATCTGGTCCATCCCCTGGAACACGCCCGTGCCACGCCATGGCACGGCTCGCCCGGCGACTGGTCGCCTGACGACCGGTCCGACGTCGACGATGTCGCGGACCCCGCCTTGGCCCGCCTGTTCCCCGACGCCTACCCTGACGACCCGGACGCCTCCGGAGAGTTCCGTCGTTACACCCAATCCGATCAAGCCGCCGCCAAAGTCGAGGCCGCTCGCGTGATGATCGAGGACTTGGCCGCGTCCGACACCGGCCATCTGGACGTGCCCCTCGACCACGTCCAGGCGTGGTTGATCACCGTGACCAACATCAGGCTCGTCCTGGCCGTACGCCTCGGCGTCACCCAGCCAGGCGACCAAGGGCTCGAGCACCTCACCGCAGACGATCCCCGCCAGGTGACGGCGGAGGTGTACGACTGGTGCGCCTGGATCGTGGAAACCATGGTGGAGTGCTTGTGAGGGGTCAGCCGCCACCCTCGTCGACGACCACGCCAGGGCCCCGGTCGTCGCGGCATTGACACAGCGCCTACACTTGGTCGTATGCTGCTGCGCGCTTTCCCGATCCTGCTCTTGGTGGCGTGCACCATTTTCACAGCGGTGCACGTCGTCCAGTCCAACTCGATGAAAGTTCGCGGGCTGCCCAAAGCCTTGTGGTTCATCATCGTGCTCATCGTGCCCGTGATCGGGATGATCGCCTGGTGGGTGGTCGGACGTCCCGTGCACATCCAGCCCCTCCCCCCGACGGCCCCCGACGACGACACGGATTTCCTCCGGCGCCTCTGAGCCCCCGAGGGTCCTCAGTCGTCTCGCACGGTCAGCGCCCACGAGGTGTCCCCCAGGGCGTACGCTCCGTGCCATGCCCCCCGCTCGAAGAGCAAGCCCCCCGGCGCGTCCGCTGTGATCTGCCATCCCAGGCCCGGCAGGGTCTCTCGTAAGAACTCCTGGACGGTGTCCGACTGGTCCGCCGGCCCCACCCCGATCAGCAGATTGGGCTGGTCGGCGGTGTACGTGAGGATCGTGGAGCTCGGCAGCCAGATCTGGTCGGCCGGCGGGTGGGTGAACCCTCGCTGGGCGAGGGACTGGCCCTCCTGGGGGGTGACGACCGCCACAGACGGCGTGTCCTGGATCCCGACCGGCACCGCCGAGCACCCGGCCATCCCCAGGCAGACGACGACTGCACACAGCGCCCGTCGCACCTTCACCGGGCTCTCCTTCCTCCGCAGTCGCCACACACATGACATCTTCTCACAGTAGCATCGAGGCGCCGCGGCGACGCGGTCATCCCCTATACTCGACCACGACTCGTCAACAGGAGAATCCATGCCACTGATCGGTGCGATCATCTCATCCATGCCCGTCCCGAGATCCACGGATCTCCTCACGCCGGACCATCCCGTGCGCCCGTACCCCGCGGACCACCGCCTGCGCATGTCGCCGTGGGCGCGCCTGGCGGTCTTCGCTCTGGTCTTCATCGGCGTGGCCATCCTCATCATCTCGGCCATCACAGCGTCGACCTCCGACTTCTCCGTGCCGGACTGGTCCAAGCCCGTCGCCGAACTGGTCGGCGCCCTCGTCGCGTACGGGGTCGTGACCATGTACACCGAGGCTCGCATCCCTCCGTTCGAACTGGCGCCCAGAAGGGCTCTCGGCCTGGTCAAGGGCCTGGTCCTCGGGCTGGTCCTCGCCGGGGTGTGCGTGGGCATCCTCGCCGCGACTGGAACCTACACGATCACCGGCGTCAACTCCTCCTACTCCCCCTGGTCCGACCTGTTCGTCATCGGCGTGGTGGCCGGCGTCGCCGAGGAGATCATGTTCCGCGGCGTGGTGTTCCGGCTCCTGGAAGAGGGCGTGGGGACCTGGGGCGCGGTGATCGTCTCCGCCGTCCTCTTCGGCGTCCTGCACCTGTCCAACCCGGACGGCACGTGGTGGGGCGCGGCGAGCATCGCCGTGGAGGCCGGGATCCTGTTCGCCGCCGTGTACGCGGTGACGCGGTCCCTGTGGTGGTGCGTCGGGCTCCACTTCGCCTGGAACGTCGCGGAGGGCCCGATCTTCGGATCAGCGGTGTCCGGCTCCGGGCACGTCAACAGCTGGCTCGTCAGCTCCTGGTCAGGCCCCGAGATCCTCACTGGCGGCTCTTTCGGCCTGGAGGCGTCCATCGTCCCCGTCGTCCTGCTGGGCGCCCTCGGCATCGCCCTCCTCGTGCTGGCTCAGCGCAAGGGGGCCATGGTGGCGCCGATGTGGACGCGGCGCCGCGTCCTCACCCACGGGCAAGCAGATCCCCGCCGCGATCCTGCCATGTGACACGCCCTCGCACACCCCGTCTCGCGCAGGCGCCGCAGTAGGCCTTGCGCGCGGGGCGACGGTGGCGCAGGATCTCGTGGCCCATGGGGCACACCCCCAGCCATCGGGCCGACAGACGGGCTTCCGGCACGTCGATGGTGCGCCCACCCGTGTACCCCAGCGCCGCGGCCTGTCGCTGCCAGACCTTCCCATGCCCGGCTTCCGCTCCGACCAACCCGTGGGCGATCTCGTGGAGGATCACTTGTTCCACCTCGTCATCGGCCAGGTAGGCGATCAGGTAGGTCGAGCAGGTGATCTTCTTCTGATGGTAATGGCAGCACCCCAGACGCGTGCGGGCGTGGTCGAGGCCGAACGACCATCCTCGGGGCAGGAGGTCCCCCACCATCCGCGTCCCGGTGCTCACGGTCCATCCTGCTGTCGCCACGTCGCACAACTCTACCCGTGGGTCCCACACCCGGACGGCCTCGGCGAGGTCGTGTCGGCGTCGAGGACGCGTCGGGCCGGTCAGATCCTGGAGTCGGCCGCCAGGGCGGCGATGTGCGCCAGGGCGAAGTCGTACCCCGCCAGGCCCAGACCCGCGATGACCCCCGTGGCCACGCCCGAGATCACGGAATGGCGCCGGAACTCTTCCCGGGCATGGATGTTGGAGATGTGCACCTCGATCAGCAGCGGAACCTCCCGCGCGGCGTCGGCGAGGGCGTACGAGTAGTGCGACCAGGCGCCGGGGTTGATCACCACAGGGACGCACCGGTCGGTCGCCTCGTGCAGCCACGCGATCATGTCCGGCTCGGCGTCGGTCTGGCGCACGTCGACATCCAACCCCAGGCCCTCGCCCGTGCGGACCAGATGCTCGGCCAACTGGTCATGGGTGACCGTCCCGTACACCGCCGGCTCCCGGCGTCCCAGACGGGAGAGGTTGACCCCGTTGAGAACCCACACATCACGCATGGCGACTCCTTTCCGTCCCCAGCCTGGTGACACGACCGGGAAGAGGTTTCTATTCTCGCACGCTCGCGAGTTCCAGGTACGCCGCCGCGAACAACCCCTGATACAGCAACGAGGCGTATCGCAGGACGGGGTTCGACTCGTCGGCCCGGATCCAGTCGACCCGGACGTTGCGGCTCTCGGCGATCCTGACGAGGTCGACGCCTGCCAAGGGATAGTCGCCGTCATCGAGGATCAGGACGCAGAACGTGATCGAGTCCCCCCGACTCTCGAAGGGGTCGGCGAAGAGGTCCCGGGGGCGTGAGCGGACGATCAGGGGCGCCAGCGCATGGTCGTCGGCCGCCAAGGCCGGGAACCCCGTGGTCTCGCGTAGGGCTTCGGCCACACGGCGCGAGGCTCGCGCGGCGAGGGTGGAACCGCCCCACACCAGGGGGACGGCGTCGGCGAGGGCACAGGCCAGATTCTTGGCCGGATTGGCTTCCAGGCCGTGGCGGGGACCGCACTCGTCCGCCACCAGATCGAGGACGTCCGCGACCTGGTCCAAGTCGATGGCCGGCCCCAACCCCAGACGGTCGAGGACCTTCAGCGCCAACACGGCTGCCACGAAAGGATCGTCCTCGTGGGTCATGAGCATGGCCATGGCCCCGGCCTGGTCGTGGATGACCGACTCCCGGGGCGCCACGACGAACAGCAGCGACCCCCTCTTGAGGGCTTCACGGCACGCCGCGAGCAGGCGGTCGTCGGCGCCGGCCAGGATGACGACCATGTCGAGCGGCCCGGCCCACGCGGGGAGGGTTGTCATCGGCCAGGCCACGCAGGGGACGGGGCACGAGGGCTCCAGCACCGCGCGGATCAGACGCGCCTCGGCGCCCATGACGAGCACGGACCGGGGCCGTACCCCCTCCAGAGGGGCCACGACGGCCGACATCTCGTCGGTGTGCTCGCCGCGGAGCCGGGCCCCGGTCAGAGCGAGGGCTCGCAACCGCTCGCCCCTGTCCCGCAGAACGGTGGCGTCGTCGAGCAAGGAGTCGTCGAACATGATGCTGGCGCCCGTGTCAGGGACGGGGAGTCCTCAACCGCGTGTCCCGGGCCTCGTCCACCAGCATGATGGGGATGTTGTCTCGGATGGGGTAGGCCAGACCGCACGCCGCCGAGGTGCACACGAGCTCCTTCGCATCGTAATCGACGCTCAGATTGGCGTGGCACGCTGGGCAGGCCAGGATCCCCAACAGAGTCGAGTCCAATTCCAATGCCATTATTTCTCCTTCACAAGGCTCAGGACGCGATCCCGAAGACTGACCATCATGTCCGGGTCACGCGCCTCGACGTTCAGTCGCAACAGAGGTTCGGTGTTCGAGGCGCGCAGGGACACCCACCAGCCGTCGCCGAGGATTTTCAGCCCGTCCTCCCAGGTGACCGTGGCGCCCTCCCCCACGACCTGGCCGACCAGGTCCATGGCGGCCTGCGTGTCGTGCACCGTGGAGTTGATCTCCCCGGAGGCCACGTACCGCGTGTAGGACCGCACGAGGTCGGAGAGGTTCCGACCCGACTTGCCCACAGCGCAGATCACGTGCAAGGCCGCGAGCATGCCGGTGTCGGCGCCGAAGAAATCACGGAAATAGTAATGGGCCGAGTGCTCGCCGCCGAAGACGGCCCCTTCGGACGCCATGAGCGCCTTCATGTACGTGTGCCCCACCCTCGACATGACGACTCGGCCATGGTGCTCCTCGATGATCTCACGGGCAGCCGAGGAGGTGATCGTGTTGACGATGATCGTCCCTCCCGGCTCGTCCGCGAGCTCGTCGAGAGCGATCATGGTGGTGATCGCGGACGGCGAGACGACGTCGCCTCGCTCGTCGATCAGGAAGACGCGGTCGGCGTCGCCGTCGAAGACGAGTCCGAGGTCCGCCCCGCACTCGCGCACGCGCCGGCGGGCGTCGACGAGATTCTCGGGCTCGAGAGGATTGGGCTGATGATTGGGGAAGGTCCCGTCGAGGTCCAGGTACAGGCCCACGACCTCGACGTCCAGGTGCGACAGGACGGCGGGGGCCGTGAGACCGCCCATGCCGTTGCCCGCGTCCACCACGATTCTCAGGTGTCGGAGCCCGGTGGCGTCCACCAGGCTCAGCAGGTACGCCACGTACTCGTCATGGATGTCGTGGACGGAGACCGTCCCGGGCTGGTCCGCCGTGGCCGCGTCGACCGTCCCGGCGTCGATGGCGCGGGCGAGGGCCGCCAGGTCGGTGAGGAATCCCTCGGTGACGGGTTTCGCCCCCTCCTGGCAGAACTTCATGCCGTTGTACGAGCTCGGGTTGTGGCTGGACGTGATCTGCACGCCCGGCAGATCCATCGACCCGGAAGCGAACCACAGCCCGTCGGTCGACGCCAGGCCCGCGTCCACCACGGACACCCCGCCGTGGACGAGGCCCCGCATGAAGGCTTCTTGGATGTCCGGACCAGTGACGCGCATGTCCCGGGTGACGACGACGCGGCGTTGCGGGACCAGAGCGGCGTAGGCGGCCCCGATGGCCCAGGCTCCGGCGGTGTCCCATTCGACACCGACAATCCCTCGGATGTCATTGGCTTTGAAGATCTGGGCGTGTAGCACAGGTCTATCTTAGTTCCTCTCGGTGCTCGCCCTGGCCCCCCACTCGCCGGACCCGCCTGTCAGTGGGCCCGGGCGGCGCCGTGCCCTCCTGAGTCGGCGACGACCCGCAGATGGGCTCGCGTGGCCAGCATCACGAGATTGGCCCGGCTGGAGAGGCTGTGTTCGGTGCCGTCCGGGGCGCCTGCGGCGGTCCCCAGGCCCACCCGCCGGATCTCGGCGGCGAGGGCGTCCATCTGCGTGGGTTCCAGGACACGAGAGACCACGTGCCCGGACCGGATCAGCGTCCACCCCTTCGGCGGGGTGAACTTGTCCAGGTGATCCTGACACATGATGATCGTGCCCGGAGCGCAGTCCGCCCGCAGGGGCGCGGCTTCCACCTCGGACAACGAGTATGAATAGCTCAGTTGAGCGACGGCACGGTTCACGCACCCGGGTCGTGAGCAAGTCTTGGACACGACCCCGACTCTATCGTCTCCGCATGGCAGGGGCCGTGCGCGACTCGTGCGCCGGGACAAAACTCGTCCCCTGATCTGGGTACACTTGGTCCCATGCGTGATCGACATCGTCGGGGAATGCGAGGAATGCTGGCTCCTCCCAATTGCATCGCGGGGCAGATGCTGCGACTGCGGCGACCGACATTGCCGTCCGCGTTCTTCTTCGAATGCGTCAACGAGGCGATCGACGCCATCGAAGACGCGGTCCCCGACGCGCTGACCCATGTGGACATCGGCGTCGAAGAGGTGCCTGACACCTCGGTGCTGTGGAGTTCGCACATGCCCTTGGCCGCGGCCGTGGACGCCGACGAGACCCACCTGGCCCAGATCATCGTCTACCGGCGACCCATCGAGCTGAGAGCGTCCAGCCGGACGCAGATGCGCCAGATCGTCTTCGTGGCCCTCGTGGAACAGGTGGCCTCCGCCACCGGGCTGAGCGTGGCCGCCCTCGACCCCACCAACATCCGCGGAGAGTGACTCTCAGCCCAGGCCGGGCGCCAGGCGAGGAACCTCCACCGACGTGACGATCCCCCCCGATGTGACGGGCAGGATGGACCATCCCGCGGCGGTCAACACCAACGACGCCCGCACGTCGGCGGAGTCGCAGGACACCTTCACGGATGTGCCGGTGGACGGGAAGGGGATGGACATGATCGATTGCGCCGGAACAGGGGTGTCCGTCGTCGACATGACCCCGGTCCCATCATCGTATCGAAGGCTGAGCGTGGCCGCGGCCGTCCCCGGGTTGGCCACCATGAGGGTGCCGCCCAGGGGAGGGAACAAGACGGTGCCGTTCAGGGCCTGTTGGGCTGAGATCGCGGCCACATCCGCGCTGGACACCATGACGGTCGCGGAGACGGGCAGCGTCGACGTCAGGTGCAGGGCGGAGTTCTGCCCGCCCAGAGCTTGAGTGAGATCCACGTTGACGACCCGGGCCGGGGGGACCTCGATGGTCTCCAACCCCAGGGGGGCGAAGGGGCCGGTGTCGCCCATGACCTCGACGCTGATGGTCGCCTTGACCATCGGGTCGGTGTTCGTCACCGACAACGTCCTCAACCCGTCGCCGGAGGGGATGCCCGCGATCGTCAGGTCGGTGTCGGAGGACGTCTCGGGGAGTTGCCAGTCCAACCCGGTCGATCCTGTGACGCGCATCAGCGCCAGGACCCGGCCCTTGGAGGCGCGGATCTGGACGGAGACCGGAGTGTCGGAGATGACGAGGTCGGGATCGATGGGGAGGGCTTGGGTGGCGCCGGGCGCGATGGGGATGTCATGCAGGCCTGGCACCGGGAAAGGCCCCGACTGCCCGTACACGAACACGTCCACCACGGCCGACGTGGTGTCGACGTTGGTCATCACCAGGGTCGCGCCCGACGTGGTGGACACCCCGTTCCACATGCCTGTGGTCACCGGCGACGAGCAGGGGACGGCCATGCTGGCGTCGTCCTGGGTGTACACCGACACCCCTCCGACGGTCGCCGATCCGCGCACGACCACCGTCTTCGTCGGCGCGTCCAGCGTCGCGGTCGTCGTGGGATCCCCGGGGAGGGCGCCGAGCTCACCGGCGGTGAAGACGGTCTGGTCCGTGATGGAGACCGTGGTCTTGCCCATGAAGGGGTCCCCGACCGGGCAGGCCAAGAGCCGTGTGACCGGCAGGGAGATCGTCCGGGGCGCAGGCTGGGACAGCGGCAGGACGAGAGTCGCCGCGATGCCGAGCGCCGCGACGAGCGCCAGGACGAGGAAGCCTAGGTGATGTCTCATCGCGATCTCCTCAATTGGTACCTCGGCGCCTCGGACGCCCCCACCTGGTCGGTGAACGGGGGGAAGACGAAGATGACGAAGATGACGAACACCGCCAGCTGGGCCCAGGGCAGCCAGGGATGCTCGACAGACCACGTGACGGTGATCGCCCCCGACGCGGTTCCCAGCGAGTAGGCCGCCCTCCAGTCGCCCGAGCCTGTCGGGCGCACCTCGACTCCCCCGACGAAGACGTGCATGTCGGGGTCGGGAGGAGTGGCGACGACCAGGGTGCGCGGAGAGCCTGAGGGGACGCCGTCACGGGGGCTGACGAAGACCGCGGGCGCCCCGGGGTCGACCAAGGACCATCGCGTGGGCGAGGCGGACGCCAGTTGGACGTTCCAGATCTCGGTGACGCCACCGGTCGTGCCGCGCTGGAGGCCTGCCGTGGTGTCGAGGGCTGTGACGGTGTCGGAGTCTGGGTTCAGCACGACGATGGTGGAGACCCCGAAGGCGGCCAGGTTCGCCACCACCGTGTCGTCGGAACGACCGGCGAGGGCCCGTGCGACGATCTGCTCCATGGCCGTGACGGCCGCGTCACTGGACAGGGGCCCGCTCGTGTAGGAGCCCTGACCCCACAGGGTCTGGCCGAAGTAGCGCAGGTCCCAGGTCCGCGCCGTCGCGTCGATGACGAGGGTGCCGGTGTCCAGATCGACCTCGTTCTGATGGAGGTACTCGGGGACCTGGGCGCTGCCGCCTCGGTTCACCTGGCTCATGCCGGCGTACGCGGCCCACCCGCTTCCGAGGAGGAAGGCGCCGATCAACAGCAGGGAGAGCAGCGCGACCAGGGCCTGTCGCCCGCCGAAGTCGCTGCCTTCCAAGGACCCGAGCATGCCGTCGATCCAGGACACGAAGCAGAACATGATCATGGCGAACCCGATCAACATCCACGGGCTGGGGTCCGCGCGCACGGTCGTCAGAGCCACGGTCAGGCTCAGTCGCGTCAACGCCATGCCGACGCCGATGAGGAGGACGCCGAACACGGCGCACCAGCGGTGCCAGGAGCGTTGGGGAACCACGACGAGGACGCCGAGCCACAGCACGGAGAAGATCGCCAGCGAGAGCCACAGGGGCGGCAGCCCGATCTCCAGGGGCCTGCCGAAGAGCATCTGCCACGAGAGCTGGGGCGAGGCCAACATGGGCTCGGGGGTGAGGAGGAGACGGGCTGGGTTGCGCACGAGGGAGGGCACGGTGTGGGCCCAGAAGGCCAGCGGCGCCAGCAGCGCCACCACGACGCGGATGATCTGGGCGACCCCGCCGACGCGCACGACGACGAAGAGCGCCACGCCCATCACCGGCAGCCACAGCACCGGCATGACGGCCACCAGCACCACGCCAGACAGGCACACGCCCGCGAGGCTCTGCAACGACCGGGCGCCGGCCCAGGGCATGTCCAGGCGGGATATCCATTCGGCCGCGAACGGGAACACCAAGGCGCAGGCGACCAGCCACAGCGATCCCCTGTTGAGCCCGCCCATGAGGATGGGCAGCAGGGCGTACCCGGCGGCGGCCGCCCAGCGCAGCCCTGTGTGGCGGATCCGGTTGCGGCCGTACCACACACCCACGAACATGGTCAGCGGGAACGCCAGGACCAGGACGACGACGGGCATCCAGGAGGGATGGATGGACAACACGGACGCCGCGGCGCTGATCAAGAGCCACGGCTCGGCGACTCCGGCCGGGGACAGCGCCTCGGTGAAGGCCTGCGTCCACGTGGCCGGGGCGCCCAAGAGACCCGAGGCGGTCACCATGCCCGTGCGCATGATGGTACGGGCCATCACCGCCACCCCGGCGATGACGACCACGATCCACACCCCCACGGGGATCCTCTTGCGTCCCTCTCCCAGCCTGCGGGTGAACTCGTCGCCGAGCAGGTCGTCGAGGGTCATTTCGGCGTCTTGGCCGGGCGCCAGTTGATCATGGAACCATCGAGAGAACGACTGGTAGCCCTGATCCACGACGTTGCCGAGCGTGGGCCGGAGCGAGCGCACACGGTATTTCGCGGTGCTGCCTTTGGAGATGGTCCGGATCTTCTTCCTGAGCCTCGCAACGGGTTTGCGGCTGCGGAAGAGGAAGTCCGCCCACGCCTGGATCTCGTCCTTGGCATGGTCAGGGGCGCGGCCCAGCACGAAGCCGAGCGCGCTGAGCAGGCTCACGAGGGTCAGCCGCACCAGCATCGTCAACCGGCTGAGGCCATGCGAGTGGGCCGCCACCAGCCTCAACCCCATGAGGCGGTCCCACGACGCCTCGGAACGTCCAGCACGGGACGCGATGGTGCCTTGCCGGATCTCCGATCGTCCGGCTTGACGGTGGACGACACGGGCCGTGGGGCAGGTCAGCACCCATTGGTCGATCAGTTGGGCGCGCCATCCGAGGTCGACCCCGTCGCGGTAGCCCGAGATGCACCGGTCGAAACCGCCGATCTCGATCAGCGACTCCCACTTGACGAGCATCCCGCAGGTCGATCCGCCCAACACGGAGGCCGAGTCGTACTGGCCCTGGGCCACCTCGTCCGGCTCCAGGTCGAGGATGCGTCGGCCCGATCCTGAGATGCTGGCGCCGATTTCCAGGGTACGGGCGGCGTGGTTGCGCCGGGAGGGACGCACGAGCAGGGGGACGGCGATGGCGAGACGGGGCGTGCGCGCCGCCAGGGTCACCAACTCGGTCAGCGCCGTGTGATGCGGGATCGCGTCGTCGTGGAGGAACCAGACCCATTGGGTGGGCGACTCCACCACCGACAGGGCGCGCTCCACCGCCTGCCCGAAGGTGAACGTGGATTTGCCTCGCACGACCTGGTCGATCATGCCCGCGTCGTACGCGGCGTCCAAGAGCTCGCCGGTGTCGTCGCTGGACTCGTTGTCGACCGCCACGATGACATCGGGTCGCCGGTCGAGTTGTCCGATGCCCGCGAGCGTGGCGTTCAACCACGCGCCGGCGTTACGGCACACCAAGACGGCGGTCACGGTGTGCCCGCTCAGGTCAACGCGGTCGAGCTCAGGAGCGTCGAACCAACTCCAGCCATCGGTTTGTGTCATAGAGCCCTAACAAAAATCAGCGAAAACGCGCGTGTCACGCGCGACGCTTCAGCTTACGCCGTTCGCGCTCGCTGAGGCCACCCCAGATGCCATATCTCTCGTCGTGGGCGAGAGCGTACTCCAGGCACTCCTGTCTCACGTCGCACACTTTGCAGACGCTCTTCGCTTCACGTGTGGATCCGCCCTTCTCGGGGAAGAATGCCTCGGGATCTGTTTGCGCGCACAGTGCGCTCGCCTGCCAGGCGCTCGCATCTTCTTCTTCTGCTCCTGAAATCAGCGTCAACAAACTAGACATCTCAACCTTCCCATCGCCACATGTGGATATGGACTAACAGAAATTACATCAGTGTGACTTAGGCTTCGTCAACTCCACGCGGGCAAATCATGGGACAGTTCTTGTTTTTGTGAGCTATTTCTCAGGATTCGCCAGATCTGCGGCCCTCATCCAGGCGTAACCGCGCGCCTCATCAGCGGGGACGACGGGTTGGTGATCGGGGGCGGCCTGTGCGTTCTGGTCCGGGTACGGCGGGTCCAGGTCCTGCTCCACGCCGGCGTTGTCGACGGCTGCGACAGGTCGCGGCCGCGACCATCGCGCCACGACGAGGGCGACGACGAGCAGGACGAGGGACACCCCGCCGGCGGCCACGATCGTCCACCGGGTCAGATCGTCACCGACCAGCCCACGCCGACCGACGACGTCACGGACGACGACCCAGCATGCCGTCCCAGCGAGGACGCACACGGCCACCAGGACCAGCGCCACGGCCGCGCCAGGGAACCGGCGGCGCTCAGGCATAGCGGTCGCCCCGCTCCCTCGCCATCTGGACGAGCTTCTTCACTTTCTCGGCGTAGTCCTTGGGACACACCAGCGTCACGTCGTCGTCTTGGACGACGATCATGTCTTTCAGGCCGTACGCGGCCACCAGCCGGCCGTCCTCAGTGCGGTTGAGGATCAGGCTGGACGAGCAGTCCAGGGCCACCACGGAACCCTCGATGGCGTTGCCGTCCTCATCGGCGAGGTACCTGGCCAGCGCCTGGTAGCCGCCGATGTCCGCCCAGTCGGCTCGCAGGCCCACGGCGAGGATATGCGCCGTGGACGCTCCTGCCGACACCGGTTCCATGATCGCGTAGTCCACCGAGACCTTGGGCAACCGTGGATAGATCTCGCCGATCACGTCCGGGGATGCGACGATGCGATCGACACCGTCCGCCATGTCGGGCGCGAAATCACGGACCTGCTCCAAGAATGTGCGGGCGTTCCAGCAGAACATCCCTGAGTTCCACCACCAGCCCCCATCGGCCAGGTAGGCCTGCGCCAAGTCGCGGTTCGGCTTCTCAGCGAAGCGAGTGACGTGGAACACAGTCCCGGTCGAGTCCGAGGGTTCTCCCACGTGGAGGTACCCGTACCCGGTGTGCGCGCTGGTCGGCACCACCCCACAGGTGACCAGCGCCCGGCGATCCTGGGCGGCCACGTCGAGGGCGTGGCGCACGGTCGCGGTGAACTCGGCTTGCGGGGCGATGATCTGGTCAGCCGTCAGGATCGCGACGACGGCGTCGGGATCTCGTGCGGCAGCTGTGGCGACCGACCATGTCACGGCCGCCAGCGAGTCCCGGCCCACGGGTTCGGCCAAGAGGTTGGCCGCGGGAAGGTCGGGCAACTGGGCGTGGATGACGTCGGCGTGGGCCCTTCCTGCGCAGACCAGCACATGGTCGGGATCCACGAGGGTGGTCGCACGCTCGAAAGCCAGTTGCAACAGAGAGCGTCCCTGAATGACGCCCAACAACTGCTTGGGCATCCCCCGACGGGACAATGGCCACAAGCGTGTCCCCGACCCGCCCGCCATGATCACGGCGAAATCCATGAGGTCTGCCTTTCGCGTAATGACATCATTGTGTCTGGCCTGTCGGAACAGGCCAGACACAATGATCGAGATAGAGACCAAGGACGATGAGGAGCAGGAAACTCCTCATGTCCATTCAGCGGATCACTGCCAGTCGTCGCCCTCGTCGACGGCTTCTTCGGCAACCTCTTCGGATTCCGGAAGATCAGTGATCTGCGGGGCGACGCCCATGGTGGCGAGCATCTGGCGCACGTTGGACAGCTGGAGGGTGATCGCGTCACGACGAGCGGACGCAGCCTGCACCTCGCGCTCGGACTCGCGACGAATCCTCTCCGCCGACGCCTTCGCCTGCTTGAGGATCTCGCTGGCCTGGCTGTTGGCGTCCTTGATGGCCGCGTCAGCCTGCTCTTGGGCCTCGATCTTGTAGTGCTCGGCTTCTTCCTGGATCGCGTACAGAGACTCCTCGGCGCGCTGCATAGCCTCGTCCTGAGCCTTCATCTGAGCTGCGAAGTCCTTGGCCGCCTCGTCGCGACGCTCTGCCAACGTCTTCTCGAAGTCAGCCGCCGCCACAGCCGCGCGTGCACGCTGGTTCTCATAAATGGCCTCGGCCTCTTCGCGACGCGCCAACGCCTCACGATCAGCCTGGTCCAAAATCTCTTCCGCCTCACGCTGTGCCTGCGTGATGATACGGGTCGCTTCCGCGTCCGCCTTGCTGCGGACCTCGCCAGCGTACGCCTCGGCTTCGGTGCGAGACTGCTCCGCTGCGGTCTGGGTCTCGGCGGTCAGCTTCTCCGCGTCCCGCTTCGCACTCGTGCGCACGTCGTCGCTCTCTGCCTGAGCCAACGACAGCATCTGGGAGATGCGCGATCCCAAGTCTTCGAACGTGGGCGCCTTGGGCGCCTGCGTGACGCGCTCTTCCAGGTCGGCGGTGTACAGCGACATCTCGTCCAGCTCTTGCTGAAGCTGGTCGATGGTGGCCTGCAACTCGCTGGAATCAGCGTCATGGCTCACCGGAACCCCGGCGCGAGCAGCTTCGAGTTCCTTCGTCAGGTCCTCGAATGCGGCGTTGACTTCTTCAGGATCATATCCCCGAAGGACATTCCGAAATGTGGGCATGTGTCCTCAATCTCTTTCTGTAGTAGTTAATTGCCAGCCGGATTTTCCGGCACAGCAAGAGCTTCGATAACCCCTGACAACTGACCCAGTTGCGCAGCGATATTATCTCTGCGACGTGCTAGCGTGGCGGCTTCCATGCGAGCACGTTCCATGTATTCGCGCACCTCGTTACGGATGGCATCGGCGTCTTGTCTCGCCTGTGCGACGACGTCGATGGCATCCTGACGTGACCTCCCAGCCCGTTCGGCGACACTGCGCTGCAACTCTTCCATCTCCGCCATGGCGCGTGCGCGGGCCTCTGCCGCCACGCTCTCCTGACGGGCCACCCTCTCTTCGACCTGGGCTTTCAACGCCATAGCGTCGTTGCGCGCCCGGGCGAGGATGGATTCTCCCTCGGCATTGGCTTCCTTCCGGATGGTGTCCGAATCGGTTTTCGCACGATTCATGATCGCCTGGAAGGTTTCATTGAGTTCGGATCTCTTCGCGGAGACCTCGAGATTGGCCTCACGGCGGATGGCGTCAGCCTCGGCTTGGGCGCCGATCACGAGGGCCTGCATGGACTCCTGCGTGGCGGCGACCTGTTCGGCCACCCGGTCCAGCCTCTCCTGGGCTTGGACGCGGCCGTCCGCGAGGATCGACTCGAACTCCTCTTGGGCCTCCCTGCGCAAGGTGGCCACTTCTAGCTCGGCCTCGGACCGTGAGGTGTCGATGGCCGTGCATGCCGACTCCATCTCCGCCTGCATGGCGTCCCAGAGCCGTTCCAATTCTTGTTCGACCCCGACCCATGTGTCGGAGACCTGACGATCCAACTCAGCACGACGCTGCTTGGCTTCTTCTTCCAACGCGGTCTTCATGGAGATCAGCTCCGCTTCGACGGCGGCGCGATACTCCCCGATACGGCCATAGGCGTCGGCCTCGAAGTCGGAGACCACCGAGAAGATGGCCTTCTCCCTCTCTTGGGCCCGCGTCTGAGCCTCGGAGACTTCCCCGCGAGCGCGATCCAAGACGTCTTGGACGAAGCCTTCGGCTTCGCGGGCGATGCCGCGCGCTTTCTCGGCGGAGTCTTTGACGATCGATTCTCCGGCGGACTGCGCCAGGTCGATGGCGGCCAAGACCACAGTCTCAGACTCGCGACGGCGTTGCTCCAGCAACGCGGCCGCGCTGCGATTGTCTTCCATCAGCCGTTCCCAGCGCGTCTGGGCGGTGAGCAGTTCTGCTTCAGTTTCTTCCTTGAGACGATCGGCGAGGTTCTGGGCGTGCGTCAGCACGTCGTACATCCCCTCTCTCTCCTCAGGAAGAGCAGGAGGCAAGGTGTCGCTCATACGAACCCCTACTCCTTTCGCCAGTGATTCCGCTCACGTGCTCCGTGACGGAAGACCGTCTTACCGATGAAGGAAAACCGTCGTGGCTTCCTTGTACAAGGATTATGCCACATATGCTGTTCCCATCTGGAGTTATCCTACATGACACGACAGTCGAGATTGTCAAGGCTTTCCAACGCAGGTCATTCTAGTACCTCCCGAAGTGGTGTCCACCCCATGTCACGGGGTGAAGACGGCCCGCAGCACCGCGCTTGCCCATTGCAGCAATTCCTCGTTCTTCGCCGGCTCCCTCGACGAGTCCCGGCTAGTGGGAGCCGGTATCAGGACATGGCCTTCCGGTTTGACCACGCTGGCGGGGTACAACCTCGCCAACCGCGCCCGCCGGGAGTCCGGCACGGGCTCGGAGGGGGTGAACCGGATGTATTTGCCCTGTGCGACCACCTCGGTGACGCCCACATTGCGGGCATCGATACGGAAATTCGCCACGTCCACCAAGGCCCTCACCACCTCCGGGGGCTCCCCGTAGCGGTCGGTCAACTCGTCGACCACCTCGTCCATCTGGACGTGGGTCTCGGCCTGCGCGATACGCCGGTACATCTCGAGACGCAGCCTCTCGGAGTCGACATAATCGCCGGGCAGATGGGCCTCGACCGGGATCTCGATCCTCATCTCGACCTCCGGGACGGCCTGCGTGCCGGATTTGAACTCGGTGACGGCTTCGCCGACAAGTCTCAGGTAGAGGTCGAAACCCACGTCCGCGATGTGGCCTGACTGCTCGGCGCCTAGGAGGTTCCCCGCGCCACGGATCTCCAGGTCCCTCATGGCGATTCTCATCCCCGCCCCGAGGTCGGTGTTGGCGGCCATGGTCGCCAGCCTGTCATGGGCGGTCGAGGTCAGTTCCTTGTCCCGAGGGTAGAAGAAGTACGCGTACCCTCGGTCCCGTCCGCGGCCGACGCGGCCCCGGATCTGGTGCAACTGGCTCAAGCCCATCGCGTCGGCCCTGTCGATGATCAGCGTGTTGGCCGTGGAGATGTCCAAGCCGGACTCGACGATCGTGGTGCACACCAGCACGTCGAAGCGACGCTCGACGAAATCGAGCATGGCCTGCTCCAGGCGGCGCTCCCCCATCTTCCCGTGGGCCACCCCGACCGTCGCCTCCGGCACGAGTTCCATGATGTGGTGGGCGACCTTGTCGATGGACTCCACCCGGTTGTGCAGGAAGTACACCTGGCCCTCACGGGCGAGCTCGCGGCGGATGGCGGCCGTCACCTGGCCCTCGTCGTACACGCCCGCGAACGTGAGTACCGGGTGACGCTCCTCGGGAGGCGTCGTGATGACCGAGAGCTCCCGGATGCCGGTCACCGCCATCTCGAGGGTGCGCGGGATGGGCGTGGCCGACATGGCGAGCACGTCGGCGTCCAGGCGCAGCTTCTTCAGTGCCTCCTTGTGCTCGACGCCGAATCTCTGCTCCTCGTCGATGATGACCAGGCCCAGGTCCTTGAACACGACGTCCTGGCTGAGCAGGCGATGGGTGCCGATGACCACGTCGACCGATCCGTCCTCCAGCCCTGCGAGGGTCTTCTTCTCTTGGGCGGGGGTCTGGAAGCGGGACAGGGGCGCCAGAGTCAGGGGGAAGCCGGCGAACCGGGAGGCGAAGGTGGCGAAATGCTGTTGGACGAGCAGGGTCGTGGGCACGAGGACCGCCACCTGCTTGCCGTCCATCGCCGCCTTGAACGCGGCGCGGACCGCGATCTCCGTCTTGCCGTAGCCCACGTCCCCGCACACGAGTCGGTCCATGGGCGTGATCGCCTCCATGTCGTGCTTCACGTCGTCGATGCAGGCCAGCTGATCGGGGGTCTCCACGTAGCTGAAGGAGTCTTCCATCTCCTGCTGCCATTCCGTGTCAGCCGAGAAGGCGAAGCCCTGGGCCGCCTGCCGGGCCGCGTACAACTGCACCAGCTCCCGTGCGATCTCGCGCACAGCCTTGCGGGCCCGGGCTTTGCGTTTGGTCCAATCGGCCCCGCCCAGCCGGTCGAGGGTCGGGTCCTGGCCCCCCACATAGCGCGTGACCAGGTTGAGCTGGTCCATGGGGACGTACAACCGGTCGCCGGGCTGGCCCCGCTTGGACGGGGCGTACTCGATGACCAGGTACTCCCTCTCGATCCCGGAGACGACCCGGGTGGCCATCTCCTGGTACCGGCCGACGCCGTGCGAGTCGTGGACCACCAGGTCCCCCTTGCTCAAAGTGAGGGGGTCGATCTCCTTCTTGCGTCGTGTCGGTAGCCGCCGGTCGGCCTTGTCGACGGGCTGGGACCCGGCGACTTCCGCCGACGTCAACAGGACCAGGTTCAACGAGGGCATGGAGAATCCCCGCGTGAAACTGCCTGTCATGATGCAGGCCATCCCCGGCTGGGGCTCTGTGGCGACCTGATCGAAGATGTGCGCGGGGGTGCCCTGCTCGGTCATCAGGTCGTGGAACCGTTGCGCCAGGCCCCGGCCTTCGGTGGTGAAGACGACGGTCTGTCCGGCCGCCACGGCGTCGCTGACCTGGTCGATCCCATGACCCGCCGGCAGCGCCTGGCCGGGCTCGGCGTGGATCTGGACGGCCTCGTCGTCGGGGGCGGGCCCGAACGGCGACAGGGTCCACCATCCCACGCCTCTGGCCATCGCCGCCAGACGTACCTCCCGCAGGGACTTGTACGCGGCCGCGCCCAAGTCGATGGGCGCCTGCCCGCCACCGGCGGCCGCCCATGACGCGCGCAGGAACTCCTCGGACGTCGCCGTGAGGTCCTGGGCGCGCGAGCTGATCAACTCGGGGTCGCACATGAGCACGACCGTCGACGGGTCGATGACATCGGTGAACATCTCCATGCCGTCGGTCAGAGCCGGGGCCAGGGCCTCCATCCCGTCCACGGCATGGCCGTCCGCGATGCGGTCCAGCATGTCGGTGAGTTCGGGATGATGGGGAAGGAGCGCCTTCGCGCGGTCGCGCACCTGGTCCGTCAGGCGCATCTCGCGGCAGGGGGTCGCGACGACGTGGTCGACCACCGTCGTGGACGAGCGTTGGTCCCCGACGGAGAAACTGCGGATCTCTTCCACCGTGTCGCCGAAGAAGTCGATGCGCACCGGCGCGGGGGCTGTCGGGGTGAACAGATCGACGATCCCGCCCCTCACGGCGAACTCTCCGCGCCTCTCCACGAGGTCGGTGCGCACGTATCCCGCCTGCACCAGCGACAGGGCCAGGTGGTCGATGTCCATGTCCTGGCCCACACGGATCGTCACCTCGCTCATATGGCCCAGACCCTTGACCTGGGGCTGGAGCAGGGATCTGATCGGGGCCACGACCACGCGGGGAGGGGGGAGCTCGTCGTTGCCGACGAGGCGGCGCAGGACCTCCAGACGCCTGCCCACGGTGTCCGACCGTGGACTGAGCCGCTCATGGGGCAAGGTCTCCCATGCCGGGAAGTAGGCCACGTCGCCAGGCCCGAGCAAGGATTCCAGCGCCGCGACCATGGTCTCGGCCTCACGATAGGTGGAGGTGACCACGAGCAGGGGCTTCGACCCCGCCAGGGCGGCGATCACGAAGGGACGGATCTCCTGGATGCAGACGATGTCGCCTGTGGATCTCCTCGTCGCCTCGGTGACCGCGCGTAGAACAGATTCCTCGCGGGAGATCAGACGAGTCAGGCCATGCACCCGTACAGATTACTCCTGAAATCACTCGTCCCCGGGAGCCGGCGCGGCGTCGGGGGATTCAGGCGGGATGGGTGGTCACGAATTGTAGGCGGCCTGCGCTTGCTCGAGGCCGCGTGTGACGAGGCACTCCACGGCGTCGGCCGCTCGTGTCACCATCCTTGACAGGGTCTCTTTCTCGGCGGAGGAGAAACCGGTCAGGACCCAGTCGGTGACCTCCATCCTCCCCGACGGGCGCCCGATCCCCACGCGCACCCGATAGTAGTCCCCCGTGCCCGTCATGGCACGGATGGACTTCAAGCCGTTGTGGCCATTGTCCCCGCCGGCGAGCTTCGTGCGCACCTGGCCCAGGTCGATGTCCAACTCGTCGTGGACGACGACGAGATGGTCGGGACGCACGCGCAGGTCCGAGAGCAGGTTGCGCACGGGGATCCCCGACTGGTTCATGTACGTGCGCGTGGTCGCCAGGATGACCCTCTCGGCCTCATGGGAGGGGACTCCCGTCCCCTGGGGACCCACCCTCACCTCGGCGGTGTCCGCCTTGAGCATGCGGTGGGCCTTCCACGTGGACGAGCCGCGCTTGGCGAGCTCATGGACGACCATCGCCCCCACATTGTGGCGATGGGAAGCGTAGGTCGGGCCTGGATTGCCAAGCCCGACCACAAGCCACGACGCCACGGATCAGGCCTGACTCGCCTCGGAGGCTTCAGTCTCGCCCGACTCTTCGCCGACCGTCTCGCCCATGTCCTTGGCCTGCGGGGCCTGGATGGACAAGATGAGGTCCTCGGGCTCGCCGGTGAAGACGGCGCCCTTGGGCAGGGTCAGATCTTGGGCGAGGATCACGGCGCCCACTTCGAGGCCGTCGATGTCGATGTCGATGTGCGCGGGGATGTGCGTGGCCTCGACCTCGAGGGTGATCGTGGTCTGGTCCTGGATGATGACCGCGGAGCCCTTGACCTCGCCGACGATCTGCAGGGGCACCTCGACGTGGACCTTCTCGCCACGCTTGACGACGAGCAGGTCGACGTGCTCGATGGTGTCACGCACCGGGTCGCGCTGAATCTGCTTGGGCAGGGCGAGCTGGGGCTTGTGCCCCTCCAGGGCGATGTCCAGCAGCGCGTTCGCCGTGCGCAGGGCCAGCGTCGTCACGTGGGCCGGGAGCGCCACATGGATGGGCTCGCCGCCATGGCCGTACAACACAGCCGGAATCATATTGTCGCGGCGCAGCCGACGGGCCGCACCCTTACCGAACTCGTCACGCAGTTGTGCCGTGATGACAATCTGGGCCATCGTTCTCCTTTACCTTGGTCAGTTCATGCACGCAGCCTCGACCAAGGGCCGTCGATAACGGGAATAATCCCCTCGCCGGGCAACCCTGACAGTGTACTACCCCGATCCACGCCTTCGCATCTGGCGTGGGGGCGGCTCTGCCCGACGTGCTTGGGCCCCGCGCGCCCCAGGCACACTTGTCGGGTGTCGGTGGAAAGATATACCGTAAGGCGCATTGGTATGGACGAGGAGAGCCTGATGAGCATGGAGCCTACGCACGCGAGGATCACACGATTCGGCGCGTTGGGCCACGGGTCGACGCCACCGTCGACCGCGTTCGACGACCTGCCCGCCCGGGTGTCGGAACGGTTGGCCCACGGGGAGTACGACGCGGCGGCCCGGTCGGCGACGGCGGCCACATGCATCGACCGTCGGCCGCGCGTGGACGGGACCGACCCCCTCCTGCCCAATGTCGGCGGGGGGTTCTTCGGCATCCTGACGGCTGTGCGTGCCGTACGCCCCAGCTTCGACCCGGACCTGCTCACGGCCGACGGTCTCGCGAAAGCCCTGATCAGTCAGGGCCTGCCGGTCTTCGTCCACATCGACCAGAACTTCGCCGTCGGCAAGAAATCCGGGTGCGCCTTCAACGACCACCTGCCTGAGATCTCGGCTCACGTGCACCAGATCGTCGACGAGGCCATGGCCGTGTTCGGCATCGACCCCGACGCGCCGGGCGACGGCTCGACGACGCTGCGCGACATGGCGGAGCGACTTCTGGCCATGAGCCAGGCCGACGACCTGCGAGAGGACGCCTTCTCGCGACTGTCAGCCGCACAGGACATGGGCGCGACGACGGAGATCCTCCAGGGCACGGACCCTGGCGTGGGCGCCGACTTCAGCTTCCACGACGGGCACACGTTGTCGCGCATGGACGTCCTGGCTGACGGGCCGTGGCAGTTCTTCCACGTCGACGCGTGGAGCTTCGAACCCACCGCCGTGACGCTGGCGAGAATCCTCCCTCGCAGCCACGCCCAAGCCGAGCTGACCGAGGAATCCCTGGTGTGGCAGCTTCAGACGGCCATGTTCCTCAGCAGCGTCGCGGCCGTGTCCCTGCTGTGCGGGCCCGAGTCCACGTTGGTGATCAGGCCCTGACCGCGCCCTCGCTCCCCCATGCGGCACGGATGGCGCCGACCACGTCCGTGTGCTCGAACTGGAATCCGGCGTCGAGCAGCGCCGTGGGCGCCACGCGTTGGGACGCCAGGAGCAGTTCGTCGGCGCCTCCCAGCACGGATCGCAGGACGACGGCGGGCACACGCATCACATGGGGACGACGCAAGATCCGCGCCACGGCACGGCTGATGTCGTGCGCCCTGGCCGGCACGGGGGAGACGATGTCGATCGGCCCCGCGAGGGACGTGGCCCCCAGAGCGAACTCCATGGCGCGCACCTCGTCGGCGAGGGACACCCAGGGCCACCACTGGGCGCCCGACCCCAGCCGTGCCCCCAACCCGACGCGGGTCACAGCGGCCAAGGGTTTGAGAGCGCCCTCCGGGCCTAACACGATGCCTGTGCGTGCCCAGACGACCCGAGTGTGGCCGAGGGCGGGTCGGGCGGCCTGCTCCCATGCCTGGACGACCGTCGCCAGAAAGCTGTCGCCGGGCGGCGACGACTCGTCCACCTGCTCCTCGCCGCGATCGCCGTAGAACCCGACGGCCGATCCCGACACCCACACCGACGGAGGATTCTCACAGTCCCGGACGGCCTGCGCCAGCGCCGCCGTGGCGTCCACCCGGGACGACTCGATCAGGCGGCGGTAGGCGGCGGTCCAGGGCAGGTGGGTCAGGCTGGCCCCGTTGAGCGACACCAGAGCGTCGGCCCAGTCCACCGCCTCCCCAGGGACCGAACCAGGCAGGGCGGTCCATTGATAGTCGCCCCCCGGCGACCTCGTCAGGCACCGCACCTGGTGCCCATGATCGGCCAGTTCGGTCTTCAGCGCCGTGCCGATCATCCCAGACGCTCCCGCTAACAGGACCTTCATGGTCGAAGCCTACGCCCGAGGGGCTGGCCCGGCTGGCCCGGCTCACGAGCCGAAGAAAGAGGAGGGTGGTGAGTACACTGAATCCATGCTTCTTCGATCGGCTGCCTGCGGCGTCTTGCAAAATAACTGTTTCATCCTCGCTGACAAGGAAGGCAGCGAGTGCGTCATCATCGATCCGGGCATGGACGCCGTCGCCGCTGTGAGGTCCCTGGTCGCCCAGCACGACCTGACACCGGTCGCCGTCCTGGCCACCCACGGCCATGTCGACCACATCGCCGACGCGGCGCCGGTCGCCGACGGGTACTCGATCCCGGTGTGGATACGCTCCGAAGACAGGCGCCTGCTCGCGGACGCGGCCGCCGGCATGGGGCCCGAGGACCTCGACTGGCTGGCCATGTACGTGCCCGAGCCGTTGAAAGACCCCGCCCGCGTGGAACTCCTGGACGGGGTGGACCGCCTCGATCTGGCGAACCTCGCCATCACCGTGATCCATGCCCCCGGCCACACTCCCGGCAGCGTCTTGTTCCGGGTCGACGACCCGGACACCGCCACGACGGTCGTCTTCACCGGCGACGTGCTGTTCGCCGGGTCGGTCGGTCGTACCGACCTGCCCGGCGGGGACCAGACGACCATGATGGCCACGTTGCGGGGACCCGTCCTGGGCCTTCCTGACGCGGCTCGCGTCCTGCCCGGCCACGGCAGAAGCTCCACGATGTCGGCCGAGCGCGCCACCAACCCCTACCTTCAGCCCTTCTTCCTCGACCGCTGACCCGAGGGCGGACCCGGTCGGGCCCGGTCCGTGTCGTGAGGCCGGGGCGTGGGCGAGGAGCGTGGGCCCGGAGCGTTCGTGGCATGATGGCTGGCATGACACGCATTTCCATCATCGGCCTGGGCGCGATGGGGGCGTCGTACGCCGCCAAACTCCATGGCGTCCCCGACACGCAGATCCGTGTGATCGCCTCAGGCGAACGAGCCGAGCGGCTGAGACGCGATGGCGTGATCGTCAACGGCGTGCGACACGACTTCGAGGTCGTCTCCCCCGACCAGGACCTGCCTGCCGCCGACCTGGTGATCGTCGGGGTCAAGTACACCGGGTTCGTCCAGGCCTTGGAGGACATCCGTCATCACATGGGCGATCAGACCATCGTCCTGTCCCTCCTGAACGGGATCACCTCCGAGGCAGAGATCGCCGCGGCGTACCCCACCTGCCATCCGCTGCTGTCGATCACCTTCGGCGTGGACGCGGTGCGTCACGGCCAGGAGGTCACGTACTCCTCCCTGGGGATCATGGAGTTCGGCGAGGCCTCGAACACATCCGATCTCTCCTGGCAGGCGCAGTGGGTGGCCCGGCTCTTCGACGCCGCCGGGTTGGCGTACGAGATCCCCCCAGACATGACGAAACGCCTGTGGTGGAAGTTCATGATCAACACGGGGGTGAACCAGGTCACAGCCGTCCTGGAGTGCCCCTACGCCGTCGTCCAGGACAGCCGCTCCCCCGCCCATGATCTGATGATCGCCGCCCAGCGCGAAGTCGTCGCTGTCGCCCAAGCGCGCGGCATCCGCCTCGACGAGACCGACATCGACGCGTGGATCACGGTGTTGAACGCCCTGGGACCTCGGCAATACACGTCGATGGCCCAAGACGTCCTGGCCCACCGGCCCACCGAGGCCGAGATCTTCTCCGGCGCCATGCGACGCATGGGGGACGAGGAAGGGGTCCCCGTGCCCGTCAACACCTGCCTGCACCAGATCCTTCTCGCCAAGGAAATCGTGTGGCGCGGATGACCCCCGAAGACTGAAACTGATTGCTTGATAGTTTGCAGACATCACATCCTTAGGATATAGTTGCTTACCGCAAGCAACTATATGGAGGCGATGGATGGTGCCCGAGCTCCCCCGACAGGTGGAAACGACGAGTCGAGACGCGGAGGCGTCTCACCCACGGACGCCGACCCGCGAATTATCGGACGCCCTGATGGAGTTCGCACGCCTGTCACGGTCCTTCGCGGACAGTGAGACCTTCCGGGTCAACCAGGTGCAGTACGCGATCCTGTCCTATCTGAGCGGTCGTGACGACATCAGGCTGACCGCCATGTCCGAGAAGATGGGGTACGACCTGTCCGTCCTGTCCCGTCAGGCGTCGGCGCTGGCCGAGCAAGGCCTTGTGACACGCACCAAGGACCCCCACGACGGTCGGGCGTGGATCCTCACGCTCACCGACCAGGGACTCACCTGTCTCGTCCATGCGCGCGCCAAGCGCCTGGACGTCCTCCAGACCTCGCTCGCAGCATACTCGGACCAGGAGCGTGACTCCGCGGCCCGCATCCTCATCTCGCTCAACCAGGTCCTCAAGGACACACTCAAACGCAAAGGCATACCCCTGGGATGACCAGGCGGCGCCCTCAGGTTGCGCACCCGAACCAGAAGATACGAAAGGACACAATGACTACATCCGACACGCTAGAGCTTCCAGAGGCTGACCACCCAGACACGTCCAGCGCGAAGCCGGGGCCCGTCTTCCCAGAATTGAGCCATGCCCAGATTCTGGAGATCCTCTCGGGCCTGCTCATAGCGTTGTTCGTGGCGAACCTCGCCGGCACCATCACAGGCACCGCCTTGCCGAGAATCACGGCAGCCCTGAAAGCCGACGAGCAGCAGTACATGTGGGTCGTCACCGCCACGCTGCTGGCGTCCACCGCGTCCACACCCATCTGGGGCAAACTCGCCGACCTGTTCAACAAGAAGAAGTTGCTCATGGCCGGATTGGTGATCTTCATCGCCGGGTCCGCGTTGTCGGGCTCCGCCACCGATCCCCTCTTCCTGATCGGCTCCCGTGCCGTTCAGGGCATCGGGCTGGGGGCCATGATGGCCCTGGTCCAGGCGATCATCGGCACCATCATCCCGCCTCGTCAGCGGGGGCGGTACATGGCGTACACGGGCGCCACCATGGCCATCGCCACCGTCATCGGACCCCTCGTCGGAGGCTTCCTCGTGGACGCCCCCCATCTGGGATGGCGTTGGTGCTTCTGGTCGGCCGTGCCGATCGCCGTCATCGCGCTGGTCATCCTCCAGCTCAAACTCGAAGTCCCTCTCTTCCGCCGCGAGGGCGCGAAGGTCGACTGGGTGGGCGCAGGCCTGATCACCGCGGCCGTGTCCAGCCTGTTGGTCTGGATCTCCTTCGTCACCAAGGACTACGACTGGATCTCCTGGCAGACCTTCGCCCTGGTGGGCTTCACCCTCGTCGCCGCCGTCGTGCTCGTCTTCGTCGAGTCGAAGGTCCATGACCCCATCATCCCCCTGAAGATCGTCACCACCCGTACGACCGCTTTGGCCATCCTGGCGTCCATGTCGGTGGGCGTGGGCATGTTCGGCGCCTCCGTCTTCCTCTCCCAGTACTTCCAACTGGGTCGTGGCATGACCCCCACGGCATCCGGCCTGATGAACACCCCCATGATGGCCGGAGTCCTCATCTCCTCCCTGGTCATCGGCCGTCTCGTGACCCGCTTCGGGGTATGGAAGCCCTTCGTCGTCCTCGGATCGATCCTGTTGACCGTCGGATTCGGGCTCCTGTCCACCATCACCGCCACCACGTCGTACTGGGCCATCGGAGGCTTCATGGTCCTCGCCGGGTTGGGCTTGGGCATGACCATGCAGAACCTGGTGTTGGCCGTGCAGAACTCCATCTCGATCCACGACGTCGGCGCAGCCACCGCCTCGGTGACCTTCTTCCGCTCCTTGGGCGGCGCGGTGGGGATCCAGGTCCTCGGCTTCTTCTTCGAGACCCGCTTGAAGAGCCTGATCACCTCCGGGTCCCCCGACGTGGTCACGCAGGCGGTCATGACGGACGTGACGGCCGATCCGTCGCTCGCGGCGACCTGCTCAGGTTTCGCGACGGCCACACCGGAGCAACTCGTCCAGATCGAGGCGTCATGCCCGAACACCAGCGAGCTTCTGCACGACCTGTCGATGGTGCAGAACGCCGGTGGGACCTCCATGGACCTCAGCCAGTTCCAGTACGTCCCCTTCCGCACCCTGATCGAGCAGTCGATCGGCAACACGATCGGCCATCTCTTCCTGATCGGGGCCATCGTGTCGGGACTGTCCATCATCGCCATCGCGTTCATGCGCTCCACCAAGCTGCGCACCCGTTTCGAGGACTCGTCGGCCAAGGAACACTGACAGCGAGGGTCCCGGGGTCGGGCTGACCTCGGGGCAGGCTGACCCCGGGATCGCACTGACCCCGGGGTCGCGCTGTTCCCGGGGTCGCGCTGTTCCCGGGGTCGCGCTGTTCCCGGGGTCGCCCTGTTCCCGGGTCGCCCTGTTCCCGGGTCGGACAGACCTGGGGGTCGCACCGATCGCGCGGTCGCACTGATCGTGGGTCGGACGGACGGCGCGGTCGGATCGTACGGCATACTTAGACGCGTGGCGCATGACATGTACGGACGACTGACCCTCATCACAGGGCCGGAGCAGTTCCTCGCCGAGCGGGAGATGGCGCGGTGTGTGACCCAGGCACAGGCCCAATCGCCCGACGCGGCGGTGACCACGGCCTCCGCGGCGGATCTGGATCCGGCCATGCTGGAGCAGATGACGGGGACCGACCTGTTCTCGTCCATGTCGATCGCGTGCGTCACCGGTGCGGAGAAGACCCCCAAGGATATCGAGCCCCGGCTCACCGCCCTCCTGGCCCAGATTCCGGACAACACGGCCCTGATCGTGACGCACGCCGGAGGCAACCAGGGCAAGGCCCTGCTCATGGCGCTGACCAAGGCTGCCGGCGCCATCCTCGAGTGCCCCGCGATCAAGCCGGGGAAACTGGCGAGTTTCGTCGACCAAGAGGTACGCGCGGGCGGCAAGCGGATCGGGGCGGACGCGGCACAGAGCCTCGTCGACTCCGTCGGCCAGGACACGCGCAGCCTGGCCGCGGCCGTGTCCCAACTGACCTCCGACACCGACGAGGACCTGATCTCCTTGGCGGTCGTGAATCAGTACTTCGCCGGACGTGCGACGGTGACCTCCTACGCGGTCAGCGACGACGCCCTGGCCGGCAAAGTCGGGGAAGCCATCTTCAAACTACGCTGGGCCCTGTCCACTGGCGTGAGCCATGTCCTGATCACCTCCGCCCTGGCTGCCTCCTTGCGGCAGACAGGCCGATACCTGGCTCTGTCCCGGACCGGTCGCCCGTCTCCGGACGAGGTCGGCGTCCCGGCATGGAAGATGAGGACCATCTCCGCCGTGGCCAGTTCCTGGTCGGAACGCAGTGTGGCAGCCGCCATCCGGGCCGTCAGCCAGGCCGACGCCCAGATCAAGGGAGCAGCTCAGGACCCTGATTTCGCCCTGGAGCGACTGATCATCCGTCTGGCGTCCATCCGACGCGCATCCCATCAGTCTCCGACCCCCTGAGGCCACCACCCGAGCCGCATGCCCCGCGCACACACCTGAACGCCCCACACGTCCGCGGAGAGCAGATCCTTGTCATTTCCCGGTGGTGATCGACCACGAGGACTCGTGCGCGATCGCCATGGACCCATGTTCATCGGTTCGTACCACCTCCATCCCATCGTTGACCAGCTCCTTCACGGTCTTGTCCGCTGGATGCCCGTAGGGGTTGCCCGCCCCCACACCGATCAGAGCGATCGTGGCGCCCGTCGCCCGGAGGAAATCCGGGTCTTGCCGAGAAGACCCGTGATGGGGAACTTTGAGAATGTCCACTTTCAACTCATCTCCATAGGCCAAGGCGGCTCGCTGTCCATCCACCTCGACGTCCCCGGTGTCGAGGAGGCTCATCTGGGGGGTGTCGAACCTGAGTATCAGGGACTCGTTGTTCTCCGCCGAGGACTCCTCACCGTTGCTGGCCGAACCGGTCGACTGCCACGCCGACACGACCGTGACATGGACCTGCCCCACCTGGGCCGTCATCCCCGTGAACCCCACCGTCACCGGAATGCCCCGTTTCTGCGCCTGCGCCCTCACGTCCGTGTCATCACCCCCGCCACGAGGGACGAGGAGCGACCCCACGGCGAACGCGTCCAGCACCTCCCGCAGCGCTCCGGCGTGGTCGGCGTGGAAATGAGTGAGCACCAGGACGGGAATCTCGTGGATCCCCAATCGGCTCAGGCACCCCACCACGGACCCCCCTTCAGGCCCCACGTCGATCACCAGGGCCTGATCGCCCCCGGAGTGGACGGCGACCGCGTCGCCTTGTCCGACGTCACAGGCGGCGACCGTCCACGCCTGGCCCGGCCAGCCCGGTTGGAACGGCGGCACCAGCATCCCCGCCACCATGACGGCCGTGGCCGTGGCGACGGTCCACAGCCGGCTCAGCACGACCGGCATGAGCCAGGCCACCACCCCACAGACGAGGGTGACCACGACCAACCCGGCCACACTCGTGGGCCAGGGATGCGAGGCGCCCGGAAGGACGGCCAAGTGATGGGCCACGCTCAGGATCGGCTGCGCGCACCAGCCTGCGACGTACCCGGCCCAGGACGCGACCGTGGCGCTGACCGGTGACGTGATGGCGGCCACCAGCCCGATCACCGTGGCGGGCGCCACCCAGGGGCTCGCTGCGGCGTTGGCCGCCAATCCAGCGATGCTGACGCTGCCCGACAACCAACAGATGACTGGTTGGGTGGCCACCTGCGCCGCCAACGGGATCGCCATGGCCTCAGCCGCCCACAGCGGCAGCCACCGGTTGAGGACGGCCGTCCATCGGCGACCCCACACGATGATTCCCACGCACGCCAGCACCGACAGGCAGAAACCCACCGATCGGCTCATCCACGGATCGATCCAGCACAAACCGGTGACGGCCAGGCACGCAGCGGCGATGCCCGACCCCGAGCCTCGTCCCACTGCCATCAACGTCACGACCCCCATGGCCGCCGCCCTCAGCACGCTCGGTTCCGAGTGGCACAAGGCGATGAACACCACCACACCGATGACTGACACGAGCGTGAGCCACCTCCCACGCACCCCACATCGACGAGCCAGCACCGAGAGGAAGGACAACAGGATCGCCAGATTGGCCCCCGACACCGCCATGAGATGGAGCAGACCCGTGACACGGAACTCGTCGTTCATGGAGGTGGAGATGGCGGAGACGTCGCCCACCACCAAGGCCGGCACCAACGACGCCTGGTCAGGAGGGTTGCCTCCCATGGCGTCGCTCAACCCGCTCCTCATGGACTCGATGACGCGTTGCCACAGCGGAGGGCCCCGTATGAGGTGAGACTGCGACACCGGGGACAGCACGGCCGCCGTCCCGTCACTGACATCGGAGACTCCCAGACGCACGGTGACGTCCACGACGGACCCTGGCGCGTACTCCAGCCACTGCTGAGCGAAAGAGCTGGGGACCAGCAGGACGACGGGTTGGCGCATGGTCATCGCGTCACCGGCGACAACGCCCCGCAGACACACGGCGTTCACCACGGCCATGCCCCAGGATGGGGACGCCCGAGAGGATTGGACGTCGACCCACACGTCGACCACGGATCGCGACTGAGCGCCCTTCGCCAAGGGACTATGCTCCAGACTCAGCACTCGTTCCCCGCCCACGACGGCGCACGACGCCAGCATCACGGCGGCCACCAGCACGCGCAGGGCCCGACCACGGGCGGCGCCGGAACGAGGCGCTCCACGCGCGAGGACACCGGCCAGCACGCCGGCGGCGAGAGCGCCCGCCCCGACGACCTCCGCCCCCCATACCCACCCGGTGACCACCCACATCCCCGCCCACACGGCGCAGGCCGGGACGAGCATCCGCAGATCCCACGCCGTCACAGATCGAGTCTCATCCATCGTCGACCTCACACGCTCACGTACGGCTCGATCTGGGCGAAGGTCTTGGGACCGATCCCGTCCACCTCCTGGAGTTGGGTCACGGACGCGAACGCCCCGTTCTTGGCCCTCCACGCCAGGATGGCTTTGGCCGTCACAGGCCCCACGCCGGGGAGAGTCTCCAACTGTGCTTGGGTGGCCTGGTTGAGGTTGACCATCGGCGAGGCCGCGGTCGTGGACACCCCGGGAGCATCCCCCGCGACCCCCTGTCTGACTTGCCCGAGAGGGTGGCTCGTGGTTCCGATCTGGATCTGGCATCCGTCCACCAGCACGGCGGCCAGGTTCAGGTCGTCCGGATCGGCGTCGGGCGCGAACCCGCCCGCGGCGTTGATCGCGTCGATGACCCGGGCGCCGACGGGCACGGTGATCACCCCCGGGCGCTGCACCGCGCCGACGACATGCACGAACCACATCGCCGTCGGGGTGGCCGGAAGGGTTGGCGACGCCTCGGCCCATGTCGGGGTGGCGACCGGCTCGTCGACCGACACGGCCCTCGCCCGCATCACCGTCCACGTGGCCAGGATGACAGCCGCCAACGCCAAGGCTGACACGACCTTCATGTGTTGTCCCGTGAAATGGCGGACACGACCAGCCACCCCCGTCGCCCCACGCCGCGCATGCTCCGGCTCATGGTGGTCATGAGAGTCACGAGGCGCCCGACCTGACGGGTCCGAGCGCTCCAGGTCGTCGAATTGCAGGCCCAAGCGAGCCACATAGGAATGCGGCTGAGGCTCCTGGTTCGTCTTCACACCAGGACTATGGTCGCCGAGACACCGGAAGTGTCAGGATCACGCCCATCTGTGGATAACTTGGCACACGTCCATCATCCCTGTGGACAGAGACACCTGCGCCGACGGGCACAGCCGACCCTGTCACCCACGTGACAAGGATCGACGCAAGACGTCAGCCCTCGGGGACGATCGACACCATCTTGGGCGCACGGACGATGATCTTGGCCACGGGACGATCCGCGAGGAACTTCCTCACGTTCTCGTCGGCCAGCGCCACTCGTTCGGCCTCCTCATCGGTGATGTCGGCCGCCACGTCGATCTTGGCCCGTACCTTCCCCTGGACCTGGACCGCCATCGTCACCGTCAGCGCAGCCCGCAACTGGGGATCCACCTGCGGCCAGGACGCCTGTGCCACCGACGGACGGTGCCCCAGGATCTCCCACATCTCCTCGGCGACGTAGGGAGCGAACAAGGACAAGGCGATCGCCGTCCATTCGACGGCCTCGCGCACGGCGGGGTCGGCCCCGCCGACGCCGGAGTCGATCGCTTTCCGGGTGGCGTTGACCAACTCCATCAGCCTCGCCACACACACGTTGAAACGTCGCATGTCGAGCAGGTCGGTCACCTCGCCTAGGACCCGGTGGGTGACGCGGCGCATGTCCTGGTCACCCGTGGCCGGGTCGACGCCCGCCTCGGACGTGACGTCGCCCGCCAGGCGCCAGGCCCGTTGGAGGAACCGCAGAGTCGCCGACGGAGACACGTCCGCCCAGTCGATGTCGTCCTCGGGCGGGCCCGCGAAGACGACGGTGGTCCGGATGGCGTCGACGCCGTACTGGTCGATCTGGGCGCCCAAGTCCACGCCGTTGCCCAAGGACTTGGACATGGCCTTGCCCTGGTTGATGACCTGCCCTTGGTTCATCAAGCGCGTGAACGGCTCGGTGAAGTCGATGAGCTTCAGGTCGTACAACACCTTGGTGAAGAAACGGGAGTACAGGAGGTGCAGGATCGCGTGCTCGACCCCGCCCACGTACTGGTCGACAGGCATCCAGCGTGCCACGTCCGCCCGCTCGAAAGCGTTGCTCGTGTCGCGCGGGGAGCAGTACCGATAGTAGTACCAGGAGGAGTCGACGAAGGTGTCCATGGTGTCGGCGTCCCGGGTGGCCGGCCCCCCGCAGGTCGGGCAGGTGGTCGTGACCCAGTCAGTGGCGCCGGCCAGGGGGGAGATCCCCTTCGGGGCCAGTTCGGCGCCCCGCAAGTCCGGCAGTTCGACAGGCAACTGATCGAGGGGGACGGGAACCTCCCCGTCGACGGGACAGTGGATGATCGGGATGGGGCAGCCCCAGAAGCGCTGACGAGACAACAGCCAGTCGCGCAGGCGATACGTGACCGCCCGCCGGCCAGTGCCGTCGCGCTCCAGCTTCTCGCCGATCACCGCGATTCCGGACTTCTTGTCCGCCAGGCCGTCCAGGTCGCCGGAGTTGACGTACACCCCGTTACCAGCGGTGGCGATGCCCGATTCGCACGGGTCGGCCTCGCCGGTGTCGATGACCATGCGGACCGTGAGCCCGTGCGCGGTGGCGAAATCCAGGTCACGCTGGTCATGCGCGGGCACAGCCATGATCGCGCCTGTGCCGTACTCGCTCAAGACGTAGTCAGCCGCCCACATGGGGATCGACTCCCCCGTCAACGGATTGATCGCGTGGCGGCCGAGGAAGACGCCCGTCTTCGGCCTGTCCGTGGACTGGCGCTCGATCTCGGTCACCTGTTTGGTCTTGTCGAGATAGACCTCGAAGTCAGCGCGGCAGTCGTCCGAGACGAGTTCGGCGGCGAGTTCGCTGTCAGGCGCCACCACCATGAAGGTCGCGCCGTACAGGGTGTCAGGACGTGTGGTGAACACCGTCACCGGCTCGTCCCTGCCCTCCACGGGGAAGTCGACGTACGCGCCCTCGGAGCGCCCGATCCAGTTGCGTTGCATGGCGAGCACCCGGTCCGGCCATTTCCCTTCCAACTCGACCATGTCGTCGAGCAGGCGCTGGGCGTAGGCCGTGATCTTGAAGTACCACTGAGTCAACTGCCGTTTCGTCACCGCGGAGTGGCACCTCTCGCACTCCCCTTGGACGACCTGTTCGTTGGCCAGGACCGTCTGGCAACTCGGACACCAGTTGACGTAACTGGCCTTGCGATAGGCCAGTCCCATCTCATGGAATTTCAGGAAGAGCCACTGCGTCCATCGGTAGTACTCGGCGTCAGAGGTGTGCAAACGCCTCGACCAGTCCACCGACAGGCCGTATCGACGGAAGGATCGCGCCTGGGTCTCGATGTTGGCATAGGTCCATTCGGAAGGATGGGTCCCATGGGCGATGGCGGCGTTCTCGGCCGGCAGGCCGAAGGAGTCCCACCCCAGGGGATGGAGGACGTCGAACCCCTGCAACTTCCAGTACCGGGCGACGATGTCGCCCATGACGAAGGCTTCGGCATGGCCCATGTGCAAGTCGCCCGAGGGGTACGGGAACATGTCGAGAACGTACTTGCGCCGTTTCGTCCCGTCGTCGAGCGGGCGGAAAGTCTGGTGCTCGGACCAGTACGCCTGCCACTTCTCCTGGGCCGCCTGCGCGTCGTATTCTGCCGGAGCGGTCTGGTCGCTCACGTCCTCTCCTTCCGTCGACAAGGTGTGAAACCTCGTTTCCCACCGGGACTTGGGGCGGCGACGGCATCTCCACGGACGCCTGGGCGCCGACCGGCCCACCGGGTGATTCTACTGCCCCACGCACATCCTGGTGGATTCCGTCTGGAGAGCGAAGCCCCTGGACACGAGCGCCGACCCGCCCAGACGACGCCAGGATCGGCAAGGCTACCCTTGGTTGAACACGCGCATATTCGGGATCACCATAGAGGCATGACCGACAGGTCGACCACGTTGTTCTCCAAACTGAACTGGTTGCGCGCGGGTGTCTTGGGGGCCACCGATGGCATCGTGTCCATCGCTGGAATCGTCATGGGCATGGCCGCGGCCACGTCCAACTCATCCGCGCTGTTCATCGCCGGACTCGCAGGCCTGGTCGCGGGAGCGTTGTCCATGGCAGGCGGGGAATACGTCTCGGTCTCCAGCCAGAAGGACACCGAACTGGCAGCCGTGGAGAAGGTGCGCGACATCCTCGCCGAGGATCCCGACCAAGCCTTGTCCGACCTGGCCCACTCCTTTCAAGCCCAAGGCCTGAGCCCTGACCTGGCCGCCCAGGTCGCCCAATCCTTGTCAGACCACGACGCCGTCACGGCGCAGACCCAGGCTCGCTACGGCATCTCCGCGCACGAACAGAACTCGCCCTGGATGGCGGCCCTCGCGTCCTTCAGCTCCTTCGTCGTGGGCGCGGTGATCCCCCTCCTCGCGATGGTGTGCTCCCCCGCCCGTGCTCGGATCCCTGCGACGATCGTCGCCGTCATGGTCGCGCTCGCCCTCACCGGGTGGATCTCGGCATGGCTGGGCCAGTCCAGCATCCCCAAAGCGCTCGCGCGCAACTGCGTCGTGGGCGCGGCGACCATGGCGATCACGTACATCGTGGGAAACATGGTGGGGATCCACCTGTGACGTGATCCTCATCCGACGACGGCCTGCGCTGGATTCTCGCCCGTCGGCTTCATGACCTCTTCCCACCACTGGGGTGGCACACAGGACCGGGATATCTGCTCCAACAAGGCGATCAGAGGGTACTCCGGGTCGCTCGACATCGCCTCCTCCAGACAGATGTTCATCACGGCGCCTTCCCCCGCGATCCACGCGACCATCCCCGTGACGCCGAGGATGGGCGTCCGCAACCCTGTCACCGTCCTCGACAAGACCTCGACCCAGAAGGGCAGACACTCCTTCGCTGTGTGCAGAGTCATCCCCTTCCAGATCTCGTCTCGCACCAACCCCGAACCGATCGCCACCCCGGCGCACAGGAAGTCCTCGTCGGACACGACCTCCCCAGCCGCCCAGCGTGACATCGCGTCCTGCACCATCTCGGCCGCGCTGCGAGGATCCTCGTCGCCCACCCGATCCAGGCACGCCATGAAGCAGGTCAGCAAGTCATCTTCCCTGGCCCCGACCGGGGCCGCCATCGTCTGCGCCAGCGCCGATCGGCTCGCCACCACGGGACCCCCCATGGCGGCGGAGACAGGGCCCGGATCCGGCAGAGGCCTGCCGAGGGTCGAGCCCGCTTCATCGAGGAAGCACCACTGGCCGTGGGACACCACGATGGCGTCGAGCACCCGTCGGCCCAGTCGGTCGGAGATGTCCTCCAAGACCGAGCGCGCCTTGGCCCGATCCCCGTAGGCGGCCAGGAAGACGGTCGTGCCGTCCACGGGGTTCCCCCGGGCATCGCACGTCAGCCTCTCAGTCAGCCAGGCGGCAGCCTGGGGGTCCTCGAAGGCGTCCAGATCTTCATGCGCGGTCACAGCCACCTGACTGTGCCGGACCACGACCGCGACGAGCGCGTCACAGGGGTGGAAGCCGATCAGATGAGGGATCGCTTCGAGCAGGTGCTCCGGCGACCGTAGTGTGGGAATGGCGGTGGTTGTAGTTCTCATGCTGAGACAATGGGCATCCGATCCCCTGTGTTGCTGGCGGCCGACGAAAATGTGGATAACTTGGCACAGATCGCCCCACCTGTGGACAACTCGTCCCCGACCCGCGACGGACTCGCCGATCGCCGCCCGACCAGCCCCACCCCCAAGGCGGAAATCCCGTATCCTGGTCAGTGATGGCAACTCCTCACACCCCCAGCACCGGCCCGCGCCGGTCGGCCCCTGGACCGCAGACCAGTCCCACGGGCGCGCCCCGGCGCGCGTACACGCCCGAGGAGACACAACCCATCATGTCGGGGTACACCTACCAGCCCCACACCGATCAACCGACGACCTTCGCCCCCGAGACGTCCGCCCCCTTGGCGCCGATCCAACCGGGCTCAGACTCGATCGACAACTACAAACCCAAGAAACGCATCGGCTGGGTCATCGTGGTGGCTGTGGTCCTCGTGGCCGGCATCGTCGGCGGGATCGTCCTGAACAACCTCCCCCGCCCCACGGCGTCGCCCACGGCCAGCCAGTCCCCCGCCGTGTCGTACCCCACCCCGTCGCGCACAGGAGGACAGGCCTTCGAGGACGCGACGGTGTCCGGGTACTGGAAGATCACCAACACGGTGTGGGGCGCCTCGGGGGTGCAGTTGACCGTCGAGATCACGGTGGACACAGGGCTCTTGCACTACGCGTTCTACGCCTACGCCAACGACGGATCGACCCAGGTCGATCCCGTCGAGACCGCCCCCACGGCGTTGGTGCCTGGCTTCGCCGCGCCCGGGGACACCATCGTCGGCACGCTCACATTCGAACTCACCCGACAGCCCATGACGCTGGTCATGGTCTCCGGTAGTCAGACCCAACTATCGGCACTTGCGGTTGAAGGGTGAGAAGAAGGTAAGATACCGTTACCTACGCAACCGTAGGTTCTCCGGGAATGTTGGGAGGCACTCATGAACTATTCATCCTTCTACCAGCCGGGCGTCCCCGCCAAGATCGAGCTGCCCAGGACATCCCTGGTGGAGATGTGCGAGACAGCGGTGGCGCAGGCTAAAGACGCGATCGCCCTGGAATTCTTCGGTCGGACCACCACGTACGCCACCCTGGGCGACCAGATCTCCCGGGCAGCCGAAGGATTGCGCCGCCTGGGCGTCTCCCGAGGCGACCGCGTGGCAGTCGTCCTCCCGAACTGCCCCCAACACATGGTCGCCTTCTACGCCATCCTGCGCCTCGGCGCCATCGTCGTGGAACACAACCCCTTGTACACCTCCCGCGAGCTGCGCCACATGTTCGAGGACCACGCCGCCAGGGTCGTCATCGCCTGGGACGTCGCCGTGGAGAAGCTGCGCGCCCAACCGGGCGACATCGAGCTGGACCACATCATCTCCGTCAACCTCCTCACCGAGTTCCCGCTGAGCAAGCGCCTCGCCTTGAAGCTTCCGCTGCCGAACCTGAGGGCCACCCGCAAGAAGCTGACGACCAAGGTTCGGCACACCATCGAATGGACCGACCTGCTCGCCCACCACCCCCTGAAGAAATCCCACCCCAGGCCCAGCGTGAACGACATCGCCATGATCCAGTACACCTCGGGCACGACGGGACTGCCCAAGGGCGCCATCCTCACCCATCTCAACATCTATTCCAACGCCCTCCAGGGCGCCGCCTGGATGCCCGACACCCGCACACGCGCAGAGACCTTCTACGCCATCCTGCCCTTCTTCCACGCCTTCGGGACGACCATGTTCGTGATCTACGGCATCTTGAAGCAGGCCCACATCGTCCTCTTCCCGACCTTCGACCTGTCGCTGGTCATGGCCGCGGCCAAGAAGAACCCGCCGACCGTGTTCTGCGCCGTGCCTCCGATCTTCGAAGCCATCGCGATCGCCTCGAAGAAGCGTCGGATCTCCTTCCGCTCCGCGAAGGTGTGCATGTCCGGCGCCATGTCGCTGCCCCTGTCCACCATCGAGTTGTGGGAGTCCGTCTCGGGGGGACCCCTGGTCGAGGGGTACGGCATGACCGAGGCCTCCCCCGTGGCGCTGGGGAACCCCTTCCACACGACGCGCCGCCCCGGCACGGTCGGCCTGCCGTTCCCGTCCACCGAGATCAAGGTCGTCGACATCGACGATCCCACCGTGGAGGTACGCCAAGGCGAGCGCGGAGAATTGCTCGTGCGCGGCCCCCAGGTCTTCAGCGGGTACTGGAACAATCCGGAGGAGACGGCGCGTACCCTCCTGCCCGGAGGGTGGCTCGCCAGCGGAGACATCGTCGTGCAGGACGAGGACGGCTTCACCACCATCGTCGACCGGAAGAAAGAGCTCATCATCACGTCGGGGTTCAACGTCGCCCCCACCGAGGTGGAACTCGTCCTCAAATCCCATCCGTCGGTCGCCGACGCGGCCGTGGTGGGGATGCCCAACCAGCACTCCGGCGAGGAAGTGGTCGCTGCCATCGTGACCCACCCAGGCCACCGGCTCAACACCGACGAGCTCCGCGCCTTCTGCCGGGCCCGTCTGGCCGCGTACAAGGTCCCCCGCAAGTTCTACCCGGTGGAAGACCTGCCCAAGTCCTTGCTGGGCAAAGTGCTGCGCAACCAGGTACGCGAGGAGTTGGCGCGGCTGAGGTGACCCCTCAGGCCACCGCTCACACGCTAGACCTCACAGTCCCAGGCCGACCGTCACCGGCTGGGCCGACCCCACGCCGATCACCAGGACCGACCCCGACACGTTGGACTGGTCCACCGCGAAGATGAGCGCTCCTGAGAGCGTGTGCCCGCCGGAGAGGGTGGGCGCCCACAGGGGATTGTCCGAACCGTCGGGCAGCGTGTAGAACATCTCCGCGCCGGAGTCGGTCTCATAGGTCGTGCCATCGGGGCCCATCAGCATGATGTCGGCGTTGGGGTCCGCGAAACCGATCGTCCCCGAGATCAACGTCATCGTCACATCGACGATGACGAAGGTCCGCCCGGGGTCAGGCGTGTAGAAACTGGCGATGCTCGTCGCCGTCTGCGCCGGACCCGTGACGGTGTACTCCACCGAGTCACCGTTGTCTTGCGTGAGAGTCACGGTCTGTCCGATCCCGGCGGTCGTGCCCCCCGTCCCGGGGGCAGTGGGGCCTGCGGTGCTCGACTGCGTGGGCGCCGCCGAGGAGGTCGGGCGGGGTGTGTAGATCGGGTTCGGCCCCTTGGACGCGGTCGTGGCCGCGGGCTGGGGAGTCCCAGAGGTACGGTTGGTCATCCAGACGACCCCCACCACGAGCAGAGCCACAACGATGACGCCGACCACGATGCCGACGACCATGCCAGTCTTCTTCTTCTTGGGTGGCCCGCCAGGCGCGGGCTGCCCCCACCCCGGCGGTGGATAGGACTGGGAGTACATAGGCTGGGGCGCGTACCCCTGTGGGGGGTACGGGGCCGACAGGGGAGGCTGGCCGGGGTACGCCTGCGTGTCGAAGGGCGTAGCGGCGCCGTACCCCCCGCCAGGGGGCGGGTACGGTTGCCCGGCGCCGGGATAGAGTCCGCCCGTTCCGGGGTACGGCAGGCCGGGCGCCGGAGGGGCCGAGGGGTATGGCTGGGCGGATGTCGGGGGCGCCGGGGGGTACGGTTGGCCGGATTCCGGGGGCGCCGGGGGGTAGGGTTGACCGGTCGCCGAAGGGTACGGTTGACCGGACCCTGGGGGTGCCAGAGGGCCTGGTTGACCAGACTCCGGGGGCGCCGAAGGGCCTGGCGCCTGTTGACCGGGGTACGAGAAGGACCCCGCCCAGCCGGACCCTGGGTACGCCTGGCCTGGCGCGGGATAGGCGCCATCCATCCCAGCCGGTGGCACAGGCGTCGGCGGCTCGACAGGTGGCTGTGGCGGCTGCGGCGGCTCGATGGGCGGCTCGACCGGCGGCTGAGGCGGCTCGACCGGCATCTGTGGCGGTGTCACCGGCGGCTGCATCGGCTCCACAGGGGGCTGAGGCGGCCAAGGTTGCGGTTGCGGCGGCTGCCATGCCGGTGGCTGCGGCGCTGATTCGACCGGTTCGGTTGGCACCGCGTGGCCCTCGTCGGGCGTCGGGACGTGACCCGCGTCGGGCGCCGATGGTTCGTGCGGCTCTGGTTGAGTTCCGAAGTTCTGACTCCAAGTGTCGTTCATGACGTCGTCCTCGTCTAGGTATCTTGCCCCTATGGTAGCGCGATCACCTTGCGGGCGGGGGAATGGTCTCACGGTGTGCGACACCTGCGGACGCGCCCGCCGTCGACCCCGAATACGACGAGGTGGATCATAGGGACGCAGACACAGGAGCATGGCGTGTGGTGGCGTGATTTTCTGGATCATGGATCCTGATCATGAGTACCGGGCCGGCCGGCGGGTTGGGGGGAAAGCCCGTCGGCCGACCCTCATGATCCCTAGGGCAATTTTCCTCAGAGGGGGGTAACTGAGTTGCCCTTCGCGTACGATCCATCGGACCGTAGGCCCCTCCAGTGGTGGATCCCGCACCGGAGGCGATATGAAGAATCTAGCACCCACAATCGATTGAGTCAAACGTTTTGGGAAAACCATTGGGTTATAACAAGCCTTTCGTGTAAATTTGTTTCTGCTATGAATCGCAGCGATAGGGGGTATCGTGCTAGCTCGCGTCAACCATCGTCCCACTCAACGAGAGATCGCCGCCCAGGTCGGCGTGAGCGTGACGACCGTGTCCCGAATCCTCAACCCATCCGAGCTCCATCCCAACCGCTGGGCCTCGGAACACACGGTGGCCGCCATCCAAGCGGCGGCGGCCTCGATGGGGTACCGCCACAACGCCCTGGCCGTGTCTCTGCGCACATCACGCACCCAGACCGTCGGCGTCCTCGTCCCCATGGTGGGGGATTACGTCCTCGCGTCCATCTACTCAGGGATCGACGAGGTCGCCCGCGAGCATGGGATCACCGCATTGACCGCGTCGACCCTGGACGAGCCCGCCGTGCGTGCAGAACGTACCTTCTCGATGCTGGACCACCTGGTGGACGGCATGATCTTCGCCGACGCCCACCTCGACGAGCACTTCCTCGACTCCATCGCCGAGCAGGGAGTCGCCTTCACCCTCGTCCATCGCCGGCATGACCGCCACGCGAGCGTCTCGTCCGACGACCTCACCGCCGGACGGCTGGCCGCGCAGCATTTCATCAGCCTCGGCCGCAAGCGTCTGGCCGTCATCACCGGACGACGCTTCATGTCCACCGGCAGCGACCGTACCCAGGGATTCATCGACGCCGCCCTGGAGGCTGGCCTCGAGGAGCCGAGGATCATCGAGGCCGGCTTCGACGTCGACGCGGGCCGGGAGGCCGGACTGGCCATCCTGACCACCTCCCCACTGCCCGACGCCATCTTCGCCATCCATGATCGCGCCGCGTTGGGCGTCATCAGCATCCTCGGCCTGCATGGCGTGATCATCCCGGACGACGTGGCGGTCATCGGCTTCTACGACACGCCCGTCTCGTTGGCCACCGACCTGACGTCCATCAGCACCCCCCTGCACCAGATGGGTCGGCGGTCCCTGGAACTGCTCTTGGACCGCCTCAATGGAGAGCCGATCGAGTCCGAGGTCTTCCCGACGACCTTGACCGTCCGCGGCTCCACGGATCCGTCCCACTCAGTGGGAATGAATCTCGCCGCCTCCAGCGCGAATCCCCTGTCCGGCCAGTGGGCTCGTTTGAAGCGATCCCCGCGGCCGGCCTGACATCACGACCCCGGCGTCGGAGCGACTCCCACCCTGCGGCACACCTGTTGGACATTGTCTGTCACCATATGCAACAATCGAATTGCACATCAGCAATGAAGCTCAATGCTAGCCATACTTCGTCTCGAGATAGTCCCCTCGAGGCGGACACAGGGTCGCTCCCCTCGCCAGTCGGCGGGAGCGGCCCTTTTCTTTCGGGCATCACGGCCATGGATGCGTGTGCCGGACGTGTCGGGAGGTCGGGTCGCACGAACAGGCGGACGTGGTCAGTGACCGGCTCTCAGAGGCCGGGTCACAGATAGAGCCCGGCATGCCCCTCGTCGAGACGGGTCGTGGCGACGGCATGGAGGTCGCGTTCGCGCAACAGGATGTACACCTCGGCGTGCAACTCGACTTCCGCCACCTCGTCAGGATCGAAGAGGACCCGGTCCCCATTCTTCACCGAGCGGACATTCGGCCCGATGGCGACGACGGTCGCCCATGCCAAACGGCGACCCATTTTCACGGTCGCCGGGATGAGGATCCCGCCCCCAGACTTGCGTTCCCCCTCGATCTCGGACGAGACCAGGATACGGTCATGCAGCATGTGGATCGGCAGGGGCTCCTCAGTCGTCCTCTTCGCCATGGTCGCTGGTCACTTCTTCTTGGTCAGCACAAGGATGGCGACGACGGCGACCGCGGTTCCAGCGGCGACGGCCACCGATCCGATCCTCCACCCCGACTCGTCCTTGAAATACTTCTTCACATGGCCGACGGACTCGTGGACGATCCTCTTCCCTTCGTCCACCGCCTCACGCGCCTGTTTCTTGCCTTCGAGGACGGTACGGTGGACGACGACCTTGGGATGCACCTGCGTGATCAACTCGGAGAGGTTGTCGGCCAAGCGCTGCCGAGCTTCCGCCAGATCACGCTCGATCTGATCGGGTGTACGTGCATCGGCCATGGTTCCTCCTCAAGGGGTCAACAGCACAAGTGTAGCGCCCCCGTGCCCGTCGCTGCTGGGCCATGTGCCGTGCCCCCACCCACCGGCCCAGGGGCGTCACCCACGCCCGACCGCCGTCGGAGAATGCCTGCTATCATCGACCTATGGCCACACTCGCACCAGGTGACGCAGCACCTGATTTCCGCTTGCAGGACGCCACCCAGGCATGGGTGTCACTGAAAGATTGTGCGTCACGGGCGCTCATCCTCTACTTCTATCCGGCCGCCCTCACTCCTGGATGCACCGTCGAAGCCCAGGACTTCACCACGGCGACACCGGTCTTCGACGCGGCAGGGTACACGATCATGGGCGTCTCACCGGACGCCCCATCGACGTTGGCGAGGTTCATCGAGCGACACGACCTCACCCTCAGGCTGCTGTCCGATCCCGACAGGGAGACGCTGAAAGCCTACGGCGCCTGGGGAGACCGGATGTTGTACGGCAAGGTCGTCACCGGTGTGATTCGCACCACGTTCGTCATCGACGTCGACGCCCTGGGTCACGGCACGATCCGCGAAGCCCACTACAACGTTCGCGCCACGGGCCACGTCAAGCGCCTGCGCGCGTCCCTCGGCTTGGACTAAGACGCATCCCTGACAAGAAGGTGTCGAGGGAGCGAAGCGACCGAGTACCGGAGAAGAGACTTGAACTCTCACCCCTCACGGGACAGGAACCTAAATCCTGCGTGTCTGCCAATTCCACCACTCCGGCTGGGTCGCCCATCGCACAGTTTCCAGCGGGACAGACAGGCGTGTGTGGACACGTCCCATCGTCCCCATCGGGAAACGAGCACACCCAGGATATACGACCAGCCGGTCAGTTAGCCAAACCCATCTGACCCCGTGACGACACCCGTGGCGCCGGACACCGGCCCCGGCCCGACGCGGTACCAATACGAATAGACCGGCTGGAAACCGAGGTGGGTGTACAACCCGACAGCCACGTGATTGCCCTCGGAGACCTGGAGATAACAGGTGTGAGCGCCGTGCTCTGTGGCCCTGCGGATCACCTCCTCGCAGGCGGCTCGTCCGTACCCCTCCCCTCGCCGACCTTCCGACACGACGATGTTGAACAGGCCGGCGTACCCGCGCTCGAAGATGACCTGGCCACAGGCGACAGTCTCCTGGTCGAGGACCAGGCGCACAGTCGCCATGGGCTCTCGGACGCCGTCGAGGATCGCCCGCGCGGCCGTCGGGTCCTCGGGACGCCCCGAGCGGGAGAGCCGCCAGTACTCCTGGAACCACTCGTCGTCGACATGGTCGCTCACCCGGACGTCGAGACGCGGCTCCACGCCGCGAAGGCGCACGGCGTCGATCGGCACGGACATGACGAAGGTGGGCTCCACTTTCTCGTACCCCCGCTGCTCCAGGAGGGCGTCGATGGCGTCGTCACGGTCCTGGATGACTTTGACGATCGTCGGAAGCCCCTGCTGCGCGTACCGTCGCTCGCACTCGGCGATCGTGACCAGGGGATCTAAAGCGGACGGGTAGAGCATCTGGATCGAATTGGACCGTTTCGTGTGCCCCTGGGCGAATCTCAGCACCCACCCGTCCACGAACTGTGTGTGTTCCGCAGGATGGGCGTTGAGCCCCAACTCCTCGTAGAGTCTGATCACCTGAGGGTCCATCGCCCGCCCCCTTCTATGGTCGCGTCCACTCACCGTACCGCACCTGCGGAGCGGGGCAATTTAGCCACCACAACCTGGAACGACTACACTAATCCATGCCCCTATAGCTCAGCGGTAGAGCTGCGGACTTTTAATCCGTAGGTCGCGGGTTCGAATCCCGCTGGGGGCACCGCTGGGGGCACCGTAGAGGGAGAACAGTTCACACGTTCACCCTGACTGGGCACAAGCACCTGATAGCTGATCGCCTGCCAAGCCTCGTAGAGTTGACCGACACTATCGCGAACGCAGGTTTGTACGGTCCAAATGCGTACGCCGAACGTGACGGTGACTTGCTGTTGCGCATACCTGACAGGCGAGCATTGTCTACTTGCTGGCTGAACCAAGTCTTTTCCTCAGCCCGCATGACCGCTGGCCCAGCGAGGTCTCCATCGTGTGATTTGTGCAGTACCTGCTGCACAAACTCCTTGGTCCTCGACGGGCTCGTCACGACTCGCCCGGCGGATCGGCCAGGCTTTCCTCGATCTCCTGGATGGTGGGAAGGCTTGGCCTGAGGTCGTCCGGGAGGCTTTGCGCGAGTTGCTCCTGCCACTGCGCCACGCCGATTGGGCTCGTGAACCCTGCCAACGCATAGCGGACCACAGTCTCGTCCTTGCCTTTGACAAGCAGCAAACCGATGGTTGGCTTGTCATCTTGATGGCGTAAAACGTCGTCAACGACACTCTGATACATCGACAACTGCCCGACGAACCCCGGCTCGAACTGACCAGTCTTCAACTCCACGACCACGAAGCAACGAAGCTCTAGATGATAAAAGAGCAAATCGATATAGAAATCTTGATCACCCAGTTCCAGACGGACTTGTCGGCCGACGAAAGCGAATCCGCGCCCGAGTTCCATCAGGAACTTGTCCATGTGCGCGACCAAGGAACGCTCGACTTCGACCTCCCTGCGCATCCCATCCGTGCCGAGGAAATCATGAACCCCAAGACATTGCTGCTCCATCCGCTGGCCAGCATTTTCTCGGCGTACCAGAGCCGAACGGATAGTCGAGACGGGACTCCCGAAACATCCGGACCGCCCGCTCCTTGAACTCTTTCGAATACCGGTTATGTGTGCTCGACATGACTCAATTCTTCCTCTCATCTCAAAACAGTCATGCCTCCGGACACGCCGGGGGATTCACCTATCTACCGAGACGGGGGTTTCCTATGTCCTGAACCAAGACACCGCTGGGGGCACCGCTAGGGGCACAGTTGAGTGCCGGTTGCGTCCATCGCCTCCATCAAGATCAACGACGTGTCTGTTTTCGACGCCTTCGCGTATTGGGCCTGCAAGTTCTCGGACACCTGTTGCCTCGAGGCCATTAGAACCTTGTTTCTCACAATGGGCAAGGCTATCTATCACATCAACAGGGACACTCTCGCAATCATTCCCGTGAGGTGCTTTGATTAATTGACACTAGCCGGGGTGGGGCGTAATCTGCGAATATCAGATGACATGTTTCTCGTCCTTTTATTTTGGTCCTTGAGGGAGGAATAATGAATAAGTGTCGTAACGGACTACTGGGAGGGCTGGCGGCGGTACCGCTCGTCGCAGGAATTGTGCTATTTGCTGGTACGAGCGTTGCGCTGGCAGCACCAGGCACACCCGGATCACCCATCGCCCTATCAGGCCACAATCAGCATTCGTACAGCGTGACGCAGGTCGCAGACACCGTCCACCTGGCAACACCATCCAGCGTCCGGGGAGGCGAACGACCAGCTGCTCCGAATCGCGATGGGACATTCTCAAGTCACGGCAAGGCAGATGTTGTCATCCCCGCATCCGCGTCGGGCAGGGTAAGTGTGGCCAGGAGTGACGGATTGATGCCCCTGAAGGTGGAGTTGTCTGTCGATCCTTCGGCGTCGTCGCCTGCAAGCCTCGCTCCGGATGGAAGCGTTGTGTACACAACTGGAGATTCAATCAATCGTAGCATTCAGGCGACTGATGACGGGGTGCGGATAAGCACGGTCATATCATCACCAGATGCGCCAATGTCTTTTGTCACCATGATGGCTCTACCAGCGGGAGACCATCTTGTGCTGGGAGCCGATGAACCGGGGGCTCCGTCCGGCATTGCCATCGTCAACCAAACCGGTCAAGTGGTGGGCGGCATCGCTCCTCCGTGGGCACGAGACGCCACCGGGGCTGCGGTTGCCACCCACTTCGAACTTGTGCCCGGGGGTTTCACCCAAACAGTCGAACACCGCACCGGAGGCGTGGTCTATCCCGTTACAGCCGACCCTTGGTTGGGGTTTGCGCTGATCAGTTCAGCCACCTGGGTGCACTATGCAGAAGGGTGGACTCTCCAGGTCACTCCGACTGCCTGGGCGCGTAGTTGGGCGTTCTCTAGCCTCAGCGCCGCCGTGGGGGCCGCCGATTGGAACGAGTTGTATGCCAAGTACCGTAGCAGCGGCTTGAACACAAATCTGACGGGGATGCGCGATCAACTGATTTGCCATCAAGTATTCGTGGCAGTGCGTTACCCCAACAAGCCAACCTGGAACCTGGATGAATGGCGGCCGAATGTGGGGTTTGTCCAGACAGTTAATGCACAGTGCAATCCTGGAGGCCCCAAGTGGTTCGATTAGCAGTCGATGAGTACATGAGCTGGAAGTGAGGTCAACATGAGTAATGCGACACGTGTCCTGCGTCGAGCGGTGTGGCTCACACCGAAGTGCTGCCGCGGTGAGCGTGAACAGTTCTGGTGTGCTTGTTGGCAAGCTGCGACCGCTCATGGATTGAGCCAGGCCGATGTGTCGGATGCGGCCCTACATGAAGCGCTGCGGTTGCGTGCCGGTCACTTCGGGCACACTCTGGGAGGCCGTCACGGTGCCTGGCGCGGTGTTGGAGCCTGGCTGGGCGTGATGGCTGTGGCCGTCACGGGTCCGTTGGTCTGGTTGCTCACGTGGCTAGTCCTGTGCGTGGGCCTGGCGGTGGTGACCACCGGCGCACGTGTTGGCAGGCTCGTACGTCCGGCTCTGATTGCTGGTCTTGTTGCCATAGGAGGGGGAGCGGGCTACTTGTGGTGGGCATCGGGGGCTGGTCTGGACGCAGAGGAGAATCCGATCCCGGTGCCCTTCGCGGCGCGATTCATGTCCGGTGGCCTTCTGACGTGCATGGCTGGCGTGGCTGTGACGGTTGTGTGCGTCATTGCCATGGTGAGGCGACCCAAGCCTCACCGGGTCGACATGGTGGCCCCTCGACTGACAATTGACACCAGATAAGGTCCCGATCTTCGAACTCCCCGACCAGATCGGCCTGCTCATCCGCCGAGGGCTCCGTATCGATCGCGCCAGCCCTGGCCCGTGTCTCATTTCGGCACATTGGCAGACAACTCGGCTGCCTCAAGGTTCCACGCTCCCACACCACTCTTGTTGGCGATACGCATGGCCGGGCATTACTGTGTAGCCATGACTGAATCTCAACCGATGGTGCCTGCGGGGTGGTACCCGGATCCTCAGAACTCTTCCGCATGCCGGTGGTGGGACGGCGAGCAATGGACCTATCATGTGCGTCCTGTGCCACAGCCGACCCCTGCCGCATCCGTCGTCGACTCCCCCCTCACCGACGATCCTTGGCCGCTGAGGTCTGAGGTCCGCGACGACACCGACGCGTCCACCGTCACCAGGCGCCCTGCAGAGTCCAGTCAGACAACCTCGGTCGAGGATACCGAGGACACCGAGGACACCGACGGGACGGCCATCCCCGTACGGGCCGTGCCCCCGCGCAGACCCGTCGTCACACGCGCCTGGTTCTGGGTTCCGGTCATGGTCGTCGTCCTCGCCACCCTCACAGGTTTCGCCTGGACGCGGGGGCTCGTCCCCCTGCCCCTCGGCGCCTCGCCGAGCAGCGCCGCCACCGACGAGGCGGCCCTCGAGCAGCCTTCGTCATCGTCGACCATCGACAACGGCGACCATGTCGTCGGGGTGGACTTCGAGGCTGGCGTCTACCGCGCCGACGTCCAACCCAACGGCGTCTTCACCCTGTGCACCCTGTCCCAGGAGGACGCCCAGGGGAACTTCCTCGACATCCGGAGCACCACCGAGGGCTCGGTGATCTTCACGGTGGCCGATCAGCCGGGAAGCGTCGTCTCCGTGGTGGGGTGCCGCGACATCGGCCTGGCGTCCACCATGCTGAGGACGAACCCCGATCCCATCACCGACGGGTACTGGCTCGTCGGCGATGAACTGGCCCCTGGCGCGTACACGGCCACGGTCGACGTCGAGGCGTCCAACCCGCTGGCCACCGCCTCGCAATGGGCCGCCGACGGGTCGCTGATCGACATCCACAACCTGACGACCGGAGACCTCACCTTCACCGTCGCGGACCAGCCGGGATCGGTGGTCGAGTTCTCCGGTTTCTCCAGCATCCTTCCGAGCTAGGCGCGTCCGACGCTAGAACCCCTCAGGGTACTGGGGCAGGTACGCCGCCGTCAGAGCGTCCATCTCCTCATCGGTCAAGGTGATCGTCAGCGAATGGAGTGCGTCGTCCAGGTGCTGCGGCTTGGTGACTCCCACGATGGGCGCGGTGACGGCCGGCTGCTGACGTACCCAGGCGAGACTCACCTGCGCCATGGACACCGAACGGCGGCTGGCGACGTCAGCCACGGCGGCGACGATGGCCCGGTCCGCGTCCTCGTGTTGGGAGTACAAGGTGGACGCGAACTTGTCCGTCGCGCTGCGGGTGGTCGCCGTCCCCCACGGGCGGGTGAGCAGGCCGCGCGCCAGAGGGCTCCACGGGATCACGCCGACGCCTTGGTCGAGGCAGAAGGGATGCATCTCCCGCTCCTCCTCGCGCATGAGCAGACTGTATTGGTCCTGCATGGAGATGAAACGGGTCCACCCGCCCAGGTCGGCGGTGTACTGCATCTTCGCGAACTGCCAGGCGTACATCGACGAGGCCCCGATGTACCGGGCCTTGCCAGCCCGGACGATGTCGTTGAGGGCTTCCATGGTCTCCTCGACGGGCACGGTCGGGTCGAACCGGTGGATTTGGTACAGGTCGACGTAGTCGGTCCCCAGTCGCGTCAGGCTGGCGTCGATGGCGGTCATGATATGCGCCCGCGACAGCCCCTGCCCATGGGGCCCTGGGTACATCCGCCCGTTGACTTTCGTCGCGATGACGAGCTCCTCGCGGCGGGCGAAGTCCTTCAGCGCCCGTCCGACGATCTCCTCGCTGCTGCCGTCCGAATACACGTCGGCGGTGTCGAAGGTGGTGATCCCGGCGTCGAGCGCCGTGCGGATGATGCCGCGCGAGATGTCCTCGGGCAGGCTCCATTCGTGGGCGCCGCGCCCTGACTCGCCGAAACTCATGCACCCCATGATGATCGCCGAGACCCGCAGCCCGCTGGCCCCCAGTGTGATGTGTTCCATCGTGTTCTCCTTCCCCCCCGGCCCATCGGTCGGGCGGTTCTGCTATCAGCCTACTCCGCCGACAATGACGCCTGACCCGCCCGACCGACAGGTGAGTCGGACCCATGCGGCCCAGTGGACGGGTCCGGCGCGGACGCGGGCGGCACACCGGGCGGTACGGACGGCGTGGGCGGCACGGGAGGTACGGGCACCCCGGGTGGCACGGGAGGTGCGGGCACCCCGGGCGGCATCCCGGGCGGGGACGAACGGGCCGCCCTGTGACCGGCGACCGTGGCGGCGGCGATGGTCACCAGCGCGCCGAGGAGGAGGGCGGCGTCCTCTCCAGGACGGAGCACGCCGAGTTGACGTCCCAGCGTCGCGGCGGCCACCGGGACCCCCAGTTGAGCCGAGGACAGCACCGCGTAGGACAAGGGCTGTCCCATCGCACGTGTGACGGCGTGGGCGCCGACCGCGCAGACCCCAAGAACCACGCCGAGGACGATCATGCCGGGATATCCGGGCAGGGCACGAAGGTCGAGGGAGGCGCCCAACCAGACGAAGAAGATCGGGGCGAACAACCCCTCCGTCAACGCGAAGAGCTGCCGAGCCAGGCGACGGGGCTCGCCCACCACGGCGACGGCCAGCCCCAGGGCGAAACCGGCGAGCATGATCGACACCCCGCTGATGGAGGCGAGGGCGGCCATCAACAACAAGACGAGGAGGCTCACGCGCAGTTCCAGGGCGAAGTCGCGGTCTTGGGATTTCTTATGCGCCCTCTCGCGCCACCCGTGCTTCTCACTGACCCAGAACAAGGCCCCCACGAGCGCCCCCGCCCCGATCACGGCGAGCGCGCCCAGGGCGGCATGACCGGCATGGGCGGGATCGAGGACGAGAGGGAGCGCCACGATGCACGCCGCGTCCGCGACGGCCACCTGTGGGAGCATGGCGAGCATCGCGGGACCCGACAGCTTCAGGGACGCCGCCACGGGCATGATCACCGCGGCCGAGGACGACGCGATCAGGACGGCGTACAGGGCCACATGACCGACGCCGAAGACCTGGGACACCCCGACGGCGAGGACCACCGCAGCCGCCACCACGGCCACCAGCCTCAGCAGCGAGGACCTCACCCCGGTCACCAAGGCCTTGTCCCGGACGGGGACACGGGAACCGGCCACGAACATGACCATGGCGAAGCCGATGTCAGCCAAGAAGGTGAAGGTCGACTCCTGGGGGTCCACCCACCGCAGACCGGTGTCGCCGATGAGCACCCCGGCGGCCAGTTCGCCGACCACGACCGGGACGCGCCACGCGTCCGACCACGCGAGGACCGGCCCGATCAGGGCGGCGGCGATGATCACGGCCAAGATCGCAAAACTCATCGAGACCCCCAGGCGCTTGGCCTAGGCCGACGCCCGTGGCGTGCCGCCCCGACCCGGAACGCCCACCCGGATCTCGTCCTGGTCGTCCGCCACCTGTGCCATGGCCTGTTCCACGAACTGGTCGGCCCCCATCATCCAGGACGCGTTCGCCAGGTTCCGCTTCGCCCGGCTCTCCATGTTGAGTTCCGACTCGACGGCCGGCGGGATGATCTCCACCACCCGTACCCCCACGGGGGCCAACTGGATGCGCTGGGCCACGCAGAAGGCGTGGAGACCCGCCTTGGTCGCGCAGTACACCGGCGCCCGGCTCGCCCGCTCGACCATGAACGCCAGACCCGAGGACACCGAGATGATCGTGGCGTTGTCCTTGCCGACGAGCATCGGCAGGAACAGGGCCGACAGCCACACCGGCGCCTCAAGGTTCACCGCGATCTCGCTCTCCCCCGCCTCCAGGGCGTCGACGCCGGCCGTCAGGTCGATGTCGCGTTGGATCCCGGCGTTGTTGACGAGGATGTTCATGTCGGGGATGGCGCCGCCAGCCCACGACAGCAGGTCTCGTCGGGAGTCCGGGTCGGTGACATCGCACGCATGGACCATCAGGCCCGGGTGCTGGTCGGCGGCTTGGTCCAAACGGTCCTGGCGCCGCCCGCAGATCGCGACCCGGTTCCCGTGCGCCAGGAACCACGCCGCCATGGCGACGCCGATCCCAGTGGCGCCGCCGGTGATCAGGACCGTGTTCGCGCTCATCCGCATGGGGCGCCTCCCGCCTTCCCCCTCATAGGGCCCGTTCCGCGCATCCTCGGATGAACGCCGCCTGGCCGAGATGCTCGAGGTCGTCGTTGATCACGCTGATCAGGCGTACGCCCAAGGTCACCGGCGGAGTCCATCTCGTGTCGACGATCCTGTCCAGGCTCTCAGGGGTGACCTGCGTCAGCATCGTCACCGTCTGTCGCCATGTCGCCTCGTGGTAGCCGCGCAACAGGTCGGCGGAGATCCCGGCCAGCATGCCGACCTGGTCGGCCGTGTGCCCGTACCCATGGTCGCCCACAGGGAACGGCAACCCGAATCTCGTCACCCAGTCCTGGTCCACCCACACCTGGGAGCAGTCGAAGGCCGAGGCGATGTGGTCGTCCTGCACCCGCGTCAGGTGCCAGACCAACCACGCGATCGAGTTGGCCTGGGGATCCAGGCGTACGCCCAGAACGTGCGGATCCACACCGTCGAGCACACGCTCGACCCCGTCGTGGATCCTGCCATAGGCATCAATGAACACTTCTGCAACCTGCATGATGTCCCCCTTCTCTCGACTCACGCGCCCGCAGACCCGACCCGGCCCGAGCGACGCATGAGTGTTTTCTTTCGATGATACGCCTATCAGATCGATGTCACATAGGGGACGACGAGGACGACCCGCGACGCCCGGGGGTCACAGGTCAGGAGAGGTTCTTGGCGGCCAACCAGTCGGATGCGATGGTCGCGGCAGGCAACTGATCGGTGACGCTGCGCGCGTTCAACGCGATCAGGTCGTCGGGACTCATCGCAGCGCTGACGGCGTCGATGACGGCGGCCGCAGCGGCGTCGATCTTGTCGGAGGCCAACGGCACGACATGCGAGGACAAGAAGAGCCCCTTGGTGTCGGTCAGCGACACCAGATCATCGGCGGCGATGGACGGGTCGGCGGTGTAGATGATGGCCAGTTGGATCTGACCGTCTTGCAGGGCCTTGACGGTGAGCGGGCCGCCGCCGTCCTCGATCGGGGTGAAGCCGACGGAGACGCCGTAGGTGTCCAGCAACCCTGTGGGCCCGTTCGGCCTGTTCTCCGCCTCCGAGTTGGCACCCATGACCATGGGCGTCGTGACCTTCGCCAGGTCGGCGATGGTCGTGAGCCCCCACTGATCGGCGAAGTCCCGAGTGACCACGTACGAGTCCTGGTCGGTGGCCGCCGCCTGATCGAGGACGTGCAACCCTGCGGGGACGACTCTGCTCAGTTCGGCGTACACATCGTCGCCCAAGCGGGCCGTGGTGTCAGGCTCCCAGTACTGCAGGAGCGGGCCGGTGTACTCGGGGAACAAGTCGATGCCCCCCGCCTCGATCTCGGGCAGATACACCTCTCGCTGGCCGATCCTGAACTGGCGGTCCACGGTGTATCCAGCGCCTTCCAGGGCTTGGGCGTAGATCTCGGCGATGATCTCGTTGGAATAGTAGTCCTGCGAACCGACCACGATGGTCGTCAGCGCCGAGGTCGTCGGTCCGGACAAGGGATTCTGGCTCGAACAGCCTGCGAGGGCGCCCATGGCCACGATGAGGGCTAGGACGGGCGCCATCAGTGTGCGACGTGTCATTTTCTTTCCTTCTTATGTATGGGTCTGCGTGCGCCTGGCCGTGCCCGGGGCGGTGACGTGGGTCCTCACCACCCGCTGGAGGGCTGCCAGGACAGCTTCGAGAATCAGTGCCAGCGCGATGACGAGCAACGCCCCCGCGAGCATCTGCGCGTAGTCGCGAGTCTTCAAACCGATGAAGAGATAGCGCCCCAAGCCGTTGTCCGCGACGTACGCGGCCAGAGTCGCGGTGGCGACGACTTGGAGGGTGGCGGCACGGATGCCGCCGATGATCACAGGAGCGCCGAGGGGGATCTCCACCTGCCACACGATGCGGGCCTCGCTCATGCCCATGGCCCGCGCGGCCTCCCCGATGGCGGGGTCCACCGCCTGGATCCCGGCGTACGCCCCTGCCAGGGCGGAGGGGATCGCCAGGACGACCAGCGCCATCACGGGGCCCGTCAGCCCGATGCCGAGCGCCAAGGCGAACAACGTCAGCAGTCCGAGAGTGGGGACGGCCCGCGCGGCGCCCGCGATGGCGCCCACTGCTGAGGAGCCCCGTCGCGTGTGGCCGACGATGATGCCCACAGGGAGCGAGATCAGCGCGGCCACCCCGACCACGAGCGCGGTGGTGAGCAGGTGCTGTCCCAGACGGACCCAGATCCCTCCCGCGCCACCCCAGTGGGCGGGATCGACCAGCCAGGCCAGGGCGCCCTTGAGATACGTCATGACGGCACCGCCTGGCGCCGACCAGCGCGGCCCGCACGGATCCATGGGGTCGCGATCCGACCGAGGCCGATCACCACCGCGTCGAGCAGTAGAGCCACCACGACGGTGAGGATCACCCCTGTGGCGACCTCGGCGGCGATTCCACGCTGGAACCCGTCGGTCAGCAGGACGCCGAGACCCGATTGCCCGATCAACGCCCCGATCGTGACCAAGCTGACGGTGGACACGGTCATGACGCGGATCCCGGAGACCAGGACGGGGACGGCCAGAGGGAGGTCCACCCGCCAGAAGACCGAGGTCGGGGAATGGCCCACCGCCAGCGCGGCGTCGTGGACGTCCCGGTCCACAGCGGCGAACGCGTCCGCCGCCGTGCGCACCAACAGCGCCACCCCGTACACCGTCAGGGCGACGACCATCGTCGCCATGGACCGCAAGGGGATGCCGAAGACCACGGGGATCACGATGAGCAGTGGCAGAGCGGGGATCGCGTACAACAGGGCGGCGAAGCCTAAGAGCGGTCCCCCGACCAGGCGATGCCGGTGCGCCAGACGCCCGATGGGCACGGCGATGAGGATGCTGAGGAGGATCGCGGGGACGCAGAGCGTCATGTGGTCCCCGATCAAGGCCGGTATCTGGTGCCAGTTGGCCGACAGCCACTTCATTCCAGGACCCCCACCACGCGGCCGGTCCCGTCCACGGCCACCGCTCGGCCCGAGACCATGCGGGTCGACAGGACGCGTCCGGCCTGGTCGGCGCCCACGAATGTCCTCACGAAGTCGTCGGCCGGAGCGGCCAAGATCTCGGCGGCCACTCCCTGTTGGGCGACGAGGGCCCGCTCGCGTAGCACGACGACTTCGTCCGCCAACCGGAAGGCCTCGTCGATGTCATGGGTGACGAACAGGATCGTCTTGCCGAGGTCCGCCTGGAGTCGCAACAACTCGTCCTGGAGCTCGCGACGGACGATGGGGTCCACCGCGCCGAACGGCTCGTCCATCAGCAGGATATTCGGATCGGCGGCCAGCGCACGGGCGACGCCCACGCGTTGCTGCTGCCCCCCGGACAGTTCACCCGGATATCGCTTCCCCAACGAGGGGTCCAGCCCGACCCGTTCCAGGAGCGACATCGCGTCGCGACGGGCGGTACGACGGGCGACGCCGTTCAACACAGGGACGGTGGCGACATTGTCGACGACGGTGCGATGCGGGAGGAGCCCGCCTTGCTGCATGACGTACCCGATGGACCTGCGCAACGCCACCGCATTCTTCGCGGCGACCGTTTCCTGATCGATGAGCACCGCGCCCGATGTGGGCTCGACCATGCGATTCACCATACGCAGCAAGGTCGTCTTGCCCGATCCGGAGGATCCCACCAGGACAGTGATGTGGTGGGAAGGGACGACCAAGGAGAAGTCGGACACGGCGACGGTCCCAGTGTGGTACGTCTTCGAAACGTGCTGGAATTCAATCATCGTTCCTCATCGCCATGGATGCCAGACGGGGCCTGGCGTCCCTTCCCAGGAGGCGCATCAACCTCCGAGCTGATTCAGCAGTCGCCCCCAGCGTCCCTCCTCGCCGTCGAGCGTCGCCGCCAGCCCTTATGACGCTATCCTTCACCTGATCATATGTCACCATGGTCTCACATTTTGGAAGTCTGATTTTCATGCGGGCCAGTCGATTTTGGGCCGTCCCGCACCCTGCTCACACCACAGATTTCCCCTTTCACAAGCGACGATGACCTCAGTGGACCCTCCAGTCCGACAGAGGTGGCAATTACTGGCAGAATAGAGCGGTGGTTTTGAATATGGACGCCCCCCGAGATCCGGGCCCTGCCGCCCGTCCCGCCGCCCGCCCAGCCGTCGTCGGCGCGACCCCGACCCGGTCGGTGCTGTTGGGGACACGGGGTTCCCAACTGGCATTGGCCCAGGCCGGTCATGTGGCGGAGGCCCTGCACGCCGCCACCGGTTTGACCTCGCATGTGGTCCGCGTGAAAGTCGAAGGCGACGACCACAGCGTCCCGCTCGACCGCCCGAGCAGGCCCGGGATGTTCACATCCGCTCTGCGCGACGCCCTCCTCGCCGGTCGGGTCGACTACGTCGTGCATTCCTACAAAGACCTGCCGTCCGAGCCCTGTCCCGGACTGGTGATCGTGGCGGTCCCCCCTCGGGCCACACCGCTCGATGTGCTGGTCGGCCCCTCAGAGGGGTTGTCCGCCCTGCCCTACGGCGCGACTGTGGGCACCTCGTCCCCCCGGCGCCGCGCAGCCCTGGCCCGGCTTCGTCCCGACCTCCAGGTCGTCGCGGTACGTGGGAACGTGGACACCCGTCTGCACAAAGTGGCCGACGGCACGGTGTCTGCCGCCGTCATGGCGGCCGCGGGACTCACCCGTGTGGGCTTGATGGATCCCTCGTGGCCCTACCTCACCCCCGATCTGCTCCTCCCGGCCCCGGCCCAGGGCGCCTTGGCCGTCGAGTGCCGTGAGGGAGACCCGCTGATCCCCCTCCTGGCCAAGCTGGACCACCCGACCTCCCGGCTCACCGTGGCGGCCGAGCGCGCCGTGCTGACCGGGATCGAGGCGGCCTGCACCACCGCCGTCGGGGCGCTGGCGACCTGGGACGGGCGCGTGCTCACCCTCGAAGCGGAACTGAGCGACCACATGGGCGTGGACTACGCTCGCGTCAGCCTCCAGGTGGAGATCGTCACCCGTGACATGACCGAAGCGCTACGCGCCGCCTGGCGCCTGGGCATGGACGTCGCGGCCCTGCTGCTGTCCGGCCCGCCAACCCCTCCCGTCGCTCCCCTTCCCGCCCCCGCCGCTCCCCTGCCGACGCCGGACCTCGTCCGTGCCACGACCCGTGACAAGGACCTCCTCATGACCACCACCGCCTTCGATCCGACGCCATCCGACCTCCTGCGGGCCTATGGAGGCGCACGCACCGCCCACCGTCCCGTATGGTTCATGCGGCAGGCCGGACGGTCCCTGCCCGAGTACCGCCAGGCGCGCGAAGGCACCACGATGCTGGAGTCCTGCCTGACCCCGGAACTGGCCGCCGAGCTGACGTGCCAGCCCGTGCGCCGCCACAAGGTGGACGCCGCCATCTTCTACTCCGACATCATGATCCCCGCCAAGATCGCTGGGATCGAGGTGGACATCGTCCCCGGTCGGGGTCCCGTGCTCGCCCATCCCCTGCGCACCGCGAAGGATGTGGCCGACCTGCCCGACCTGGACCCGATCTCCTTGGCCCCGATCACGCAGGGAGTCCAAGCGGCGGTCGCCCAACTCGGGTCCACCCCGTTGATCGGCTTCGCAGGTGCCCCCTTCACAGTCGCCTCCTACCTCGTCGAGGGCGCGCCCTCGCGTACCTTCGAGCATGTCAAAGCCCTGATGGCCGAGGACGAAGAGACTTGGCACCGCCTGGCCGCGTGGGTGGCCCGCACGGCGAGCCAGTTCTTGCTGGCCCAGGTCCAGGCAGGCGCCCAAGTGGTGCAACTGTTCGACTCCTGGGTGGGCGCCTTGAGCGTGGACGAGTACACACGGTACGCGGCTCCCCACTCCTCGGCCGTCTTCGACGCTGTGGCCGCCAGGACATCCGTCCCCCGCGTGCATTTCGGCACGGGCACGTCCCACCTCATGGTGGACATGCACGCCGCTGGCGCCACGGTCATGGGCGTGGACACCACGCAGAGCCTGGCCCAGGCCGAGGCCCGTCTCGGCGGGGAGGTCCCCCTCCAGGGCAACATCGACCCGGAGCTGCTGGCCGCCCCCTGGGAGACCTTGGAACAGCACGTCCGCGAGGTGCTGCGGTCTGGCGAACTGGCGCCCGGCCACGTGGTGAACCTCGGACACGGCGTGCCTCCCACCACCGACCCTGATCGACTGACCCGGTTGGTCGAGTTGATCCACTCCATCCCGGACGAGAACGCGGTGGACGCCGCCTCATGACCGGTGGGCAGGGATCACCGTGGCGCGTCCTGGTGCACACCAGGCGCGACACGCTCCTGAGCACAGCCGTGGCATCCGCCGGCGGAGTGGTCGACGAGACCGAGTTGATCCATCGCCATGATCGTCCCGCTGATGGCATCCTCGCCGCCTGCCGACAGGCCGGCGAGTCCGACTGGGTGGTCCTCACCTCCCCCCACACACTGGACTGCGTGCGTCGCTCCGGGCTGACCTGGTGGGACCTGTTCCCTCGTGGGACCCGCCTGGCCACGGTCGGGGCCGCCACCGCCGCAGCCGCCCGTGCCGAGGGTCTGACCGTCGACCTGCAACCTTCCCCTGACGAGTCCGGGGGCGCCGCCTTGGCGCAGTGCTTCCCCGACGGACCGGGCACAGTCGTCATCCCCGGCGCCCAGACCAGCGCCGGGACTGTGGAACCGGGCCTGATCGCACGCGGCTGGCGAGTGGTGTCCGTCCCGTTCTACGTCACCGACCCTGTCACCCACATCGACGACCTGATCCGTCAGCGCTGGGACCAGGGGGAGTACGCCGCCTTCGTCGCCACGTCGCCGTCCACCGTCCAGGCCGTCGCGTCGACGCTGGGCCCGACGGTCCCCGTCGTCGCCATCGGCCCCTCCAGCGCCACGGCGGCTCGCGCCGCCGGATTCCCTCAGGTGGTCCTCACCCGCTCGACCGACCCCGGAGACATCCTGGAGGCGATCACCTCACTGACGGGCTCCCCCGCCGACCCACACCTCGTACCCGACCCCCGCCGCTGACACGAAAGGCACCTCCCATGACCCACGACCTGCACCGCCGCCCCCGCCGCCTGCGCACCACCCCCGCCATGCGTCGACTCGTCGCAGAGACCAGGCTCGACCCCGCCGGGCTGGTGCTGCCCATGTTCGTCCAGGAGGGGATCAGCCAACCTGTCGACCTGGAGTCACTGCCCGGCGTGTGCCGTCACACCCTGGATTCCGTGGCTCGTGCCGCCGCCCAGGCGGTGGAGGCCGGACTGGGAGGCGTCATGCTGTTCGGCGTGCCCGACGAGCCGAAGAAGGACGCGACCGGGTCGGCCGCCACCGCGGAGGACGGCATCTTGAACCTCGCTCTCGCCCGGGTCCGCCAGGAGGTGGGCGACGACCTCGTGGTCATGGCCGACACGTGCCTGGACGAGTTCACCGACCACGGGCACTGCGGGGTCGTCGACGCGCACGGCCGTGTCGACAACGACGCCACGCTCGACCTGTACATGGCCCAGGCCGTGGCCCAAGCACGCGCCGGGGCCCATGTGGTCTCGCCCTCGGGGATGATGGACGGCCAGGTCGGAGCGATCCGCGAGGCGCTCGACGCCGACGGTTTCACCGACGTGTCCATCCTGGCGTACGCGGCCAAGTACGCCTCGGCGTTCTACGGCCCCTTCCGGGAAGCCGTCGCCTGCTCGCTGCACGGCGACCGCAAGTCCTATCAGATGGACCCCGCGAACCGGCGCGAAGGCGTCCTGGAGGCGGAGCTCGATATCGCCGAGGGCGCTGACATGGTGATGGTGAAACCAGCAGGGTATTACCTGGACGTCCTGGCCGACGTCGCCCAGATCTCGTCGGTCCCGGTGGCCGCGTACCAGGTTTCCGGGGAGTACGCGATGATCCAGGCGGCCAGCCAACGCGGCTGGATCGACGGTCCGGCCGCTCTGGAGGAGTCCGTCCTCGCCATCCACCGCGCAGGCGCCGACATCGTCTTGACCTACGCGGCCCTGGACCTGGCGCAGCGTCGCCGCTGACCAGCGACACACGATATCGACTTTCCTTCCGACAGCTTAGAATGGTGACTATGGACGCGGTGCGACGACGGGATTATCTACGCTGGACGACGATCATGCCGGTGATCGCGCTCGTGGCCTTGGCGGTGAGCTGGAACCGGCACCTCTCCGGCTGGGTGCTGGCGATCGAGGCCATCCTCCTCGTCGGGTCGGTGCTGGCCGCCGTCCAGCACGCCGAAGTCATCGCCCATCGGGTCGGCGAACCCTTCGGCTCGCTCATCTTGGCCGTCGCCGTCACAGTGATCGAAGTCGCGTTGATCGTGACCCTCATGATCTCCGGCAAGGGCGACACGTCCACCCTCGCGCGAGACACGGTGTTCGCCGCCGTCATGCTCACCATGAACGGCATCGTCGGCATATCCCTGCTCGTCGGCGCCCTGAAATACCGACTCGCCGTCTTCCATCCCGAGGGGACGGGCTCCGCCTTGGGCTCGGTCATCACGCTGGCCACGCTCACCCTCGTCCTGCCCCGGTTCACCACGTCCGCCTCCGGATCGCGCTTCACCGCGTCGCAGCTCTTCTTCGTCGCCGCCTCCGCCTTGGCCGTGTACGCCCTGTTCGTGTTCACCCAGACAATCCGCCACCGTGACTTCTTCCTGCCCCCGGGCATGACCGACGACGAGGACGTCCATGCCGGACCTCCGTCGAACCGGGCGACCGTGTTCTCCGTGGTCCTGCTGCCCGTCTCCTTGGTGTCCGTGGTGGGGCTGACCAAGGTCGAGTCCCCCGCGATCGAGGCCGGGGTGGCCTGGCTCGGATTCCCAGCCTCCTTCGTCGGCGTCATCATCGCCATCATGGTCCTCCTCCCCGAGTCCATCGCCGCCGTGAGGGCCGCGTCCCAGAACCGCACGCAGATCTCGCTCAACCTGGGGTACGGGTCGGCGATGGCCTCCATCGGCTTGACCATCCCCACCTTGGCCATCGCCTCCCCCTGGCTGCCCGCCTCCTTGACCCTCGGACTGGAACCCATCCAGATCGTGCTGTTGGCCGTCTCGGCCGCCGTGGCTGTGCTGACAGTCGTGCCAGGCCGGGCGAAGACCCTCCACGCCGCCCTCCATCTGGTCTTGTTCGCGGCCTTCATCTTCTTGGCTGTTGTGCCCTGACCAGGGACGACGCCGAGATGGACCCGTACGGGCCTGTCCCGACCCGCGACCAGAAGCCTGTGGAGTATGCTCAGTCCACGTGACTTCTCTCCCCCCTGCCTCCGCCTCGACCACCTCGACCACCTCGACCATCCCGGACGGCGCCGACGCCGCTGCGCAGCTGCCAGCCGGCACACGGCCCTGGGCGGCCGTCTGGTCGATGCTGATCGGGTTCTTCATGCTCATGACCGACGCGCTCATCGTGTCGGTGGCCAACCCCACCATCGAGGAGAAGCTCAACACGTCCCTCACCGCGACGATCTGGGTCACGAGCGCGTACATGCTCGCCATCGCCGTGCCGCTGCTGATCGCCGGGCGGCTCGGAGACCGCTTCGGCCAGAAGACCATCTTCATGATCGGCATGGCCGTGTTCACCCTGGCCTCCTTGGGGTGCGGGCTGTCCACGACCATCACGGCGCTGATCCTCATGCGGGTGGTCCAAGGAATCGGCGCGGCCCTGATGACCCCCCAGACCCAGGCCATGATCGTGCGCCTGTTCCCACCCAGCAAACGTGGAGCGCCCATGGGACTGTGGGGCGCCGTGTCTGGCGTGGCGATGCTCATCGCCCCTCTGCTGGGAGGATTCCTCGTCGACCACATCGGCTGGGAGGCCATCTTCTTGATCAACGTGCCGATCGGGGTGGCCGGCCTGATCCTCGCCGGTGTGTTCGTGCCCTCGCTGAGCGTGTCGCGACCCTCCTTCGACTGGGTGGGCACCGTCCTCTCCGGGCTGGGCCTGTTCCTGCTGGTCTTCGGCATCCAAGAGGGGTCGACCCACAACTGGGGCACGGTCTGGGGGCCGATCACGATCTGGGAGGTCATCGGCGCCGGAGTGCTCTTCTTGGCCGGGTTCGTCGTGTGGCAGGTCAAGGGCACGGCCAGCCCCTTGGTGCCCATGGGTTTGTTCCGGCATCGTGATTTCGCCGTGTCGAGCGCCATCGTGGTGTGCATGGGGTTCATGGTGGCGTCCATGCCGATGCCGTTGTTGTACTTCCTGCAACTGGCTCGGGGGTACTCCGCCCAGGGCTCGGCTCTGTTCCTGTTGCCCATGGCCATCGTGGCTGGGATCTTCTCGCCGGTGATCGGCGCGAAGGTGCTCACCCGGGTGGGCGCCCGCCTGATCGTGCCCGTCGGCCTGCTCCTCCTCGCCGTGGGCCTGTGGTGGTTCACCCTCCTGGCCACCCCGACCCAGACCCTGGTCCCCTGGGCATGGCTCCCCTCGGGCCTGATCGGGTTCGCCAACGCCTGCGTCTGGGCGCCGTTGTCCGTGGCCGCCACGCGGCACCTGCCCACCCATGAGGCGGGCGCCGGGGCCAGCATCTACAACACCGTGCGCCAGATCGGAGCGGTCCTCGGCTCGGCCTGTGTGGCGACGTTGATGAACTCCCGCATCACCCACATGATGTCCGCCCCTCCCCTCCCGCCTGTCCCTCCCCAGATGGCGCAGGAGATCCCCACCTCCTTCACCAACGTGGACTTGAGCCAGTTCAGCCAGCTGTTGTCCACCAACTCCGCCCTGATGGACTGGTTCGCCTCCCGCTTCTCCACCGCCATGGGCCAGTCCTTGTGGCTGCCCATCGCCGTGGGCGTGTTCGCGGCCCTGGTGGCGTGCTTCCTCAGCTGGAAGGCCGGTCGGGACTAGAGCCGACACATGTCGGACGAGCCTCGGTGATGGACACAGGCCATTCTCGCTGTATGCTATGCCCGGATCTACTTGAACCAGGCGCGCCCTGCGGGCGTATCGTGGGACCAGGCGGGACCCACATGACACACGGGGCGATTTTGGCCGAGGAAGGGCTCAGATGAAAAACAAGCGGTTCACCAAACCCGAATGGGCATGGATGTTGTACGACTTCACGACGAACGCGTACGCCACCATCATCCTGACGGCCATCTTCCCGATCTTCTTCAACGCCGTGCTGGGGCACAACACCCTGGGGCTGGAGTTGAAGGGGTACGCCCAGAGCTTCATCATGCTCGTGGCCGCCCTCTCCAGCCCAGTCCTCGGCGTCATCGGTGACAGCAAAGGCATGAAGAAACGCCTGTGGGCGAGCTTCGCCTTCACCGGCGCCATCATCACCCTCTGCTTGTCCTTCGTGGGCACGACGAGTTGGGTGCTGCTCCTGGTCGGATACATCCTGTCGAACATCGCCTACAACTGCGCGATGCTGTTCTACGACTCCTTCATCACCGACGTGACCACGCAAGACCGGATGCACAAGGTCTCGACGACGGCCTTCGGCATCGGGTACTTCGGCGGCGGCACGATGATGCTGCTCGTCACCGCGGCCCTGATGATCACGACGAACAACACCACGGCCGCCCAGGTCTCCTTCGGCGTGACGGCCGCGTGGTGGATCCTCTTCTCCTTGCCGATGCTCTTCCGCGTCCGCCAGACCCACTTCAACCCCAAGCCGTTGAAAGAGGTCACGGGCGCGCTGTTCACCCAGCTCGCCGGGACGGTGAAGTCCATCGCGGGCAACAAGGGGATGCTGCTGTTCATGCTGGCGTACTTCTTCTACATCGACGGTGTGGGCACGGTCATTACCATGGCCACCTCCTACGGGTCGACCCTCGGGCTGGACTCCACCTTGATGATCATCGCGATCCTGACGACGCAGCTGGTCGCCGTGCCGTTCTCCATCCTGTTCGGCCGTCTGGCGGAGCGCCACTCCGCCATCCGCATGATCAGCATCGCCATCGGCGTCTACATCGTGATCTGCATCGTCGGCTTCTACATGGGCAACAGCATCGAGTCGGCCGTGCCCGGCACCGCCGCGTACACGGCCGCGGTCAGCCGCGGGCAGATCCTGTTCTGGGTCATGGCTGGCATGGTTGGAACCGTCCAGGGCGGCATCCAGGCCCTGTCTCGTTCGCAGTTCGGTCAGATGGTGCGCGGCGAGCGCTCCAACGAGTACTTCGGTTTCTTCAACATCTTCAACCGCTTCGCGTCGATCCTCGGCCCGCTGCTGATGGCGCTGGTCACGACCATGACCGGGCGTTCCTCCTTCGGAATCCTGTCCATCATCATCCTGTTCGTCGTCGGTGGCGCATTGCTGCTCAGCTCGCGAAGCCACATCCACCTGGCGAGCGCCGGAGCGACCGACGGCGCGACCGACACAGAACCGACCGGCGAGCCCCAGCCCGCCTAGGCGGTCGACTGTGAGAGGTTTTCTGGGGTACGTCGTCGTCGACGTGGAGACCAATGGCCTGACGCCCGACGAGGACCGGGTCTTGGAGGTCGCGGCGGTCCAGTTGTGGCCGGATTTCACGATCGAGTCCTCGTGGTCGACCCTGATCGATCCAGGTCCCGTCGACGTGGGCCGCACCGATATCCACGGGATCCGTCCCTGCGACCTGACCGGGGCCCCGTCCTTCGGGGACGTGGCTGGCGACATCATCGAGCGTCTGCGCGGACGCATCCTCGTGGCGCATAACGCTCCTTTCGATGTGGGGTTCATCGGTGAGGAGTTCGCCCGGCTGGGCCACGCCGTGACCGACATGAGCACCATCGACACCCTGGAACTCGCACGGCAGCGCTGGCCCGGCGAACGGGCCGGCCTCGACGCCTGCTGCCAGCGGCTGGGCATCCCCCGCCCACCGCGCCATTCCGCACTGGAGGACGCGGTCGCCACCACTGCCTTGTTCCAGCACCTCATGGGACACATGGAACCCGACACCCAACCCGCGATCGACCGTGCCGCGAAGCGTGTCGCCAGGAAGGTCTGGCCGTCGCTTCCCCACGGTCTCACCCAGCCCGTTCCCCGTGAGCCCCACACGGGCCACGAGGGTCGCTGATCCAGCCACAGGCCCCCATCACGACCCCTGACGAGAGCAGAGGAATGCCCCCCACGACCATGTCGTGAGGGGCATTGCCTTGTCAGAGTCAGCTTTGCACTGCCCCGAGGGCGTTGACGATGCCGTACCCGTAGTAACTGTTGTTACTCGTATCACCCACGCAGGCCGCGCCGCCGATGGCATTAGCGGGGCAGGCATGAGGTGTCGCCTCAGCATGGAGCGCTGTGATCATCTGTGCCGGTGTCCACGTGGGGTGGACAGACTTCATCAGGGCGAGGACGCCCGTGACGTGAGGCGACGCCATCGACGTCCCGGACATCGTCTGATACCGGTTCCCCGGCATGGTGGAGACCGTGTTCTGCCCGGGGGCCGCCACGTCGATCGCTCCCAGACCGCGGTTCGAGAAGGACGCCAGGGCGCCGGTCGACGTCACCGCAGACACCGACACCACGCCGTCGAACCCCTGCGGGATGTTGGTGCATCCCTGGTTGACGGTTCGCGTCACGGGTGTCCCGTCATCAGGGCTGCCGGTGTCTGTGATCGACGGGCTCGTCAGGTCGGTCGCCGAGTTGCCGGCGGCGGCCACGGACACGACGCCATGGGCTGTCGCGAAATCGACCGCGCGGCGCACGGCCTCCTTGACAGCGGCCTGGTCGGGCTGATCCGAGCACCAGTACTCGTACGGATCGATGTAGTACGAGTTGTTGGTCACG
>WQZD01000012.1 GCA_009780915.1 Propionibacteriaceae bacterium
CTTGTTTCCCAACATTCCCAATATTGGCACTGTTGGGAAACGTCCCCGGAATGTTGGGAAAATGTTGGGAAATCCACCCCGGAATGTTGGGAAACGCGCTCCCCGGACACGACGCCGCCGACCGTCCCCAAGCCACCACGGGGTCGACACGACCCGGTGTCGTATCTAAACCCCTGACCGCGCATCCACGGTTCGTCCCACACTGGGTCGTGCCGACCACCGACCCCCTATGCGCCGATGACGAAAGGACACCCACCCCATGCCACGACGCAAATGCGCATTGTGCGGCGAGTTCATCAACGACGCCCACCAGTGCCCCCGACTGTCCACGCAGGCCGACGTCGACGACCTCCTCGGCGCCGACGTCGAGTGGGCCCGCTACTCCCCCACCGCCGCCTCCTTCGAGCAGCTCACCCCCGAGCAGGTGGTCGCCCGCAAAGAGGCCATGTGGGAGGGGCGGGCCGTCGCCCCGTCCTACCTGACCACCGCCCCCGGCTCCCCCGACAAGTTCTGGGACATGTGGCACTCCCGAGTCAGCCAATGGGGGGACACCTCCGACGCCGGGTACCCGAAGATGCCCGAACGGTACTCCCCCCACGGGGACACCACACGACGCACCTTGCGCAAACGCTACTCGACGCCCGACGGGTTCGAGGTCCACATGCCCTCCGCCACCGCCGTGCGAGAGTTCGCCGCCAACGAGGCGCTGGGGCAGACGTTCGAGATGCCTGTGGCGTTCACCACGGAGAACGGCGCCCAAGGGCTGATCTCCGTGCGGTGCACCTGGCACGGGCCGGGCTCCTGGACCGTGGAGGCCCCCGCTGGCGACGCCAAGTTCGGCCGTGTCACCGAGGCGGTCGCCTCCGTCTTGGAGGCCCGCTACCCGTCCACCGCCCTGTCCGACGTCGGCGACCTGCGCGAGCGCCGCCAGGAACGGGTGATGCGCAACGGCTCCCCCATCCTGCCGCCCGTGCGCCACTCCACGTTCGTCACCGGGGTGTCCGCCATCGGCGCCCACGGCGCCATCGTCGTGCGCATCGCCGACGGCCGGGGCGGGCACAAGCTGTACGGGTACCGTGTCCCCGACCCCGCTCCCGGCATCCCCAGCAGGGAGCGGCTCATGGCCGCCCTCATGGGCAGGGCCACCGACTCGATCGGGTCGGCGTTCAACCAGATGCGCGAATTCCGGTTGCGCGTCCCGGTGGACCAGTGCCCCCGCTGCCTGTGCGTGTACGAGACCGCCACCGGGCACCAATGCCGCCTCCACCACGCCCTACCCGTGCGCAGGGCCGCCACCGACGCGGAGAAGAGCACGCGCGACGAGGCATGGTGCGAGCTGATCCGCGCCTCCCAACAGCCTCATTAGGACAAATCCCGCCCACGGGAACCGTGGGACCCCATGACGCGGCGCGCGCCCCGCCTCCCCCACCATGGGGCGCGCGCCGACCCGCACCGATCGAAGGAGTCCGCAGTGACCACCGCACACGCCAGCCGACGCCACCCGGCCACCCGTGTGACGCTGCTCCTCGCCACCATCGTGGTCCTCCTCACAGCCACCGCCGCACCCGCATGGGCGGGGTTCACAGGGGCCGAGGACCCCCTCCACCCCACCCCGCCCGACTCCTGCCACGTGTCCTCTTCGGTGGAGACCTACCTGCCCGCCCTGCGCTGGCAGGAAGGCGCGTCCGGCCTCACGCAACGCCCGCAAGGCGGCCTGTCCGGTGTGTGGGACTCCCTGTGGAACAGCTCCGGCACCGACGCGTCCCTGATGTGGTCCTCGACCGTCTGGGGGTGGAACGTGAACCTCGCCGAATCAGCCGTGAGATTCTGCCCCCTCCAACTCAGCGGCGGGCTGATCGACCGTGCGGCCTCCACCCTCGGATCGGTCGTCCTCACCTCCACCATCATCCTGATCGTCGCGGCGGCGGTCGTCGTCGCCGCCGTCGCCAAACGCGCCCGCGCCTCCGGTGGCCGGGCCGGGCCGATCATCGGCTTCGTCGTCTCGTTGGCGTTGCTGACGGTCATGGTCGCCCAAGCGGGACACTCCACGGGGGCGGGGGCGACCCCCGGGGACACCTCCGCGTACAAACCCGCGCCGTTGTCCGCCGGGTGGGCGGTCACCACCGTGGAGAAGACCGTCACCCAGGTGGTCGGGGTTCCCGTCTCGGCGCTCCAGAACGGGGTCGAGTCGGTCACCGCGTCGCCCGAAAGCTCCACACAGCCCTGGTCGTGCGACGCCTACGTCGCCACCCTGAAAACCCGGTACAACGACTCCTGGACGTCCAACGGGGCCGCCGCCTCCGAGGCGTCCACCCCCTGGGCCTTGTCCTACATCTGGCAATCCACCGCCCTCACCTCGTGGCGGGCCACCCAGTTCCAAGGCTCCGCGTACGGCGACCAGGTGTGGTGCCGCTACCTGGACTCCTTCACCCACTTCTCCACCTCCGGGCCCACCCCCGCCGTGATCATGGGCGGCACACCCGGGGCCTTCGCGTTCCAATCGTTCAACCGCGACGACTACAACCGCCGATCCGCGTTCCTCGTCTTGTGGGCCAACTGCGCGCCAGCCGACCCCGTCCACCCGCATTTCACCGGCCCGTTCCACTGGACCGACCCGGGGCTGAACCCCACCGGCGCCCCGAGCGACGCCACCGCGACCTGCACCAGCTTCTTCACCGACCCCGCCTGGACGGGGTGGGACAAGTACACCCCGCCCAAACCCTCCAAAATCGCCGACCAGGCCGCAGGACACCAGGACGCCGAGGACTTCCTGCGCGCCATCATCCACGAGAACTCCTTCATGGGCGACTACGGGTCCGCCATGCTCGTCATGCTCGTCGCGCTGGTGTGCCTGGGGGCGTTCGGCATGCTGTCCGGGGCGCTGTTCGTCTGTAAACTATGGATGCTGTTCATGGCCATCATGCTCATCGTCGAAATCCTCGTCGGCATGGTGAAGAACGAACCGGTGGCCGCCCTGCGCCGCTGGCTGTTCCGCCTCGTCGGCGTCAGCGTCTACGTCGCCTTCGCCGCCCTCGTGTTCTCCATGGTCGCCCTGTTCTCCACCGTCGTCATCTCCTTGTCAGGACTCATCCCCGGCGCCACCGGGCTCCCCGTCATCCTGTCCGGCGCCAGCCCCGTGCTCGCCGTGTGGATGATCACGAAACTGTTCAAACGCATGGGCCTGCCCACGCCCTTCTCCCTCGACGGGGCCCGCACCTACGCCCGCGCCGCTGAGTCCATCGGCGGGACCGTCGACCCCCGCAGCACCGCCATGGGAGCCGGGCTCATGGACCGTGTCGGACGACGGGCCCAATCCGGGGGGCATCGCATCACACGCGCGGCGGGGCGCACGCTGCGCGACTACGCTGTGGGCAGAGGGGTCGGCGACGCCACCAAGAAGAGGACCGCCAAGGGCGCGCAGGACACGTCGGCGTCGACCAGCCGACGCCGACCCGGGGTCGCCCCTGTGCCGCCTCCCGGGGTCGCCCCTGTGCCGCCTCCCGGGGTCGCCCCTGTGCCGCCTCCCGGGGACGCCCACACGCCCGGCGGCGACCACGACGAGACGACGGACGCCACGAAGCCCGGTGGCCCCACACCCGTTCCACCGCGACCGGGCGACGCGCCGGACGCCGGGGACGACGAGGCGCGTGCCGACGACCACGAGTCCACCCCGACCCCCGACATCGACGACCACGAGTCCACCCCGACCCCCGACATCGACGCGGACGAACACCCCGACATCGACGCGGGGGCGCCGCCAAACCACGACGACGGCGCGTTCCTCACCGACATGCCAACGGGCACGACCACGGACGTAGACATGGACATGCCCATGGGCGTGGGCACATCCGAGACCCCGTCGATCACACGCGAGGACGCCGCGCCCGACATCGAACCCGACGAGACGGGGAGCCCGGACGATCCAACACGCCCCACGGCCGACGAGCTCACAGCCCTCGACCACGACGGGAATCCGGTCGCGCCCCGCACGCGTGGCACGGACTGGACAGATCGGACGTCCCAGGAGGCCCGCGATTTCTTCGACGACCAGCGCGCCACGGAGAAAGCCCGCAGGCAGGAAGCCACGGCCCGCGACCTGCGCCAGAAAGCCCTCGACACCGTCACCCGGACGCGCCGCCACCTGGCCGCCACCCCCACACGCGCCCTCGTGCGCGACGGGGTGAGGGCCGCCGCCGTCACAGGCGCTCTGTTCACCCCCCTGGCCCCCGTCGTGGCAGCCGGGACGGTCGTCGGGGCGGGCGCCACGGCCGCCACGACAGTGTGGAGGAACCACCAGACGCGCATCGCGGCCTGGGACGCTGAAGTCGAGCGGCGCCAACGCCTCGCAGCCGACAAGCAGGAGCACGCCCGTCTCATGGAGCTGCGCCGCCACGAAGGTGAAGCCTACGAACAAGGCCGACAGCAGGCCCGGCGACGCGACGGCCAGCCAGGCGACCGCACCGGACCCGAGCCACGCCGTCGCCCTTCGACGGATGATCAGGCCCAGGAGACGTACGACACTTCAGAGGACTAACGGACAATACATCACGAACAACGGAAGGCACTCCCATGACAGAGACGACACCCCCTCCACGTGACTCTGACGGGCGCTTCGCTCGGTACAGGTTCGCATGCGCGGCGCCCAGCGACGTGGACGAGACAGACTCATGGTCGCAGCCTCCGGCCTTCGATTCGGTGGATGACCTCGTGGACTGGTTCACCAGACAGGAGGCCCCCGAATGGGCGGTGCAGAACCTCCAGACCGAATACGCCCTCCAACGACCACACCGGCTCGACAGGGACTCCTCCAAGGCCGCCGACAAAAAGACGAACGAGTGGGAGTCCGCCAACCCGCGCACCGGCACTCAGACCGCTTCCACGTGGTCTCAGCGCCGCGCATCGACGTGGGACGCCACGTACGACGACGCCTACGCCCGACTGTCCGCCGCTTACGCGCCGACCATGCCATCGACAGTGGCGCGGACGTTCGCCGTGTGTCTTCGCATGATCAGCGAGCAGAACAGGCAATTCCCCGACGTGGACACTCGGGACATGTTCCTCATTCCCATCTCCACGCCCACGGGAATCGGCACTCTCGGCTCGTTCATGGGTCCCTGGGGCGTCTCCTCGATCGATGCCCGGTGCCTGCGGAACCCGGCCTACCACGCCGACCGTCTCCAACAGATGACCCGGTCTGTCCAACAGCAGATCGAGGACGCCACACGTCAGGCTTTGACGAGCATCAGTGACGCCGCCTACCGGGAAGCGAGGAGCCTCGACAGGTCCTCCACGCCGACCGCCCCCGACCACTCCGCCCTCATGCGGGCACAAGCCGACGCGGACGCCGCCAGGGCCGAGGAACAGCAGCACCGTCGCGACGCCACGACGATGCACCGCGCCCACATGGCGGCCAACTTCCTGGACGCGTTCTTCGGACGCCGCTGAACCATGCCCAGGTGATTGCCTCCCTCCGCCAGCCAAGTTAAGCTAAGACTTAACACCAAGGAGGCGGAGTATGTCCACCATCGTCGAGGAACGTCGATCACAGGGACTGACACAGGGCGACTTGGCGTCCTACCTCCAGTTCTACGCCAACGGCAACAAACGCACCGCCCGATACCTCACGAACGCCATCCTGATGTCCCACGGATTCGACGCGATCCTCACGCCTGTGGCCCGACGACGCGAGTACAACCAGGTGTTGCGACACATGTACATGGGTGGTGACGTGACAGGATTCGCACTGTTCCTGGTCGGACTGTACGACGACTCCCACTAGGTCTCGACCGCACGACTCAGGACGTCTCGTCCAGCCTCGCGCATCGCGGCCCGGACATCGTCGAGGCTGGAGCCCGCCGAACACACCGGAGCAACTATGCTGCGGCTGCGTAGGAATCGCCCCGCTTTAGCTGGGCGAGGATGTCAAAGCGCGCATGGAGCGCTACCTCGCCCAGGCGATTGGCTCCTGGCGCACAATTCGCGTCGTCGAGAAGCCTCCATGGGGCGGCTCCGCCCGCTCAATCGTGAGCGGTTTTCGCGGAACTTGTCAGGTGTGATAAACGTCACGACGGCGCTTGATCGACACCACAGTGACGACCAGTATGTCATCGACGATGGTGTACACGATTCGGAACTCTCCTCTACGAGCGGAGTATTGCGGCCAGAATGGCGGACCCAGTTGCTTGCCCACTCGGTGGGGGTTCTCGGACAGCGGCCCGGCGATGAACTCGAAACATGCTATGGACACGGACTCCGGTAGGTCGTGAGTCAAGGCCCTTTTCGCCATCCGTGTCAGGCGTACCGTGTATCGTCGATCAGGCACGTCCAACCTCGCGCATCGCGGCACGGACGTCGTCGAGACTGTACCATTCGCCTCGTGAGAGTTGCTCGTTCGCTTCGGCCATCTGGCGGACCAGGTCTGCGTCAGCCAAGATGTCCATGGTCTCATTCAGCTCGTCATAGTCGTCGGCGGACATGAGGATCGCCGCTCTCCGCCCATTCTTGGTCACTTCGACACGCTCATGGGTGGAGACGGCCTCGTCGATGATTTGCGAGAACCGGGCTCGCGCTTCCGCTACTGGGATAGTCAACGTATACATGGTTATGGCGCGTATGGAGCGCTGTGCCCACGGGCGCATCGCGATGTCGCAATGGTCACATCTCCGTCGAGCGTTCCACCGTGGCGCGCCCGTGAACATCACAAGGGTACCACAATAGGAGCATTGCCACCAGCACCATGAGGGCGTGGGTGGGCTCGCGGCACACCTGTGCGTCGTTCGACAGGCCCGACCCGTGTACTTACCGAGTATGCGCGATGACCAACGACTGCCCAGACATGCCCCTGACGCACCGAGGACGGTGGGCGGTGTCCCCGTCTCGGGTGGGGCGATGCCTCCCCTGCCCACCATGGTTCTGAAAGACGGGGCCTGGAGGCCGCTTGTGCCCCCCACCCCGTCCGCCGTCGCCGAGGAGACCATCGTGGAACCGACCTCGCCCACGGTGGAGACCTCAGCGCCCAGCGGGGCGGTGTGGCCCATGGAGCCGCCCGCATGGCTGCTGGAAGAGGAGCCGCCGCCCTGGGACGACACGGACGACGACCCCCTCCCACCTGTGCGCGACCGACCCGTGCTGGCCGAAGACCCGTGGGACACCCCCGTGCCACCCCCCGTGGCGCCGGAGCACCGACCCGCCCCTGTGACCGCTCAGACGCCTCGACCGACGCAGTTCACGCATCTGCACGTGCATTCGGACTTGTCCCCGTTGGACGGGACGGCCAGTCCCGAGAAACTGGCGCGCGAGGCGGCACGGTTGGGGATGACGGCGTTGGCGATCACCGACCATGGGACGCTGGGTGGCACGTACCGGCACGCGATGGCCTGTCGGGCTGTGGGTGTCAAACCGATCCTCGGCATCGAGGCGTATGTGGCGATCGGGTCGAGGTCCGACCCGCAGACGGTGATGGTCCGCAACGACGAGTCCACCGACGCCGACGGGGTGGTCGAGGCCGGGTTCAAACGCAAGACCTACAACCACCTGGTGCTGCTCGCGGCCACCCAGCAGGGGTGGCTGAACCTCGTGGCGATCCACAACGCCTCCCACGACACGTTCAAGACGAAGCCCCTGATCGACCTCGCCCTGTTGCATGAGCACAACGAGGGCGTCATCGTCCTCACCGGGTGCGTGGGCGGCATGGTGGCCGGACCCCTGGCGCGAGGAGACATGGGCCAGGCGCGGGAGAACCTCACAGCGATCCTGGGCGCCGCCCGACCGGGGGCGGTGTTCATCGAGGCCATGGACCACGGCGTCCCAGCCGAGCGCCTGGCGTTGCCGGGGCTGTTCCAGTTGTCGAGGGAGACCGGCGTGCCGGTGGTGGCCACCAACGACGTGCACTACCTCACCGCCGACGACGCGTTCCCCCACGAGGTGATGCTGGCCATGCAGTCGAAATCCACGCTCGCCGTCCAACCGCCCGCCCGGTTCGCGTTCAACGGGTCGGGGTACTGGCTGCGCACCGTGGACGAGATGCTCGACCTGTTCCCCGACACAGGTGCGGGCACGGTCACCCGAGACGACTGGTGGCAGGCGGTGGCCAACACCTCCCTGGTGGCGGACATGGTGGACGACTGGGTGCTGCCCGACCCCACCCCGCACTTCCCGACCCCGCCACCATTGACCACCGCCACCGTGTGGTGGGCGTCCGCCCACCGGGTCGATCACACGGACGTCGTCGCCCCGCCGGTGGGGGTCCCCGTGGTGTTGGCCGACTGCACCGCGTCCCTGTCGACCCCGGCCCGTGAACTGCTGCACCTGTGCACCCGTGGCATCGCGGCCCGGTACGGCGACCAGTCGGGTGGAGTGCGTCGCGGCGTGTTGCGCACCGTGTGCGAACGGTTGGCCCGGGAGCTGGGCGTGATCCAACAGATGGGGTTCGTGGACTATTTCCTCCTCGTGGCCGAACTGGTCGCCCATGCCCGGTCGATGGGGACCCTGGTGGGTCCTGGTCGAGGGTCGGCGGGGGGGAGCCTGGTGGCGTATCTGTGCGGGATCGTGGACGTGGACCCCCTGGAGGGCGGGCTGCTGTTCGAGAGGTTCCTGGAGATCGGTCGTGCGGGCTGGCCCGACATCGACCTGGATTTCGAGCGCGCCGCCGTGCCGGTGCTGTACGAGCACCTGGAGCAGGTGTACGGGCGGGGGACCTTGGCGAGGTGCGGGACGTTGGCGTACGAGAGGTCGAAGAGGGTCGTCAAAGACGTGTGCCGTGTGCACGGGTTCTCAGTGGCGACCGGGGAAGCGTTGGCGAAAGCCATCCCCGTCGAGTCCGGGAAACCGTATCCGTTGGCCACCGTCATGGACCCCCTGTCCGTGTCGGGCGCGGAGTTCCGGCGCCTGGTCGCCGCCCAACCGGGGTTGGACGAGGCGATCGGTGTGGCGGCCCGATTGGAGGGCACCAGCGCCGGGGTGGGCATCCACGCCTGCGGGGTGATCGTCTCGGACCAGCCTTTGGCCCAGGCCATCCCGTTGCGCCGTGACCGCGAATCGGGGATGTGGGTCACCGAATGGGAGTACCCCGACCTGGAACTCATCGGCTACTTGAAACTCGACATGCTGCGCCTGCGCAACCTCGACATCCTCCATGCCACCGCCGACACGGTCGGCGTGGACCCCAAGGCCATGGCCCGGCTGCCCGACACCGGCTCACCGGCATGGAAGGCCGCCATGAACGTGTTCAAACACGCCCAGTTGTGGGGGGTGTTCCAGATGGAGTCCACCGGCATGGGCGAGGTCGCCATGGGGGTGTCCCCCGACGCCTTGTCGGACGTGTCCGACATCGTCGCCCTGTACCGGCCGGGGGCCCTGGGCACGGGCCAGAACCACACATACATCACCCGTAAACGCGGGTTGGAGCCTGTAGCGTACGACCAGTGGACCACCGACCCCCAGGAGCAGGCTGTGCTCGCCCACGTGTTGGCCCCCACCCAGGGGGTGGTGCTCTACCAGGAGCAGTTGATGGAGCTGGGGCGTGTGGTGTCCGGGTTCGACGTGAAAGAACGCTCGATGCTGCGCCACGCCGTCGGGAAGAAACGCAAAGACGAGATGGACGTCGTCGGACAGATGTTCGTCTCGCGGGCGTTCGCCGACCTGGGCGGGGACCCCGGTGAGCGCCAGGCGACGGCCCGCAGGCTGTTCGACGTCATGAAAGACTCAGCGTCTTATTCCTTCAACAAGTCCCATTCGTGGGCGTATGCGACGCTGGCGGTGCTCACCGCCGCCGCGAAAGCGCAGTGGCCCGCCGCCTATGCCGCCGCCGTGCTGTCCCAGACCGACGATCCAGACAAACGCATGACCGCGTTGGAGTCGGTGCGTCGCGACGGAGTCGAAGTCCTGCCCCCATGCGTGAACACCTCCGGTGTGGACACCACCGTGGCGTCCGACACGTCGATCCGTTTCGGACTGTCCGAGATCACAGGGGTGGGCAAAGCCGGGCGGGCCATCGTCGCCGAACGCGACCAGCACGGGCCCTACACATCCCTGGCCGACGCCATGGCCCGCCTCACCACCCAACAAGTGACCATGGGCGCCTGGAAAGCCCTGGTCTGCGCAGGGGCGTTCGACGCGTTCGGGGCACGCCTGGGCCACCTCCAAGCCCTGAAAACCCGCGGAGTGGGCCCCACCGACGCCGAATGGGGGTCCGTGGAACGCTGCGCGATGCAACGCGCCGTGTTGCGCACCAGCGTGGACAGGTCGCCGCTGGGCGTGCACGCCGACCAGATGGGCATGTGGCGTACACCCTTCGGGTCCGCGCCCATCACCGTGGCGGCGGCCCTGGCCCTCGACCCCGGCGACGTCGGCGTGTCCTGTGTGGTGGCCGGTGTCGTCGGACGCGCCGCCCTGATCGAGTACTCGAAAGGCACCCGGTTCGCGTTCACCCTGGAAGGCAACAACGCCCACGTGGACGCGGTCATGTGGGACTCCGACCTGCGACGACAGGAGGCCCAGGGCCGCCTGCCACGCCCCGGGACGCCCGTCGCCATCGAAGGCGTTCTGAAAACCCGGTCCTTCGACATCACCGACACCGACCAGGACAACCCCGACGACACCACCACCGTGACCGTGTCCACCACCCAGATCACCGCGAGACGCATGTGGCCCATCCTCTTCGACGACGATTCCGCCCCGCCTCGACCCGTGGACATGCCCTGGGACACCGACCCCCAACCGCCTCCGCCGCCAGCACGGGTCCCCGACCAGGCTGCGGCGCCCGCACCCGTGCCACCCCCACCCGTCCAGACACCACCTGTGGACACGCGCCGTGTCGAGGACACGGGTGAGCCGGTGGACACCCCCCCAGCCCCCGTCGACACGCCAGTGGGCGCCCCGCCCCCCGTCACCGCGCAGGAACCTGCGCCGGTGTCCCCGGTGGAGCCTGTCGGCGACACGCAACTGGTGGAGCCGACCGAGGAGATCGTCTACAACTACTGCGGGGCCTGGTGACGCCGATGGGCTAGTTTCTGTTCGATGATATGTGTCTAAACGTGTTTTCCAGTGCCGATTTGCTATGATTGTTGTGTGGCTGGTTATGTGGCAGCGGGCAAGGCCGCTCAGATGTTGGGTGTGTCGTACTCGACGTTGCGGCGTTGGGACGCGGAGGGCAGGCTTGTGGCTGGGCGCACTCCAGCGGGTCGTCGGCGTTCCCGGGTGTCGGATGTGGCCACGTTCAATCCGCTGGGGATTGACACGGGCGCGTTTGATCGGAAAACGGTGGCCTACGCCAGGGTGTCGCCACACGACCAGAAGGCTGATCTGGAACGCCAGGTCACGGTGTTGGGGATGTGTTGCGCCGCTCATGGCTGGCAGTACCAGGTGATGTCCGATCTTGGCTCGGGCATGGACTACCGGAAGAAGGGCCTGTCGGAACTGCTTGACCTGATTTTGGACGGGCAGGTCGGGCGGCTGGTGTTGACCCACAAGGACCGGCTGTTGCGGTTCGGCGCGGAACTGGTGTTCGCTGTGTGCGAGGCGAAGCATGTCGAGGTTGTGGTGATCAACCAGGGCGATGACCGCTCGTTTGAGGAAGAACTGGCTAGCGACGTGCTGGAGATTGTGACAGTGTTCTTGGCCCGCATGTATGGCGCGCGAAGCCACAAGAACAAGCGCCTCATTGATGGTGTGGAGAAGGCGGTGCCCGATGCTTCGGGTGCATAAGGTCGCGCTTGATGTGACCAATGTTCAGGCCACCCATCTGTCCAGGGCTTGCGGTACGGCCCGCTTCGCCTACAACTGGGGCTTGGCCCACTGGCAGGAACAGTACGAGGCGTGGAAGACCGACCCGGCGCTGCCGAAGCCTTCTCAACTGTCCTTGCGTCGAGACCTCAACGCGATCAAGCGTGAGCAGTTCCCGTGGATGACGGAGGTGACGAAATGCGCCGTCCAGGAGTCCATCATCGACTTGGGGAGGGCTTTCACCAACTTCTTCGCCGGACGAGCCAGGTATCCGAGGTTCCACAAGAAAGGCCAGTCTGACTCGTTCAGGGTGTCGTCGGGGTTCTTCAGAGTTGATGGCAAGCGTCTGCGTCTGCCGGCGGTCGGCTGGGTGCGGATGCGTGAGGTGTTGCGCTGGCCTGACACGAAGCTGGTCAGCGTCACCATCTCTAAACATCGGGGTCGGTGGATGGCGGCTATCGCCTGCGAGGTGCCTGAGCCAGTGCCCGCGCCACAGCAGGGCAAGTCCGTCGTCGGTGTCGATGTCGGTGTTCGGGAGTACGTCACCTCCGATGGTGAACACATTGGAGTGCCACGCGCGTACCGCACCGCCGAGCGCCAGTTGCGTCGCGCCCAGCAAGCGTTGGCGCGTAAACAGAAGGGATCACACAACCGCGAGAAGGCCAAGGCCAAGGTGGCCAGGCTGCACGGGCGTGTCGGCGATGTTCGTGCTGACTGGCTGCATCAAACTACTCGGCGGCTGGTAGACAACTTTGCCGTGATCGGCATTGAAGACTTGAATGTGAAAGGCATGGCCAGAAATCACCATCTGGCCACGTCGGTGGCTGACGCCAGCTTCTACGAGTTCCGGCGTCAATTGGAGTACAAGGCACCCGAAGCGGGTGCCACGGTGATCGCGGCAGATAGGTGGTTCCCATCCTCGAAGACGTGTTCAAGTTGTGGCGTGAAAACCAAACGCCTGACCAGCCTGGATGTGCGGGAATGGGTGTGCGAGACGTGTGGAACCTCGCACCACCGCGATGTGAATGCCGCGATCAATCTGAGAAACCATGCGGCGAGTTCCGCCGTGTCAGCCTGTGGAGAGTTCTTGTCCTCTGTGCCTGACGGCCTCGCGCCGTGCGGTTCAAGCCGCCTCTGTGAACCAGGAACCAGACATCAAACTGCTGATAGACACGTTTGAGCAGGTTCTGGAGAACGGATTCGACAGGTGCCAGGGCCGGTGTGAACGCGACAACCGGATGGTGTTCGGGCGGTGCTCGGCCCCCGCTCAGCACGCCGACCACTGGTATCCGTGGTCCAAAGGCGGAGCCACCACCATGGCCAACATGGTCGGGTCCTGCGCGCGCCAAAACCTGTCGAAATCCGGGGCGTGGCCCTCATGGGGCGAGACAGTCCGCATCGGGATGCGCCGACGCCGGTACTGGACGGGGCTCATGCAAGAACGGCGCCCGGGGCAGAGGTATCACCAGGCGGCGCCGTCCACGCGAGCGCCCCAGTCGCGCAGGTTGCCGTCGTAGTCGAAGTCGCTCTCGACCGACACGACCACCTCAGTGTCATGCCCAGCTGCTGCCGCGAGCGCTTCCGCCGCGATGCCGAGATAGGCGTCGCGCATGGCCATGTCCGGGTAGAAGCACCCATCCAGGCCATCGGCGCGGACGTCCACGAGCAGCAGTTTGGTATTGTCTGCCTGGTGCGCGCAGAACCGCCCGTACCGCAGGCGGACACGCCCGACGTCCACACCATCGATCGTCGCGTCGTACGACTCGCCGCACGCCGGTGACGTCATGGTGAAAACAACCTCGACCATCAGCGGTCTCCTTCTGTGAATGGCGGCGGGGACGCCTGCCCCTGGGCGGCGAGAGTCTCTTCGATGGTGCGCCGCAACCATTTCGACACGCTGACGCCGTCGGCGGCGGCAGCGGCCTTGACCTTGTCCCTCGTGACCTTCGACACGACGACGCGCACGACGGGAGAGATGGTTCCGTCCTTGGACAGCGACTTCCCGCCGGGTCGTAAGTTCGGGTGTCGCCGGGCCGGGTCGGCGGTCCCGCCGGGCGCGCGTATGACTGTCATGGCTCCAGTATATGGCATATGTTCGGACGATCCCTGGTTGAGAAAATGTCCTAGCCCTGCGCTACTGTGGACACCATGGAACACATCGCCACCACACCCTCCGCGTCGGCGGACCTGCGCGCATGGACGCCAGTCCAGGTCGACGTCGAGCTGAAGAAGTTGGGCTTCCTGCTGGACGATGCCCGACTGGACATGGACCGCCTGCACAGGTTCGACCGCCGCACCCGGCGCACCGTGGTGCGCGACGGTGTGACCGCCGCCGAGGTGCGGGCGGCCCGCCACGCGATGAACCGCCTCCGGGCGCAGGCCGCGCCCCTGGAAGCGGAGCACGACAGGCGTGGGGGGTGGACCAGGGCGTACCTGGTGCCCGGTCCGGACGGTCACATCCACGCGTCCACCACCTGCTCGACGTGCAACCGGAGGGGCAGGCCCACGATGTTCAAGTGGCTCACCGAGTTCTCCGGCATGGATGAGGCGACCGTCGTCGAGGCCGCAGGCGAACGCGCCTGCACCGTGTGCTACCCGAACGCGCCTGTCGAGGTGCTGACCAGACCGTCCACGATCGCAGAGTGCCGTGAGGAGGCGCGGAAGAAGAGCAGCCGTGCCGCCGCCGCGCAGGCCCGCCGCGACGCCCGGGAGACGGAGCGTCTCGCGAAGGCCGTCACCCTCGACGGGTCGCCGCTGGTGATCAGGTTCGAGGACACGCTCTGGAACGGGGTCTGCGACACCAGGGTCGAGAGGTTCGCAACGCGCCGCGCCGCTGAGAACTGGGCCACAAGCACCCTGTTCCATCAGTGGTACGCGCAAGACCCCGGCAGGGGCGACGACATGCCCCGACCCTACCTGTGTGACAAGTTGGTCCGCGCCCTGTCCACTGTCGCCACCCACGTGGCCCAGGTCTCCGCCGACGCGTCCACACCCCGTGACGTCCTCACACGGTGGTGCGCCAAAGCCCGACGCGACGCCGTGAAGACCGGGTGGATGCCCTGGGTGGAGGCACTCCCCGATCCCGACCTCACCATCAGTCCAGAAGAACTGCCGTCACTCATCCCGGCCTGAAGGCCGAGTCGCCGCTCCACACGTCTGGCGTCCCGCGAGACCTGCATGCAGGTGGCATGTGAGCTATGCTAGGCGCATGGCCACCCTTCAAGTCCGCAACCTTCCCGAGGCGACGCACCAGACGCTCCGAACACGTGCGACACGAGCCGGGCAAAGCCTGTCCGATTACGTGGCAGGACTGCTGAATATGTCCACACGAGTCCCCACACTGGAGGAGTGGTTCGACCGTGTCAACGCGCTCGAACCGCTCGACACCGACACCCGGGCCGCAGACGTCTTGCGCGAAGAACGCGACCGTCGATGAGCCCACTCGTCGTTGACGCCTCGGTGGTCGTCGAGACTATGATCGGGTCGCCGATCGGGCGCCGCGCACAAAACCTCATGTTGTCCAGCGACCACGACCTGCACATACCCAGTTTCGCTGTGACGGAAGTCCTGTCCGTCCTACGTCGAATCGACCGACAGGAGCACATGAGCGCCTTCAGCGCTGACAGATACTTGTCGGCGCTGCGAGAGTTCCCCGCAAGACGCTGGCCGATCGACCACCTGAGCGGCCGTGTGTGGCAGTTACGGAACAATCTCAGCGCGTATGACGCCACATATGTGGCACTGGCCGAAGTCCTGGGGGCCACACTGGTCACAGCAGACGCACGACTGTGCCACCGCGCCGGGTCAGTGTCCGCATGCCCGCTCGCTCTTGTGTGAGAGAGGTGCTCGCGGCGAAAGAGCGCATCCCCAGCCTGTGGACGACTGACCGTGGATGCCTGGTGATGCCGGTGTTCGTCGTGTCGGTGGACCCGGATACTGTACAGGTATGAGCATGATCGAGAACGAACCCCCCGTCCCTGCGTATGTCGTCCGGGACGCCCAGATGCCCGAGGTCACGGACCTGGTGGCGAAGGCGAACAAGAAACTGGCGCGCGCCGGTCTCGCGGAGAGGTTCGACGTGGTCGAGGATGAGCGCTTCGAGGACCAGACGGTGTTCGGCGTCACGTGGGTGCGGTTCCGCCTCTCGACTCCTGTGGTGCGACTGGGCGACTGGATGGTGCTGGGAGCCGTGGACCCGATCGTGGACCCGGACGACCCGACCCATGTGGAATACATCACCCGGATGGCGCAGGGCTCCCCCGAGGGTGTCCTGCGCGACTACCAGGTCGTCGACCATCACTGCGACCATTGCCACAGGTCGCGTCGGCGCACCACCGTTTTCCTCCTGACGTCGCGTGAGACTGGGCAGATCGTCCAGGTCGGCAACTCCTGCCTGTCCCTGTTCACGGGTGTCACGGTCACGGGGCTGCGGTCGCTGATGTTCGCGGACGATCTGGAGAAGGACATGGGCGCGTTGATGGGCGGACCCTCCTGCGCGCACGACCCGGGGCAGTGGCGTGTCAGCCAGATCGTCGCGGTGGCCCTGGCCCTCAGCGACGGGGGCATGGCGTACCGGGCGAAAAACCTGGACGGCACCGGCACGTCGCGTCAGGTGAAGGACTATGTGGCGTGCGGGTCGTGGGAGAAGTACTTCGAGAAGACCGCCGAGTACGACGTGCCCAGCAGGCGCCCCGACGATTACTTGGGCGACGGCACCGTGGCCCTCGTGGTGGCGTCCATGGCCGCCATGGACGAGGATTCCGAGTACGCGGACACGATGCGCACACTCGCCCGCCGCGACTGGGTCGTCCCTGCGAAACTGGTGGGCGTCACCGCGTCGGCGGTGGCGGTGTGGGCCCGCACCCAGAAGACGACGACCCGCCCCCTGGCGCCCACCGGGTTCTTCGGGGAGGTGGGCGCCAGGTACACGCAGGTGGAGGCCACCTTGACCCGGTCCACCTACATCGGTGGAGGGTTCGGGTACCACTCACCCGACAGGTACATGTACACCTTGGTCACCGCTGAGGGGGACCATGCCCTGGTGTGGTGGACCGACGAGTTGTCGGCCTCGTTCCGAATCGGCGACACCGTGCTGGTGGACTTCACGGTGAAATCCCACGACACGTGGCGCCCCGGCGAAGGCGACCCACGCGACCAGACCACCATCTACTTCGTGAAGAGGAAGACCCTGGTGGACGTCACCGCCCAAGCCAGGAGCGACCACGCCATGCGGGCCGTGGAAGCCGCCGTCGACGCGGTGGCCCACGCCGGGGACGACACCCCCCTGGACGAGAACGCGGTCGACGGTTTCTACCTCGGCGCCCAGGTGGGGCGCCTGCTCGCCCTGGCGCGTCGCGCCTACGACGACGCCCCTCACGGTTGGGACTTGGACGCGACATGGGAGCAGTGTCGCCGGGACGCCTGGGCGCTGCGCAGGCGCGTCGAGGAGGCGGCCCCCGCGCCCACCACCGTGGGGGCCTGACCACGCCGCGCACCTCGTCCGCCAGTGCGGGGAGGGCGATGGCGCCGTTGACGCCCCCCAGATCACAAACCACGATGGGGGGAACCGTGGGAGGGACGTCACGAGCTCCCTCCCACGGAAAGGCGGCGCCACGATGGCCCATGATGGCCCCCAGGCTGTGTCCACGGTCGTCCAGAGTGTGATCGTCGGCGACGGGAAGGGTGGCGTGGTCGCCCAGATCGCGTCCTCGGCCGCTGCCGGGGCTGTCACGGGCGGGGCGCACGGCGCCGTGTGGGGTGGGGTGAAAGCGTTCCTGCGCACCACGGCGGGGAAAGTCACCGTCACGGTGGTGTCCGTGATCCTGGCGCTGGTGTTGTTCATGGTGTCGTCACTGATCTCGACCATGGCGTCCATGGTCGCCTCGATCCCGTCGCGGATCGCCACACACGCCACCCAACAAATGCAGGATTTCTTGTCCTCGGGGATGTCTGCGCTGTTCGGGGCCGACACCGACCCCGCCACAGTGGAGACCACCATCGACGACTGGGTGGGAAACGCCGGTGACGCCCCGTGGGCCGCGTTGGCGGCCCTGGAGATGGACGCGGCCCAGCACGGCCCCACAGGGGGCGGCTCAGGCCCGTACGGGATCGACACGGGCGCCATACACCGCACCGGGGTGGACTTCGCCCACTGGTGCGTCCTGCCCCGCGACTGGGATGGTGTGTGGGCCGACCATGCGAAGGCCAGCGACCTGGTGGGATGCCTGCTGGGTGCCGCCATGACCACCGCCGACCCCGGGTTCACCTCCGACGACATCCTCGACGGCGTCGAGGAGTACGCCGACGAGAACGGAGACCCCGGATACCGGGTCGACCCCACCGACCTGAACGGCGACCACGCCCAGGAAGTGTTCACACGCATGTTCGCCCTGATGCCGATCCCCGACGCCACCCAACGCGCGCCCCAGCTCTACGACCAGATGATCCGTGCCGCCCTCGGCATCGTCCAGTCGTGCGGCAGCGCACCCGTGGTCATCGGGGTGACCACACCGGGGGCGTGGACAAACCCGGCCCAGGCCCCCGTGACCGACGTGTACGGGATGAGAGTCAACCCCGTCTCAGGCGCGTACATCCTGCACGCCGGGGTGGACCTGGGGGCGCCGTGCGGGACCCCCATCCACGCGGCCGCCACAGGCGTGGTGCTACGGGCCGGGGACACCGGCGGAGGGTTCGGGGGGTTGACCGTCATCGACCACGGCGGCGGCGTCTCCAGTTGGTACGCGCACCAGAAAGCCTCAGAGATGCGCGTGCGCGTGGGCGACCGCGTCACCCCCGGCCAAATCATCGGGCTGGTGAACACCCAGGGCAACTCCACGGGATGCCACCTCCACCTGGAAATCCACCAGACGGGGGCCCGTGACCTCGCCGGTGGGGACACCATCGACCCCACACCGTTCTTCCTCGCCCGGGGCGTCACCCTCGGACAGGACCAGTCGCTGCTGCCCGGCGGTGGGGGCTTGGGGCCCGACCAGTCCACAGGGGTGTTCACCGCGACCGACGGCAACGGGACTGTGTGGACCCTGGACCGCGGGTACCAGATGGTCAACGCCCGCACCATCGTGGACACCGGGCGCCGCCTGGGCGCCCCCGACACGGTGATCGTCGCCGCCCTGGGGACCGCCATCATCGAATCCCGGCTGTCCAACCTCGCCAACCGGCAAGTCCCGGAGTCCATGGAGCACACCTTCGACGCGATCGCCGCCGGTGACCTCGACTCCATCGGGGTGTTCCAGCAACGCCCCTCACAAGGCTGGGGGTCCGTGTCCGACATCATGGGGTCGGTGGAGTATCAGGCCACCCAGTTCTACACCCGCGCCATCCCCGCCTACGCCGCCGACACGGCCCTCACCCCCGGGCAGGTGTCCGTCGCCGTGCAACGCCCCGCGATGTCGGTGGAGCCGCGGTACACGACCATCACCCCCGTGGCCACCGCCCTGCTCCACGCCCTGGCGGGGACCTGGACGGTCACCCCTGTGTGCGCCCCCGCCGCCGGGTCGTACGGACCCACCGGGGCCGGGATCGTGGCGGCCGCCACGGACATGGGCGCCTGGGGCGGTGCGTACCTGTGGGGCGGGGGGCACGGCTCCCTGGGCGACCTGACACAACGCATGGCGCACAGGTTCGCCGGGGGCCGGGTGGTCACCGTGGACGAGACGCCCCCGGGGGACACCAACGCCGGTGTCACACCCAACCAATGGGGGGTGGACTGTTCGGGGTTCGTGCGTGCCGTGATCTACCAGGCCACCGGGGTCGACACCGGCGACTGGGCTGTGGACCCCACCCTCGACGGTGACGACGGACACCACTTCGTCCTGGTCAGCGAAGACACCGCCCAACCCGGCGACCTGTTTTTCACCGCCGGGCACACCGGCGTCATCCTCTCCACCGACCCCGCCACCCGCACCTACCAGGCCATGTCCGCCCGCGACGTGGACATGGGCATGGGAACCAGCACCTACACCTATGGGTCCGCCGTCCGTGGCGTGTACCGTTTCATCGACACCACCGACCCTCACACCACCTGACCCCCACCGGGAGGAGCCCACCCCATGACACGCCACACCCCTTGGCCGACCGTCCTCGCCACCATCGCCACCACCATGGTCATCGCCCTGGCGGGGTGCTCCCGGCCCGCACCCGACACCACACCACCGGCCCCCGTCACACTGGCGCCGCCTGGCGACGACACCACCACAGACCCGACCACAGGCACGGGCGGCGATCAGCCCCCCGGGGGCGGTGTGGCCGGTGTGGGAGGGTCCGCCGCGTCTGGATGGGAGGTGTGGGGCGTGCCCAACCCTGGGCAGGACCCCACCGCCCACGGCGTCCCCACCCCACCCCCGGGGGGGACGGACCCCCAGGTGCTGTCCGTGGCCGAGCAGACAGCACGGCGCTTCGTGTCCACGTTCTTCACGTTCGGGGCCGGTGACGTGTCGCCTGTGGACTCCTACCGTGGCGCCATGGGCGACGTGGACCCCCAGGCGAGGGTCCGTCTCCAGGCCGACATGGATGACATGTCCTCCGGGCGGATGTCCATTCGCGCGTGGACGGACGCGGTGGACGCGGGAGTGCGCACCACCACTGTGGTCGATCAGGTGTGGTGGGCCGATTGGTCCCACCCGGACTCCTGTGTCGCCGCTGTCGTGTACCGGCAAGCCGACAAGCCGTACCCGGGTGGGGACTGGCCGCCGTTCGTGCGACCACAGGTGATGTACGTGACCCTGACACAGGCCGGTGGGTGGCTGGTGTCCGACTGGTCGACGACAGGCCCGGTCGGATGGGTCGCCCCCGCCGTGTGACACGTCGCCGGAACACACCAACGGCGCCCGCACCATGAACAGGTGACGGACGCCGGTGGTGTGTTCCTACGGGAGGAAGGGGGTGGGCCGCGTCACGGTGGGGGGTGGGCATGACGCGGCCCAAGCGGGGGTTTCGCACACGGATGTGTCGTGCGCGCATCACCCCCAGGGGTCGCTACGGGCCGAGGGGGCGGCCTGAGCGGGGGTGGGCGCAACCGGTTGCGGGACCGGTGCGCCTTGGGCGACGTGCCCCTGGGGTGAGGGGGCCGCGTCATGACGGGGGTTGCGGGTCACCTGGGCTGTGGCCCAGTCCAGGCACACACCGAACGTGACGGCTTGCACGTCGTTGGAGACACGGGCGACCGCGGGCTGCCCGTCGGGTTGGGAGATGTAGGCGCGCGGCTCGAACCGGCCCTCCACCCACACGCTCATCCCCTTCCGCAGCGACTCCTGCGCGTTTACCGCCTGCTGGCGCCAGACGCTCACGTTGTAGAACACGGCGCCAGCGTCGACGTGTTGTCCGGACGCGGAGTCGAATTTACGGATGTTCTCGGCGACGGTGAACGTGCACACCTGCACACCCGTGGGCGTGGTGCGCAACTCCGGGTCGGCGACCAGGTTGCCTCGCACAGTGGTGCGAATCGACGCGGCGACGGTCTCTTGCTTGGACATGTCTTTTCTCTTTCTCTCAGTGGCGTGCGAAACGCAGGCGCATCACTACTAAGTACACGGTTCGCCCGTGCCAGCGGATCACCCGCGCGAAGCGGTGAACCGTGTACTTAGTAGTGATGCGACACACCGCGAGACGGTGTCGCATCTATACCACTGACGGACTGGCGCCCAGCACTTGGGCGCCCCACGAAAGGCGAACCTATGACACGCATCCGAGGAGGGCGAGGCTCGAACCAGTACGGGCCTCGCGGGACGCCCGTGGGCGCTCGACCATCGGCCATGGCATGCACGGCCCCCGATGTGGACTCCATCGCAGACCTGGACCTGACCGACCCTCCCGTGTCGTTCTTCCCAGAGCCCGACCGCGTGTGGCAACCCGACCGGGACACCCTGCGCACCACGGTGACGAGCAGCGCCGGTGACGAGGACGTGACGTTCACCCGCGACACCACCGGCCACGTGCTCATCCACATCCCCACCCCCCATGGGCCCTCCGCCTGGCCGGTGCACGACCCCGCACAATTCGGGGAGTGGGGACCGGACTGGGTGACGAACTTCTACAACCCCGACTACACCCCATCCCACTGACCAGCAGCGACGAAAGGACACCATCGTGACCCCGATCACCATCCCGCCCAGGATCGTCCTCGGCGACCAGCCCATCCTGGACCCCGACCTGTCCACCCCTGGTGGCGGCCTGGATCAGAACTGGGTGCGTTTCGACGGTGACAGCCTCGCCAACGCCCGGGTGGACGGGCAGTCGATGAATGGGGCGACCCTGGACGGATGCGACGCCGAAGGCGCCCAGTTCGCCGATTGCGACATGGCGAACCTGCGCACCCCGCGCACCACATTCCCCTCAGCGAGCTTCGACAGGTGCGACCTCGAATCAGCGGACCTGCGCCACCTCTCCCGTGACGAGGAAGCCGCATACCTGCGATGGGAGAGGACTGTGTTCCGCGACTGCCGCCTCCATGACGCCGACGCACGCGGCGAGAAATTCCTCAACACCGGGTTCGAGGACACTGACATGACGTCGATCCAGATGGACGAGGCCGAGATGGGCGACGCCTACATCGTCCGCAGCAACGGTGACGACCTGTGCGCCGTCCGCGGGTCGTGGACCGATGTCACCATGGAGGACTCCACCGCCCGTGGAGCGAACCTCAACGCATGCCTCGTCACCCGTCCCAACTGGGTGCGCACGTCGTTCTTGAACTCCGCGTTCTATGAGGCGCAGTTCCTGGGCGGTGGAGTCGACGAGTGCGACTTCAGCCAGGCGCGCATGCGCTCTGTCATCTTCACAGACACCCTGGGGAGGGGGAACATGTTCACGGGAGCAGACCTGCGTGGCTCCCTTTTCACGGACACCGGGCTCCACGGCGACTACCGCGGGTGCGACTTCACCATGGCGGTCCTGAGAGATTGCGATTTCAACGACAGCGCGTTCTCCCACGCCACACTCACCGGTGTGGATGCGCGACGGTGCACGTTCAACCGCATCACCGCCGCGAACACCCGCCTCCAAGGGGAGTTCTCGTGCTGCGACTTCAAGGGGGCGGTCCTGCACAACGCCGACCTGTCCGGGACGTTCGACCACTGTGATTTCGACGGTGCGGACCTACGCGGGGCGGACCTGAACGGAGCACAGTTCGACTCCTGCATCATGTTCGACGCCATCGTGTTCGCATCCCAGATACCCAACCCCGAAGACCCCATGTGGGTCCATGCGGACATCCGTGACGACGACGAAGCCAGAGCCATGAACGGGGAATGGGACGACGACGGACTGCCCGACGCGCCCCACACCACCCCCACAGGCGACGTCAACGTGCGCGCCCACCTCATGACCACCGCCACAGGGAACACCGTCGTCCGACAAGCCCACATCCGCCACACCCACTAAGGAACCCCTCACCATGTTCGGAACCGACCAATGCACCGCCTGCGGCGCCTCCCTGAAAGGCGGGCACACCTGTCCCGCCGGGGACCGCACCCCCGACCTCGCCGACCTCGGCCCCCTCCAGCAAGTGCTCGACGACACCACCGGCGGGGCGGACACCCCAACTGGCCGTGCCCTCCTCCTCGACCCCGCTCGAACCGGCCCCACCCCGGTCGTGTCGACCACGGACACCATGCACACCGCCCACACCCAGGTCATGGACTACCTGTTCGACAACCTCGACCATGCCAACCTCGCCCAGCGTGTGTCCGACAACCTGGGCGAGCCCATCGTCGACGCGTACACGCTGCCCGTGTCCATGGAGAAGGCCCGCACACATTGCCGGGCGCGTTCCGGCACGGACTGTGTTGTCCTCGCCGGAACCCCGGGCACGGGGCCACGCCTGGTCGCCCTCACCGGCGGGTTCGACAAAACGGGGTCGTTCAAAGTTGGGCGACACGGGACGTTCACCGCGACAAACCTGTCCGACCACCTAATCGAGGACGTGGTCCAACCATGGTTCCTCTCCGAACACCCCGACTACGACCCCGACACGCGGAACACGGCGACGGCCGTGTTCCGCGACCTGCGTGACCCCGTCCTGGGCGAGCCCAGGTTCAAGGACCGCTGGGACGAGTCCATCATCGACTGGCACCTGCTGAAAATGGCGTACCACGGGTGGACAGGCACACAGATGGATTCCGTCCTCGTCCGTGACCGGCCCACCGACTACGACCCCGACGACCGGCGAGACCAGATCGCGACGCATGCCACGGACCCCGCCTATGTCCGTGGCGGTGTCCACCAGTGGCTGGAGGCGCACCCCGAGCGCGACGACGGTGTCACACGCGACTGGCTGGACGAGGACCTGACAAGCACCTCTGACCGGGCCAGGAGGGCACGTGTGCTGCGCGACTACCGGGCGTTCCTCACCCAGGTGTGCGCTGGCGAACAGGAGCGCGCCGACACCATGTCACAGACAGGGGGTCCGCGATGACGTTCGGACTCGACCAATGCCCCGCCTGCGGAGCCTCCCTGAAAGGCGGACACGTCTGCCTCGCGGGGACTGGGGCGCCGGACGTGGACGACCTCGGCCACGGGTGGTTCTGGGAGGAACTAGACGGGTACACCCCCCACCCTGACGACCAGGCGCCCCTGGCCACCCCCGCCGGGGCCGACGAGGAACCCGACATCCCCGTCGACGACCGCCCCGACCAGGAACGGACCGGCACCCCCACAGGCGACACACCCATCCACGAGGACGCACGCCGCGACCTTCCCGTGATGAGCGCCGACACCTGGGAACCCGACGCCGCGTACACGCGACTGGAAACCCTGTGCGGGCGGACACTGCGACTGGACACCCGACGGACCCTCAAACCCCCGGCGGTGCTCGACACGGACACCGTCTACCAGGCGAACAACAAATTCATGCGGTACGCCCGCGCCACGTTCGACACCAGCATCACGCCCGAACAGGTGGCCGACACCTTGGGCGACACGCTCACCGGGCACGACGCCCTCCCCGTCACGGCGCCCACGATCGAGCGGCTCTTCAAAGCGAAACCCGGCACCACCTGGGTGGTCCTGGAAGGCGACCAGAAAAGCGGCGTGAAGGTGATCGCCGTCGACGGGGGCTTCGAGAAGACCGGCACCTACCTGCTCCATGGCAAACGCATCACCGTGGACAACCTCTCCACACGGATCACCACAGACTTCCTCCGATCAGACTTCACAGCGCGCCACCCCGAGTACGACGACGAGATGCTCCGCCAAACCAAGAACCTGTTCCGAGAGTTGGGTGACAAGAGGTACGGAGGGAAGAAGTTCGCGCATTTGTGGGTTGACGAAGACGTGATCGACAAAGAACTCCTGATCTGCGCCTCCCAGGGCTGGTTGTCCGATGACCAGGTCGACGGTGTGTCCGACTGGGGGAAAACAGCAGGCGACGTGCATGCTCACGCCACCGACCCGGCATGGGTCGCCGAGGGGATCAATCGACTCCCCGTCGACAGCCAACGCGCCGAGGAGGACATCCGCGTCGCGAACTGGGGGGCTTTCGGAAAGCGGTTCTTGTATCCGACGTCCGTGAGAAACGAGCTCACAGGCACCTCCTACCGGGCCAGGCGGGCACGGGTGCTGCGCGACTACCGGGCGTACCTGGCCGACATGTGCGGCGAGGAGCAGGGGCGCGCCTCCATGGTCGAGTATGTGCACGAGGGGACCACGACCGCGACCGTGTACCAACAAAAGAAGAACACCTCCGAGAAGTACCTGTCGGCCGCACGGGAGTCGGTGTTCGCCACGACGGGCGACTTCTCCCATGTCGAAGTCGATGACAGCGTCGACTTGGGAGACCTCGCCCAAGTCCAGCACGAGTACTCCCGGCTGCGGTCCTTCCTCCCCGTCACCACGGCCCCCGTGTTGCGGTTCCGCAAAACGGGACGTCACAACGCCGTCGGCGTGTATCATCCACACGCGGACAACATCGCCGTCGACCCCCGATCCCCCGCGTCGTTTTTCCACGAATATTGTCACCACATCGATTTCACGGCAGGTGACGAACCCCTATCGAAGCGCCAGCCGTGGATCAAAGACGTGCGCACCCGGCTCGCCCAAGCCCCCGACCTGCCCAGGAACAAACCCCTGGAGTACTGGACCACACCAACAGAGGTCCTCGCACGCTCCGGAGAGATGTACCTCGCCTGGAAAGGCGTGTCCACCTCCCTGTCGCAAAGCGGGGAGTTCCTCGACACCCCCGCCTACCGGACCCTGCACGACTCCAAGGACCAGATCATCGCCTTCTGGGACGACGTCTTCACCCGCCACGGCGGGACCGTCCCCACCCAGGCCCTGAACGCGTGGGACGCCCACACCGGAGCCGACTGACCACCCCCGGCAACCCAACGCCACCAAGGAACCGTGTACTTACACACTGTGCGGCCCTCGTCGAGAACTCATCGCGTGCGACCACGACGAGGGCCGCACACGACACCCAACCAAAACGAGGAGGGGCAGATGCCCACCACACCGATCCTGATCACCTACTTCACCGCGCCCTGGTGCGCGCCATGCAGACAGCTCGCCCCCCGCGTGAGGACGATCGCCGAGGCCGTCGGAGCCACCGTGCGCATGGTGGACATCGACACCGACCCCCGCGCTGCGGCTCGGGCCGACGTGCGATCCGTCCCCACCGTGGTCGTCACCAGGGGGGATGACGCGATGACGTTCACTGGGGCGTCTGCCACCCCCGCCACGATCCGTTCCTATGTGACCGGTCTCATCGACTGACCACACCCACCCCCTCGACGAAAGGCGCCGCGCACGCCCATGAGCACACCAGACACACGATGGCGAAGCGTGGCGGCCCTGATGGCTGCCACGAGCCCCACCGACCCCGAGCCCCCTGGGGACGGTGGGCAGTGGGTGGACCACGCCGAACGCGACTTCGGAGCGGCAGCCCGCCAGGCAGTCGCGATTTTCGACATGCTCACAGGATTCCGACCACCGCCACCAAGGAACCGTGTACTTAAGGTGTTACGGCGCGCATGGTCACGCCGCAGAAAGGACATGTGATGAGTTTCAGCGTCGACCTCAACGGGTGCTCGACACTCACCTGCGACTGCCACCAGTGCGGGAAACGGTACGTGACATTGCGGCGCAACCGGGTCGCGACCCGTCGCGGAGCGAGAACCCTCGGATGGTCTCACATGCGCGGCGGTGTGGACTGGTGCCCCCGCCACACCATCGACATGGCCGTCTATGTCGATGGGACCAACCCCGCATGCTCCTGCGACCACGGCGACTTGCGCCGGGCCGTGTACGCCACATGGTTGCGCCACAAACCCGTGACCACGACCGCCACCGGACAGGTGTGCGCGGACTGTCACAGCACATGGCCATGCGGGACGTCCCGCTCCCTGTTCACCGAACTGCGATTCGACGGGGACCCCGACGACTTCGCCGACTACCTGAGAAAGGACACCCGGCCATGAGCAGCTATTATTGCGTCCACCTGGACGGCGAAGCGGCCAAGCTCGCCCGCTACATCCTGGCGAACTACGGCCCCGTCCCCGCCATCCAGGCGGTCGCGCATGTCACCGACTGGCACTGGCGCTTAGACGGCACCACCGATGGGGGAGTCCGCCCGGGCAGCCCTCCCCCGTGGCACGAGTGTGGGACCCCCCGGGAGGCGCTCATCGACGGGGACAAGTTCATGATCTGCGCAGATCGTGACTACGTCACCGTCGTCCATGTGCTCACCCACACCACCCATGTCAGCGTCCACCGTGACGGGAAAGACCCCTGGGACGTGTCCGGCGCCGTCGAGGCACAGATGACCAGCTCCCTGTGCGTCAGGGCTGGGCTGTCATGGGAGGACGCCTCGCGGGTGCTGAGGGCACCTGAGGGGGAGGGCACCAGGATCGACGACACCGTGTACCAGGTCACTCGCGAGCCACTGCCGTGACCCACACCATCGTCCCGCCCACATGCCAGTGGGCGGCGCTAGCGTGACACCCACGTCCTTGGACGAAACCTCACGAGACCAGGAGATAGGTGATGACAATCACGAACACCACACCACACACTAATATTGACGATTTGCTGGGAGACCGCAAGGAGCTGGTCGTCACCACCGTCATGGGCATCATGAAAGCAGATATTGCGGAAGACATGGAGTTACTGCCGCCGGGACTAGCCAAGGTGGCGTTGTCAAACGCGATCAAGGCTGCGGAGCGGATCATCCTCGCCGTGTTAGAGACGTCCGGTTGGCGACCACCCACCCTCTCGCCACAGGACCTCGCATGCGAGCCGGGTGAGATAGTGGTCACGATCGACCAGCATGTCCTGGAGGAGATCATCGACCATGCGAAGTTCGGAATCGACTGCGGGCTCATCGAATGGACAAGCGGGAGTGAGTACGACGAAGCCATGGCGCTCATCCCTCAAGCCTGGGAGGCGTGCGAGAACGCGTACGATCCCAGACGGGCGCCCAACGACATGACAGCAGGCCGCTCATGACAGCAAAGATCGCCCCCACGTGTACCTGTGGTGCGACACTGAGACCACAGGTTTGACACCCGCCACCTCCAGAATCGTCGAAATCGCCGCCACGATCACTGATCCCAGCGGGACCCGGCTCTCCGACACCTTCACCGCCACACTCCCGCTCACCAGCGACGAGTGGGGAGCCACAGACCCGCATGTGAAGGCGATGCACACCACCTCCGGGCTGGCCTCGGAGATCACCATTCTCGGCCCCTCAGACGTGACGACGGCACGCCGAGACGCCGACAGGCGCCTGTGCGCGTGGATCGACGCCCACGCCCCCACGGGTCACGACGTCGTTCTAGCCGGGTCGTCCACCGGCTTCGACAAGGCCATGCTCGCCACCCACATGCCGCTCACCTCCTCACGTCTGCACTACCGGACCATGGACGTGTCCAACATCATGATGCTGATGCGCGCAGCCACCGGGGAGCACCTGTCCGTCCAAGGCCACGGAAACGCCCACCGCACTGAAAACGACATGGAGGACTCGTTCTCGTACTACGTGAGGACCGTCGACCGCCTGAAGGGCGCAAAACGACCGCCCGTACCCCGTTAGCGGGGCGCGGGCGGTTCAGGTTCGTCGTCGGAGCGGTCTAGGGATGGGACGTCTCCCAGATGCTCTGGACCTCGGCGCTGATCGCGTCTGTCGCCTCGGCGGACACGTCGACAGTCCAGCGTTCCGCGCCCCACTGGCCTTGCACCTCGCACGTGCGGGTGTCGAGCCAGATGTCGGGACCATTACCGGCGAGCAGGAGCCGACTGGACCTGTAATCGCCGCTCGTGAACACGGTGACGTCGATGTCGTAAGCCTTCTCGACCAACGCGCGAATCTTCGCGCGCCGCACATCGTCGTTCGTGTAACCCCACGACAGGTACTCGTCGACGAATGATTCTTCAGTGTGGCCGTTGAACTCCAGATAGGCCGCCTCCAGCTCCCCACTGGTGACATTCTCGACCAGCCACGCCTGAGTCAGGCAGTGGTCCCGCAAGTCTTTCTGAATCTTAGTCAGGTTCTCAGCGGCGTTTTTCAGAACACCACCGCACTGGGGGCATGTTCCCGCGCTGTACCCGTGCACGGTCGAACCATCGGTCATAGTGAGCTCCTCCACAGTCGTCTGGTCCGCGCTGGGTGCGTCATGGACCTGTGGTTCGATCGTACACCGTCGAGCCTACTCGGCACGGGCCACCTGCGGGTTGAGGTCCTCCCACAACTGCCCACAGAACTCGTCGACCAAGCCCGTGGCCTCCGATGAGGCGTGGACCACGCACTCGTCCGAACCCCACTGGCCCTCGACCTTGCCCGTGCGTGTGTCGAACCAGATGTCGGGGCCACCGTCGCCGAGCAGGAGACGGCTGGACCTGTAATCACCGCTCTGGGACACGGTCGTCTCGATGTCGTAGACATCCTCCACGAACTTGCGGACCTTCACCTGCCGCACATCATCAAAGGTGTAGCCCGGCCACAGGTACTCGTCGACGAAGGTGTCCTCGTCCATCCCGACCCAAGCCAGGTACCCTGCGGACAAACCACCGTCAGCGAGGTGGTCGATCATCCGTGCTTCCGCGTCGCAGTTCTCACGCAACTGGCGCTGAACGTGTGTCAGTCCGCTGTCGCCCCCCAAGGCGTCGACATCCGCGTCACCGGGACGAGACTCGCACACGTGCCCGTTCTTCAAACTCGCGCCACAGTACTGGCAGTTGCTGATGCCGTACCCGGTTCTCGCCGTGGTTGTCATGGTTGTGGACTCCTTCTCTCCTGGCTCACACCGGTGGTCGCTGTGAGCGCATACACGTATAGATGCGACACCGTGTCACGTGGTTGGCATCACGTCGTCTGGAACAGTCTGCGGATGGTACCAGCGTATTTTCCGGCGGAAAGGATCGGAGTCGACGGCGCCGTGCGCATGTGGCGCCACCCGCCCGGACACGGTGGCAGTGACGGTGGTCACGGCTGTCTCCTCGTGGGTGAGCCGGTGCGGTGCTGGGCGAGCCAGGCGGTGGCGTCCGCCACGGTGGACAGGCGTGCGCCGAACTCGTCGACGGCTTTCATGAGGAAGGATCGGGTGGGGGGCTTGTACCCGCCGGTGGCCTCGGCGAGCCGGGGGTCGAGGATGGCGACCATGCCCGTGTCGGAGGTGGACCGGATCAGGCGCCCTGCGGCCTGTTGGAGCAGTGTGCGGGCGTCACCGTAGTAGATGATCCGGTCGGCGTCCCAGTGGCTCATCTGTGCCCGTGTGGCGGTGTCGAGGACCCGTGCGTCGTCGACGGGATTGGGGGCCGCTCTGGGCACGCGATCGATGATGACGAGGGTGTTGGTGGTCCCCGGCGCGTCCACGCCCGTCATTAGACTGCGCGTGCCCACCAGGATCGACGACTGGTCCTTCTTCCACTCGTCCACGGTGACTTTCACACTCGTCCCGTCCCACTGGGACAGCACCCGCACTTTGGGCCTCCCGCTCCTGCCCTTGAGCATTCGGCGCAGGAACGCCGTGTAGGTTTGTCCGTTGGAGGTGGTGGCCGCCAACACTAGGGCCGATCCACCGTTCGCCGACACTAAATCCACGATCGTGCGGGCCGCCCAGTCCCGGTGGGCGTCGAGGTCCAGCCGTGAACCCGTGAGCACACCAGGGACACCCGACGGGATCAGGAGCGCAGTGTTGTCTCGGTAGGTGTCGGTGAACGCGGACGGGTACTGCACAGTCCCGCACCCCAGCCCGGTGCTCCCTCCGAACGCGGCCGGTACGGTGGCCGACAAGCACACCACGTTCACAGGTTGCGACGTGCCAGGTGTGCGCCACACCGACGACGACAACATGGCGGACACGTCCACCGGGGACGTCTTCACGCTCACCCGGTCGTCGTGACGTTCCGCCCAGCGGGCGACACCGACGGGGGGTTGGTTCACATCGTCCACACCCTCACGTACCATGGCGATCCTCGACAGCAGGCGGGTCAGGGGGATCACCAGACTCGACCCGTCCCGTTGAGCTTTCAACCACATAGACATCGATCGGGACAAGTCTTTCAACCAGAGGGACACCACGGGCAGGACCGGGTCGAGGGGGCGGGCGTCGTCAGGGATGCGAGTCACGCCCTGTGTGGTCGCGACACTGGCGAGGGTGTTGTCGAGCAGCGCGGCGACGTCACGGCCCCGCACCGTGAGCGCGTGCTCCGAGGACGACTCGGACACGGCAGGGAGTTTCAGTGCCGCCACGGCGTCCACCAGTCGCAGGACGGCCCTGCCCGACACCTCGGTGGCCCCCTGGGAGCGCACATGCCCGGGGAGCGCGTGGCACTCGTCGACGATGATGGAGTCGAAAACACCCAGGGTGGTGTTTCCGGTCACGACAGGCGCGCCCGTGGCGGCCTGGATGGCGAGGAGGGTGTGGTTGGTGACCACGATATCGGCTTTGGAGGTCAGGTCTCGGGCACGTCGTGGCAAGCACACGTCCACGAACGGACACGTGGCGCCGGGGCAGTCCGTGGACTGCACCGACATCTGCGACCACTCCTTGTCGCTGATCTCCCCCGTGTACTGGTGCCGGTCGCCGTCCCCGTCGTTGAGCGCTTCTCGCACCCCCCATAACGCGGCTTCTTGAACGGGCGTGGGGGCCACCAGGGACGCCAGCGCCTCTTCGGCCTCCTCCAGGTCTGCGGCATCGGCTCCGGACACCCCCACACAGGCCAAAGCGCACGCGTAGTTTGACCACCCCTTGTGCACCGCGATCGTCACCGGGGGCAACCCCAGGGCGGTGGCGGCCTGTGCGACGACCGGGGCGTCCTTCGTCATGATCTGCGATTGGAGGGCGAGGGAGTCCGTGGACACCACCGTGCGGCGCCCACGGCTGGCCGCCACCCAGGCTGGAGCCAACTCCGCGAGGGTCTTCCCCACCCCCACCGGTGCGCATCCCACCAACCGACGCGTGACATCCTCCATGTCAGGGTCTACTGGGACGCCCAATCCCATCGTGCGCGAAATGTCGGCGCATAACGCGGCCTGGCCAGGTCGCGGCTCATGTCCGGGGGCCACCAGTGCCACGCACGCACGCAGCACATCCATGGCGTCGACGGGAGGGACGTGGGCATAGTCAGCATGATCATCATCAGGGCGCATACATGGTAAGTACACGGTTCCATGGCGCTGGCGTCCAACAGCGAGCTGTCGCATGTCGTCGGCGTGGTTGCCCCGACGCTGGCGGACGCCCCATATCGTGGGTCTGGGTGAGCGGAAGGTCGTCGGTGTGGTTGCCCCGACGCTGGCGGACGCCGTCATGGTCATGCTGTCTAAGTACACGGGTCGTCGGTGTGGTTGCCCCGACGCTGGCGGACGCCTGTGACCCACATTTTGTGGTGGTGACACGGAGTGCCACTGTCTGCGGACGCGGTGAAAACCGCGTGAGACGAGATGGTCGCGTAGGCGTACGGGTGGACGTGGCCCGTTTTCTGTGTTGAGTTGTGGTGTGTGTCTGCGACGAGGTCAGGCGGTGAGACTGAGGTCGCGCTGTCTGGCTTGGAGGTGGTGGAGTGCGTTGGTGTTCTGGTCGAAGCTCTCACCGCACCCGTCGCAACGGACGATGGGGTTGAGCCATTTGGTGTCGCGTGGGTTGGTGTGTCCACACTCGTAGTGGGTGCGCGAGGCGTGCGACGAGTCGAGGCTGCTCACGGTCACGCCGTCTTTCGCGCATGCTGCCGCGATGTATTCGCGCAGAGTCCCCGGTGCGGCATAGGTGCGCCTTCTGGCGCCCGGTTGGGTGACGTCGCCTGACAGTTCGGACCTGGCGCTCGTGGCGGCGATGGTGGCGAGGTCCATGGAGTCCAGCCCTACGGTGGCCGCCTGTCCGGAGATGACAGCGGCGACGTTGCGGTACACGTCGTTGCGGTGGCTGATGGCTTTGGCGCGGGTGTTGGCGATAAGGGTGGCGGTGTGTCGATACGCGCCTCTCCAGGCCAGGAGGTCGGCGGTGAGATCGTCGGCCCCGTCGGGGCGGTCGTCCCTCCATAACCATGCGAGACGGGCGAGTCTGTCGGGGCTTCTCCAGGCGTCGACCAGTGCGGGGGCCAGGGGTTGCGGCTGTTTGGAGGTGGGGTCGCCCATGGGTGTGGCGTGGGTGGACAACCATGAGACCAGGGCGTTTTTCGCCGAGCTGAAGGCGGTGCCCTGCTCGCTTTGGAGTTTCTCGACGTGGTTCAGGCGGGTGAACACCGTCTTGGGGGTGAGGATGGACCCGCCTGTCCCTGAGCCGTCGGTGGTGAACACGTCACCCATGTCGTCGGGGATGTGGAGGGGTGCGTCCGCCGCCCACCGTGCGACCTCCACTATGTCGGTGTCGACTTCCCGCCATCCCCAATGCAGGACCACGGCGGGTCCGCTGGTGACGGGTGTGGGGTCGGGGAGCCCTTTCCCGGTGATGGACACGGTGGCGTGGAACGTGGTCCCTCGTCGCTGGATGGTGAGTTTCGCGCCCGTGATGTCCGCCTCGGGTGGGAAGAACCTGTGCGCCTGGACGGGGAGGTCCACGAAGGTGGGGCTTGAGAGGTCGTCAGCGTACCCGATCCTCATGCGTAGAGTGACGCGCCCGTCCACGCGCTGTTGGGCGCGGGTTTTTCCCGCCCAAGCGTCGGGGGTGAACCATGGCATGGCCAGCACGTTGCGGTATTTCCCCGTCTCGGTGTCGGCGAGGACTTGGGGGGTGCGTGGAGGCGCGCCCGCTTGCCGGAGGAGGGACACGGCGAGCGTCCCCGTCTCGTCGAAGCGGTGGTGGCGCATCTGGGCGGGGCTGCCGTTGGCTCGTGAGGCGCTGATGCGTTTCTCCGCCGTCTCGTGACTGGTACGCACGTCATTGAAGGTCGCGTGATACAGGCGCACGATGCGCCCGTCGCGGTCGGGGATGCCACGGGTGCAGTAGGTGGTGTAGAGCTCCTTGCGTCGGGCGTACTGGGCGTCCTTGGCTTGGGCGATCAAGGGTGTGGCGATCACGCCCGCCGTCGTGATCGCGTCCCGACGTTCCTGCTTCGCGGAACGGACGCTGGCGCGGGCTTGCGTCAGTCGTTGGCGTAGATCGGTGGGGACCTTCTTGCTTTGTGACGCCTGTCGGGCTTTGCTCTGTTCGTCGAGGAGGGTGGCGAGGAGGTCGTCCGCGTCACGGATGCGTTGTTCGGCGGCGGCGACCTCGGGGAATGACGACCAGATGTCTTTCAGGGCGTCGTGGTAGTCCAAGGTGGTGGTGACGAGGTCTTCTCGCGCGCAGTGGGCCAACCAGAGTTGGTCACGGACGGAGTCGGGGATGTGGCGTGACCAGGTGTGCCATACTCCGTATTTAATGACGGTGATCATGGTGTCCTTCTTTCCTGTCACGTCGCGCTACGTCGTCACCCATGGAAGTATACGGTTGAGGCCCGGTCACGGACGGGGGCCTCGTTTGCGCTTGTCGCATGGGTTTCCTACTGGGCCGCTGGTCACATCTCCCGCGTCGCGTGGCGGACGTGATGGCTGGGGGTGATCCATGTGATGCGTTCTGTGTTGGAGTGGGGGGAACTGGGATAGTCCACGGCGACGACGACCCCGCGGGACTCCACACGCCCCCACCCTGTGGTGGCGTCGTAGACGAGGCCTTGGTAGATGTCCCCGGGGCGGTACGTGGTGCGCCCTTCCCGCCCGACACGGAACTGTGCCGCCCGTTTGGGCGGGTGGGGTGTGTAGGTGGGGACGTCGACGCGAACGATCTCTCCCCGGATGACAGCGAGCTTTCTGGTGGATTCCGCCGTCCTACGGATCAGCGCCCTTCGCTCGTCGTCGTCCATTGTGGGACCCGCATCATCGTGAGCGAGATCGGTCGCTCGCAGAGCCTCGGCGACCATGTCCACGGTCAGTGGCTCCCCCTCGTCGAGGAGGGACTCGGCCGCGACCTGGATGGCCGTCAATGCGCTGCGGGTGTAGCGTAGATCGACGCGAGCTTCCTCGGCGTGGGGGATGGCCGTCAATGCGCTGCGGGCGTAGTCCCCGCGCCTGGCGTCCACCACCCAGACGTCGTCGAGGGAGCGGTCCAAGGGGAGGCACGGGGCGGCGTCGAACTCCCAGTCGTCGTTGTTGACGGCTTGCAGGTGGGCGGGCAGCGGGGCGTCCCATGGCCAGGTGGCACAGGTGTGGCACAGGCCGTCGCCATTGATCGCATCGGGGTGTCGCTGACCGCAGCACACACACATGTCGACGGGGACCACGTGGAGTCCTCCCTCGAACTCGACGGCACGCCAGGCCCGGTCGGGGGACATCCATCCGTGGCCCTGGCGGACCACCAGTGCGGTGAGAGCGTCGAGTTCGTCCGGGGTCGGGTCGTCCCAGACGCCCGGTTTGCAAACCCGTTCGTTGTCCCAGACACCGATCTGCATTTGCAATCGACTGCGATAGGGGTGCCCCACGGAGTAGGGCCAATCGCACGCCTGCTCCCAGAGGGACTCCAAAGAGAAGTCGGCCTCGACTTGGAGCCATTCTCGGTCGAGGGCGAGTTCCCACAAGCGTGCGGACCACCCGTCGGGCGCGACCTCGACGCCCGGGTCGGACCCTAGGTCGTCGAGTTCGACTGGGTGATCGGTGACGGGGCAGTGGTGGGTGGTGTTGGCGAATTGTCCGCAGGAGGGGCAGTGGTGTCTCATCGTTGTCCTTTCAGAATGGGTGGTCACATGTCTATAGATGCGTCAGTGGCGCCCGTGTCGGGGAGCGCGGGGTCTCCCGGTGCGACCAAGGACGCTTTCACGGTTGGGACGAGTTGCCCGGCGCATCCGTCGGTGAGGAAGCACTTGTCTTTCGACGCGGTGACGGACATCGCGACCCGTCCGCAGGTCGCACACGCCAGGGGCACGGACTTCGGTGTCAGGGAGCACCGTGACACGACCCAGGAGTGGCGGGACATCAGTGCCCTGTCTTCCTCTGTCATCATGATGCCGCCCAAGGTGGCGTCCGCCCCTTGGGCGTGCCACTGGGCGGCGAAGTTCGCCCACGTGCCCGCCTTGGCTTTGACGATGAGGGCCAAGGCCATCCCTGCTGCGACGAGGACCTCCGGGGTCCCTGGTTCGGGTGGGGCGAATACTAGGGGCGTGGGGGCGGGGCGGGGTCGGGCCATGGGTGTCACGCCCCGGGGGTGTCGCGGCGGGGGGTGTGGACGCCCAGGTCGACGATGTCGAGGAGGACCTTGTTGCGCTTGGGCTTCCCGTCGGCTCCTGTGCCTGGTTCGTAGCACGCGTACACGCGCACGTCGTGTCCGATGGCGTCTTGGCATCGACGCGCCAGGTCGGCGGTTGCGGCGTCCACGCGTTTGTTCCCATCGGGGAACGTCCATTTCACGATGGGGGTTTGGGGGTCGTCGCTGTCGTAGAGGTCGGAGTTGGAGGCGAGGCGGACCTTGGCCTTGGTGATGGTCAATCCCGGTGTGGCACGGCTCTCTCGTGTGATCGGTTCGACGCCGAGCACGTGGGTGACGTAACTGCGATGCCCCTCTCGCTTGACGTCCGCGTCGGTGGGTTGCGTCGCGTCGGCCGCCACGCGGACGAGGTGTCCCGCACGGGCGGCGGTGCGCGCCAGGGCGGCGTCGCGGGTCTCGCCGGGGTCGGGTGCGGTGGTGGCGAGCAGGAGCGTGGTCACCGCCGCCAGGTCGGTCATAGGCTGCGGTGCGGCTTGGTCGTCGGGGGCGTGTTCGGCGGCGACGTTGATCAGGTGTGGGATCACGGACAGGGCGCGTGTGGCCCAGTCGGACTCCGACTCGTCGTCACGTCGGGGGGTGTGGAGCAGGGCGGCGGTTGTCAGCAGTGTGGCTGCGTCGATGGTGGTGGTCATGGTGGATAAGTACACGGTTCAGTCCTCCTCGGCGATCGTGTCATGGCTGGTGGCGGATTCGGCGAGGAGTTGGGACGCGCGTTGGCGGCTGATGCCGAGCAGGTCGCCGATGTCGGTGATGCTCACCCCGGCCTCATGGAGGCGGTGGGCGGTGTCGCGTGTCATCTGGTCTGCGCGGCTTCGCGCATGGTGGACGTCGCGGCGGGCGTCGATGGTGTCCACCACAGCCTGGTCGAGGCTCTCGTCGGGCAGTTGTGGGATGACGCGCAGTGCGTAGCCGGTGGTGGGCCTGTCGACGAAGAAGGCGAACCCGGCTCTGATGGTCTTCTGGACGAGGTCGAGTCGGGTCGCGTGGGCGCGCAAGGTTGGCCAACCGGGGGCTCGTAGGTCCCAGCGTGTTCCGTCGAAGGTGGCGATGACGTCGTACACCGGGGTCGGTGTGGCGCTGATGGTGTCTGTCATGAGTGAACTCCTGAACAAGGTTGCGGTGACGTGGTCCCGTCGATGGGTGTCGACCCGAGTCTAGAGGGCTCCTACGACAGAACAAGGCTAGCGCGTGGTCGAGTGCCGTGTGACGGCCCTAGCGCCACGGGTGTGGGGGGTGGCCTTCGCGGACGGCGCCCCACCAGGCGAGGCAGTTCTCGTGGCGTGCGTGACGCAAATCGTGTAGGTCCGCCACCGCCTGCGACCACGGTTCGGGGACGTGGTCGGGGGGTCCTGTGAAAAACCAGAACCGTTCCGTGTGATGGTAGCGCGCGCCAGCGCGCGCGGCAGCGCCTTCGTCGCCTGGCGGCACATCGATCCATGTGTGTCGTTGTCCTCCCATCGGTGTTCTCCTTCCAAAACCCTCACACCGACTATGGTATTGTCAGTTTAGCAACTGTATGAGCCGCTCCCAATCCACCGCGTCGAGCCACGACAGCGCGTGGGCCTGCCATAGGCACAGCGCCACCGCCGCCACACCCAGAGCCGGGGCGATCACCGCGCGCTCCATGAACTTCCCCGTCGTGATCGACACCACGTGGAAGCGCGTCTTCACAAGCGGATACAGGAGCGGGCAGCCCTCCTTGGTGAGCATGTCTCCAGCGATGTGCGCGAGCACACCCACGGCCACAGCCACCGGGAGCACCATCGGCGACACACTCGCCACACCTGCGCCGAACCACCCCAGACCCAGGACCCCCATGGTCACCACGACCACGGCGATCGTTTGCACAGGTGTGCATTTCGCATAAACAATACGCAACCCGGTGACCGCCAGAGCGAACAGGACACCCATGGCCACGGCGAACCCCACGGGGTTGCGCGACGCCGACCACGCCAATCCTGTGAACACCGCCGCCCCCAGCAAGGAATGCGTGCCATTGCGGTGCCCGCCAGAGATCGCTGAGACCACCTTGGTCAACGCCTTCGTCACGACACCCAGGGACTGTGCTGCTGTGGCGTGCTCGTGGTCCATGTCGGGCAGCAGCCCCGCCCCAGCGGACGCCACCGTCCCCAGGACGACAGTCGCCGCCGTGACCGGGACGAGTCCCGTGCTGGCGAAGACCGGCTGGAGGGCGAGGTAAGCCACGGCTGCGCTCGTGGCGTGGGTACGGCCCATCATGAGGGAACCCCTTTCATGCGCGCCCTCTACCACAGACGCGCTCACAACAGGAAGTACACGGTTGCCCCCCGTTGGTGGACAGGCGTGATGAGATCGGGCATGTCGGTTGTCGACACTCAGCGGCGGTGAACCGTATACTTAGACATGCATGAACCTCATGCGTACCCGGCCAGACCGCCCGGCCCAATCGGTGGCACATCAGGCGAGTCGTCGCATACCAACCCTCGCTGTAGCTTTTTCACATATCTCTCAGGAGGTGGGGTAATGGCTGTGAGCACTACGAAAGTCCTGCCCAAGGATCGATCCGCGGTTCCGGAACTGTTCGACGGGGACACCCTAGGTCAGCGATTCTCTCTCCACCCACAGACGTTGCGGCGTGCTGTTGGCCGGGGCGAATTGAGAGCCTTCAAACTCGGCGGAGCGATTCGCTACCGAGTCGATGACGTCTTGGCGTGGATGGACTCCAATGCGCTCGGGAAACGCTGATCACGAACCAACCACGACGCGACCCCCTCTATCTCGCGGAGGGGGTCGCGTCGTGGTTTCGGATACTATCGCCCGTTGTGCGCGTTGGCCGATAGTATGGGGCGTGCCCCGATGCGAAAAGACCATGGATCGGTCGTTTCTGGTTGTGAAGATTGGTTGCCATGTTGGTTGGCAGAACGGGTGGGGCGATCAGCACGCAGGGCGGCTTGGTCGGAAGTCTAATGACACGTTAATGACACGACTAGGGATGTTTCCGTCCATGAAATACCGTCTGGCAAGCAGAAACATTGAGTGGAGCTAACGGGATTCGAACCCGTGGCCTCTTCCATGCCATGGAAGCGCGCTACCAACTGCGCCATAGCCCCAATTGCGAGTCATAACCTTACCGGGTCCGGGCATGGGTTTGCAACATGAACCGCGCTAAGACGCGGGTGCTGCTCTGAGTGCTGTGAAGTGTTACACTGACATCATGCCGACTCTTCATCCTCGCTATATGGTCACCGACACGGGGCAGATCGCTCAGGCATTGGATGTCGCCCATGCTCTGTGGCCTGATGTGCCACGCGGCGCGGCGCTGTTAGCCCGACTGGCGACAGCGGGAGCACAGGCCTTGGGGCAGGACGCACAGGCCCGTCAGGCTGCCGTCGACGCACTTGTGGACTTTGGCGACGCCTACTCACCAGAGTACGTGAGCCGCATGCGCGAGGAGTGGCCGCAGTGACGACGGTCCTCGATGCCAACGTCCTCATCGCCGCCATGGACACGAAAGATGAGCATCATGGGGTTGTTTCAGACTTTCTACGGAGGGTCGTCACCACGGATTCTTTGTACGTCCCCACACTGACGTTGGCTGAGGTTCTTGTCGGGCAGGTGCGATGCGGTCGGGGCGAGCAAGCTGAGGCGGCGATCGCGGCCATCGGTGTCACAGTCATGTCATGCGAGTCGCTGGAGGCCCTCCGGTTGGCCACCTTGCGGGTAGCGACGGGGTTGAAAATGCCCGATTGTGTTGTGTTGGCGGCGGCCTTGGACGTGGGCGCGTCTCTGGCGACCACCGACAAGACGCTGGCGCGGGAGGCGGCCAAGTGTGGGGTGACCTTAGCCCTGTGATCGGCGACGCCCCTACTATGAGTGTTGGATTAACACCCCATCACACCGCCATCTGTTTCGGCAGGCATCCAGGCACATCCCACATAATGTACTGGCAGGCCGATCTCCGCTCGCGGCACCCCTTACAAGCGCCAGGTGGTCAGCCGAGCGTCTTCTCTGATGGTCCACTTCTTCTTGATCGTCGCTTGGGGGAGACTTTGCACCTACGACACATCTGGTGACAACGACATGAACCACAGTTCATCTATGTGATACAAATTCGGACACAATGAACGAATTGCGCGAATCAGAATGAACAGATTGCGCCAATCCGAATGGACAGATTACCGCGCCTGGCACCTCACAGCGTCAGACTGATTCCCTACCACATTGTTGGCTGTGGCACGGTGACAAGCTCCATCAGCACCCGGGGCGGGGTTGGAACGTACTCGCGTCAGCTCCACTCACGTCGCTGGGGCGGGTGACCTCGGATCGGCCGTTCGCGAGAAGTCGTGCCTGCTCGTCGCCGACTGGGTCGATGACGTCGAAGCCCAGCGCGGCACAGGCTGTCGCCATCTCCTCGTCGTGAGTGACAATCGTCGTGCCCTCGACTCCGAGGCTCAGCGCGAAAGCGACATGCAGCGCGTCAGATGCGCGGAGCATGTAGCGCAGTCTGGCGGCCTCGTCCACGAGTGTGTCCACCTGGGCGCCGATGGCGAATCTTCCGAGATATGCGTCGGGGTCGACCTGGCCGGGCGTGAGCACGCCACGTACCTCCATGCGGATGATCGTCCGCCGCACCTCAAGATCGAGCATCCGACAGCCGACGATCGTCTCTCCTATGGCAAGGTGATGGTCCAACCATGCCCTCGCGGATGCGGAGTCGCCAAGCATCGCCCGCAACACCACAGATGTGTCGACGACCCAGATCGTGTCAGTAATCACGAGCAGCCTTGTCTCGTTCGGCCTCAGCGACGATGGCCCGCGCGACGGTCGGATCGACGCCGAAGTCGGGTAGCGGCTCGGTCGACCGCTTGAGCGGCGGTACGAGAACCCCTGCGCGAATCAGCGCCTCCGACCGCATCGACGGCGGCGCCACAGACCGCAACTCGAAAGCAGGCAAGCCACGATCAGTGATCGTCACCACCCCAATACGGGCATGCCGTGTTGCTTTCGACGGGTTCCGGTTGAACTCGCTCAGCGGAATAGTGATGCCCATATCATTAATCCTATACCATAGGTCCTATGCCTCAGGAGCCTATGGGCTCACAATAATCCCCAGAGAGTTCACAAACGATTGATCCACGATCGGCCCGATCGCCGCCATCCATACAGCTCATTCCCGACCAGCGCCAGCCAACCCTGCCAGTACTAGCATGAAGAGTAGTCCATCACCGAAGGATCCATCATGACAATGAAAGATCAGCGGTTTCAGACTGTGCACGAAGACAGGGGGGTATGGAGGTCGCGACACGGACTCGTGACCACGCCACCCCAGCCCGCTAGAATACGAGCAACCCCTCGACCATCATGGCCAAACCAACTAAACAACTGTCTATGACTTAAAGTCAACCCCGCATACACGAGTATCGCTGACAGGTTGGTCTTCGGGTAGGCGGTGGCTTGGACGCCATGGGAGTCGCGAGCATTGGAGTGACAGATGACAGTGACAAAAGTTCCGTTCCTGAATCGAGATTCTGGCATGATGGGAGTCACGCCTGAGGCGTACGCCAGGCTTGTTTCGGAGTATGTGTATCCGCTGCCTGGGCTGCCCACTCCAGTGGAGTTGAGTCTTCGAAATCCTGCAGAGTTGTTCACGTTTGCACCCCAAGCCAACGTCAACTCGATCAGGCTGTTCATATGGGGCCTTGCTTTCCTCAAGCCGCTCCTCGTGGAGTTCGAGCGTACACAGCAGCCGGAAGTGGCGGACATCATCACTGGCGTGGTGACGGCCTTCCTCGATCAAATGAGTGACAAAGAGCATCGCGAGTTCTACAACAGCGAGGACCATGCCATGTACATGCGTACCGTGATCCTGGCATGGTACCTCGACATACTCGGAGACAGGGAGCAAGCGGTCTCTGCGCGCATCATGAGTTTTGTCGCCCGACAGGCGGAGTGGCTGTATGACGATGATCAGTACACGCCGAATAATCATGGCGCGATGCAGGATTTGGCACTCCTGTATTCGTACCTGCTTGTTCATCAAGAAAGACTGAAGGACAAGGCGCTCGAACGCCTGGACCGGCTCGTCTGTGAGATTTTTGATGAAGAAGGGTTTTGCTGCGAGAACACAGTCGAGTATTGGGTCTTCGACATCCGACTATTTAAAGACATTGTGGATGTCTTGCGAAGGAATCAACTGGAGGGGCCAGTTGTCGACACCATCATCGCTCGACTGGAGACGGCAGAGTCATCCTTGGCGCATGTGCTGTACGATGACGGCACCGTCCCGAACATCGGAGATGCTGGTTCGGGAAGAGTCGTTGGCGGGCCTTCGTCCACCGGAACCAGGTTTTTCCGCAAAGGAAATTTCGTTGTGTCAAAGGATGCCACGAGTTACCTAGCGTTCCACTGCGGATTCACGTCGCTCTCGCACAAGCAATGCGATGATTTGTCGATAGTCTGGAACGTCCATGGCAAGGATATTTTCTGCGACAGTGGATTGAACAACTATGACTTGAGCGACCCAGTCACCGACTATGTGCGAGGCGTCAGAGGTCATTCAGGGTGCTATCCAACCTGCGCAGATGCTTTCCCGGCATGGCTCTGGCAACGCCAACTGCTGGACGGAGAGGCCGCGATCACCGAGTTCGCGTTCGACGAAGGTGACGGTGCGCTGACCGCTTCAGGGAGTTACCGCCTCTCGGAGGCGCGGATCACTGTCATGAGACGGGTCTCGAAGAGGCGGAACCTACTGTTTATCGAGGATTCATTCACGGCTGACACCGCGCAGGACTTTCGGACCAGATTCGTGCTTCATCCCGAGGCGCATGTCGCCATCACTGGCCCTGGCACGGTAACGGTGGAGATTGGCGGCGTGGTGGCGAGAATCGCAATGTTCTCGAGCCCCGGGAGTGCCGACGGCTTTGAGTTGTCAACCAGCACGGGACCGTACAGCCCAAAGATGAATGAGAACCAAGATACGTCGAACCTTAACGGCCTGCTTCGAGGAGTCACCAACGGAACGATGTGGACGATGGTCGAGGTGGACACCGACAGCGTGGTGGAGACCGACAAGGTGGATTCGTTCACCTCCAACCCAGATGTTGACGGAGTGCAGCATGTTGAGAAATTCGGGACGAAGCTACGCGTCTCCATTGCGGGTGACCTGCTCCTCGTTAATGTGAACTGTGAAGTGGATATGAAGCTTTTGGATTTCTGCTTCTATGTGTTCAGGGACCTAGAGCCGGTTTATGAGGGCAGGTACATTCGGACGCCACATTTCGAGTTTCCCTTGTCCGAGGCCGGAGAGTACCGCGTTCGAGTCTTTGTGAAATACCACGACCAGCACTATCGATATTGCGATGCCTTCATTTCACGCTCGCTGACGTATCGATCTGGGATCCGGAGAGCGGACGTGGACGATGAGGCGCCACGAAACCAGCGGGGGGATGAGCTTGAGCGACATGTGACCGATGACATGGTGCACTTCCTGAAGCAGCTGGAAGCGGGCGGATCAGCACCCACGATACTGGTGGCCCAGGTTCCTTGCGCGTACGATGTCAAGAATCCCAGCGAGCATGAACAGCATATCGATGACTTCTATCCTGAGTACTGGGAGAACCGCCGACAGTCCATAGACAATGACCCAGTGTTTGCGCCACATGGGCTCGGGCTGGACTATGTTCGAGAGGTCTGCGCGGCGAACTCATTGACAGCGAGGGACGGGATCAGCCAGTATGCGGACCGGAAGGGCGCACACGTCAACGTCGTCAATGGATTCCGAGTGACGACGTCGCTGCCCGAGAACTACATCGGCACAATCTACCTGTTTGGCCCGAGCACGATCTATGGCTTTGGCGTCGACGATGACAACACCATTGCAAGTCGCCTTCAGAAGAAGGTCAACGACATGTCTCTCCCCTATGCAGTGATGAACTGTTCGAACATGGCTGGCTCAGCGGACGAGGAGATTCTTGCGCTGATGAGGTCGATGTCCTTTTCGAGTGACGATGTGATCGTGTACTTCACTCTCTTGAAGAGCAGGATGAAGGTGCTCGCCGACCAGTTCCCGGTGTGCATGACGCAGCAGATATTCGACAGACCGCACGAGCACGGCGAGGTTTTCTATGAGAGGTATCACCTCAACTACATCGGCAGTGGACTCATCGCTGAGGCTCTTCTCAGCACATTGACGACCATGGGGGCGCTCAGTGGACAACGGACTAGCGCCGCCGGCACTCACACAACTGAGACGAAGCGGGTTGTGCCTTCTGATGCGGACACTCAGGGTTCAGTGGATGCCCTGGTGAAGGCCTACGGATCTGAACTCGCTGAGTATGTCGAGGGTCTGAGCGGTCTGGCGCCGCGCATTGGCTCCATTGTGATGAACTGCAACCCCTTCACGCTCGGGCACCGATATCTCGCAGAATATGCATCAGCCCGGTGCGATAGGCTGTATATTTTCGTTGTCGAGGAGGACAAGAGTTTCTTCAAATTTGCGGATAGGGTCGACCTGGTCAGGCGAGGAACCGAAGACCTCCACAACGTCACAATCATCCCCAGCGGCAGTTTCATCATTTCGTCGCTGACTTTCGACGCCTACTCAAAGAAGGAGCAGCTCCAAGATGAAGTCATCGATCCGTCCATGGATGTCAGCATTTTCGCCGACTACATCGCACCGGCACTGCGGATCAATATTCGGTTTGCGGGGGAGGAGCCACTTGACAATGTCACCCGCCAGTACAATGACGCCATGAAACGAATTCTTCCTGGCCGGGGAATTGCTTTCGAGGTCATTCACCGTAAAGAGTCGGGCGGCGAACCGGTCTCCGCGAGCCGCGTGCGTGCGCTCCTGGAAAAGAAACAATTTGATGAAATCGCGACGATCGTTCCCAGCACAACTCTTGAGTTCCTGAAGGCCACGTACGGATAGAGAACGTCTGGGCGCTCACGAAAAGTGCGTGACCAGATAATCGAGTGTGGTGGTCGGTACGATGTTGGCGATTTCTGCGAATTTCCGGTCGCTCAGCAGCTTCCTCACTCGCGAAGCGCTGATGGGCTGACCGGAGTTCTCTGCGCGTGGAATGACCTCGAACTCGATTCCGTGCTGAGGGAGAATTCGCTTCATGGCGTCATTGTACTGGCGAGTCACATTGTCAAGGGGCTCTTCACCCGCGAAACGAACTGTGATTCCGAGCGCAGGCGCGATTCTCGTGGCGAATAACGTGACATCCATTGACGGGTCAATGGTGTCTTCTTGCATAGTGTCTTTGACGCTATAGGCCGGAAATGTGCGTTGCGAAATAATGAACTTCCCGCTGGGGAGAACCGTGACGTTGGGCAGATGTGCGACCCCTTGTTGGACGAGGAGCAAGCGATCTGAGAAGGGGAAGAATGAGCGGTCTTCCTCGACCACGAACACATACAAATGATCCACGCGGTGGGACGCGTACTGGACAAGGTGCTGATGTCCCAGCGTGAAGGGGTTGCAGTTGACCACGATTGCACCGATGGGAGTACGTAGAGGAACCAAAGACCCGATGAACTGGTCCAGTTCGGTGTTCTCGTCATGAGTCAAGGAAAGCGCACTTGCCTCCTTGGCGGTTGTGGCCGAGATAGTAGTGACCGCCGGACGGGCGTCCCCGTGCTCAACAAGCATGCCAGCCTCTACCAGTCGTGCATATATGGCCTTCGCAACCACGGCATTGCCAATCGAATTGACATGACCGGTGTCGAAGAAGACCTCACCATAGTCGTGCGGGCGCTGAAAGACACGTCGGAGATCGCACATCTCAAAGCGGTTGACGCAGGCGTCGAACAGCGTCTTGTTCCGTATCATGGGCATGACGATGTCACCGCTCGAAACTGGCAAAGTGGCCAGCAAACGCCACTGTTGTTCGTCAGCACCTCCGTTGTAACTGCCGGCATTGACGACGGCGAATGGCAGACCAGCCGAGTTCATGAGGTTCTGCAGATGAGACTCGATCGTTTCCGAATCAGCACACGTGCCGATCACCTTGCTCGCTCCCAGCATCCAGATGGTGTGTTTGTACCTCTCTGGCACTCCCTCAGTCACGCGAGTGTGATTGATGACGTTCACGTAGGTGCTGTGGACATTCGCCAAGCGAGTTAGTCCGTCGGGAGTGCGTGTCATCGCGACACGGAAGCCGTCACGAATGTAATCAGGCGTTTTGCCGTGCACAGTGAAGACCGGGTCCGTGAATCCGGGCTCGTCGCAGTGCTGCCGGACGTAGCTGATGAATCTCTCCTCTGCGGGATCCTCGAGGAGGGTGTGCTCGTGTAGGGAGAGCGTGTTCTCTTGAAGGTACCTGAGCCCGAAGTCGGACATGGCCATGATTCTGACATCAGGTCGGTCAGCAGCGAAATCACACAGTGGATCGAGCATGGTCTTTTCAAAGAGCAGCGATGTGATGAGCGGCATCCCGTCGATGATCGTCGCGCGGGTGCGGCGTGCGATCTCGGCCCGTATGTGTTGGTTGTCGCTGTCAAGGATCAGGAGGGCGACATCTGGGCCCAAGTCGAAAGCAGTGGAGTAGTGCCGGATCGTCAACCCGACGAGTGCCATGTCGCGAAAGTAGTGGTCAGGAACCACTGTTTCTGCAGTGGAGACGACCTCGATGAAGTGCCCTTGCTGATAGGCGACTCGGAATGCAAGAGTGCCAAGGTCGCCGTCAGACATGGCCACAATTCTGGAATACCCCTGTCGCTTCAGATGAGCGAATACGTCCACGCCTGCCGAGACCGCGCTCATGAACACTTCGCGGCGGTCCTGGGTTAGTTGCGTGCGGCGCAGGACCGCCGCAATTTCTTCATCGGTGCGGAGGAGTTGGGGCAATCGAGCTGGCCGAAAGACCACTTTCCCGTTTAGGAAGAACGCGTCGGCGGTCCTATAGTCAGAGCCAACCTTGCGGATGAAGGCCCTCACGCTGTAATCACCGTCTGCCGTGAGACGCCAGGTGTATGTTCTGTGGAACGTGCCGGAGTACGGCACTTGATCAATGATCTGGGAGTCTTGCAGGAGATACAAGTACGTCTCCAGATCATCACGGGACACTTCCGTTTCGATCTGGAGTGTCAACTCGTCATGCACGAGATTCAGGGCAAGGTGGGCGCCAAACTGTCCCTGTGGACTGTGGGGCTCGCCCTTCGGACCAGACTGAAGCGTCCAGCCTGTCATGCGCTGGACATCAACTGGCTGCTGAACGCGTTTGACCTTGACCTTGACAACGTCATTTTCAAACTCGCCCCTGGAATCCAGAATGATATCGCTGACATCCATGCGGACGCCTTTCTGGTGTGACGTGACCACTGCGGCGCTTGAGTAGGCGCTACGTTAGTATATCTCGCAATCACGTAGTCGCGCGATGGTGTGGGCCGCCCATGCCGCCACCACGGATCGCCCACAACACCACAGATGCGTCAACGACGTAGATTGTGTCAGTCATCACGAGCGGCACACGTCAGCGCGCCCAACTCCTGCCCGGTGACGCCGAGACCGGAGCGGTCCTCGACCATCGCCACCCGCAACTCGGCGACTAGGCCAGTGTCGGCCATGATGTCGATGGTTTCCAGCAACGAGTCGTAGTCCTCCTGAGCCAGCAGCACGGCAGCGGCGCGTCCGTTGCGGCTGATCTGGAACCGCTCGTGGAATGTCTGCGCGTCATTGACCAGCCTGGAGAGTTGATCACGCGCGTCGGCCACTGGAAGTATCGTCATACCCATAGCGTCAATTGTAGCCAAGAACGGATGGGCGAGGCGATCGCCCGATGGGACTGTCCCCTTCATCCGACCACGCACATGACTCGAGTGTCACTGGTGCAGTGCTTCTACCCATACGAAGCGCCACGCTGGACAGCCCCGTGTCTTCAACCGCAACCAACCAACCTCGACAGTACTAGCATGAGGAGTAGTCCACCATCACCGAAGGATCCATCATGGCAAAGAAAGATCAGCGGTTTCAGACTGTGCACGAGGACAAGAGCATGGAGGTCTCCACCCGCGTGCTCCGAGATAGAGAGACCGGCGTGCTCTACCTCTTCAGGCTCGAAGGGTACGCAGGCGGCTTGACCGTGCTCGTCGATCGTGACGGCAAACCACTGGTGCAAACCTACGAACAGGCCTGAGCGGGCTCAGGCGGACCTTGTCACCACCCCATCGCCTCGATGTGCCGCTGACAAGGGTGCACGCAAGCCCAAGGCCCGCACTCGTCACGTCCCACAGGGCTTCTTGTGGACTGAACACTCCACTTAGCAGCACCTGAACACTCCAATTAGCAGGACCTGAACACGACCATCAGCAGTTGCGGAGTCAGTGCCACACCCATTCCTTCACGCATCAGGCGGTGGGTTCCGGTGGGTGCTCGACTTCACCGCTCATTCCTGCTCGTGTCGCTCTGCGGGCGTCCCAGCGCAGGGTGACGGCGCCGAGGATCCCGGCGACGACGCTGGCCGCCATGATGCCCGCCTTGGCGGCCCAGACGTGGTCTGTGTCCGAGAAGGACAGTTCGGCGACGAGCAGCGAGACGGTGAAGCCGATGCCGGTGAGGAACCCGACAGGCAGCAGGTCGCGCAGGCCGATCCCGTCCGGCAGCCTCAGCGGCGTCCATCTGGTCAGCACGGCTGTGGTCCCGAGCACGCCGACGAGCTTGCCGACCACGAGGCCCGCCGCCACCCCGAGGAAGACGCTCTGAGTCGCCAGGCCGCTGAAACCGCCTGCGTCCTTGAGGGTGATCCCGGTGGAGAAGAACGCGAAGATCGGCAGAGCGATCACAATGGCGACAGACCTGAAGCCCCTGTCGAAATGGGTGGCACGGGAGGTCTGCTCGCCATGGATCATCGCAGCCGGCACGCTGAGACCGAGCATGACTCCGGCGATCGTCGCATGCACCCCCGAGGCGTGCATCGCCCCCCACGCGATCACCGCCACGGGCGCCAGCAGCCACCAGCGTAGGCGGGGCAGACGCACGCACAGCCCGAACACCGCGACAGCCACGAGCGCCACCGCGAGGAAGACAGGGTGGATACGATCGGTGTAGAAGACGGCGATCACGATGATCGCGATCAGATCATCCATCACGGCCAGGGTGAGGAGGAACGCCCGTAAAGCCCGTGGCAGCCCCCTCCCGAAGACCGCGAGAACGCCGAGGGCGAAGGCGATGTCGGTCGCGGTCGGGATCGCCCAGCCGTGCAGGGCCCCCGGGTCGCCGTACAAGAGCTGGACAGCGGAGAAGAGGACCGCCGGGACCGCCATACCTCCCACGGCCGCCGCGACCGGCACGGCCGCCTGCCGTACCCGGCGCAGACTTCCTGTCAACATCTCCTGCTTGAGTTCGACCCCGACGACGAAGAAGAAGATCGCCAAGAGACCGTCCGATGCCCACTGCGCCACGGTCAGGTCGAGCCCCCACGACGCGGGACCCAGGACTAGCCCTGACAGCGCCGAATACACTGAGCTCCACGGTGAGTTCGCCCATCCGAATCCCAGGAGGGCCGCGCCCAGGAGTAAGGCCCCGCCCGTCGTCTCTCGCGTCGCCCACCGACGTACGCGCCCCCCGCCGACCGATGCCGCCACTTGCGACCCCTCTCTGATCTCAACCGCGCCTTTTACACAGACGCTTCGCCGACCAGACTTCCCGGCACACCAGGCAACCACTCTACCGGGACGTACGCCCGGTGACCTCCTCGACCAACTCCATGACGACGGGGACCACCTCGCTGGGCAACCCCATGAACGACACCACCTTGGCCACGGACTCCTCCCACGTCCCCTCCCCCAGGGCCACGACCTCCTCCTGCCGGGCGTCGGCCACCGGAGTGGACAGTCCTCGCACATGAGCCACCCATGCCGCCACCCCGCGCAACCCGGCCCGGGCGTCACGGCCAGCGGCCAGATCAGCACGAATCGTGGGGATCAGACGAATGGGGATCTTCTGCGACCCGTCGGCGGCGATCCGCGACAATGGGTCCTTCATCGCCGGATTGGCGAACCTGTCGAGCAACGCCGACCGATAGGCCGTCACATCCTGGGACGCCATGTCGAGACGGGCGCCCGCCTCGTCCCACCATTGATCCACCCAGGAGGCGATCACCGGGTCCGCGATGGCCTCGCCCACCGTCATGCGCCCCCGCAGGGGACCCGTGTACGCCATCAAGGAATGAGCACCGTTGAGCAGCCATAGTTTGCGATCCTCGAACGGGGTGACGTCCGCCACGACGCGGGCGCCCGCCTCCTCCCAGGCCGGGCGGGGACCCGCGAACTCCCCCGCCAGGACCCACTCCGAGAACGCCTCGGTCACCACGAGGGCCGGGTCGTGCCACCCGGCCATAGCCTCGACCTGGGCGATATCCGCGTCGCGCGTGGCAGGGGTGATACGGTCGACCATCGACGAGATGACAGCGACATTGTCATCGATCCACGATCCCAGGGTCGGGTCGACCAGTGCAGCCATCTGGGTCACGACCGTCCGCACCATGGCCCCCGACCCCACCACATTGTCACAGGGGACGAACGTGATCGGCCCGCCCCCGGCGCTGCGACGCGCCACCAGGGCGGAAACGAACTTCCCCGGAGCGGTGGCCACGGGGGCTTCGGAGTCGGCCCGCAGTGCCGCCACGTCGGCCCGTACCTGCTCCAGACTCTCGTCGAGGTCCCCGGCGCCGGTGCGCACGTACCCCGCCTCGGTGATCGACGAGGTGATCAGGCTCACGGCCGGGTCCGACGCGTACGCCCGCCATGCGGCCATGTCGTCGGCCGCATGGACGCCCGCCACACTGGAGACGACCTCGAGCGAGGGGGCACGCGACTGAGCCAGGAGGCTGTACACCTCGCCCTGGCCGCGCAAGTCCTCCACATGGGTGGCCGTCCGCCCCGAGAAGGCCGCGATCCCCCACATACCGGCGTCGGGCGCGTGCTCGGTGTACCAACACATGTGGGCGCGTACGAAGTTGCCCAGTCCCAGGTGGAGGATGCGCACCGGCGCACGGGGACGCCCGTCGGCCCGCGTCAACCGTCGAGCGGCCTCAGACATGGAAGATCCGCCTCGGGTTGACGGCCACCAAGTCGTGGATGGTCTCCAGCGCCTCGTCGTCTTCCAACCGGTGCTCGGCGACCAGTTCGGCCAGGTGGACGCTGTCCAGCCGCCGGGACATGTCATGGCGGGCCGGGATCGACAAGAACGCCCTCGTGTCGTCGATGAAACCCGAGGTGCGGGAGAAACCGGCCGTCTCGGACACGGCCTGCCGATACCGTTTGATCGAGTCGGGGGCGTCCGCGAACCACCACGGCACACCGATGTACACGCTCGGATAGAACCCCGCCAATGGCGCCAGCTCACGGGCGAAGACCGTCTCGTCGACGGTGAACAGGACCAACGTGAATCCTGGGCAGGTCCCGAACGCGTCCAACAACGGGTGCAGCGACCTGGTGAACTCGACGGCGATGGGGATGTCGCACCCGACGTCGGGGCCGAAGTCCCGCAGCGTCTGGGTGTGATGATTGCGATAGATGGCAGGGTGCAGCGTCATGGTCAGGCCGTCCTCGGTGGACATACGCGCCTGCTCGAAGAGCATGGTCTGTTGCAGAGCCTTGGCCTGTTCCGCGGTGGCCGCGCCGGACATCGCCCGGGCGTACACCTTCTCGGCCTCCCTGACAGGCAAGGGCAAGGTCTGCACGTCGAGGTGGGCGTGGTCGCTGGACACCGCCCCATGGGCCTTGAAGTACGCCCTTCTGTTCTCCATGGCCTCGACCCACCCGGCGTACGTCGAGGTGTCCACACCGGCCACCTCGCCCAACCGAGCCACGTCCGCCACCCACTGCCCACTCGCCGGTTCCAAATACCGGTCGGGACGGAAGGTCGGCGCGACGCGATGGTGGAAACTCGGGTCCTCAGCCAGACGGGCATGAGGGGCGAGGTCATCGCACGGGTCGTCGGTCGTCGCCATGAACTCGATGTCGAACTGATCCATGAGGGCGCGAGGACGGAAACTCGGGTCCGCGATAGTCGCGGCGATCTGGTCGTACAGGGCATCAGCAGTGTCGGCCGACGGGCGCACATCGACGCCGAAGACGTCGACGAGCACCGATTCCATCCAGTACTTCATCGGCGTGCCCCGGAACAGGGGCCATCGCGAGCAGAAGATCCGCCATGCCCTACGTGACTCCTCGTCGCTCAGGCGCCGCTCGCCCGGGGGCACGCCCATGTCCGACAGGGGGACCCCATCGGCGTGCAGCAGACGATTGATGTAATGATCGGGGCTGAGCAGCAGGCTCACTGGGTCATGGAAGGGGAGGTCGTCGGCGATCCACGCCGGTGGGACATGCCCGTGCGGGGAGAGGATCGGAAGGTCCTTCACCGACTCATAGAGTCGACGTGCGACCTGACGCACGCCGGGGTCCGGCGGGAACAGGCGATCCGCATGCAAATGCAGTGGCGAGGACATAGGTCCATTATGGACACAGGCGCTGACACAACGGTTCCTCCGTGGCAAAAGTTTCCTTCCAATTCCTCCTGGGTGGAAAAATACCCCCTCTCACCCGTTGCCATGTGTTGCCGCCCCCTTGTAGAGTGACCTATGTGACACACGAGATCGCCGATCGCCCGGTTACCATTTATGAAGTCGCAGTCGCTGCGGGGGTCAGTCCCTCCACCGTGTCCCGTACCTTCTCCCGCCCGGGGAGGGTGTCGGTACGCACGGCGGACCACGTGCGCAACGTCGCCGCCGAGATGGGGTACCGCGAGGACTCCATCTTCCGCCCCATCGCGAGCACACGCCACCGCACCATCGGCTTGGCCGTCGCCGACGTCACCAACCCCTTCTATTTCGGCATCCTGCGCGGCGCCGAGGCCCAGGCCAACAAGTCCGACTACACGATGCTGCTGATGGACGCCCAGGAGTCCATCACCCGTGAGCGGGACAATCTGGATCGCATGCTCCCCCTCGTGGACGGGTTGATCGTCGCGTCGTCGCGGATGTCCGACACGGTGTTGAGGTCCATCGCGAAGAGCCATCCCGTCGTCGTCCTCAACCGTTTCGTCGGAGGGCTTCCCTCGGTGGTGCCCGACACCTCCCATGGCATGAACCAAGCCGTGGCCCATCTGCTCCAACTCGGGCATTCCAACGTCCACTACCTCGCCGGGCCGGATGCCTCCTGGATCTCGGGGATGAGGTGGCTGTCCGTACGCGCGGCGGCCGCCTCCATGGGCTTCGTGGCCCATCGGGTCGGGCCGATCCTGCCCACCGTCGAGGGCGGCGCCACCGCGGCCAACCAGATCATCGCCCGGCGGGCCACAGCCGTCATCTGCTACAACGACCTGATCGCCATGGGGCTGATGCGGGAACTCACCGTGCGGGGCTACTCCATCCCCGGCGACATCTCCGTCATCGGATGCGACAACATCTTCTCCTCCGACCTGGTCACCCCCTCGCTGACGACCATCGCCGCCCCCATGGGAGTCCTCGGCGACACGGCGGTCAAGCACATCGTGGCCATGCTCGCGGGAGCGCGATCGCATTGGACCGCGCCCATCACCATTCCCGTGAAACTCATGACGCGCAACTCCACCGGCCCCTGCCCGAAGAAACGCGCCTGAGAGCACCTCTCCCATACGGGGAAACTCAGTGCAAACCGCCGCATGTCTCGCTGGCCATCGACAAGGATAGTGATCGACGACTCGCGAAGGAGACCTATGCCCCACCAGGAAAGAACCGCCCAGATCGGCGTGATCGGCATGGCCGTCATGGGCTCGAACCTCGCCCGCAACCTGGCCCGCCACGACATCTCCACGGTCATCTACAACCGCACCACCGCCACGGCCCAGCAGGTCGCCGCCCGATTCCCCGAGGCCGACTTCATCGTGGCCACGACGCTGGAGGAGTTCGTCGCCAGCCTGGCCAGACCTCGACGCATGATCCTCATGGTGCAGGCCGGGGCCGCCACCGACGCCACCATCGACGCGCTCACGCCGCTGTTGGACGAGGGCGACATCGTGGTGGACGGCGGAAACTCCTTCTTCCAGGACACACGTCGGCGCGAAGCCGCCCTGGCCCCGCTGGGCTTGCACTTCATGGGCGCCGGGATCTCGGGCGGCGAGGTCGGCGCCTTGGAGGGGCCGGCCATCATGCCCGGCGGCTCCGAGCACGCCTGGCGCCACGTCGGCCCCATCCTGGAGACCATCTCCGCGACCTTCGACGGCGAGCCGTGCTGCGCCCACATCGGCCCCGACGGGGCCGGGCACTTCGTGAAGATGGTCCACAACGGCATCGAGTACGCCGACATGGCGTTCATCGGCGAGGCGTACGACCTGCTGCGGGCGCTGGGCCGTACCGCCCAGCAGATCGCCGACATCTTCGCCGCCTGGAACACCACCGACCTGAGCTCCTACCTGATCGAGATCACGTCGACGGTCCTGCGCCAGGTGGACGCCGCCACCGGACAGCCCCTAGTGGACCGGATCCAGGACGCGGCCGGAATGAAAGGCACCGGCATCTGGACGGCGCAGGAGGCCCTGCGCCTGGGAGTGCCGGCCGCCTCGATCGCCGAGTCCGTGTTCGCCCGTGCCGTCTCGTCCTCCCCGGCCCTGCGTGAGGCGGGACGCGGCCTCAGCGGCCCCTCGCGTCGCGTCGACGTGGCCGACGAGCAGATGTTCATCGACCAGATCCGCCAAGCCCTGTGGGCTTCCAAGGTCGTGGCCTACGCCCAAGGGCTCCACGAGATCGAGGTCGCTTCCGGGGAGTACGGCTGGGACGTCGACCTCGCCAGCGTCGCTCGGATCTGGAGGGCCGGGTGCATCATCCGGGCTCGACTGCTCGACCGGATCGCGGACGAGTACGCGACCGGACACCCCGGGACCCTCGTGGCGGCCCCCTCCTTCGCCGCCGAGATGGCGGCGTGCCAGTCGGGATGGAGATCGGTGGTCTCCTGGGCCGTGGAGTCGGGCGTGCCCGTGCCCGGGTTCAGCTCGGCCGTGGCGTACTACGACCAGATCCGCTCCCCCCGCCTGAACGCCGCCCTGACCCAGGGGCTTCGGGACTTCTTCGGAGCGCACACCTACCGCCGGATCGACGCCCCGGGCAGTTTCCACACGCTCTGGAGTGGCGACCGCGGCGAAGTCAAGGTCGCCGACTAGAGTTCTGCCAGTGTTGACTGTGGACGTATGGGCGTGGCTGTTCTTGGCAGCCCTCGCTCTGATCATCGGAGTGTCCAAGACCTCCATCGCCGGCCTCGCCGCCTTGGCCGTGGCCGGGTTCGCTGTGGTGCTGCCAGCGAAAGAGTCCACGGCAGCCGTCCTCTTCCTCCTGATCACCGGAGACATCGTGGCCGTCGCCATCTATCACCATGCGGCCGACTGGGCGCTGTTGAAGAAGCTCCTGCCCTCGGTCGTCCCCGGGATCGTGATCGGGACTGTGTTCATGAGATTCGTCTCCGACCAGGTCCTGGTGATCTGCGTGGCCGCGAGCCTGTTCATCGCCGTGGGCCTGCAGATCGGCTTGCGAGTACGCGAGAGCCACGGGGTGGGCGGCGCGGAGCCGCCCGGGACCCCCACTCCTGAGGCCCGCTGGCCAGCCATCTCCGCCGGCGTCGCCGCCGGTTTCACCACCATGGTCGCCAACGCCGCCGGAGCGGTCATGAGCCTGTACCTGCTGGCCGTCAAGGCTGACAAAGTACGATTCGTCGCCACCGGCGCGTGGTTCTTCTTCCTGGTCAATGTGACCAAGGTTCCGTTCTCCATCGGCCTGGGACTGGTCCACGTCCACACCCTGGTCTTGCTGGCGACCCTGATCCCCGCCGTCCTCGTGGGAACCTGGCTGGGACGGCGATTCCTGAAACTCCTGAATCAGCACGTGTTCGAGTGGGCGACCATCGCCTCGTCGGCCCTGTCCGCCGTGATCCTGCTCCTCAAAGGCGTGCTGTGATCATCCCTGCTCACCGAGATAGCGAGCTCGCACACCGACCTGGGGAAGAATCGACGCGGCCTGACGGTCGAAGGTGACGAACTCCTCCGCGCCCAACCATCGCCCCTGATGAGCGATAGCCGCCTGCCGCACATCATTAGCCACGGAGCATCGGACGAGGACATTCACATCCACGGCGACACTCACAATCGACCAGCCCATCCGTCAGCGATGACCTCGTTCATCTCTTCGATGGTGACTGGCCTATCGACACAGCCCTGGAAAATGCCACAGAAATCGTCAATCGATCCGCCCGGCTTGGCCGCTTCCACTTTCAACTCCCCCTCTGGAAGCATGTGAACCATGAGTTGATCCCCGGGCTTGACGCCCAGATGCCGCAGAATCTCTTTCTTCAGTGTGATCTGTCCCTTGGACGTCACTGTCAGCGTCGTCATGACAACCTCCTCGTAAGGAGATTACACCTTACTGGTATCACGCGTCCGCCACCCGAGAAGGGCCGGCTGGGCCTACTGGTACAAGGAGTACTGGTTCAGCGCTTCGCGTAGCTCGGGGGTCAGTTCCGTGGGTCGCCCGGCGGCGTCCGCGAACACGGCCACAGCGGCCGCTCGTGCGCAGATCGCCCCGGTGGCCGGATCGTCCACCTGCGAGGAGAACGTCACGGAGGTGGTGCCCAGGCGGGAGATGCCGGTCCGTACAACGTACGGATCCTTGCGGAAGTGGACCGGGCTCATGTACCAAGCGTCCTGACGGGCGAGCAGCCAGAGGTAGTCGGTGTTCTGCGTGGAGGTCATCCCTCTCAGCGGCGCGGCCGTGAAGGTGATCCTCCCCTCCTGCACGTAGTCGAAGATCATGGCGTTGTTGACGTACCCGTAGGCGTCCACGTCCGTCCACCGGACCCTCATCTCGGAGACCTTGGCGTGCTCGTTCATGTCCGACCACGCGATCTCGCGCAGCGGGTGCTCAGGGGTGACCATGGATGCGAACACGGTGTGCGCGTAGTCCGGCAAGGGACGCCGCGTACGGCCGGGGACGTCGTACCCCGACAGGGTCGTCCGGGCCACCGCCACCTCGCGCTGGTGCTGATAGAGCTGGTAGGCCAAGGTGACCGTCTCCTCGTCCACGGCGGTGACGGTGACGTCGACCTCCAGGGGCTCCTGGGAGAAGAAGACGGGCTGCAGGTACTCCATCTGGTTGCTGATCACGGAAAACCCGTCACGCAACAGTCGCTCGATGCCCAGTTCGTACAGGAAGTCGGCGCGGGCGTCTTGGAGATAGTCGATGTACCGCGCGTTGTTCACATGGCCCTGCGCGTCCAGGTCAGCCCATCGCAGGGGGACCTCAACTCGCACTGGACGCCTCCTGGTGGTCGTCGAACAGGGCGTCCACGATCTCCTGGTGGGACGTGATGACGCGGTTGCGCTTGATCTTCAAGGACTCGGTCACCGCGCCCGTCTCCACCGTCAGCTCATGGTCGAGGATGGCGTACTGCTTGACCGTCTCCCACTTCTCCAGGTGCGTGTTCGCCTTGACGACGAAACGGTCGATGGACCGGCGGATCTCAGGGAGCTGGGACAGTTCGGCGTACGTGGCGCGCGGGTGGCCGTGGTTCTTCCCCCACCTCATGAGGGAGTCCTTGTCCATGACGAGCAGCGCTCCGATGTACTTGTGGCCGTCGCCGACGGCGATCGCCTGCGAGATGTACGGGATGTTCGCCATGAGGGCGGCCTCCACCTTGGTGGGGGCGACGTACTTCCCACCGGAGGTCTTCATCAGATCCTTCTTGCGGTCGGTGACGAACAACCGCCCCCGCTCGTCGAGGTATCCGATGTCGCCGGTGTGGAACCACTTGTCGGCGTCGATGGCCTCGGCTGTCGCCTCAGGGTTCTTGTGGTACCCGTCCATCACGTTGGGCCCGCGGAAGAGGATCTCGCCGTCCTCGGCGATCTTCACCTCCATGCCGGGGATGGTCTCCCCCACACAGCCGAAGACCGGGTCGTTGTAGTGGTTGACCGCGTCCACGGTCGCGGCCTCGGTCAGGCCGTACCCCTCGACGACGATGATCCCTGCGGCGTAGAACCACTTCTGCACCTGCGGGCTCAACTTGGCCGCGCCCGAGATCATGAATCGGATGTTGCCGCCCATCTTCTCGCGCAGCTTGGAGAAGACCAACTTGTCGGCGAGCTTGAAACGCGCGTTCAAGACGGCGGGCATGGGCTTGCCCTCCAGGCGGTACGGGATGGCCTTGTAGCCGGTCGCGAAGGCCCAGTGGGCGATCACGCCCTGGATCCCACGGGAGGTGTCCCCGGTCAGCACGGCCCCACGGACCTTCTCGAAGATACGCGGCACGCCGCACATGAACGACGGCTTGACGATGGCGAGGTTCTCGGTGATGCGGTCGATGCGCCCGTCGATGGCGGTGCGGAAGCCGTACTTCACCTGGAAGGCCATCATCGACTTGCCGAAGGAGTGGGACAGCGGCAGCCAGAGGTACGCCAGCAGGTCGGAGGTGACCAGTTCCATCAACTCCACGGATTCGGCGAGGTACGTCCAGGCGCCGTGCTTGAGGCGCACGCCCTTGGGGCGGCCTGTCGTGCCGGACGTGTAGATCAGGGTGGCCAAGTGGTCGCGGGTGGTACGACCCACGGACTCGTCCACGCAACCGGGATGCTCGGCCAGATAAGCGCGTCCCTCGTCGAGGAAGTCCTCCCAGGCCATGACGCGGTCGCCGTCGGACTCCCCGTCCATGACGACGACGAGCGGGATGGTGTTCGTCAGCTCAGGATGGCCGGTGACCTTCGCGGCCTGAGCGGCGTCCTCGGCGACGACGAGCTGAGAGTCGGAGTCGGACAAGATGAACGCGACGTCGTTGGTCTTGGTGTTGGGGTAGACGGTCGTGGTGGCGCACCCGGCCAGGGCGATGCCATAGTCGGCCAGGGCCCACTCGATCCTCGTCGCGGCGAGGATGCCGACGCGGTCCTCTTGGGCCAGTCCCCGGCCGATCAACGCGGCGGCGAAGGCGTACGCCTGCTCGCCCACCTCGGTCCAGGACATCTCCTGCCAGACCTCGTCTTTGTCCGGATACATGAAGGCCTGATCGTCAGGAGCGATCCTGATGCGCTCGACTAACATCGCGCCCAGAGATTGAGGCGATCGCGCGTAAATCTCGGCCTGCAATTCGGCGGTGCCTGCTGGCGTCTCCATCTGTTCTCCTTCACTGAAACCTACGGTGGCGTAGGTCACTCTACACACCCCCGGCGGTATGAACGCAAGTTCTCACATGCGACATGCCGCCACGTGTCCCCATCCACGTACGGACAATCTACCGCGTGTGTCCAATCCGCGTTACCATTTCGTGACATTTGGTCCATGCGAGTCGCCGCACCAGGCCTTCCTGGCCGCGTCGGACCTGCCCCGCCGACCGGGGCGGACGGACGTGGCTCCAGCGTTCGTGGATTCATGGGAAAATGAGCACTGTGAGCGACTCCGCCCCCCTCAGGGATCTCCTGTCCGCGCTCGGCCCTGCCGCCTCCTGCGTCGACACCACTTCCCTCACGCGCGCCGTCTATTCGTCGGACGCCTCGTTGTACCGTGTGCTCCCCCAAGCGGTGGCCCGCCCCCGCGACCGGGACGAGTTGGAGGCCGTTCTGGCGGCCGCGAGGCTCGTGGGACTGCCCGTCACCGCTCGAGGGGCCGGCACCTCCTGCGCCGGCAACGCCGTGGGCGCGGGACTGGTCGTCGACCTGCGTCGGCACCTGACCCGGATCCACTCCATCGACCCCGAGTCCCGCACGGCTGTCGTGGATCCCGGCGTCGTCCAGGAGAGTCTGCAACGCGCCGCACGTCCGTACAATTTACGGTTCGGACCGGACCCCTCGACCTCGACACGATGCACCATCGGCGGCATCATCGCCAACAACGCCTGTGGGCCACGGGCCCTGGGATACGGCATCGCCGCCACCAACCTCGTGGATGCCGACATCGTGACCGGGCGCGGCGAGTCCGTGGCCGTGAGCCGTCTGAGGTCCGACGCCGACCATCCGATCACTCGAGCCGTGTCCACCCTGGTCGACGCCAACCTCGCCACGATCCGCACCGAGTTCGGGCGGTTCTCCCGGCAGGTGTCCGGATACAGCATGGAGCACCTCCTGCCCGAGAAGGGCCGCGACCTGGTCCGCTTCTTCGCGGGCACGGAAGGCACCCTCGGGGTGGCCACCCGGCTGACCGTGCGTCTGGTCGCCGACCCCGCCCACACGCTGACCGTGGCCTTGGGGTACGCCACGATGGCCGACGCAGCCGACGACGTGCCTGCCCTCCTCCCCTTCCACCCGACCGCCGTCGAGGGGATGGACTCCCGGATCGTCGACGTGGTGCGCCGGGCGCGAGGAGACGCCGCCGTCCCCGATCTGCCCCGAGGCCAGGGATGGGTCTTCGTCGAAGTGGGTGGAGACGACCTCGGTGATGTGGCCGAGCAGGCGTCAGCCCTCGTGGGGGCCAGCGCGTGCGTCGACGGATGGGTGGTCCGGGACCCGGCCCAAGCCGCCGCCCTGTGGAAGATCCGCTCCGACGGCGCGGGTCTGGCCGGAGTGAGCCTCGCCAAGCCGGCCTACCCCGGATGGGAGGACGCCGCGGTGCCCAGCGAGCACCTAGGCGCCTACCTGCGCGCCTTCGAGGCGCTGTTGGACCAGTACGGGTTCCACGCGTTGCCGTACGGGCACTTCGGGGAGGGCTGTGTGCATGCCCGGATCGACTTCCCGCTGACCGAACCGGGGGGACTCGCCCGCTACCGGCAGTTCGTCACCGACTCCGCGAAGCTCGTGGCGAGTTTCGGCGGCTCGGTCTCCGGGGAGCACGGGGACGGGCGCGCCCGCTCGGACCTGCTGCCGTGGATGTACTCCCCGCAGGCCCTGTCATTGTTCTCCGCCGTCAAACACATCTTCGACCCCGAGGGGAACCTCAATCCCGGTGTGATCTGCGACCCGGCGCCTCTGGACCAGGATGTGCGGTACGCCGCCGTGGCCCACAGCCCGCTGGCGAAGGCCCACCCGCGGTTCTCCGCCCAGGTCCACCGCTGCACGGGGGTCGGCTCGTGCGTGGCCGCCCACCCGGCCGGGGTCATGTGCCCCTCCTACCAGGCCACCTCAGAAGAGAAGGACTCCACCCGTGGCCGTGCGAGGGTCCTCCAGGAGCTCGTCAACGGCACCCTGATCCACGGTTGGGACTCCCCCGAGGTGGCAGAGGCCCTGGACCTGTGCCTGGCGTGCAAGGGGTGTTCCACGGACTGTCCCACGGGCGTGGACATCGCCTCCGCGAAGTCGTACGTCCTCCATCAGCGCCACCGCGGGAAGCTCCGCCCGACCAGCCACTACAGCCTGGGTTGGCTGCCGAGGTGGGGACGCCTGGTGACCGCCACCCGTACCGGACCTCTGGTCAACCGCGTGCTGACTCTGCCCGGCGTGGGCCGACTCGCCACCCGGCTCGCCGGAGTGGACCCCCGTCGTCCGCTCCCCCGCTTCGCCTCCCGGCGCGCCCGTGCCACACCCCTTCCCGAGGACGCGCCGGTCGTGGCACGCAAGCCTGTCGTCGTGTGGGTCGACTCCTTCACCGACTGCTTCGAGGGCACGGCCGTCCCGGCGTTGCTCCGCGTCCTCGTCGACGCCGGTTACGCCCCTCGCTTCCTGGAGCGGACCGCCTGTTGCGGGCTGACCTGGATCACCACCGGCCAACTGGAAGGCGCGGCTCGCCAGATCCGGGCGGCGCTCGACCAACTCGCCCCCGTCGCCGAGCAGGGGATCCCCATCGTGGGCGTGGAGCCCAGTTGCATGTCCGTATGGCGTACGGACGCGGCGGATCTGGTCGACGACCCGAGGGTGGCCACGGTGGCCGGCGCGATCCACACCCTGGCCGAGCTGCTCACGAGGGACGAGACCTGGACTCCGCCGGACCTCACCGGGCACGAGATCGTGGCCCAGCCCCACTGCCACCACGCCTCCGTGCTGGGCTTCGACACGGACGCCGCTTTGTTGGCGCGCGCGGGCGCCACGCTGACGACGGTGGGCGGATGCTGCGGACTGGCGGGGAACTTCGGCGTGGAGATCGGTCACTACGACACATCCGTCGCGGTCGCCGAGACCCAATTGCTTCCGACCCTCGCCGCTCACCCCGACGCCATCGTCTTGGCCGACGGCTTCTCCTGTCGCAAGCAAGTTCACGACCTCACCGACCGGCAGGCGATGACCCTCGCCGAACTCTTGGCGGCCCATCTGCGATGACGTCCCACGTCGCCGAGACCGCGTGCCAGCGTCCCCGCGAGGACGCCTCCATGGTGGGGCGACGTTCGTCACGGCCTGTGCGGCGTGGCTGATTCCCGGATCAACGTCGCGGGAGAGCTCCTCGACGGTAGGGGCCAGCCAGAGGGCTGGGCGAGTTCAGGGCGGCCGCGGCCTGCTCGGGCCACCCGGGATTGCGCAGGGCCTCCCGTCCGATCATGACCGCGTCGGCTTGCCCGCTGCGGAGGATCTGTTCCGCCTGGAAGGGCTCGGTGATGAGCCCGACAGCGGTGGTCGGGATTCCCGCCTGGTGACGCACCTGCTCCGCGAAGGAGACCTGGTACCCGGGGCCGATGGGGATGGTGGCGAGGAGGTTGCCGCCGGTGGACACGTCGATCAGATCGGCGCCCAGAGCTTTCAGGATCCGGGACAACCGCACGGTGTCCTCGGTCCCCCACCCGTCGTCGACCCAGTCCGTGGCGGACAGGCGCACAAAGAGCGGTTTGGATTGCGGCCACACCTGCCGTACCCGCTCCACGACCTCGCGGGTCAGACGAGTGCGCCCGTCGAAGTCGCCGCCGTACTGGTCGGTGCGCGTGTTGGACACCGGGGAATAGAACTGATGGAGGAGGTAGCCGTGAGCCGCGTGGATCTCGACGACGTCGAGCCCGGCCGCGTCCGCGCGTGCGGCGGCGGCGGCGAAGGCGTCAGGGATGGCGGCCACCTCGTCGGCGCTCAAAGCCCGGGGCGTCGCCAGACCTGGGAAGGGGGCGTCCGTGGGGCCCACCGGCTCGAATCCGCCCTCGTCGATGGACTGGAGCCCGGCAGACGCGGTCGGCTGGTCGGGCCATGTCGACCCTTTGCGACCCGCGTGTGCCAGTTGCACGGCGACGGCGGCACCGTGGTCGTGGGCGAAACGGGCGATCCGTGCGAAACCGTCGATCTGGGAGTCGTCCCACAGACCGAGGTCCTGGACGGAGATCCGCCCCTCGGGCTTCACAGCCGTGGCCTCGATCACCATCAGGCCGAAGCCCGACGCGGCGCGGGCGCCGTAGTGGACGAGATGCCAGTCGGTGGGGACCCCGTCACGGGCAGTGACGGTGTATTGGCACATGGGCGGCATCCACACGCGATTGCGGATGGTCAGCCCCCTCAGAGTCAGAGGATCGAACAACATGGGCATCAGCCTACCCGCGTCGGACGCCCTGCCACAGCAGGACGCCGCCGCAGGCCGCAGATGTCCCGACACATGGGACCTTCGGGCTGATCAACGTCAACCCGACCGGCGACCGGCCAGGTTGACGTGTACGAGAGTGACGTCAGTCCCTGGTGAGACGGCGATGGGTGGTCCGGTGAGGACGGGCCGCTTCCACGCCGAGACGCTGGACCTTGTTCTTCTCGTAGTCCTCGAAGTTGCCCTCGTACCAGAACCAGCGAGCCGGATCCTCGTCGTCGCCCTCCCAGGCCAGGATGTGGGTGGCCACCCGGTCGAGGAACCAGCGGTCGTGGGAGATCACCACGGCGCAGCCGGGGAAGTCCAACAGAGCGTCTTCGAGGGACTGCAAGGTCTCCACGTCGAGGTCGTTGGTCGGCTCGTCGAGGAGGAGGACGTTGCCCCCCTGCTTGAGGGTCATGGCCAGGTTGAGCCTGTTGCGCTCCCCGCCCGAGAGGACACCGGCCAGTTTCTGCTGATCCGGCCCCTTGAAGCCGAAGGATGCGACATAGGCGCGGCTCGGCATCTCGAAACTGCCGACCTTGATGAAGTCCAACTCATCCGAGACGACCTGCCACACGTTCTTGCCGGGCTCGAGCCCGGTGCGCCCCTGGTCGACGTAGCTGTACGACACCGTCGAACCGACCTTCACGTTCCCGGAGTCGGGAGCCTCCTCGCCGATCAGCATCTTGAACAGGGTGGTCTTCCCCACCCCGTTGGGGCCGATGACCCCGACGATGCCGGCCCTGGGCAGCGAGAACGACAGGTCGTCGATCAGCACGCGGTCGTCGAAGCCCTTGGCCAGGTGGGTCGCCTCGATCACGTCGGAGCCCAGACGCGGACCCGCGGGGATGTTGATCTCCGCGAGATCCAACGGACGGTTACGTTCCGCCTCAGCCGCCAGTTCCTCGTACCGAGCCAGACGCGCCTTGCTCTTGGCTTGGCGGGCCTTGGGGTTCGAGCGGACCCAGTCGAGTTCTCGTTCCAAGATCTTGGCCCTCTTGGCGTCCTTCTTCCCTTCGATGGACAGTCGGGCCCTCTTCGTCTCCAGGTAGGTGGAGTAGTTGCCCTCGTACGGGTGGAGCTGGCCCCGGTCGACTTCGCAGATCCAACTGGCGACGTTGTCGAGGAAGTACCGGTCGTGGGTGACCGCGAGGACGGCGCCCGGGTAGTTCTTCAGGTGTCCTTCCAGCCAGTTCACCGACTCCGCGTCCAAGTGGTTGGTGGGCTCGTCGAGCAACAACAGGTCGGGCTGCTGCAAGAGGAGCTTGCACAAGGCCACACGGCGTCGCTCCCCGCCGGAGAGCACGTCGACGATCATGTCCGGCTCCGGGCACCGCAGGGCGTCCATCGCCTGCTCCAACTGGGCGTCGATGTCCCAGGCCTGACGATGATCGAGTTCGCCCTGAAGCTCACCCATCTCCGCGAGGAGGGCGTCGAAGTCCGCCTCGGGATCGGCCATGGCGGCGGAGATCTCGTTGAAGCGATCCAGCTTGGCCAGGGTGTCCTGGACCGCCTCCTGGATGTTCTCCAGGACGGTCTTCCCCGGTGTCAGCGAAGGCTCCTGCATGAGGATCCCCACCGTGGCGTCCTTCGACAGGAGGACCTCGCCGTTATTGGGCTTCTCCAGTCCCGCCATGAGCTTGAGCAGCGTCGACTTCCCAGCACCGTTCGGCCCGACGACCCCGATCTTGGCGTCGGGGAAGAAGGACATGGTGACGTTCTCGAAAATCACCTTCTCACCAAGCGCTTTACGTACGTTGTGCATTGTGAGAATGAACTCGGCCATGGGTCTCCTTGAAGTCTCCAGTCCGGCCACACGCGTGCCGGGCTATCGACATATTATGCCAGGTACCCCGAACCGATGGCGTCAGCGCCGCCCGCCACCATCCATCACGAGGAACCTCATCCCAGCTCTCGCGACGGACAGTGGCGGGCGACATGATGACACCCCGGACGACATGAGCGTCTAGGCCGCCAACACCAGTTCCTCGTCCGCCATCGCACCGTCCTCGTCTGGAACGAACGACGTGGTGATCACACCGTCGTCGTCCACCAGTTCGCGGCGGTCAGGGGCGACCTCCGCCGGCATCGAGGGCTGGTCCACATGGACCGCCGGTCGCGCGAAGGCGGACACCCCGCGACTCAGGTCATGTCCCACGGCTCCCGCTTCGATCACCATCCTCTCGTGTTGGGCGCCCGTGGAGTCGGCCCACGACTGGGTGCGCACCTTTCCATGGACGATGACGGGGTCGCCCTTGTACACGCACCGGGCCACATGCTCCGCCAGGGCGCGGTAGCACACGATGGTCATCCACGTGGTGACCCCGTCCGTCCATCCGTCTTGGGTCCGGATCCGAGGGGTGCTCCCCACCCGGAAGCTCACCGTCGACACACCGCCATTCGTTTGTTTCAGTTCAATATTGTGTCCCACATAACCTGTCAATGTCATAGTTGATTCCATGAGGACTCCTTTCCTATCCATGACAGACCATGGCGTGCCACCCCATGGTTATGACGGGACGGATGGAATCTGTGGATAACTCGACACGAAAATCGTGGGCTGTGGACAACTCACTTCAGGATCCGAGCGAGCGCCTCCTGGGCGGAATCGTGCCGCCCCAACTCCTCGTTGATCGGCGTGATCACGGTGTCGGCCGCGACGGCCTCCATGGCGCGACGCAGACGGGCCACCGCACGGGCTGACGTGGCCTTCGCCCCCACGACCACCCCGACACGGGAGAACACGGCGAGCAGGATGCCGACCACCACGCAGACGATAATCAGCCATGTGGGCAGCGGCAGGGCGCCGATCCTCATCATGGGCAAACCCGGCATAGCAAGGAAGAACGTCATCACCAGGTTCGCCGCCAGCCAGAGCAGTCCGACGATGGTGAGGGCGAAGATTGTCCATTGCACGGCCCGTACGCCTTTCCACCATCCATGCCCCTCGCCGAGACCGAGGTCGGTGGACATCACGGCACGGTCGATGACGTCGGGCAGCGTGGCCGCCTGGCTCTTGACGAGGCGATCCATCACGGCGCGCCATCCATGGGGAAGCCGGGCCGTGGCGTCGTCCCCGATCACGCGCAACGCGGTGTCGATCCGCGCTCGGGCCACCGGGTGGACCACGGCAGAGGCCCGTGTCAGCTCAGGAACGTCGAACGACGACGGGTGTGAGGTGTACTTGTCCAGGTGGAGTCGCTTGAGCGGATCGGACCTCATCCGGGTCAGCCATCCCAGCCAGGGCCACCCCGTCGCGACCCGGCCTCGGCGCGTGATCCCCGCCTGGACGGCGTCCCCGATCTGCTTGGCCCCCGCCACTTCCATGCACGCGTTGGCGATGGTGGTGACATGGCTCTTGCCCAAGACGCCGGCCGGCGTGCTGCCGATCCGCTCCGACAGCGCCCGGGCTTGGACGATGATGTCAGCCTCGCGGCGTCGGATCATGGACTGCTTCGATGCCGCCACGTCGCCCATGTGGTGGCGCAGCACGCCGATCCCCGCGCCGTTGAGCGCGGAGGCCTGGTAGATGGTGGGATTCGCGATCCCGTCCTCGTGGAGCAGGCGGACGAAATCGTGGTAGATCTGACCCACTTGTTCCTCGGGGAGCCGGTCGATCTGGTTCAGGACGAAGGTCATCACTTCGCCATGGGAGGCCAACGGCCTCACGTACTTCTCATGCAGGACGGCGTCCGCGTACTTCTGCGGGTCCACCACCCACAAGAACTCGTCCACCACCTCCAGCAGACGGTCGACCTCCTGCTGGTGGCTCACAGCGACGGAATCATTGTCGACCATGTCGATGAGGACGATCCCGTCCAGGTCACGGCCGACCATCGTGTGGCGACGCGAGATGTGCAGCCAATCCAACAGGTCCGACGTGTCGGTGTCCCCGAAGGTGACGGCCATCGCCGTCTGCGTCATCGGGCGGTGGATCCCCGGCTCGGCCAGGGCCGTGCGCGTCAGGGCGTTGAACAAGGAGGACTTCCCCGACCCGGTCGCGCCTGCGATGGCGATCACGGTGACGTCCCTCGACAGGGCCAAGCGACGGTCGACACGGTCGATGACCGCGCGTACCTGGTTCAAGACGGAAGCGTCGATCCGCCCCTTGCACGCGTCGACGGCGACCACCAGGTCGGCACGGTCGTGTTCGAGGTCAGGCACCCGGGCCTCCTTCCCAGTACGCCACGAGTCCGGCGTCCACATGCGTGCTGGCCGCCTCCGTCTCGGCGATGGCGAGGTCTTCGAGTTGGCTCATCTGAGCGGCGCGCAATTGACCGATCTCGGCGCCGACTCGTACCAACACCGCGGGATCCACGGTCTCGGCGGGGAAACGGTCCACAGTCTCCGCCAGGAGGTGGGCCTGCTGGGCCCTGAGCACGGCCTCGACGCGCTCCGCGAGCCGTTGTTCGGAGCTCGCGGTCAATCGACGCACCGCCTCGTCGCCGAAGATCAGTTCGAGCACCTTCTGGGCGAGGACGGCCGTGCCCGACGCGATGCCCAACTCCGCCCCGGTGACCCCGGCCGTGTGGGCGAAGACCAGCAGCATCACCGAGACCCCGGCCGCGTTGACGCCGAGGGCGGCCAGACGTGCTTTCGTACGCTTGCCCGCACCCTCCGAGGCCACGATGGCGGCGACGTCGTCTTGCCAGGCGCGGATCGCCTCGGAGACCTGGTCGGGGAAGTCGACGGACACCGTCGCCACGTCCGCGCCCGTCCACTCGATCACATGCCGTCCCGCGGGATTGGCCATCCAGGACGCCTCGACGTGCTCGACGCTCGACTGCCCGGCCTCGATCACCAAGGCTTCCAATCCTGATTTGACAGCGACTTTCACATCGAGCGCCTTGTCAGGTTCGCGCGTCACGACGCGGGTGATGCGGTCGCGGATCCGTCCGACCCCCGATTCGAGAGCGCGCATGAAGTCTCCCGTGCCCACGAAGTCCTGCCACCTGGCCATCACCTCGCCACGCAGCAGCGTCCCGTCGCAGCTCTGGGAGCGCACGAGCCGTATCGCCTCGGTGAAGATCGTGTCCGCGTCGGCCCTCAGCTGGGCGAGCGCCTGGTTCTGGGCGAAGACATGGCCCGCGACGCCGCCGATCCCCTTCTCCAGGGAGGCGATGGCGCCGTTGAGGGTGCCCATGACCACCTTGGTCCGGGTGATCTGGTTGGACGCCAGATAGTTGAGCCAGGACTGGATCGGCTCCACCGCCGCCAGCGGCAATAACCCCTGGGAGTCCGTGACCGTCTCCGGCACGGCGAACAGCGGCGACTCCCCCAGCCCACGGTCGGTCATCATGCGAGCCAGGTGCTCGGGGACGGCCGACATGGCAGCCGGAGGGACCCGGTCGACCACGACGCCGAGCGCCATGCTGCGTTCCGCCGCCTTGGCCAGATAGTCCCAGGGGACCGCGTCCGCATACCTCGCCGCCGAGGTCACGAACAGCCACAGGTCGGCAGCCGACAGCAACTGAGCAGCCAGACTGCGGTTCTCGACGTCCACCGAGTCGATGTCGGGGGCGTCGAGGATGGCCAACCCCTCGGGCAAGGCATGGGAGGGCACGAGTTGCAGGGCATGCGTGGTGACGCCGGGCTCGGTTGTGCGGGCCAGCTCCGGCAGGATCCGGCTGGTGTCGAACCAGCGCACGTCCTCGGGATGATGGATGAGGACGGGGGTCTTGGTCGTCGGGCGGATCACCCCGACCGAGGTCACCATCCTGCCCATGAGGGAGTTGACCAGCGTGGACTTCCCAGCGCCCGTCGATCCGCCGACCACCGCGAGGACAGGCGCCTCGATGGTGTTCAGGCGGGGCCTGATGTAATCGTCCAGTTGGCTGATCGCCTTGACCGTCCATTGTCTCGTCTCGGCGGCTCCGGGAAGGGGCAGGGCCAGTCTCACCTGAAACAGCCCGTCGCGAAGCTGTGCCAGGAGAGCAGACAAAGTCTCCCCCATCTGACCTCCTCTCCCCATCTCGGCTTCGTCGATGCTTGTCATGTCGGTGGTCCCCAACGAGGATCACTAGCAGAATACTTTAATTTCGACCCCAGTGCCATAGGCGGTTTATCGATCATTCCGTGCGACGGGATCCTGGTGGACAGGGATCGGCGCCGACGGGCGTTCCACGGCCAGTAGGGCCGCAATCCCCTCCCGTCGACCACGGCACCGCGCCGGGCCAAGGAGGCGATCTCATTGATCAATTGGTGTTCCCTCCACAGCCCTCCGGCGTCCACGGTCCCACGGGTGACGGCCTCGCGGAGGAGGGCCAGTTCGGTGGCGCGCGTCTGCAGGACCCATGTCCGTACCGGATGGCCGTGCCACAGGCTCATGACCAGCGTCCACGCCCGCCGGCGCAGCGTCGACAGGGCCGCGGGATAGGATGCGGGCAGCCAGCCCATCGTGACATAGTCGCCCAGGCGATGGGCGACCGTACGCCCCTGCCGGACCGAGGAGATGGCCACGCGGACAGCCACGATCGCGACGATCGGCCAGGCGATGATGACGAGCAGCGGGATCAGTTGATCCTCGGAGATGATGGACGACTGCCAGTTGAAGAACATGTGCAGGAGGGCCGCCAGGAGGTACCCGGAGACCGGCGCGACCACACGGACGATCTTGGATCTGCTGGTGACGCCGAAAGCCACGCCGACCCCGGTCATCAGCGTGAACAGCGGGTGGCCGAAGCAGGTCAGCACCCCACGCATGTACACCATGTGGTTCAGGTACGCCATGACGTCCCCGGTGCCGGAGGTGTACGAGCCGTACACGATGGCACGGGCGTAGTAGATGATGTTCTCCGTGAAGGCGAAACCGGCGCCAGCCAACCCTCCGACGACGGCGCCCGACACACGTGACGAGAATCGATTGCGGTCCAGGACGACGATCAGGAAGATGATCGAGGCCTTCATGGCCTCCTCGACGAAGGGCGCGACGAAGACGGCGACGCGGATCGCCGACACACCGGACGTGTCGTCGACGACGGCCATCTGGGCCCCCACCCAGCTGTTGATGTAGTACGCCCCCGTGACGGCCACGCAGGCCCCCCAGCCCAGGGCGATCACCCACACCAGCAACCTCTGGGGTTTGTAGCGGTCGACGAGGATGAAGCAGACGAGCCAGAAGATCATGGTGGGCGCCGCTTTGGACGCGGACAGCCACAAGGCGTCCGAGTTCAGGCCCGGGATGACCGTGCCGTCGTCGGCGGTCCTCGATCTCATCACATCGGCCATCAGCGTCCACAAGGACGCACCCGCGAGAATGACGAACGCGCACGCAGTCCACGTCCATGTCGACACGCGCAGGCGGCCGTACCACGGCATGCCGGCCCTGGACGGGGCGACACCCGTACGCCGACGGAGGTACGCCTCCACTGCGTCGGATGTCATGTCTGCAACGGCCACAGTTCAAGGATAGCCGGTCGGGGCCCCATGCCTAGTCGGGGGCGAAACAACGAGATTCGATTGCTGGGGCGACAGGGGCGCCCCGTACAGGATTCGAACCTGTGACCTACAGATTAGAAGTCTGCAGCTCTATCCAGCTGAGCTAACGGGGCTGGGCGGACTCATTCTAACGCCAACACAGAAGTCGGCAAAATGAAAACATACTTGTTTCTACTCGTATCTCGTAGTGAAACGCGACCGTTCCTCACGGTGGACCCGTTAGAGTGGACCTGATCATGTCCGACCCGATGCCACAGTCCTTCTCTTGGCCGCGCTTCATCACTTCAGCGTACGGCCCCACGATCTTGTCCACCATCGGCTATGGCGCCGTCACTCCCCTGGTGGCCCTGTCGGCCCTGCACCTCGGCGCGTCCGTGGCCCTGTCAGCCCTCATCACCGGGTTGACGGGCGTGGGACAGATCGTCGGGGACTTGCCGGCGAGTTGGGTGGCCACACGGCTCGGCGAGAAGAGGGCCATCGCCGTGGCCTGCCTCTGGGACGCCTTGTGGCTGGGGATCGCCTTCCTCGCGACCTCGTTGCCCGTCCTGTCCGTCGCCGTGTTCGCCTTCGGACTGTCCGGGTCGGTGTTCGGACTGGCCCGCCAGAGCTACATCACCGAAGCCATGCCCCTGAAGTTTCGCGCCCGGGCGCTGTCGTCGCTCGGCGGCACGTTCCGCATCGGCGGCTTCATCGGCCCCCTGATCGGCGCGGCGATCATCGGGGTGTGGAACCTCAACGCCGCGTACGGCTTCGCCGCCATCATGAGCATCGGGGCGGCGTGTGTGACCATGCTCCTGCCCGACTTGCCCGACGAGGTTCAGACCCGTCGGGCGGCCGGCGGCGAGGGCCCGAAGCTGTTCACCGTCCTGCGCGCCCACATGCACACCTTCCTCACCTTGGGCGTGGGGGTCCTGGGCGTGGGGCTGGTCCGGGCCGTGCGCCAGACCGTCCTTCCACTGTGGTGCGAGTCGTTGGGCCTGGACCCCTCGCACACCTCCTTGATCTACGCCGTGTCGATGGGGATCGACATGAGCCTGTTCTTCTTCGGCGGGTTCGTCATGGACAGGTTCGGCCGGATGTGGGTGGCGATGCCGAGCATGCTCGTCCTCGGCGTGGGCCTGGCGACTCTGGCCCTCGCGCACTCCCCCGGGTGGGTGATCGTGGTCGCGTGCGTCCTGGGGCTGGGCAACGGCATCGGGTCGGGGATCGTCATGACCCTGGGATCGGACGCCTCGCCGCCTGTGGGACGGCCCCAGTTCCTCTCCGGCTGGCGCCTCTTCGGCGACACGGGCAATGCCGTGGGGCCCCTGCTCTTGTCAGCCGTGACAAGCCTGTTCACGCTCGGCGTGGCCACCGTCTGCCTGGGGGTCGTCGCCGTCGGCGTGGCCGGATGGCTGGGGTACTGGATCCGCCACTCGGCCGCCGGGACGACGCACATCCGCTCACAGGAGTCGTGAGCAGGGGGCATGACCCCCCTGTCGGCCCACCCGCGCGGGCGCTGTCGCGTCGGTGAGCAGTATCCGTCATCTCGTACTAGAGATGTCCCAGCCCCCGAATGCCGGGGAATGCCCGCTCAGTGGGCACTAGGATAGGCAGAATGGAGAACTTGGTGTGGATCGACTGTGAGATGACTGGCCTGAGCGTCGTCAACGATGCGCTGATCGAGGTGGCCGTCCTCGTCACGGACGCCGACCTCAACGTGCTGGGCGACGGCGTCGACGTGATCATCGCCCCGCCGGAGCAGGCGCTCGCCCAGATGGGCGATGTGGTCCACCAGATGCACTCCTCGTCGGGGCTCCTCGACGCTTTGGCGTCAGGCGTGACTCTCGCCGAAGCCGAGGAGCAGGTCCTCGCGTACGTTCGCCAGCACGTCACCGAGCCCGAGAAGGCGCCCCTGGCGGGCAACAGCATCGGCACCGACCGCGCGTTCCTGGCACGGGACATGCCGACGCTGGAGGGCTACCTTCACTACCGCAACATCGACGTGTCCAGCATCAAGGAGTTGGTGCGGCGGTGGTACCCCCGTACCTTCTTCTCGGCCCCTGAGAAACACGGACACCACCGAGCTCTGGGCGACATCCAGGACTCCATCAACGAGTTGCGCTTCTATCGTGAGACGGTCTTCGTCGACCAGCCGGGGCTGACCAGGGAGCAGGCCCGCCACATCGCCGGCCAGTACGACACCTTCACCCCGGCCTCGCCGTTCCACACGGCTCACACGCCCCACGCGGACTGAGCGGGGCCCCTCCCGCGCTTCGTGGACGTCCCTTAGTCCCGCTCACCGAGGATGAAGTCCACGGCTGCGCGCACATGGGCCTTCGTCGAGTCGATCAAGGGGACGGTCGCGTCCCCGTCCGACAAGATGAGCGGGAGCTCTGTGCATCCGAGGACGACCCCGTCCGCCCCGTCCCCGACCAACCTCTCGACGACGCCCAAGAGCTTCTCTTTGGAGGAGTCCAGGACGACGCCCTGGGTCAACTCGTCGAAGACGATCTGGTCGGTCAGGTCGGCGTCGTCCGCGCCAGCCCTCACCGGGTGGATGCCGCCGAGGGTGAGCCGGTCGGCGTAGAAGTCCTCGCGCATGGTCCACCCGGCGCCCATGATGCCCAGCGAGGTCACCCCCCGGTCGGTGGCGGCCCGGGCGACGGCGTCCGCGATGTGGATCAGGGGTATGTCGATGGCGTCTTGCACGGCGGGGGCCACCTTGTGCATCAGGTTGGTGCAGATGAGGACGGCGTGGGCGCCCGCGTCCTGGAGGATTCGGGCATGGTGGGCGAGCAGTCGTCCCGCCGCCGGCCAGTCCTCGACCACTTGCAGGTCTCGTACCTGCTGGAAATCCAGGGAGCTGAGAAGTATCGGGGCCGACGCGTGTCCACCGACGGCGTGGGCCACGGCGTCGTTGATCCCCAGGTAGTAGTCGACGGTGGAATGGTAGCTCATGCCCCCGATGAGCCCGACGGTGCGAAGTGTCATGGACACAAGTCTGCCGCGTTCTTCATCCATGAGGAATACCCGTCATTCTTGTGATTCCTATAAGCTGTGCTTATGGCACTAGATCCACGTCGAGTCCTCATCTTCCACGCCGTCGTCACCGCCGGATCGATCTCCGCCGGCGCCCGTGCCCTGGGATGGACGCAACCCGCCGTCACCCAACACATCGCAGCCCTCGAGAAGTCGGTGGGCATGCCCCTGATCCTGCGTCGGCCGACCGGGGTCGTCCCCACTCCCGCCGGGCACGCCCTCATGGCGCACGCCGAGGCTGTCGCCTCCCACTTGGACGCCGCGTGGCAGGAACTCGACGAACTGCGACACTGCCGTGCCGGGACCGTACGCCTGGCGGCCTTCCCCTCCGCCCTGGCAACGATCATCCCCCACGCGATGAAGATCCTGAACGACCAGGGCGGTGGAGGTCTCCACGTACGGCTCATCGAAGCCGAACCCGACGACGCCCTGGCGTCGCTCCGTGCGGACGAGGTCGACCTGGCAGTCACCTTCGGCTACTCGGACGTCGAGGGCGTCGACGACATCGACGAGGGGTTCGAGCGGGTGCCCCTGGGGGTCGACCCCGTACTTCTCGTCCTTCCTCCGACGCACCCCCTCGCCCATCAGGAGGACCTCCACCTGGGCGACCTCGCCGACCAGGAGTGGGTGGCCGGGTGCCCTCGGTGCCGGGAGCACCTTGTCGGGATGGCCCGTCGGGCCGGATTCGAGCCGCGAATCAGCCATGAGACCGACGACTATGTCGTGGTGCAGTCCATCGTCAGTCAAGGGCTGGCGGTGTCCGTCCTGCCGAAGATCGCGCTGTCCGCGTATCACAGCAGGTCCGTGGTCGTCCGAGACGCCCCCGAGTTGACCGGGCGACGCGTGGAGGCCGTGTACCGCCCCGGCGCCGGCCGCATCCCCAGCGTGGCCCTCGTGCTGAGCGCCCTGCGGGCCACACATATCGGTTGATGAAGGGGGGACTGGCGTGGGATGGGGCGGCGGGACGAAGGGGTCGCCTGACGACGCCGTCGTTCTGGCTGCATGACGCCGTCCGGGGTTGGGGCCGGGTACGCGGGGCCGGGTACGCGAGGCCGGGTACGCGAGGCCGGATACGCGAGGCCGGATACGCGAGGCCGGATACGCGAGGCCGGATACGCGAGGCCGGATACGCGAGGCCGGATACGCGAGGCCGGATACGCGGGGCTCGGTGCGGCCGAGGGGGCGCGAACTGTCTGTTTTCGGGGTTGAGTTGCACGGTTCGTGCCCCCTGGATTTCCGTGGGGGCACGAACCGTGCTTTTTCGGTCTGAAATGCACGGTTCGCGCCCCCGTGGATGATGGAGTAACGGTTCGTGCCCCCGGGGATGACTCACTACTCGGGGGAGGTTGGTGGTTTCTCCGATTGCGGCTCTGCACCGGGGGTACGTGTCGCCACTGCGAGAATCACGACCCGTACAGGCCCAAGACTCAGTCCCAGCCGACTCCGTGCCACCGCTCCCCCACACCTCTGACGACCTCACCAAGACCCACAATTTCCATGTGAGGGACATCATCCCGTACACTAGTCTCTCGGCGCCCGCGAGGCGCCATGGTGGCTGTAGCTCAGTTGGTAGAGCATCAGATTGTGGTTCTGAGGGTCGCCGGTTCAAGCCCGGTTAGCCACCCCAAGGAAGAACGAGGGCAGTGCATGGTACTGCCCTCGTTCTTTGTTTTCCTGTGGGGATCGTTCCGGGGTCTTCTATGCCCATGCAATCAATCTCATGAGTTTCACGTGGACTCGCCGCTCGACCGTCATAACATGAGCCAGGGTCTAGCCGAAAACACCCCAGCACCCATCGCTGGCTCAGTGGTACTCCGACGCGCATATGCGCTCGCCCCGTCCGACGTGTGCATGTCTGAAATGGTCAAGCGACATGTCTGAAATGGTCAAGTAGAATGATCTGAAATGGTCAAGTTGAATGATCTGCAGTGGTAAGGCGACCGCGTGGGTCACGCGCGCAGGATCCAGAATATGGATCGCCAGCCACTGCCATTCAAGAAACTAGGCAATGAATAACGTCTGCTACTACATCGCACTTTCCAGGCACTCGTCCCACCTTGCTCAAACAGTAGTTGATAGCCTATGGCATCGCCACGGCGGTGCGCCCGCCGGATGTCACGCACTTGAACTGGCTGGAGCAACAGATGCCAGACCGCGTGATTGACAAGGTGCTGATTAACACCGGGGCCTACGCCTACCGGCGCAAGGACGGAGTGGCGGTGGTGCCACTCGCCCTGCTGGGACACTGACGTCGTGCCGCACGAAGGGCAAAGAAGGACGCTCCGAGTGACGGACGGCGTGCCTTCAGGCTTTGCGGACGCTGAACGCGTAGTGGGGCATGCCGACACCCCGATAGTTCTTGACGAACCGTGATCGGATCGTCATGCCGACCCGGATGGCGACGTTCATCGACGCGATGTTCGTGTCGCGCACCTGGGCGAAGACCTCATCCATGCCGAGTGTGTCGAACGCATAGTCGCGGCAGGCGGCGGCAGCCTCGACGGCGTAACCGTGACGCCAATAGGCGCGTTTGATGTGATAGCCGATCTCGGGGCAACGCGTCCCGTCGATGTTTTGCCAGGTGATGCCGCACTGCCCGATCATCGCCCCACCGAGCGTGACTGCCCACAGGCCATATCCGTCGCGAGCGTAATTGGAGAGTTGACGGTCGAGCCAGGCTTGCACCTCGGCGTCGGTGAACGGTCCTTCGTAGGCCATCATGGCTTGCGGGTCTTGCAGCATGGATGCCAGGTCGGGCAGATCGTCAGCTGTCATCTCACGCAGCACGAGCCGGGTCGAGGTTGGTGGCATGTCTCCATTCTCCCATCGTGGGCCACCCGCGAATCACAGCGTGGATCCCAGACGGACTAACCTGTGCATCCAGACGGATTCGGCTCTGGCGGCCAGTAGGCTTGGGCAAAGCAGCAACCCCGGCGACTCGCGTCCGCCCCTCACCCGATCTCATCGCCAATGGCGCAGCCGACAATGTGATCGTTGACGATCCCGCAGGCTTGCATGGTGGCGTAGACGTTCACGGGGCCGACGAATCGGAAGCCTCGACTGCGCAGATGTTTCGCCAGCGCCGCTGATTCCGCAGTGTCAGCCGGGACGTCGGCGCCCACCTCAGGACGATGATGACTCGGCGGTCTGAATCTGTCGACTAACGCGACCAGAGTTTCGCCGTCCTCGTGCATCTGGCAGACGATGCGGGCGGCACCGATGCACGCGTTGATCTTCGCCCGGTTTCGGATGATCGCGGCGTTGGTCATCAGACGCGCCACGTCGTCTTCAGTGAACCTGGCGATGGCTTCGACGTCGAAATCAGCGAAGGCCTCGCGGAACGCCTGACGCTTATGGAGCACGGTGCGCCACGACAGGCCGACCTGGAACCCCTCCAGGCAGATGTGCTCGAACAGCGCCACCTCGCTGGTCGTGGGGCGTCCCCATTCAGTGTCGTGATAGCTGACGTACAGCGGATCGGCGGCCGCCTGTGCCCCGAAGCATGTGGCGACTGGCGCCAATGATATGTCTCGTTCATTCATGGTCACCATTCTGGCCAAAGCCACTGACAAAAAACGCGAATCCCCTTTTGTTGCGAAATTACAGTCACGGAAAGACGATGGACAGCGAGGACACGGCCACCGGTTCTCGCGTCCTACCGTGCACAATTCGACATCCCAATGACATCGTGTCACCACACGAGTGATAGTTTCATTACTATCATGATGATGGTTTGATAACGCCTAACTATCATGAGCGGCTGGGATTCAGGCGGACACCATGGCGCCGGGTCACCGCCGACTCCACCATCCATTAGCCCCGATGTTTCTCGTTTCCCCGTCGGAAGTTGCCGGTGGCTCTGGCCATCAAGAGTTGCGCCGCCGCGTCATCAGCCCCCGAGATCTGGGTCAAGTCCCCTCTGGTGGTGGACTTTCGTGTTTGGTCAACATGGCGGTTCGTCGAGGTTGGGCGGGGGCGGTGTCGGTGAGGCGTCTGGTGTGAGGAGTCCGTTGCGTTCGGCTGCGGC
>WQZD01000013.1 GCA_009780915.1 Propionibacteriaceae bacterium
CGATCTGTTCCAGCGAATGACGCCGAGCTTTCCGTCCAGGCATGGAAACCATCCTTCCGCCAACCGGAGCTGGCATCAAGACGACTCTCACAACTCGTGGACCTAACCAAGGGGGTCACGCCACCAGTTATGTGCGAGTTATGAAAAGTTATATAACTCCGCGACACTGTGTCGATGAGTTATATAACTCTGGCTCTGGACGCTCGGCCCGCACCACCGTGTCGAGCGTCCACCTGAGACTTACTGAGTGATTTCTGAGCCTGGATCCGCGAGAATGGGACTGTGAATCCCGCGTTGCTCTTTATCGAGGACGACCGGGCCATCGCCGAGATGGTGGTCGAAGTCCTCCAGGACAGCTACGACGTCGATCACGCCGCCACGGGCGAGGAGGGGCTCGACCGTGCGCTCCACGCGCATTACGAGGTCATGGTGATCGATCGGCGCCTGCCCGGAATCGACGGGGTGGCCGTGATTCAGGCGGTACGCCGTGCGGGCATCACCACGCCCGTCCTCATGCTCACCGCCCTGGGCTCGATCGATGACCGCGTGTCCGGACTGGACGGCGGCGCGAACGACTATCTGACCAAGCCCTTCGACTTCGACGAGCTCCTGGCCCGCCTGCGTGCCCTGCGCCGCGGATTCGCCGCCGAGACCGGCAAGACGTACATCGGAGATTGGCTCTTCGTCCCCGAGACCCAGACCCTCTACGACCCGTACGGGGACCGCATCAGCCTCACCACCACAGAGTCGGCCCTCCTAGCCCTGCTGGCCGAGTCCCCCGAGCACATCTTCTCGAGAGGTGAGATCCTGTCCACCATCTTCTCCCCCGACGACACCCCCGGCACCGTGGACACCTACGTCCACTACATCCGCCGCAAGACCGACCGAAACTTAATCGAGACGGTACGCTCCCAAGGCTATCGCCTAGGAGACGCCTCATGACCGAGCCGCAAGAGAGCCCCGCGCCGGGCCCACCCCCGGAGCAGGGTCCGGTAACGGAGCCGCGCCCGGCGGGGGGGCCACCCATGCCCACAGGGGAGTCCCGACAGGGACGACCCGAGGACGCATGGGGGGGACCCGCCGAGGCAGGCCCGCGGCCCAATGAACCAGAGCAAGAACGAGCCGAGCAAAAACAACCTGACTCCAGCATGTACCCCCCTCCAGCCCCGAACGCCGTCCCCTCTCAACCGCCGAAGAAACCAAGTGCACGCCCAGGCATTGCCCCGCGCACCCCCAGGCGCACGAAGACGCAGACCGCCCGACACCACCAACAAGCCGCCAAGACAAGAGTCACCAGGCGATCAGTCCACACGGAGGCACAGCCCCCGACGGACGAGGAAAGAGTACGGCACGCCGCCGTCGGCGTCGGTGTCGCCGTAGCCGTCGCGTCAGGCGGAGTCGTCTTCGTGGGATGCCTGACGCTGATCGTCATCGCCATGGTGAAAGCCGTCCAGGTCCCACCCGGATATCAGCAGATCTCCGAGAACGGTCGCATCATCATGAGGCCGCCGCAATGGGGATGGCTCAACGCGTACGACGTCATCTGGACCGTCGCCATCCTAGCGATCATCAGCCCCATCCTGACGTCCCTGGTCGCCTGGTTCATGGCCCGCCGCGCCGCGAAGCCCTTGGCCGACGCCCTCCAGCTACAACGCCACTTCGTCGCCGACGCCAGCCACGAACTGCGTACCCCCCTGACGGCGCTGTCATCCAGGGTGCAGATCCTCCAGCGCCGGTTGGACAACGGCAAGCCCATCGACGACGTCGTCCACCAACTCCATGATGACACCTCCAACATGGCCCGAGTGCTCGACGACATGCTGCTCACGGTCGAGGGCACGGCGGCCGGCGAGGGCCTACGAACGTCTGTCGTGGGGTGCTTGCGCACAGCGGTCACCTCCTTGGACGCCCTGGCCGAGCAGACCGGCGTCCACATCCAATTGCATTCTCCGTCCGACATGGCGGCCGCCGTGCCGGAAACCTCGTTGACCAGGGCAATCGTCGCCATCATCGACAATGCCATTCAACATTCACCCCAGGGAAGCACGGTGGAAGTCTCGTCCCAGGTCGTCGGCCACTCGGCGGTGATCCGCGTGAGCGACCACGGCAGCGGCATCGCCGGTGTCGAGCCAGGACACGTCTTCGACCGTTTTTCCCATGGCTCAGAGAGCGGACGCAAGAGAAGTTTCGGCTTGGGACTCGCGCTCGCTTCTGAAGTCGCACACCGATTCGGCGGAGACATCCGCGTGGAGTCCTCCACCACGCACGGGACCACCTTCGCCCTCGGCTTCCCACTGGCCCCCTGACCTCGTCGCGGGCCTGTCTCGAGAGCCGCGACCACGCGAGGACGCCCCCTCCGGCGAGCTCGTGACGAGCCGCCCGTACAGCCATGTCATCCGAGGAACTCATGTTCACACTTGCTTCGTTGACACAAGATCTCCCGACCGACGCTCTCGCCGGCGACTGTGAGGTCCTGGTACGCGACATCGCCTACGACTCCGCCCGAGCCCAGGCAGGAGACGTGTTCGTGGCTCTACGCGGGGCACTCACGGACGCCCACAGGTTCATCCCCGACGCCTACGCGCGAGGGGTACGGACCTTCGTCGTCGACCACTGGCCGTCCGAGATCCCCATGGGCGACGACATCACCGTGGCACGCACGCCCGACACCCGCCACGCCCTGGCGCTGATGAGCAGACGATACTTCGACGTCCCCGAACGCCGGATGAGCGTGGTGGCCATCACCGGCACCAAGGGGAAGACGACCGTCTCCTTCATGCTGAGGTCGATTGTCGAGGCGGCCGACCGGCCCATCGGGTTGATCGGGTCCAGTGGGGTCCACTACGCGCAGACCCACGTGAAACTCCCCAACACCACGCCCGAGTCGTACCAGATCCACCAGATCCTGGCCGAGATGGTCGCAGCCGGGGTGGGCACAGTGATCCTCGAGGCCACGAGCCAGGGCTTCCTGATGCACAGGACGGACGGGATGCGCTTCCCGCTCGGCGTGTTCACCAACATCTCCCCCGACCACATCTCGCCGACCGAACATGCCAGTTTCGAGGAGTACTTCGCCTGCAAGAGGCAGATCTTCTCTCAGTCCGAGTGTGGACTCGTCAACCGCGACGACCCTCTGTACGAGGAGATCGTCGGCGGTGCTCCCTGTCCTGTGCGCACCTTCGGCTTCCATCCCCTGGCGGACTACCGTGCGGAGGAGGTCGACCTCGCACAGGATGCCCGTGCCATGCTGACCCGCTTCGTGTGCCGTACGCCGTCCGGGACGCAGCCGTACCACCTCCACATGCCCGGACACTTCAACGTGTCCAATGCCCTGGCCGCGATCATGGTGGCCGACTCGCTCGGGGTGCCCGCCGAGGCGATCCGCGCCGGATTGGACACGGCCCGCGTGCCCGGACGGGTGGAAGTGGTCGAGACCCCGGCGCCGTACACCGTCCTGATCGACTTCGCCCACAACGGGCTCTCGCTCCAGGCGCTCATCGACGCGGTGCGTGTCTGCCACCCCCGCCGCGTCCTGGCCGTCTTCGGCCTGGAGGGAGAGCGTTCCCATCTACGTCGGTTCGACTGCGGGAGAATCCTCTCCCGTGAGGTGGACCACACCATCCTCTCCGACGCCAGCCCCCGCCGGGACGACCCGGACGCCATCATCGCCGACATTGTCACGGGGATGGCGACCGCAGGAGGGCGAGGGACCTATGAGATCATCCGGGACCGCCACCACGCCATCCCCGCTGTGCTGGAGATGGCCGGTCCCGGCGACATCGTCCTGCTCATCGGCAAGGGCAGTGTCACGTACGAGGAAGTCGACGGCGACCACATCCCCCTAGACGAGCGGGAGATCGTGGAGGAGTGGTTCGCGCAGGAAGCGCTGCCGGATCGAGCGTCAGTCGACCAGACCCTCAGTCCTCGGCCATCGTGACTTCGATGCCGCCCATGACGACGGCGGACAGGTTGTACAGGAACGCGAAGATCGTGGCCAACGCCGTGCCGATCACCACGTTGACCGCGCCCACGAGGGCCGCCAAAGCAGTCGCACGCGTGGTGTTGATGTAGTCCTTGATGTTGAAGGTGCTGGTCTGACCCGGGGAGGCGAAGATCTGAGCCACCGTGGAGTTGATGGCGTCGTACAGCCCGGTCATGTCCAAGACCGTGAACACCACCCAGGTGGCGACGATGAAGATGACCCAGGCGGCCACGGCGAACAACAGGGCAGTCTTCATCACGGACCACGGGTCGACCCGCGAGATGCGCAGACGCGCCCGGCGGGTCTGGTGCCCGGTGTGGGGACGCACGGTCTTCACGCTCGGCTTCGCCGGGGTGGGGGCCAACTGCACAGCGACGGACGGCCCCGTGCCCACCTGGGCGTTCACGGGGTGCGCGGGGGCGCCGAGTGTCGGCGGGATCATGTCGGTCGGCGGCACCGTCGGAGGAGGCATGTCGAGAGGTGGCATGGCCACGGGGGGCATCTGGAGCTGAGTCATGGGTCCTGCGTGTTCCTTGGGTGTTTCAGGGGTGACGGTCGGCTGACCTGATTGTGGGACGGCGGACGTGGAGTCCGCGACAGTTTTGATGCGCTTGCTGCGATTCTTGAAACTGGCCACGATGTTCTTGCCAACACCGCCCTTCGAGTCGGTCGACGACTCAGGCGAGGCCGCAGCGTCAGCCCGCTGAAGATCCGTCATCGCAACACTCCCGTTCTCAATCCGATCGCATGGCACGCCCGTACGGAACACGTCGCTTGACGACACATGCCCGGGTGCGCTGTCATACTCGTCATGACTCTACCTGATTCATGGCGGTATCGTCTTCTTCAGTTCCCTTCGTGAGAGCATCCTCAGGGTTTTCATAGCTGTCGGCGCCATCCACCGGAGCGGCGTCCGTGAGTTCATCGGTCGCGTCCACGCCCTCGGCCACATCGGTGTCGTCGGCCACCACGGCGTCGTCGGTCTCTTCCCCGGACTCCGGGTACAAAGCGATGGCGGCCACTTGGTCTTGTCCACGCAAGCCCACGAACTTCACACCCATCGTGTCGCGTCCCTTGACGGCCACATCGGCCACGGACGCACGGATGATCTGCCCGGAGGTCTTGATGGCGATGACCTCGTCGCCTTCCCCGACGATGAGCCCGCCGACCAGTTGGCCGCGGTCCTCGTTGAGTTTCATGGCCTTGATGCCGAGCCCGCCACGGCCCTGCTGGCGGTACTCCGCCACGGCCGTACGCTTGGCGAAACCGCCGTCGGTCACGGTGAAGACGAAACGGTCCTCTTCGCCCGTGCCGGCCCCGATGACCGCCATCGACAACAGGGCGTCGTCCTCACGGAACCTCATGCCGGTCACGCCGGACGTCGCGCGCCCCATCGGGCGCAGTTGCTCGTCGTTTGCGGGGAACCGGATGGCCTGGCCCTTGACCGAGATGAGGAAGATGTCGTCGACCGGGTCGCACAGCGCGGCGCCGATCAGTTCGTCGTCCTCGTCGCGGAAGTTCACCGCGATCAACCCTGTCTGGCGGGACGAGTCGTACTGGCTCAGCTCCGTCTTCTTCACCAGACCCTTGCGGGTGGCCAGCAGGAGGTACTGGGCGTCCTGGTACGACCCGAGGGTCAGCACCTGGGCGATCTTCTCGTCTGGGGCGAAGCTCAACAGACCGGCGACGTGCCCGCCCTTGGCCTCGCGACCGCCCTCGGGGAGTTGCCACACGCGGGTGCGGTACACCCGTCCCTTCGTCGTGAAGAACAGCAGCCATTCATGCGAGTTCGTGGAGAACAGGTGGGCCACCTCGTCGTCGGCGCGCAGGGTCGCCCCCTTGACGCCCTTGCCGCCGCGCTTCTGGAGACGGTACATGTCCGCCTTGGTGCGCTTCGCGTACCCGCCGTGGGTGATAGTGACGACCACGTCCTCCTGGGCGATCAAGTCCTCTTCGGACAGGTCGCCGTCGGCGGAGATGATCCGGGTGCGACGCTCGTCGCCGTACTTGTCGACGATCTCCTGCAGTTCGGCGCCGATGATCTGGCGCTGGCGGGAAGGGGAGCCGAGGATGTCGCGCAGATCGGCGATCACGCGCTCCAACTCCGCCAGGCGGTCGATGATGCGCTGACGCTCCATGGCCGCGAGACGGCGCCACTGCAGGTCGAGGATGGCGGTGGCCTGGTCCTCGTCGATGTTGCGCGCCGTGCCGGTGACCGGGTCGTCGTAGGTGAGCAGGTCCATGAGGCCCTGCTTGGCGATCTCCGCGTCCCGGGACCCCCGGATGAGCGCGATGACGGCGTCCAGTTGGTCGAGGGCGGCGACGTACCCGCGCCAGATGTGCGCGTTCTTCTCGGCCTGCGCGATGCGGAAGCGGGTCCTGCGCTGGATGACCTCGATCTGGTGCTTGACCCAGTACGAGATGAACTGGTCGAGGCGCAGGGTGCGCGGCACGGAGTCCACCAGGGCGAGCATGTTGCAGCCGAAGGTGTCCTGCAGCGGGGTGTGCTTGTACAGGTTGTTCATCACCACGCGCGGCTGGGCGTCGCGCTTGAGCTGGATCACCAGGCGCTGGCCGGTACGGGCGGAGGTGTCGTCGCGGATGTCCGAGATGCCGGTCAGCTTCCCGGAGTTGACCAACTCGGCGATCTTGACGGCCAGGTTGTCGGGGTTGCACATGTACGGCAACTCGGTGATGACCAGGTTCGTGTGGTTGTTGTCCTCTTCCACATCCATGACGGCCCGCATGGTGACCAGGCCGCGGCCGGTGCGGTACGCGTCCTCGATGCCCTTGCGACCCACGATGAGACCGCCGCCGGGGAAGTCGGGGCCCTTGATGCGGGCCATGGCGGCGGTGAGCAACTCCTCGGTGGTGGCCTCCGGGTTGGCGAGGTACCACTGGACGGCGTCGTTGACCTCACGCAGGTTGTGGGTGGGGATGTTGGTGGCCATGCCGACCGCGATGCCGGTGCTGCCGTTGACGAGCAGGTTCGGGAAACGGGAGGGCAGGACGACGGGCTCGGTCTCGCGGTTGTCGTAGTTGGGCTGGAAGTCGACGGTGTCCTCGGTGATGTCGCGGACCATCTCCATGGCCAGGGAGGCCATCTTGCACTCGGTGTACCTCATGGCGGCCGCGCGGTCGTTGCCGGCGGAGCCGAAGTTGCCCTGGCCGGCCACCAGCGGGTGACGCATCGCCCACGGCTGGGCCAGACGGACCAACGTGTCGTAGATGGCCGTGTCGCCGTGGGGGTGGTACAGACCCATGACCTCGCCGACCACACGGGAGCACTTGCTCCAGCCGCGGTCGGGGCGGAAGCCGCCGTCGTACATCGCGTAGATGACGCGGCGGTGCACAGGCTTGAGCCCGTCGCGCACGTCCGGGAGGGCGCGCCCGACGATGACAGACATCGCGTAGTCGAGGTACGAGCGCTGGATCTCGGTGTTGAGGTCGATCGGCTCGGTCTTACCGGTCAGGGACGCGGCCGACAGGCCCTGTTCCGCCGATTGGCCGTCCTCCGTCGTGGCAGAGTCCTGGTTGTCCAGATCCATGGGATCGTCAGCCATAGGTGTGCTTCTTTCTTAACTGGGCTTGCGGGGCGGGGCGAGACGCGGGTCAGATGTCGAGGAACCGGACGTCTTTGGCGTTGCGCTGGATGAAGGCGCGTCGCTGCTCGACGTCCTCGCCCATCAGGATCGAGAACATGTCCGAGGCGGCCGCCGCATCGTCGAGGGTGATCTGCAGCAGGGTACGGCGCTCGGGGTCCATGGTGGTCTCCCACAGGTCGGCCGCGTCCATCTCGCCCAGACCTTTGTACCGCTGGATCGGGTTGATCTGCGGCAGTTTCTTGCCGTTGGCGATCCCCGTGTCACGGATGGTGTCGCGCTCGTCGTCGTTGTACGCCAGTTCGTGCGGGGCGTTCGTCCACCGGATCCTGAACAGCGGCGGCTGGGCGAGGTACACGTGCCCGGCGTCGATCAGCGGCTTCATGAAGCGGAAGAGCAGGGTCAGCAGGAGGGTACGGATGTGCGCGCCGTCCACGTCGGCGTCGGCCATGAGGACGATCTTGTGGTAGCGCAACCTCTCGACGTCGAACTCCTGGTGGACGCCTGTCCCCAGCGCGTTGATGATGGCCTCGACCTCCTTGTTCTGGAGGATCTTGTCCATCGTGGCCTTCTCGATGTTCAGGATCTTCCCGCGCAGGGGGAGGATGGCCTGGATCTTCGGGTCGCGCCCGCCCTTGGCGGAGCCGCCGGCGGAGTCGCCCTCGACGATGAAGATCTCGCAGTCCTCAGGCTTGTTGGACTGGCAGTCCGAGAGCTTGCCGGGAAGGGAGCCGCCGCCCAGCAGCCCCTTGCGGGAGCGGGCCAGGTCGCGGGCCTTGCGGGCCGCGATACGGGCGGACGCGGCGGCTTGGGCTTTGCGGATGATCTCGCGGCCCTCGTTGGGGTTCTGCTCGAACCAGTCGCCGAGGCGGTCGTTGACCACCTTCTGGACGAAGGAGCGGGCCTCGGTGTTGCCCAGCTTGGTCTTCGTCTGGCCCTCGAACTGCGGTTCGGAGATCTTGATGGACAGGATCGCGGTCAGGCCCTCGCGGATGTCGTCGCCCGAGACGCGGTCCTCCTTCTTCTTGACCAGGCCCCAGGTCTCGCCCCACTTGTTGACCGTGTTGGTCAGGGCGGCGCGGAAGCCCTCCTCGTGAGTGCCTCCCTCGTGGGTGTTGATCGTGTTGGCGAAGGTGTGGACCGACTCCGAGTAGCTGGTCGACCATTGCATGGCCAGTTCCAGGCTCATGTTGGATTCCAGGTTCTGCGCTTCCACGTCCACGATCGAGGGGTGGATCACGTCGCGGGAGCCGATCAGGTACTTCACGTAGTCGATCAGGCCGCGGTCGTACTTGAAGATCGTCGCGACTTGGGTGCCGTCCTCGTCGAGGTGGTCCTGGCGCTCGTCGGTGATCGAGATCGTCAGGCCCCTGTTGAGGAAGGCCATCTCGCGGAAGCGGGTGGCCAGGGTCTCGAAGGAGTACGTGGTCGTCTCGAAGATCTCGCGGGAGGCGTAGAACTCGATGGTGGTCCCCGTCTCGTCGGTCGGCTCCAGGCGCTCCAAGGGAGCGTCGGGGTCGCCCAGGCTGAAGGACTGGCGCCAGGTGTAGCCGTCGCGCTTGACCGTGGCGATCAGCGTCGTGGACAGCGCGTTGACGACGGAGACGCCCACGCCGTGCAGACCGCCGGAGACTTTGTAGCCCGACCCGGAGAACTTGCCGCCGGCATGGAGCTTCGTCAGGGCCACCGTCATGGCGGAGACCTTCTCGGTGGGGTGCTCGGCCACGGGGATGCCGCGCCCGTTGTCGGTCACGCGGATGCCGCCGTTGGGCAGGATGCGCACGTCGATGGTGTCGCAGTACCCGGCGAGGGCTTCGTCCACGCAGTTGTCGACGACCTCGTACACCAGGTGGTGCAGGCCGCGCTCGCCGGTGGAGCCGATGTACATGCCGGGGCGCACACGCACGGCCTCCAGGCCTTCGAGGACGGTGATCGCGTCCGCGTCGTAGGACCCTTCATCCACCTTCGTGACGAGTTGCTCGTCGCCGAGTTGGATATTCGCCAGTGCGTCGCCGTCTTCTTCGGGCATGGACGGATTCACGGACTCTGATTCGATTGTCATCTGTCTCCTCGGGCATTACTCGTCAGCTGAGGCGGATCTCTCACTCCCGGGCCAACCTGGATATTCTACCGTACTTCCGCGTCGACTTGGTATTCACAGGCGTGGTTTTCGCGTGTTCGGGGGTCACTCCTCCCCCAATTCCGCCCAAAATCGGCCCCAGGAGGCTTTGGGGTATCCCACAGGTGTCACCCCACAGGGGGGTGGTCTGGATGCCAGATTGCCGATGTGGGTCGTCTACTCGAAGGAGTCATGTCGTCGTCCAATGCTAGACTACATCTTACATAGATGTCGCCTACCTAAGGAGGGTCATGGATTTCATCGGCCGCCACCATGACCTCATGGTCCTCCAGTCCCAACTGGACGTGGTCGTCCAGGGAAAGGGCGCCGATCGAGGCCGATCGGTCATCGTCACCGGACGTCGACGGGTGGGAAAGTCCCGACTCGTCCAGCATTTCTGCGACACGTCGCCGATCCCTTCTGTGGTGTTCCAGGCGACTCACCATCGCAACCCTGACGCCGAACGTGCGGATTTCGTCGCCACCGTGGCGGCAAGCGGACTCGACGCGTCTCCCTTGGTCGTCGGCACTCACCCGACTGATTGGAACCACGCCCTACGCGTGCTCGCCTCCACCCTCCCCGATGATGGACCCGTCATCGTCGTCATCGACGAAGTGCCCTGGTTGGCGGCGATGGACCCATCCTTCGAGGGGGCCCTCCAGACGGTGTGGGACCGTTACCTGTCACGCAAGCCCGTGCTCCTCCTGCTCGTCGGATCCGACCAATCGGTCATGGAGAGCCTGCAAGACCACGACCGCCCCTTCTTCGGTCGCGCCTCGATGCTCAGGATCGATCCCCTCACCCCTGCGGACCTGATGGACATGACTGGGTTGGCGCCCGTGGATGCGATCGACGCCTGGCTGATCACTGGCGGCCTGCCTCAGGTGGCGACCTCCTGGGAGCCTGAAGAGACCGTCACCAGCTTCGTGGGCCGCTCCTTCGAGGACCCCCTGTCGCCATTGCTCATCAGTGCTGAACTCACACTCCTCGGCGAGTTCACACGCTCAGTACAGTCGAGAGGGATTCTGGAGGCGCTCGGCGCCGGAGAGCGTACCTTCAGCACTATCGCCCGTACGGCCGGAGGTTCGAGTCCTCTCGCCTCAGGGACGCTCACGCCCCTGCTGACGTCGTTGACGGACAAGCGGGTGATAGTCGGTTGCCAGCCTCTCAGCACGACGCCCGACACGCGCAACAGACGGTACCGACTAGCAGACCCGTACCTATGGTTCTGGCTCTCCTTCGGCGCACGGGCACTTCCCTTGGCCGAAAGAGGGCTCGGCAGATCGGCCCTTCCCTCCGTGACGGCCTCCTGGCCCAGTTGGCGCGGTCGTGCGGTCGAACCGCTCATCCGCGAGTCGCTCACTCGCCTGTGTCTGCGTGATGGGATTCTCGACACCGCCGTCGTGGGCGGCTGGTGGAACAGACAGAACAACCCCGAGATCGACCTCGTGGGCGCCGACCGCTCACCCGTCGCCACCCGAATCGGATTCGTGGGTTCCATCAAGTGGCGCGATCGACAGCCCTTCTCACACGAGGATTACGCGGGACTGATCCGATCCGCGCCGTCTGTCCCAGGAGCAGCCGAGGCGCCCATGGTCGCTGTGTCTGCCACTGGGTTCGCCGAGGGGTTGCCGCTCGCCCGCCAGTGGACCGCTGATGACATCGTCGACGCGTGGAGATGAGTTCGGCCATGACAGAACACGACCGACATATCACCGGTTGGTCGTACATTTCCGGATAGGTTGGTCGAACGTTTTACGGAAATCTGAGGCGGCCGACTTCTCACAGCGGCACGTCGGGAACCCCGTACCCCCTGACCCCTACTTCGCGCTGGTGCTCTTCTTGTAGTACGAGACGCCCTGGTCGATCGGGCCGTCGAACTGGAGACGGCCGTGGTCGATGACGAGGGCCCGCTTGCAGAACTTCTCAGCCGAGCCGAGGGCATGGGTGACGAAGAGGAGGGTGACGCCCTCGGTGGACATGATCTCCTGCATCCTCGCCAAGCTCTTCTGGGAGAACTGGCGGTCGCCGACGGAGAGGACCTCGTCCAGGATCAGGATGTCAGGCTTCAGAGAGGACGCGAAGGCGAAGCCCAGTCGGGCCTTCATGCCGGCCGAGTAGGTCCGCATGGGCTGGTCGATGTACTTGCCCACCTCCGCGAAGTCGGCGATCTCTGGGAGCAGGTTCGTGATCTCGGGCTCGGACAGGCCCCACAGGCGAGCCCTCAGTTTCAGGTTGTCGCGACCGGTCAGGCGCGCGTCGAACCCCGCCGACAGGTCGAGGAGGGCGGAGACCCGGCCGTGGACCTCGACGGTCCCGGTCGTCGGGGCGGTGACGCCGGTGATGATTTTGAGCGCCGTGCTCTTGCCAGCGCCGTTGTGGCCCAGGAACGCCACCGACTCGCCACGCTTGATGGTGAAGCTGAGATCGTTGTTCGCCAAGACCTCGTCGTACTTCACCCCGGGGACGAAGGTGGACGCCAGGCGCCGCCGGTCGTTCTTGTACAGGCGGTACTTCTTGGTCACATGCGAGAAACGGATCGCGACGATGGATCTCATCGCGCGCGTCTCAATGAGGCGTGCGTTATAGGACATCGGCGACCTCCAAGCTCAGTTTGTTCTGGATGAACAGGGCCATCAGCGTCATGACGAAGAAGACTCCCACGAAGGGCCAGATGAGGTTCGGTTCGTTCCAGACCCAGTAGTCCTCGCACAGGCTGGCGCGGATGCTCTTCACGAAGAAGGTGATGGGGTTGACGGCGAAGAAGGCCCGAAGCCACCACGAGTCGAGGTGGTTGACTTGGAACAGCACGCCCGAGAGCCAGAACAGCGGCGTGCTCAGGGCGCGAATGAGGTTCCCGAAGTCCTTGCTCAAGGCCGACAGCGGGGATGTCAACATGGACCACACAGTCCAGAACACGTACATCACCACGACGATGACGGGGAATTGAACGGCATAGATCGTGAGCGGAACCCTGTACAGCGCCATGATCGCGAACACCAAGATCATCGTCAAGAGGAAGACGATCAGGCGCGCCAGCCCGTAGAAGCTGGAGATGGCCGAGATCGGGAATCGCAGCCGGTTGACCAGATAGGAGTACCGCCTGTAGACGTCCGCCCCACCCGATAGCATGGCCGAGATGAAGAACCAGGGGATGATGCCCGCGCCCAACCACACCAGATAGGGGACCCCGTCGATGGGGCTACCTGTGCGCAAGCCGACCGCCAAACCGAACCAGAACACTCCCAAATAGATCCCGGGCGTGATCAACAACCAGATCCAGCCCAAAACCGTCCCATGGACCTCTTTGCGCAGCTCGGTGGTGGCCAAACGAAGAATCTGGCTGCGCCACTCCCAGTTGTCCTGGATGATTATTCGTAATGTCTTGAACATCTACTCACTATCTGACTTGCCATTGTCCGTCAATGACGATCGTTCATCCAACCCAAGGATATTACCATATGAGAGGTGAAATCAGAGGAGAAGGTGTCATGCGTCGTGCGCCTTCGCTCTTTCCGCGAGGCCTTCAGACAGCAACGCGATCTCCTTGGGAATGATGATGTCTATTGCCGTTTGTCGCCTCACTCGGGCAGCTGCAGCCGCGGACAAGCGCCGGAAGAGACGCGGATCGCCGTACATGGTCTTGATCGCATCGGCCAACCCCTGGAAATCCCCCTCGGGGGCCAAGAAGCCCTCTTTCGGAGAACAGAATTCCTTCACTGCCGCCACGCCATTTGTGACCGGGACCATTCCACAGGAACTCGCCTCATCCCGAGAAACACCTTGCGCATCCACGCGAGTAGGAACGAGGAAGATTCCATATTCTTGGTACAACGCCGCCAACTCGGCATGCGACAACATGCCCTCATGTATTGTGACGTTGGAAAACTCGCGCAACGGCTTCACTGTCTCCGCGAAGAGCTTGCCGCTGCCGACGATCCGGAATTCGAGGTCCCCGAAGAAGGACTCGCCCGACAGAGCGAGGATCGCCTTGACCGCGAGGTCATTCCCATACTTCAACGAGGCGAAGGGCCTGACAAGCAAGATTTTCTTTCGAGCATCGACGCCCTTCGGGACGTACCGGAACACATTCGTGTCGATGGGATTATGAACGGTGCTGACGAGCGATTGCGGAAACTCTATGTCGAATTCCTTGAAGTCCTCGATGACCTCATGAGAGAAGGCATCCGACACGAACACGAATCTCATCAACTGGCAGTCCTGAGCAAAGACTTGCTGCCACACCTCCATAGCCTTTCCCGTTGCTTGCTTCGCGGCCTCGAGTTCCTTGGGATTGGTATAATCGAACATTCGACGCCACCACGGCTGCGCCTCATACCCATGGATCCATACCGTCATAGGAATGGTTTCCCGGAAATGCTGAAGAGCCAACCATGGCCATGGTGTCAGGAAGTGCACAGCCACATGGTCGTACTTGCCAGTCGCCAGGAGAGCCGACAGCGTCCGCTCAGATCCAGAGATGATTTCCTGACCTTCATACTCGCGGAATGACAGATCCCTCGTCTCGCCAATGACGAATACATCCACCGGAAAGCCGAACTGTCGGTACGCTCGCACTCGACTGTGGATGAAGCCATTGCGGTAACGGTCCTTGTATGCGGGGTACCCCGAGCACACGAGAAGGACTCTGTGCCGTGGCACGCTGACGGGAATCTCGTCCCCTGGGGACCATACGACAGCACTTCGAAGCTCCGTGAGCGACTTGCCTTTCACGTAGACAAAACACTTGGCTGCGACAGCGTCATCGGGCATGTCTGTCTTCACGATGACGTCTGCGTTGGGGGCATACGAGTATCCCGGGATCTGGGATCCATCGTCCCGTAGCCATGAGACATTGAGCCGGACGTCCCCGGTGCCCTCCGTTGTGAGGTGAACCCTGTGCTCGACGCCTGCTCCACGCATGTCGTGATACCCCAATGGAACGGCGCATGGAACGTACAGGTGTTCCTCGTCGTCGAGGTCGGACACCAGAACAGTGGCCCCATTGTGATGAAGCGTGATGACACCGCCAGGGCCCGTCCGTGCGGGAAACTCCCCTTCAGGGAAGCCGCATCCTGGAACGACCGCAACCTTCCGAGCGATGAGCTCGCCCGCCTGCAGAATGTCCTCGATACCCAATCCCAGATAGGGGTGAGGGCGACTAGCCTCAGACTCGGCGCCATTCTGTGAAATCTCATACGGATCAACCACCAAGACAGCACCCGACGCCTGCCCCACAGTCGCCCCGCGGCGGACAACGGTCGCCAGAGTCGCCCCTAGGCAATCACCCTTGACGCAAGACCGAGCCCATGCGACGGGGTCCGCCGATGGGAGTTCTATGAACGAAGCGCCCTGAGCATGCTCCTCCAAGCTCGATTTCGCGATGACAGACGCCTCAGAATACTGAAACGCTTGCAGCAATGATTGAGCGTACTCATCACCATACGTCCACTCAGGCGAGATAACGATGACCGTGTCAACGCCCTGGGACCGCCTGACGTCATCGATGGTCAGATCGCACGCTTCAGCCGTGGTGACTCGTCGCACGGGAATCGCCATGCCCGCCGGAACAGGGAATTCCTGATCTGACACAACGATCAGACTCGCATCCACTCCCTCCTGGTTCCGCACTGTTTCCATAGCCCAGTTCCAGTCTGCCGAGGAACTGGCCGAAACCAGGAATAGAGCCCTGATAGCTTCGACATGGTAGTCGCCGCCTGACACGCATGCCCAGACGTATCGCAGACGCTCCCGATAGGTGTGCTGCCGGAACACTTTCCTCATGCCAGCCGCTTGGACGGCCGTCATTCCCCTCTGGCCACGTATCGACTCTCTCGCGAACTGCTGAGCCTCCTCAGGGGAATCAGTCGCACACACGGCGTCACCGACCAGAGTCGTGATGCCGCGAGCATAGTTCGACAAAACAGGCACTCCACACGCAAGAAGGTCGAACACGCGCCTAGAGCACATCGTTTCCGAATTCTTGACGGTATTGACATTGAGCGCCATGGAGTACTGCTTGAAGACAGTGGCCATATCAGCGGCGTCAGCCGATCCGACGACGAGTGAACCATATTTGTCTGGCCATCTATAGGGTCCGTGATCGATGCCCTGATTGCGGTCAAGGATGTCGACACGCGCTTCTGTGAAGGTGGCGTCGATGAGCCCGAAGAGATCAGCCATACGTTCTTTGAATCCAGCTTGATGACTGCCAGCGAACACTGCCGCGGGACAGCCCTTCCCGCTCCCCATAGGATTGAACAACGTCGGTTGGGTGGCGAAGGGAAGGCATCTCACCTGGCTATGCCCCAGGTCACGGACATACTTGCCGATTGTGCCCAACTCCGTCGTGAAGACCCAATCGAAGCAGGCTGCGGCTTTGATCCACCGATCATAGAACAGCGGATCCTCCTTGTTCCAGAAGACAGTTGGAATACCACGCTCCTTGCACCATTGTGTTATGTCGATGATCTCCTGAGGGCACTGGTACAGAACGTCGTACCAACTATCCTGCGTTCCACGCCATGCCGACTCGACTAGGAGCAGATCAGGACGAGTCTCATCGAGCGTGGTCGCCCAACTATCCGGTCGCAACTGGAGCAACTGACACTCGGGGGCGAAGGCCACTTCGCTCAACCGGTCGAGGATGCACGCGATGACTAGCTCATCACCGCCTTCGACGAGCCGAGGTCCGTGAGCGCCATCACCGTCAGGATGATATTCAAACAATCCTTCCCTGCGAAGGCCCGTCGCCAGCGCCCCGGCGAAGCGGTCCTGGACGCCAACTGCCGTTGGAGTATGCACCGTGCCCTGAGCGATCTGCTTCTGATCGGCGATGTCGTCCACTGACATGACCGCCTGGGCGCCTGGATTCCCAGGGATCGCGAATGGAAGACGTTCCCCCACGAGAGTGGCACTGAGCGGATCGTGAATGGACAACTCAAGGGAGTGGATCGCAGCCACGGTTCGGCCAAAAGCCCGCAGATAGGTCGTGCTGGAGCTCCGAGGATAGACAGACTCGTCTCCAGCGACCATTGCGACCGGAGGCGCCCCGATGGCCGCCATGTAGCGTATGGCGATCGTTTCCTTCTGGCCATTCTTGCCCACCACGCGAATGGGCGATTCCACGAAGTCAGCATCACGGATAGCGAGCAAGACAGCTCGCGTTTGTTCATCCAATGGGGCGACATTGAAAGTATCAATGTCGGATTTCCTCATGACGTGCAGGACCTGCGCCAGAATCTCGACCACATGATCAAGATCCGCCAGGGGCAACCGCATCGCGTCCTCACCGGTGATCTCTCTTTCAAGCAACCATTTGAAGTCATAGAGCAAACAATTCGCGATCCACGACGGCATGCGGCCATCCGCCTCGAGGAAGTTCGTGGCCAGGGGGAGATACCCGACCTGGAAGCGTTCGATTGTTCTCTCGGGATGGAGCCACGTCTCCCTGGACAAGGATGTTCCAGACACTCGTTGTCTGTAATAGTAGGAGGGCCCGACGAGGATCCCCACACGCGGCTCCTCCACCCTGCCCAGCGCCGTGGCGACGAAGAGCATATCCTCTGACGCACAAAGGGGTTCCGTCCACGTCACTCCATGCTCGCGAAGGGCGGCCATGAGGAAGAACGCGGCGTGGGCGTGAGGAAGAATGCAATTCGGCTGTTCACGCAGATCCACGACACGCGAACCCCACACATACTTGTGAGCAAACATGGGAGGCCCGACCGGACGTGGCTTGTCCTCCACCCAGCGAACAACCGGCACGTCCACAGCTTCAAGGTTTGCTTCGCTCTGGGCCAGGAGGAAGTCTGCCACCGCAGCGAAATACCCATCCGAAAGATAGTCGTCGGAGTCTGGGAACGTGACCCAGTCGCCCGAGGCATGGCGCATTCCCGTGTTCCGCGCAGCGCTCGGCCCCGCGTTGTCCTGGTGGACCAGTAAGCCGGTTACCGCATCCTTACTCGCATGAGAATGCAGCCACTGCTGAATAAGCTCTGCGGACTCGTCCGTCGACCCGTCGTCAACGAAGATGTACTCAACCGAGTAGGACCCCGCGGTTTGGCCGCGCAAAGACGCCAAGAACTCCGGTAGGTACGCCGCGGTGTTATACACCGCGATCACTGCACTGAACCGAATCCTAGGTCCCGGAAGGTTACTATCGCTTGCCATGGTCCGCCCTTTTCATTCGCCTGCCGCCACACGAGCGCCTGTCACGCATGGGAGTATGTGCTGGTGTCCCGCATCTCGATCTCTACCCTGTCCGGAGATCAGTGGCAAGCACTAGGGAGATTCAGCAACATACCTTCTCATGCCTCAGACTAGGTCGTGCCCCCCGCCCAGTTCACTATGGAAGTACGCCGACACTGAATAGTCTAGCTGTTATTGGGAGGCTTCCGCGATGGTGGAACATCCACGGCACAGCAGCCGAGAGATATGGAATTGATAGGCATTTACCCGCACCCATTGAATACTGGTAGCAGCTCTGATAGGTTATCGTCGCGGCCTTGGTTGCTGGGACGACCATCAATAGGACCAGGCACGCGATGAAACTGGGGGAATTGCCACGCGCACATCAGGCGGACACCCCGAGGGGATGTGGAGCAATTGTTCAAATCATTATGCGTGATAGGCCTAGGGTACATCGGCTTGCCGACTGCTGTCGTCTTCGCAGAGCATGGCCTGGAGGTCTTCGGTGCTGACGTGAAAGCGGCCACTGTGGACGCCATCAACAAGGGCGAAGTCCCCCTGGTTGAGCCCGAGTTAGCAGAACACATGGCGGCAGTCGTCGCCTCCGGCAAGTTGAGCGCCTCGCTGGAACCCCGGGCGGCAGACGCCGCGATTCTTGCCGTTCCGACTCCCTTCCTCCCCGACCGGACCGCTGATCTCAGCTACATCGAGTCGGCGGCCGCGATGCTCGGTCCCACATTGCGCCCGGGGTCTCTGGTCATCCTGGAATCCACGTCCCCCCCTGGGACCACTGAGAAACTGGCTGGGTGGCTCACAGCCGCGCGCCCTGACCTCGTCGATGAGAATGGCAGTTTGCGCGTGGATGTCGTCCACTGCCCCGAGAGGGTCTTGCCCGGACACATTTTGGCAGAAATACGCACCAACGACCGTATCATCGGAGGCCTCTCCCCCACTGGGGCTATGAGGGCGAAGGAACTGTACTCCATCATCTGTGAGGGGGAGATTCTGCTGACCGATGCGAAGACGGCAGAGATGTCGAAGTGCGTCGAGAACTCTTTCCGTGATGTCAACATCGCATTCGCCAACGAATTATCTGTCGTCTGCGACACGCTTGGAATCAACGTCTGGGAACTAATCGAGCTCGCCAACCATCATCCGCGGGTCAACATCTTGAGCCCAGGCCCCGGGGTCGGTGGGCACTGCCTGGCCGTCGATCCGTGGTTCATCGTCGCCGCTGATCCCGTCAACGCCAAAATCATCAGGCTGGCGAGGGAAATCAACGATGCCAAGCCGGCATGGGTCGTCGACAAAGTCCGGCACGCGGTCGTGGGGACTCCCCATCCCGTCATCGCAGCTTTAGGCCTCGCCTTCAAACCAGATATCGACGACCTGCGTGAGTCTCCCGCCCGTCATGTGACCGAAAGCCTGGGGCGCGACCTCCCGGATGCCACGATCCTCGCCGTCGAGCCCAACATCACGCATCTCCCTCATGAATTGGCCGCCCTCCCCAATGTGAGGCTCGTCGATTACCACACCGCCATCGGCCAGGCCGATTGCATCGTTCTTCTTGTCGATCACAAGGAGTTTCTGCACCAGCCACACGTTCGTGAAGGAGTGACCGTCATCGACACGCGAGGCGCGTGGCGCTAACCGATCATCGGGTCAGATCGTCTCGTGGTAGAGCTTGGCAAGGAGCGCGTCCCAATACGGTCTCCCGAAATGATACGAGGCGATCCCCCATTGATGGTTCTTATCGAGCTTCAACTCATCTGTCGTGAACCGATAGAACTGCTCTTCGGGTATGTCGTGCCTCATGTGGTCATACATGTCTTGCAGACACGCGTTGATGTGACTGACACCACCCGAGGGCGCGTATGTGCCATCTGAAAACTCAGACGACCAATACACTTCGTTGATGCGGAGCCGATGAAGCTGCTGCGATTGGCCCAGCACAGAGACGAACTCCGACCAGGCCGATGTCCACAGGGCAAATCGCTCTTCCGTCCAGGGAGCCAGAGCAGGCCCCCCCGACAGCTCGATCTTCGCCTCGACGAACTCATTGGACAACGTGACATACACGCCAGGGGATGTTTCCTGTACCGCGAACCTCTCATCGACCAGATCCATCAGGAGAATGTCGAAGGTGTGTTCTTCGATCTGGCGTCGAAGCTCGGTATTGCCCAAGTCCCACTGAACCATGCGTCGGCGGAAAGGCGAAGATATCGCCTGGAGGTCCTCCTCGGAATGCGGCCACGGCTCAGCAGCGAACGCAGAGATCAAACTGGATCGAGCGATGTACTCCACGAGGTGGAGGCAGGACTCCGGCGCTATCGCCAGGGGATCACGGGACACGCACGAGCCAAAGATGAGGATATTCAATGGGGTTGCCCTACCACACAGCGATGACATAGTTTCCGATATATTGCTCATGATTCAATCCTCGCAACTCGATAGCGCTCACGCCGTCGTCAAGCATGAGGCTCTAGCATCATACGCCAGTAATCCGCGTTCGGAGGTATTCCACAATTCGCTCCGACGCGTGCCCGTCTCCATAGGGATTCATGGCCTGGCTCATGCTGGTGTACGCATCAGGGCTTTGAAGGAGATTGTCCACGATATCGATGATGACCTGCGTCTCGATCCCTGCGACCACGGCCGTCCCAGCGTCCACGGCTTCGGGGCGTTCCGTTTCCGTCCGTAAGACGATGACAGGTTTGCCCAGGTGCGGGGCTTCTTCCTGAAGCCCGCCTGAGTCTGTCATGACGAGATAGCAACGTTCCATGGCATTGTGCATATCCTCGACGTCGATGGGGTCGATAAGACTGACCCGTGGGAGGCCGCCGAGGATGTCGAACACAGTTTCCCGGACTGCGGGGTTCAGATGCACGGGGTACACCACCGACACGTCAGGATGGTCCTCCACTAGGGCCCGCACAGCATGGCAGATATTCTCCAGCGGCCGGCCCAGATTCTCACGGCGATGGGCAGTCAACAGGATGGTCTTCTCCGAGAAATCATGAGCAGCCAGGAGGGAATCCTTGAAGACATAGTCGGGACGCAGGGTGTACTGGAACGAGTCGATCACGGTATTGCCGGTGACGACCACATTGTCCGTGATCCCCTCGCGCGCGAGAGCCGCCTGATTCCCAGGGGTGGGGGCGAAGTAGTGCGTGGCCAGTGCAGTGATGAGCTTACGGTTCATCTCTTCCGGGAATGGGGAGTAGATATTGTATGTTCGCAACCCGGCTTCGACATGCCCGACGGGGACCTGTTGGTAAAAAGCAGCCATCGCGGCGGCCATCGACGTGGTGGTGTCCCCGTGGACCAACACCACGTCCGGAGCGAAATCGTCAAGAACGGGACCCATGCCCGTGAGCACTGCTGTGGTGATGTCGGTGATCGTCTGGCGAGGTCTCATGATCGCCATGTCGTAATCGGGTGTGACTGTGAAGATGTCGAGAACCTGATCGAGCATGGCGCGATGTTGCCCAGTCACACAGACGCGAGTCTGGACGTCTGGATGCCGATAGAGCTCTAGCACCACGGGACACATCTTGATCGCCTCGGGGCGTGTTCCGAAAACAGCAAGTACTTTCATTGTTGGTCCTCTTTGCTCGATGCTGCACGACTCGCTGTGTGTCCACGCGCAGCCAACTGATCCGTGAAGCGCCCCAGAACGGCCGCCAATTCATCCGGGTTGTGCACGAGATGCAGGTGAGGGTCGACCATCTCACTCATAGGGCTGCCATTGCTCAGGAGCGCGATGACGGGCACGTCCACTGCGAGGTAGTCCGCGAGTTTGGACGGCAAGTATGGGTTGACCGGGCCAGCGACCTCAGTGTCGGCCACCACGAGAGCGTCCATGGATGATGCGAGGGACAGGAACCGCAGGTAGTTCACGGCTGGATTCAGGGTGACCCCGTCGGGCGGCGATGCTGAGAGAGCAAGGGCGTCAGGACCGAAGACATGCAGCCGCACGCCTGGGGAGTCGAGCACTGCCCACAGGGCGTCAGCCCGGCGGGCATGATAGAAGGAACCGAAGAACCCGACGTTGACATAGCCAGGATCGAGCGGATAGTCGGGTTGGATGACATGCGCCCATCGAGAAGAGATCTGCGGATGCGGAAGGACGATGCTATGCCTCAAGCCCCTCTCGGCCGAAGGACCGCCATGATGACTCAGCATGTACTGCCGCTGCGATGGATTGGTGAAAATTATAGTGTCAGCCATGGAGTACACCCATTCCTCGACCTGCCGCCAGTAGGAGTTCAACCACTCCTGTTCGCCCTGGTACACCTTCAAGACTCGGCGAGGGCTGCCATCGATGTCGAGGGCCACTGGGTCAGAGAACTCTGCATACCAAGTCGCCTCTGGATGGAGCGTCTTGTATCGGCAGGCGGCCTCATGGCTGCCCGCGAACATGGATCGGGAGTACACCACAGGGACGGACACTCCCGCGACCGCCTTCATGGCTGCCGTCGCCCACCGATGCTGAGCGATCTCGCTGAAGTAGGAAGGGCCAGGAATGACGATGCGCTCGTCGATTCGCCTACTGGCATAGAACATGTCGTACACATCATCCGTGGGACGTATGTTGGACATGTCGGCTGTCACGGCCGTCCAGGAAATCATGCTTCCGTACAGGTCACAGATGTGTTTCACCCTTCGTGACGCGACATAGGCCGAGGGGTCTGCGAAGGGTGCCCAGTTGTGGACGAAAGCCAGACCACGGGTCGGCGCCATGAAGCTCAGATTTGCCACGTCCAGGTCAGCAGCCTCCAGCCGGTCGCGAACATGCGACTGAAGGCAGGCGGCGCCGTCCTGATAGAGGTTTCTCAATGTCTGCGCAGTGGCGTCAATGTCCAACAGCGCCGTCCTCTTCTCAGCGAAGGGCACAGTGTCATCAAAAACCTGCGACTCCAGCCGTTTGAGCTGGATGATCGTCTCATCGGCCGTGGCGACAGGCCCGACCATGTCGTACGTGTCCTCCTGCGGCATAACCCGTGCGACCCTCGTGTGAGGCGTCTTCCTTCTAGCTCCTGGATAAGCGGACCCAGACACCATGGGTTTCTTCTTCGGTCTTCGCGATGTGAGGGGTTGCGCCCTGCGCTGCTCCGTGTGGGGCCGTCCAGCGTCGAACCAGGCCGTGAGGTCTTCGAGGGTCCCGTTCCGCAGAATCCAGGCGAAGCGTCGAAGCATGGAGCTGCGCACTCCTAGTGGCGCCCGTGTTCCAAGCAGAGAGGTCATCCCGCCTCGGAGGGCTGCCCACACTCGTCGGCGAGCAAACGGCGAAAGCGTGCGCAGGTTGTACTCGGCGTGCTTGAAGACATTCTCCCGAAAATCTGACTTGACAAGAGGATACATCCCGCGTCTTCGCAAGTCCTGGCCCACCGCACGTAATGCGACGACCCACCCCATGGCATCCTCCCAGGATCGTTGGTCCTGCGTGGAGCTTCCAGTGTCTCGACGATACGTCACCAACGAGCGAGGCACCGTGGAAATCGATGAGGCGAGCGCCAGCGTCATGAGGTTGAAATACACATCATTCGAGGAGGGGAGATCCTGGAATTTCACTCCTCGAAGACGTAAGAAGCTCGTCGAATAGAGCTTCGTCCACACCGCGGTCTCACAGAAAGAGAAGATGTTCCCCGGTTGAGTGGCTGCGGACAGCGTCGTGCTCGTGCGGCCGCCGGGAAGACGCAATGCGTAGTGGTACTGCACTCGCTGTTCGCTGTGAGACCAGGCCACGGCTTCGCACACGGCGATGTCTGACTGTGTCGTCTGCGCGCTCCAGAGGAGTTCAGCGACCAGCGCATCCTCGAACCAGTCATCTGAATCGAGGAACATGCAGTAGTCCCCCATCGCCACGGACAAGCCCACGTTTCGCGCGACACCAGCGCCGCGGGACTCTTGGCTGTAGACAATGATGCGCTTATCTTCAGCGGCATGCCTGGCGAGTATCTCGGGGGAAGAATCGCTGGAACCATCGTCGATGAGAATGATGTCGAGCAACTCATGAGTCTGCTCACGGATGCTGCGTAGAGCTCGATCCACGAACTCAGCTCGATTGCAGACGGGGACAATGATAGAGACAAGAGTCCCACGCGCTTTCTCGGCTTGATCCATCAAGGCGCCGAGGGCGTGACCTGCTTCTCGTAGCTCGCGGGTGGCGCCGCTCAGCCCCGCGAGCCCCAGGGTTTCCCACCCTTCGCAGATCAGCCATTCGCCAATGATTCGCAGTTCGCGCGGCGTGCTGGCTGCCTCCACGGACCTGCTCAACCACAGCAGCGCGGCCTCTCGAAACTCCGACCCGTGATCGTCCATGATGTCATACTTGACCAATGTTTCCTGTAGTGCGAGGAATTCCCTGCCGACGGCAAGCGGGTCGACGGCCATGACTTCCCTGACAGTGGACATCCACTCCATCGCCGGTCCAGGCAAGGGGGGAAAAGTCGTCGCGTCACCGCACAGCGCCATCGCGGCACTAGAGAACGCGAGATGCCCCCAGGTCAGCGATGAGTCGAACTCGAGGCGCGTGCCTTCCACAACGTTCCGAGAGCAGAGAAACGGTCGAGGATCTGCCCACCCATAGGAGACGACATTGGCATTGTCACGACGCGCCACGCTCATAGCTGTCGCCACGAAATCCGTGCCCAGTTCCTCGCCACAGCGCATGAAACCGATCCACGCTCCCCACGCTTTCCGCAACCCGAGATTTTGCACAGACTCCGTCGACGATCGTGCCACATGAATGACACGTATCCGGGGATGTTCGCCAGCCATGGTCCGCAGTGTCGAGAGAGATTGGGGGCTCGCGCCTGACTCCACGCAGAGGATGTCCAGGCGTGCGTAGCGTTGCCTGAGGAGGCTGTCGAGACTCCGTCGAAGATTGGCACTCGCAGAGTGGACTGGAATGACCATGGTCACCAGAGGATCTTCCGCAGAGCGTGGCGTTGTCATTCCTATCGCTCCGCAGTGTCCACCAGGGGCTCGACGATGAATCTGTACACGAAGGAGACGTCAGGTGACGCGGCGGCAAGGAGGCCGCGTCGCTGATGCGGCGCGAGTTGCCCCCAGGCGCGAACCAGATTGGCGCGGTATTGGTCCAGGACGCCGACCGCCGCACTCATCGCATCCTGACTCGACGATGCCAGTCCAGCGACTCTCATGAGGGCACGCGAGTATCCCCTGATCACTGACCTCGGGTCAGAGGTCGTCGTGATCGAGCTGGAATGGACACGCCGATAGTACAGACAGTCAGGCAAACACCCAGCGCGACGGGCGTTGGCGGTTACGGCGAAAGTCCAGGCGTTGTCCTCGTAGACGACTCCTTCATCGAAAGAGATCCCCAAGGAGGCGACATAGTCCCGACGTGTCATCTGCATGACAGGCGAGACCCGGTATTCATGGTTGGATTGCATCAAGGCGAGCAACTCAAGACCAGAGAAGGATCCCTCGTACATGTGCGACCGCCGATAGTAACGCTGCAACCTCAAGAACGTCTCTCCGACATGTGTGTCGTGGCCATGGTCACCATCGATGAATGACAACCCATTGAAAAAGACGAGGTCGAGGGAGTCTGTCTCCATGGCCTGGACGCAGCGGGAAAAGGTGAGAGGCGAGAGGTGGTCGTCCGCATCACAGAAGTACAGATACGTGCCTGACGCATGGCGCATCCCGTTGTTTCGAGCGGCCCCGACCCCACTGTTGGGTTGGGTGAGCACGGTGATGCGCGAATCATCCTGAGCATACCTGGCAAGGACCTCATGCGAGCCGTCCACCGACCCATCGTCCACACATATCGCCTCGAAATCGCTCAGCGTCTGCGATGCGATGCTATCCAGACAACGGCCCACATACTGCCGAGCGTTATAGACAGGGACGATGACTGACAGCCTGGGGTTTCCGCCTTGCATGATCACCCACCATCACCAGATCGCCGTGGCGTCTCTTTCTCGGCCCCGCGGGAGGGGGAAGCCTCCCTGGCAAGGATATCCGATATTGCGACCAGGATGGAGTCACGGGCGCCAGCCAGCACATCGTCCACGTACGGAACCGTCAACGCAGAAGCTGCGATGTCGCCGATCATCTGGTCCAGGTACTCCTTAGTCGCCAGGTGCGCGGTGAGCTTGTCCAGGAGGTCTTGGGGAACCCGGGTGTTGAAAGCATCCAATGAGTCGTCAAGGTACGCCTTGGTGACCAATCGTGCCGTGAGGCCCTCCAGCAGGTCCTCTATCATGTCGACGTCCACACCTGGCGCCTGTGAATCTTCTCGACCCTTGCCCTGGGCATGTGACGCGATGGGCGACGAGGCCGGTTGACTGCGAACGCGATCGCCCTGGATCAGGCGAGCTCGCACGTCCAAGGCGATCATAGCCACAAGGGCGCCCATCACCAGCACAGCGACGAGCGCGGCGCCGAGGCCCCCCACCACTGCCGCCACCGTGCCCGCCACGAAGGTCGCGAGCACAACCAACACGATAATGATCTGAGACCTGCCAGCGTGCATGAACATTCTCACTGATCGCATCACAACTTATCCCCTCACCTGCATCGTGATCGAGGAGTCCTCTCCCACTATTAATCGGCCAACCCCCACTGCCACGGCTGAACGGTTGGACACCAACACGATCCTCCATGCGAAGTCGCCAGGCTTCAGTCCAGACAGGTCCGCCCCCTCATGGCGCATGTCAGCGAAATAGCTTGTCGAGTAGTCTGCGCCGCCGAACTGGCCTCCTGAAGCCCCCACTCGTAAGGCCCCCAGACGAATGGCCGTGAACTGCCCGGACGCCGGGCTGTTCAGCCACAGGTAGAACTCGCCATCCGAGTACGTCCGCATCGGCAACCCCTCCACGGCGAATCTCCCGCGAATATGCATCCTCGTTCCGTCGACGTTGACCTCGTCGAGATGAAACAGGAAGGGTTTGCCTGGTTCGGACAGGGGGATATCGACGATATCCAGCACAGCATGACCCAAGAGATCGGCGCGTATTGTGAACGCCTTGTCGCCCCAACAATGACCCATGCGCCACCCACGAGGGAAGGTGAGAGGATACTCACCCACCCGTCCGTACTCACTGACCCGCACACTCATGAAGTGCCGCCCACTGGGAAGGTCAGCGACACGCAAGCCAGCCCGACCGGGCTCGGCGAATCCCGCCGCACGATAGTCGATCCGCACGCCACGCGCGTACTGATCGCTGAACGAATCTCGCTGAATGCTGCCGAGCGGAAAGACGCGTCGCTCCGCCTCAGACTCAACGATGAGCTCACGGGAAATACTGCTGTAGTCAGGCAGCGGTCGCCCTCTGAAGAACGCCACCCCGTCGAGGTAGATCTTCCCTCCAGCGAACCACGCCTTGGACAACGCGAAGACACCCTTGGCGCTTGTCCATTGAGCGGACGATTCCGCCCTCGCCGCCGAAGGACTCGCCCCTACGACCGCCCGGCCCGGCATGTCGAAAGACGTCCCACAGGCGAACAGCGTCAACAGCGCCATCCAGTACGCCTTGGACATCCGTGCCATCGACGAGAAGTCGGATGCTCGCGGCGTGTCCCACTCGATGATCGAACATCGTGGGAGCAGATGCTGTTCAGCGGCCAGCCATCCCACGTTGGTGTCGGGCGCGGAGTCCTTCGGCGCAGCCAAGACAAGGATCTGGGTATGGGGCGATCGTTGGGCCATGATGTCGCTCCATGCGGACGACGCCAATCCCAGGCACACCACATGAGCCGCGCCCACGTGAAGACCACACGCGAGAGCGGCGGCGCTCGCGTGGGGGGACAGGCCCAGGCACGTGACCTGCCCGGCGTCCACCTCATGATCCTGGAGGTAGTCGCCAAGGAGGTCAGCCGGATCCCGTGGGCCATCGCGATCGTCCCTCGCCCTCGGAGCCTGATCCGCCATCCACACCACATCGACGTTCAGCCGCTCGGCGTCCTCGACGGAGAAGAGCCCCGACGCGGGCGAAGAGTCGAAGATCGCCAGCAGATGTTGCTGCGATCCGTCCCCTTCCCATACACGCATCATGGCCCCACTTTGTTGATGACGGCTTCTGCCTCCACATGCGGCTTCTTCTGATATCCCTAGCCAAGAAGTCTCCACCATTCTCCCAGGAGAAGATTCGGCAATCAAGTTGGTGTCACGAATTCGGCACAGCGCCGATCGCGTGACCCGCCTCAGACCAGTCGGGCCTCGATCGCGGCGACGATTCGTTCGCAATTGTTCGTGTCCCTCAGGGGGAAGGCGTCCCGGACCCGGCTGGCGAAGGGCTCGGGAACACGATAGCCGTGATCGGCCAGATCGCGGATGGTTTCACAGACCTCGCCCGGCGTGCGCAGGGCTGGGCCGAACCCGTCACGGTCGACCGAGAAGTACCCCGATCGGACGGTGTGATGGGAGTAGAAGCTCGTCTCGTCGAAGGGGAAGTAGACCACGGGGACTCCCACGTACGCGGCGTCGAACGCGACCGACGAGTAGTCCGTGACGAAGACGCGGGCCCGCGCCAACTCCTCCTGATAGCTCAGCGTGTCGCTGGGGATGAGGACGACATGTGACGGGAGGTCCAGGTCGGGCACCAAGGCGTTGAGCCGGTGATGGAAGGCCACCCGTGCCTGGACGCCGAGGTCGGCCAGCGCTGGCGAGCGCAACAAGCCGAGCCACCCTCGCCCGTACTCGGATTCCTCGAAGAGGCGACGTCGGGAGTCGGCGTCAGGGCACGCCTCCAGTTCCGCCGCCAGGTCGGCACGCCAGGTGGGGGCGACGAAGATCGTGTCGTACGCCTGCCGAGCCTCGCGCATGGCCGTCAAGCGGTCCCAGCGGGCGAAGCCCACAAGTTCGACCTGCCGGTCGTGCAGGGTGTACGGCGAGCCCCGACCGATGATGCTCTGCGTCTCTCCGCGCGTGGCGGTGACCATGAGATCGATCGGCTTGCCATTCAGCCAGCGGGAGACGTCGTTCTCCGTCACGCCGTGCTGCAAGAAGACGAAGATGCCGGGCAGCTTGCCGTAGTCACGTGGGGGAATCGGGTACATGCACGCGGCCACGGCGTCCGACGACGCCCGTACCACGGCGTTCAGCGTGAGCTGAGCCGCCTGCTTGCTCCCGTACTCGACCAGCCGGAAACCCTCGGCGGCCAGACGGGCCCAGTGAGGGGAGTCCTTGGACAGAAGGAAGAAGGCGTTGATGTCGGGCCGCGACGTCATCAGATGGCGGTACAGGTGTTCCCCATTGTCGTCAGCCATGCCGATCCTGTCCATGACCACCCAGGCGTCGGCGTACTGGGGCCACCCCCTGGACGCCACGCGTCGCTTCAGCGCCTTGGCCCGGCGCGAATGCCAGGCGCCCATCAGTCTCTTCCACCGTCTCTGGACGCCTTCGCGCAGGATCGTCGGCACGCTACGCCCTGTGGCCAGCGGCGTGACGGTGACGGCACGGTCGATGCGCATGAGGAAGGCCCGGAGCCGGGAGATCTTCTTCGCGGGGACGAGCGTCCAGTCGCTCTGTGGAGGTCGCGTCCGCCTGGGCGCCAGGATCGGTCGGAGGTCGGCTTGCCGGCCGTCGGCCCACAGGGTGCTCTCGGAGTCCTCGTCCGTCCCCGTGTCCCAGCTCAGGCTCAGCTCGGTCATCCACTCCTCGCCGAAGTACATGTGCCAGCGCGTGCCCGTGATCCGCACCTCGCAGAGTCGGTTGTCCGCCATGGCCTCCAGCACCGGCCAGGGGCCGCGACACAGGAAGCTCGCCTGCGCCATGGAACCGTGCCGCGCCTCGGAGAAGGCGCGCAGCGCGTGGCTGTCGTCCTTGAAGCGGACCAGCAGCGCCTGCCTCATGGCCCATCTCAGGGGGAGGTACGGGAAGTCCTCGATCGTGGTGGAGTCGATGTGCGCCATCACCTCCTCGAGGACGCCGAGGAATTCCGTCGCGGAGTCGGCGTCCAGCCAGGCGGTCTTCGAGTGCATCGCCTGCTCCTCGGTCACGTACCACATCACTCCGTACAGCACCATGTACTGGGCCCACTCGGGGACTCTCCCCAAACGGTCATGGATGGCGGTCAGCATGCCCAGGTACCCCTGGCGAGGCAGCACGGTGTAGTTCTCCCGCTTGGCCCAGGTGGACTGCGTCAGCGAGGTGGCGCCCTGCGCACGCCTGCGGTAGAAGTAGCGGGCGCGCGTGGCGATCGCCATGACGGGGTTCTCGAAGCACGCGAGGTACCGCCCGATCAGGTGCGCGTCCTCGTAGGTGGGCTGCACGTCGAGGTCGTACCTAAGACCGTTCTCGCGCAGGACCTGAGTACGCAAGAACGTGGTGCTGCTCAGTGCGAAGGCGTCCGGATCCGTGTTCAGATCGGCCAGTCGGTCCCCGTACCGGAACTTCCGCCCCAAGGCGTGGGTGTCCCTCCACCGGCCCGTCTCGTCGTTCAGCATCCAGAGCCGCGTGCACACAGCGGACGCCACACCGTCGACGTCCCGCTGGAGGATGCTGGCCACCTCGGCCAGATAGTGCTTGTCCAGGATGTCGTCGGCGTCCACCGATGCGAACCACTGGCCTTCGGCCAGGTCGAGAGCCCGGTTCCTGGCGGCGGACGCCCCCTGGTTCGACTGCTTGACCACCGTCACATGGGCCCGCCCGGCCGCCCATGTCTCGGCGATGGATGCGGACGCGTCGTGCGAACCGTCATCGACCAGGATGACCTGCGCACGGGATATGTCGTATGTCTGCCAGTCCAGGGATGCGAGTGTGGACGGAAGGTAGTGTTCCGCGTTGAATATCGGAACGACTATCGTGAATTGATACGTGCTTATCGCACATCACCTCTGTCTTCACATTCCCGGGCAGCACATGATGCTTCCAGTATAAGGCACGACGCATCGACGCAGGCTGGACTCATCCACGCCCCCGCGGGTCGTGACACGCGCGACATGGCGTCACCACCCCGTGGCGATCGACTTCTTCGGTGCGAATTTCGCGTTGCCCAGACCCTGGTAGTAGTACAGGACGTGGGTGGAGTCGTTCCGGCCGAGGATGTCTCCGCGGCCATCGCCGTTGAGGTCGGCGCCGCCGGCCATGGTGTACCCGTTCCATCCGCTTCCGGCGATCTGGCGCGGGTTGAACGTGCCATTGCCCTTGCCTGTGTACTGGAACAGCAGCCCGGCGGCGTTGATGCCCAGGATGTCGGCCTTCCCGTCGGAGTTGAGGTCGCCGGCCGCGTACAGCTTCCATCCGGTCCAGCCCCACCCGACTTGGACCCTCGTCGCGAACTTGCCGGTGCCCAATCCCGCGTACATGAACAGCAGGCCGTTGGGGTTGATGCCCAGGAGGTCCGGCTTGCCGTCGCCGGTCAGGTCACCCACGGGGATCAGTCGCCATCCCGTCCATCCGCTTCCGACCTGGACCCGAGGCTTGAGGGGATTGGCGCCATTGCCGGGGTACAGCCACAGGTCGCCATTCTTCGTGATGGCCAGAATGTCGGCCTTCCCGTCCGAGTTGAGGTCGCCAGGGCCGAAGACCTGGACCCCGGTGAAACCGGTGCCCAGGCGCACAGGCTTGCCCAGAGTGCCGTCGGCTTGGCCCGGGAACATCCAGAGGGTTCCGGCGCTGTCGACGGCCAGGGTCTCGCCTCGCCCGTCGCCCGTCATGTCCGCGCCCAGGGTGAACTGCGCCATGGGAAGGACCGGCTTGGGCACGGCGGCCACAGTGATCGTCCCCGTCGGCGCGCTGTTCCCGGTCGCGTCGACGATGCTTCGTCCGCTGGAGTCGGCGGCCGCGAGGGTCCATGTGTAGGCCCCTGCCGGATTCTGTCCCGGGTCCCATGTCACCTTCTTCAGGGTCCCGGTGGACGACGCCGACGTCGCCACGGATCCCACCTGCTTGCCGGCGGAGTTCGTGATGGTCAGCTTGCCAGCGCTGAGGGCCTTCGACGCCTGGAAGTCGATCGTGAAGGGCACGCCGTCCTTGACCGTGCCCGAGGTCACGGTCGACGACAGGAGGATCGGCGCGCTGGGGAACCATGAGTTGAGCGTGGTCCAGAAATTGCGGTTGCCATAGGCGGAGCAGGAGTCCCCCTGGCCGTACAGGTTCTCCAGCGCGGCCTGGTTGGGTTGGTAGGGGGTGTAGTTGTACAGCGACGCGGTCGCCTGATTCTGGATGTAGACCCGCGACGAGCCGCATGAGGTGGACGGGTTGTAGGGGATCACATTCCACGCCTGCGGCTGGAAGGTGTAACTCCCCGGCCTCGCGGCGTACACCTTGAACTGATGGGCCGCCCAGTAGATCTGATTCTGGAAACCGTAATACTCGGTGTCGCAGACCGAGTTGTCGGGACACCCGTACCCCATGGCGATGGTGTACTGCCATTGCGACGGCTGCGACGTCGACACGAGCCCCATCTCCTTCTGGAGCATCACCACGAGAACCTGGGGGTTGATGCCGCAGGCCTTGCCGACCTTGGCGATGATCTGTGCCGCCGAGTCGTTGGTGGCCCCCGCGTAGGCCTGGCAGTACTTGTCAGCCGGAATCGACCTGGTGGCCTGCGTGTAGTCCTTCAGACAGGGGGCCTCGCCGGGTTGACACGACTTCCCTTGGCCGGCGAGGAAGGTTTGGACTTGCGTGGCCGACATCGAGTCGGATTTCGTCAGCATCGCATCGGTGATGATCAGGCCAGCGTCCCAGGTGGGCGGCACGGCGGCCTGGGCCGAGGGGAGCGCGAACGATCCCATGCCAATCGCCATGGCGGTCGCCACGATCACGACCTGTATCCGACGCCTCATCCGCGATCCCTTCTGATGGTGAACCATTCCAGTATTCCAGGAGAGGCCAATGGCGACCATTATGGAGCTATCTCGTTCCCGGAGTCACGGCGTGCCGCCTCGCCACGCGCTGCCAGCACCCTCAATCACCAGTTGAGCAATAGGCGAGTGGCGGTTGGGCGACAGGTGGGCGACAGACGAGGGCCCGGCGCTGACGCGTCGGGCCCTCGCCTCCACGGGGAGGTCACCATCCGGTCGCTATCTGAACTTTGTGCGCGAACTGAGCGTTGCCCATGCCCTGGTAGTAATACAACACCTGAGTGCTGTTATTACGACCGAGGATGTCGCCCTTGCCGTCGCCATTCAGATCGGCGCCGCCAGCCATTGTGTACCCGTTCCACCCATTGCCAGCGATCTGGCGAGGGTTGAAGGTGCCGTTTCCCTTACCGGTGTACTGATAGAGAAGACCGTTCGCATTGATTCCCAAGATGTCGGCCTTTCCATCGCCGTTCAGATCTCCAGCCGCATAGAGGCTCCATCCAGTCCAGCCCCAGCCGACCTCGACACGTTGGGCGAACTTGCCCGTGCCCAGTCCGGCGTACATGAACAGCAGTCCGTTGGGATTGATGCCGAGCAGGTCGGGCTTCCCGTCGCCGTTCAAGTCGCCCACGGGAATGAGGCGCCATCCGGTCCAGCCGCTGCCGACCTGGACACGAGCCCCGAGTTGTCCCGACCCGTTGCCGGGATACAGCCACAGGTTCCCATCGGTGGAGATGGCCAGGATGTCGGCCTTGCCGTCGCCGTTGAGGTCGCCGGGGCCGAAGACCTGCATGGTCGCGAACCCGGAGCCCAACTGGTAGCCCTGCGCCAGGGATCCATTCGCCTGGCCGGGGAACATCCACAGGATTCCGTTGGAGTCCACCGCGAGGATCTCACCGCGTCCGTCACCGGTCATGTCGGCGCCGAGGGTGAATCGGAGCATCGGCGTGGTGGGAGAGCCCCAGGTGACCAGGCCGGTCTGCGCCGACGACCCTGTGGCCGGGTTGAAGCCCGTGCCGGTCGCCGTGATCTGGACCCACAACTTGGTTCCGATGTCGCTGGAGGTCAGGCGGTACGTCATACCGGTGGCGCCCGGAATGGCCGTGCTGCCCGAGAACCACTGAGCACTCGACACCGACCATCCGGTGGGCAGGTTGGTCGACACGGTCAGGACCGAGCCCACGGCGGTGTTCCCCGAGATGGTCGGGGTGAAGCTGATCGCCGGCCCCGCCGTGACGATCGACGTGGGACTCGACATCACCGACGAAGCGTACCCACGGAGGGTGCCCGTCGCCTTGACGCTCACTGTCGTCCCATAATCGGCGCTCACCAGGGTGTACGTGGATCCCGTGGCCCCTGAGATGGGGGTGGCGCCGCGATACCACTGGTAGGAGAGAGTCGTTCCTGTGAACGACGTCACGCTGGCGGTGAGAGTCTGCCCGACTTGGGCATTGCCGGTGACGTACACCTGCCCGCTCGTGATCCCGCTCACCTGGACCTGGACACCGGAGGTCCCAGCCTCGATGTACGCCTGGCCGCCCGAGCCGTTGATGACGCCCCTGATGAAGCTGACGCCGTAGGCCAGCGACACCTGGTAGCACTGTCCGGGAATCGACGGGAAGGAGAAGGCCCCGCTCGCCGACGCGGTGATGGTCGCGTAGTCGTCGACCGGCGTCGTGATGTCCGTGTGCCGGGAGTCACATGTCACGTTGTCGTAATACAGCGGGAGCCCGCCGACGGGGGTGCCGTCCGTGGAGGTCACTTGCCCCGAGATGGGCGGCAGCGTCCCGATCTTCACCGAAGCGGACGCGCTGCCCGAGGTGTAGTTGCTGACGGAGGCCGTCACCGTGACGGTGATCGTCTGGCCCGAGTCGGCCGTGACGGGGACGTACGTCCCGCCCCAGCCCACCGCCGTGCTTCCGCGGTACCAGGTGTAGTTGAGGGCCGCGTTGGAGGGGGAGACCGACGTCGCGGTCGCCGTCAGCGTCGAGTTGACGGCCGGCGTGCCGGAGATGCTCACGGATCCCACGGTCACCGCCGCGGCGGCGAACACGTACACCGAGTACGTGACACTCGACGAACTGCCGCCCGAGATGCCGCTGATCGTCACCTGATAGGTGTCGGTCCCGCCGTTGGCCGGTTGGGCGATGGTGGGCATGTCCCACCCCAACCCGGTCTGGCCGCTGAACATGTTCGCCGCGTTCTGGGCGGGATAGCTGTTCGTGATCGACAGAGGGGCGCCGTTCTTGGTGACAGACACGTGGGCGTTGGCCGCCGAGCCGCTCTTGGGGTAGAAGGACCAGCGTGTGGCCGCCGACCCGACCAGCTCGTACGGGAAATAGCCCTGGCTCGGCCATGCGACCCAACTCGGGATGGACCGGCTGGAGTCGTAGATCCAGTGGATGGCGTTGTAGTTGGAGGTCGACCCGACGCCGATCTGGCTGGTCTGCGGTGTCAGGATGGCCGCGCGGTGCCCGAGCTCCTGGTTGGAGGAACCGGGATCGAGCATGTACAGGGGGATCGCCGAGGCGGTCGCGCCTTGTGTGATGATCTCGCCACCGGCCGTGCCGTTGCTGGCGAGCGGGCCACTGCGGGCTCCGGCCGCGGTGTAGCACGCCCAGGAGGACGTACGGGTGTGGCTCACCTGTTGGGTGGCCTGCATCATCAGGGCCGCCGCCTGAGTCGCCGCTGACTCAGCAGTGTTCTCGGTCACAGACGGAAGACCGGCCATGGCACGCATGTAGTTGAAGGCGGTGATGATGGCATCCTTGCCGGCCGCCGAAGGGGACCCTGGGTTGCAGCCGCTGACCGACCCGGTCCATCCGATCGGCACATTCAAGGTCGGAAGGTAGATGTTGGAGTACGCGTTGGCCACCGCAGCCCGATTGGACGTGTCGATGACGCTGACTGAGGCCGCTTGGGCCGATGACAGTGGATTTATGAGGAATAATCCGACTATCGTGACGACTGCTATGGCTGAGTGCCATAACCTTTTTTCCTGTTTGGTTTTCATTTCCATGCCTCCCCGTGAAGCTGATTGGAATTAGCTGATATCTCGATAGTAAGGGGGGCGTAATTGGATGTCACGTAAATTGGGACAGTTTCCATGATTTGCATCAATTTGCTATATTGCACCTTGTTTTAGGGCACGCGAAGTTGGGTTTGAGGTGGGGATATATCGAATTTGAAGCGAGCTTAACGCATGTCAATATCACTTATTGTCATGAATTAAAAAGCCATCGAGCACACAGCTGTACCGTGATGGAATGAATGGATAAAGCCAACAATGCAGCATTGTCTGATCAGCTACGATCAGGACACTGTCGATTGACGATATTCCCCAAGTAACAGTTAACTCGGTAGGCTCCCCGTGAGACTACCTTGTTATCAGGATAGCATATTCGGAAATAATGCGAAAGTCATTCCGGCAACTTTTGGAATTTGTATATCGGTCGACCCTATTCGCCACGCGGACCCTCCTCCAACGCTTGCATTCCACGACCAAAAGTTGCCATATTTCAGGCGCCGAACGGGGGCGTGTGGACCGGGACGAATGAACCGGGGCGAGTGAACCGAGGCGAACCGGGCTGGACGACGATCTGTCCGCACACGCCACGGTGCCCGACGCTTTCGCGCCGGGCACCGTGATTGCAAGGAGTCGGATCAGCGATCACCAACCGGTGTCGATCGCGATCCGCGGAGCGAACTTCGCGCTGCCCATGCCCTGGTAGTAGTACAAGATACGAGTCGTGTTATTGCGACCGATGATGTCGCCCTTGCCGTCTCCGTTGAGATCGGCGCCGCCCGCCATCGTGTATCCGTTCCAACTATTACCGGCGATCTGACGGGGATTGAACGTGCCGTCCCCCCTGCCGGTGTACTGATAGAGCAAGCCGTTCATGTTGATGCCGAGGATGTCCGCCTTCCCGTCACCGTTGAGATCGCCAGCCGCGTAGAGGGACCACCCGGTCCATCCCCACCCGACTTGGACCCGCTGTGCGAACTTCCCAGTGCCGAGCCCGGCGTACATGAAGAGCAAGCCATTCGGGTTGACGCCGAGGAGATCGGCTTTCCCGTCGCTGTTCAGGTCGCCCACCGGGATGAGCCGCCAGCCCGTCCATCCAGAGCCGACCTGCCGAGCGGGACCGACCGCCCCGCCGCCGAGGCCCGGATAGAGCCACAGGTTCCCATCAGGAGTGATGGCCAGGATGTCGGCGATCCCATCGGAATCCAAGTCGCCAGGCCCGTAGATCTGGACGCCGCCGAATCCCGAACCCAGGCTGATCGGCTGGCCGAGGGCCCCAGTCGCCGTCCCTGGGTACACCCATGCGACGCCCTTGGCGTCGACCGCCAGGATCTCTCCACGCCCGTCTCCCGTCATGTCCGCGCCCAAGGCGAACCACTGCATCGGCTTCGTGGGTTGGGGGAGCCCACAGGTGGGATCCGTGTTGATGACGCCGCCGTCATAGCCTCGGTACTGGCCCAGGATATTGCCGGTGGCGGTGAGGCAACTCTTCACATTGATCGTGCTCGCCGTGTTGGCGAAGACGCCCCACTGCTGGTTCTCGTCAGCGGTGACCGTGTTGAACGTCACCGTGCCCGAGGTGGCGGTGAGACCGTGGCGAACATTGCAGTTGAAGGTGCCGGACCCCGTGGCCGTCACAGTGGCCACGTCGAGGTAGAGCCCGAAGAAGGCGTTATAGCTCGCCGTCACATCCGTGAGCGACATGGTCGACCCCGTCGTGATCACAATGCCACTGCCTTCGTTGGAACTCGCCGTGATGCCCGCCGTCGCGGTGAACGAACTCGTGTCCGCCACCCCGATACCGGTGCTGCCATTGGAGTCGAAGGTGTTGCCGGTGCCCGTGACAGAGACCTTGACGTTCCCGGTCGCAGTGGCAGAGGACTTGCCGGCGTACAGCCCATACCCCGCGTTCCCGTTCAGCGTGTTCGAGCTTTGGAGGACGATCGACGCCCCTCCGGCGCCCTGGATGCCGATGAGCCCGTTACCGCTGACACTGGTGCCCGACAGGGTGACGATCGTCCCCGTGTCCTGAGCCCAGATCCCGCTGTTCTTGTTCTGGTCCAAGAAGCTGTTGGCGATCGTCACCGAGGCTTTCCCCGATGCGCTCAACCCCACGTACCCATTGGTGTCGGACGTCACCCGGGTCAGTTTCACCTGTGACGACCCATCGGCCAAGATTCCGCTCTTCGCTGGGGCGACGAGCCCGTTCGAGCTGGTGCTGACGTCGGTGAGCGTGGCCGTGGCCCCGCCTTGGATGAGCACACCGTACCCACTATTGCCTTCGACCACGGTGTTCCCGCTGACGGTGACGACTCCGCCGTTCACCGCCAGTCCGTTCTGCGTGTTGTTCGTCAGCGTGCTCGTGGTGATGGTCAACTGGGAGCCGGTTCCGCTCATCGAGGCGCCATTGGTGCCGTTCTGGGTCATGGTCGAGTTCGCGACCGTGGCCGATCCACCCGTCTGCACCAACAGACCATTGGCCGTGTTCCCCGTCATCGTGGTGTTCGTGACCGTGTTGCCGGTCGAACCGCTCTCGAACACGGCCCCGTGGGTGCCGCCCTTGAAGGTGGCGGAGTCGACGATGACATTGTTCACCACGGAACGCAGGACCGCCTGGCCGTTGCCGACCCAGGTCCCGCCGCATATCGTGAGCCCGTCCCCCAACGGGACGATGAGGTTACGCCCGGCCGTCGCCATCGTGATCGTGGCGCCCGTGGCCTGGATGACGGTCTTCGCGGGCGTCCATATCGATGACGCTCCCGAGATGGTGTACGCGCCCGGCGGGAACTTCACCACTCGCTGCGTCGCTCCGGCGCTGCCGGGGAACAACGTGTTCAACTGCGATGTGATGTCCCCCGTCCCGCTCACCGTCACGGTGGGCGTCGCACTGCACACTGCGGGCGTGGGACTGGCGGCTTCGGCCGTCGAGGCCAGCAGCGGATAGCCCATGAGGGGCAGGACAGTCAGCACGCCAACAATAAGAGCTCCCCCAGCTCTGAGCTGCCTCATCACGGGCAGCGACCAGTTATTCTTCCCCATGTCAGTCCCCTCTCGGTGTCGATCACAGCGGGTATAAATAAGATGTCACTTAATACCAGGAACTGTAGCACCGTACACGGCATGAGGGAATAGAGAGGGAAGAGTGGGAACCGGCGATCACCTGACCGCCGGGCCCACGGAGACGAGAGGGTGGTCGACGACTATCCGTATCTCTTCTGCAGGTAGGCCAAGGTCGTCGGCGGGACGAGTTCAGCGATCCCGTCGAAGTCTTTGCCCTCCAACAAGGCCCGCACCCTCGACGCGCTGATGGGCGCCCCGGAGGTCTCCTTGCGCGCGATCACGTCGAACTCGACGCCATTGGGAGGAAGGACCCGCGCCATCGTCGCATTGTACTGACGGGTCACCATGTCCAAGGGCTCCTCACCCGCGAAACGAACAGTGATTCCCAGCTCCTTGGCGATGTGCCTCGCGAAGAGGGCGACGTCTTGCGTCGGGTCCACGACGGCCGTCGGATTCTCGCTCTTCGAGAAATAGTCCGGGAACGTCAGGCTGGAGATGATGAACCGCCCGCTGGGGAGGACCTTGACGTTCTCCAGGTCAGCCGTCCCCTGGCGCACCAACTCGATACGATCCGCGAAGGGGAAGACCGACTTGTCCTCCTCGACGACGAGGACATACAAGAAGTCGCACTTCTTCGCGGAGGACTCGACGAGGTACCGGTGGCCGAGCGTGAAGGGGTTGCAATTGACGACGACCGCCCCGATGCGACCCGTGCAGTCGACCTTGTTCTCATCGAGGAACGCCAGGTAGGCCTGGAATTCTGGGGTGTCCTGGACGGGCATGGCGTCCCTGACGACGAGTTGGCCAGGGGCCCGCTCGATGGGCGCCACCCGAGTCGGCGCCGGCTGCCCGGCATCGGAGTCGAAGGCGATTCGCGCGAGTTCCTCTCCGACCACCTCCTGGCCGCGTGCGTTCAGATGGTTCAGCCCGCTCCAGATGAACACCTCCCCGAAGTCATGGGGCCGGTCCATGAGGTGGCTGAGGTCGTAGTACGGGACGCCGCTCGCCTTGGCCGCCCTCGGAAACTCCATGCCGAGATTGTTGCCCGCGATGATGAAGATCTGATCCCCAGGGACAAGCTCCACATCATCGATCAACCGTGCCGTCTCTTCTTTCTTCTGAGCGTTGCACGCCATGTCGACCACGCGATAGGCCTCAGGGCCGAACCGCTCGTTGACGACCCCTTGGAGGTAGCTGGCGATCGTCTCGGAGTCGTCGCCGTAGTAGTTGGTCGCCGAACTGTCGCCCACGATCCACACGGTGTTATGGAAGATCACGGGCGCCCCGGGCACCACACGGCGGCCGTCACGGTAATGGAAGTACGGGTTGTCCGTGTCGGCGTTGATCGTGTACCCATGTCGAGGGATCGTCGCCGGCTGGCACTCGAGGACCAAACGGACGAACTCCTCCCAGGTGTGGCGATCACTGCGCACGGGCTCGAAGCGGTAGCCCCAGCGCTCGGGATCCTGTTTCAACAGGGAGGCTCCGATGGAGTCGGGGTCCCCCAGGATCTCCTGCTCGCGCGGAGAAGGATTCTTGATGTTCTTCAGCGAGGGCGCGTTGACGACCCGTACCGTGACACCGCTCTCGCGCAGGCGGAGCGCCTGGTCCAGGAGCGCTTTCGTCCCGAAGGTCCACTTCGCGGCCAACTGGGCGATGTCGAACCATCGCAGCAGCGCCAGGCCGGGGGCCCGCTTCCTCAACTGGTCGGGGACGCTCGCCGTGCCACCGATGACGAGCAGGCAGTCGGCGTCGATGTCGCCCATGCGGTCGCTTCCCACGGACGAGACATCGTCGGTCTGATAGTAGGCGAAGTCGCTCACGATATGGGTGACGCGGACGTGGTCCGACGCCAACAAGTCACGCAGGATCACCGAGGACGCCGGGCCGCTGTCGCACCAGACCGCGACGGTCGTCACGAGGCGTGCCTCGTGCAGGTACTGCCCGACCAGCGAAGGCCCGGCGCCCTGATAGGCGCAGACATAGTCGTACCACCGCTCCGGCTCGCTCTTCGGCAGCCTGCGCTGAGCCGCGGCCAGCACATGCCCGTCCGCGTCCACGAGAGGGATGTACTTGAGGAACTTTCCGCGGGAGAACCGGGTGACGACCTGCGTGTGCACCGCCTGTTGGATCGCGATGATGTCCCCCGGGTCGCAGGTGGACGGCACTGTGACCGCGTTGATGTGGATCATGTAGTCGGCGATGGACTTCTTCGGGGAGTAGTCCTTGGCCACCTGATGCCGGGTGACGTACCCGACGAGCTTGCCCGCTTTCGTCACCAAGATGACCATGCTGGTGCTGGTCCACGCCAGCCGAAACAGATCCGCGCTGTCAGCAGCACAGTCGATCTGGCTGACCTGATCCAGTTCGATCATCTCGTACATCACGGCACCTCTTCACTCACGGGCTAGACGACCACCTTGGCACAAGCAGGCGGCCTGCACAACATCATGATGCCCTCCACGGCCAGCGCCGCCGTGGAGGGTCGACGACGGGAGCGGGGACGAAGAACCGGTTCTTCGCTGTGCTCGCGCTGAAGTCCAGGAAGAACTCGGCCCGCTCAGGGGCCGTGGACGCCGACAGGACCATCGCCTCGATCTGACGGAAGTCCACGGTCTGCTCCGGATCGAAGGAATAGATGTACTCGTCGCCAGGGTACGTGCGCCATGCGTTCGTCTTCGCCTGGGTGAATCGGTGCGCGCTGGCGCCGACGTGGAAGACGCCGCCACGGATCTGTCGGGCCGGGTTTCCTCCCCACGCGGTGTTGGAGGGGATGACCTTGCCCGCGCAGAACGCCGAGGCTCCCAGAACGGCCCCGGAGCCGATCATCGTCCCCTTCCACACGCGAGCGTCTTGCCCGAGCCAGACGTGGTCCCCGATGAAGACGCTTCGGGACTCGTTGACACGGGTGTGAGTCTCGCAGTCATAGATGAGGTGCACGTCCGACGTGCGCACGAACACATTGGACGAGAAGAGGCCGTCGCCGCCGATGATGATGTTGCAGTGCTCCGAACACTGCAGAGTGATCCGAGAGTTGAAGTAGTTGTCAGCGCCAATGTAGCAGAAGTTGTCGTTGTTCACCAGGACGTTCGCGATGACCGGCTTGACGCCGCGGTCGATGAAGACCAGGCCATTGTCGCCATTGAACGTGATGACCGTGTCATGGAGAACCGTCGCCCCGGCCTTCCCTGAGCCATCGGACGTCTGGGTCGCGAGCAGGTTCCCTTCGCCGACGAACACGACCTTCGACCGGATGAACTCGACGTCTCCGAGAACGCTATTGCCCCTCAGACTCCCGACCTGTTCCATCGAGGTGATCTCCTGGGACATGCACCCGCTCCTTCCCGCTCCCTTACGCGCACAGTGACGACGCCGTGAGCCTGATCGCCATGGCCCTTCGCCTCAGTCGGCGCCGGCGACCCACGACACAGACAGTACGCCTAGTATCACAGAGATATCCAGTGCGGGCAAGGGCGCCAGCCCCTCACGTGTGCGTACGGGAGAAGGCGCGGCGCACCTGGGAGGCTCTGCGGACGATGCCGTCCCATCGGAGGTTGCCGACGGGCTCGCCCAGGGCCTTCTTCACAGCGTACACACGCGCCGAGCGGTCGCCCACGTGCACCGGCGCGGGGAACTTCGTGGCGGCCAGCGCGTGGTCGAAACGCGCCGGCGACTCACCGGGGAGGTACGTGTGTCGCAGATCGTTGCGCTCCAGGAACGCCGTCATCCTGGCCCAGCGACCGGCGTGTCCCGACACCGTGGGCCCCCAGTCGGACCTCTCGTACAAGGACGCGGCGTCGATCGGCGTGGTCGGCGTCAACACCTGTCGGGGGATCTCGTGGTAGTCGGCCAGTTCGAGGGTCCGCGAGTCATGGGCCAGCACGGTCGCCGGGATCCCGGCCAGCAAGGCGACGATGTTGCCGTGGATGCGCGAGCCGAAAGAGTAGTCGAACCCGCTGAGGTACCGCATCCACGTGGACGGGTCCAGGCAGAAACGCGTCCTGCCCTGCGCGAGGAGCGGATGGTCCATGGTCGTGGCGGAGCCCTGGGGCTGGGGACGGGTGGCGAAGTAGGTCCCGGTCAGCATCATGCCGAGGGTCAGATGGTCTTGGGCCGTGTAGACCAGGTTGGGGTAGCGCTCCGCGTGGTCCACGGACACCGGGGCCATCGCGGGCACGTACGGGGAGATGTTCATGGAGATCCGTGAGAGCTGGTCCACCTCACGATCCGTGTGGCCGACGGCGAGGTCGGGCCCGGCCATGAACATCGAGGGGCACCCCACCACGTCGACCACATGGTCGCCGAACCCCAACCGTTTCAGGTACGCCGCGGTGACCTCCCCGCGTACCCCCATGGACGCGGAGCGATTCAACACGGCCGTCACGAAGTCTGTCACCACCTCGTCCAGGCTGGACGCGGGGATACGGCCAGACAAGGGCCCCTGGCACCCCACGCCGAGGACGACCACGGGGATGGTGAGGTGGTTGAACAGGTCGGTCATCGCCCTCAACTCATCGGCGAAGGACTTCCGGAACGCGTCAGCCAGGGGCACGACCACCATGTCATAGGTGTCGTTGACCCGCTTCGGATCCAGCCGGGTGAATTTGCGCGCGTCGATCTGGGCGTCCCGTGTGGACAACAGGCGGTACACCGCCTGGGAGAAGACCAAGTTGCCGACGTTGTTGCCGATCAGATTCTTGGCCAGGGTCTTGCTCGCGTCGGCCACCTGGAACGGGCTCTTGTGAGCTCGTACGAGAATCCGCATCGTCACGTGTCAGTCCCATCTCGTCTCGGCCTCGCGCCGACCGTCCTTCTCGTCATCTTACCCCGCACGCCGCCTGGCGCAGTCGGGAGAGCCGAGGCCCCTCAGCCACGCTCCAGCCAAGCGCACACGCGATCGGCGAGCCGGCTCGCCGCGTGCCCGTCGTCCAGCGGGGCGACCACCTTGCGCAGCGCGGCCCGGCGACTGTCCCATGCTCCGCGGTTATGCACAGCCTCGATGATCGCCCCCGGCACCTGCTCCCGTCGTGAGACGCAGGCGCCGGCGATCGTGTCGCCGTACTCCCAGAGGGGTTGCACAGCATGCATGTATCTCTCCTTGTCAGGAGTGAAATACACCATGGGCTTGTCCGTCAAGAGATAGTCGAACCTCATCGAGGAGTAGTCGAAGAGCCCGAGGTCCGAGGCGATCATCAGCTCGTTGACGTCCGGGTACCCCGTCACGTCGACGACCCCCCGGCCCGTGGGCGCCCGCCATCCGGCCTTCCTGTGGGAGGGATGGCCCCGCATCGCCACCACGTACCCATTGCCCAGCCGTCGCGCCAGCCACGCTGGGTCGAGGATCCCCACGGGCGAGGACGCCGACGGGTCCTGGGCGGCGTACCCACGATAGGTGGGGGCGTACAGCACGCACACCTGGTCGGGACGGACGCCGAGACGGGCCCGCACCTGCTCGCGCAGCCCCTCGCGGGGGAGCACCAGGGCGTCATCGCGGGGCGACCCCAGCTCCCACATCTCGGCCCTGATCGGCAGAGTCTCGCGGTAGAGCCGGGTGGCCAGCGGCGAGGGGGACACCAGCGCGTCCCACGCTCCCAACGCGTGGAGGGACATGGCCATCTGGGCCTGGGTCGCGCCACTGTCGCGCCACACGGGCACCCCCACACCCGCGAACGGGTGCCCGTGGTGGGCCTGGACGACCCGTTGGCCGGGCCGCCTCACGAACTCGCCCGGCAGGGCATGGGTCGCGCACACGACACTGCTCGTCGCCAGGGCCTCCCAGTACGCCTGGGTGCCGACGACCACGCTCCTGTGGCCCCGCGGGCGCGCCGTCTTCGCCGACTCCACCTCCCAGACCACCAGGTCGGACAGTCCGCGACGGTCCAGTTCCTGGGCCAAGGCGAGTTGGCTGTCGCAGGCGACTTCCCCGGGCATGCCCTGGAGGTACACCTGGGGCCGGGTCGGGGCGGCAGTCCTCCAGTACCAACACCTCAGGGCGGCTGATCCGCTCTCACCCGTGGCGTCCCCGGGGGTTTGCGAGGCCACGACCTCATGGATGTCCGACTCCGCGCACGCCTGGTACGTCGCGTGGTCCAGGATGGCCGCAGGCGAGATCCGCGCGACCTGGTCGGGACCGGGGACCCGGGCCGTGGCGGGCACATCGATGGTCGCGTCACGCCCCCAGCGGGGCAACCACCCCGTCAGGCGTCCCGTGGCGTCGCGGGAGTACACCCAGTTGGCGCAGATCCGACCGCCGGCGAACAGGAAGGATCGGACGGTGGCGAGGTCGGCACGCATGACGAGAGCCTGGAGGACTCGATCGGGCACGCTCACCTGCCGGTCGTACGCCTCCTGCCCGATCTCGCCGATGGCCCAGCTGAGGAACTCCGCGGCGACCTTCTGGTACCGCGACGACGCCACCACCAGTTGCGACAGCGTCAACTGCTCGGTGACAAGGATCTGCGCCAACCGTGCCCGGCGGATCTCGCCGAGGCCGGCGTCCTCCAGGAAGTCCGCGGTGTGGCGATAGGCCTCGACCCGATGGATGAGGTTGTCCACCTCGGCCGCCTGCTGGGTCGTCGCGTCCTTGGTCTCCCGTCGGCGCCACTGCAGGGCGGGCTGGTGGACGAGGTCGAACGCGCGCGCCCGGACGAAGGCCCGCATGGTGAGGATCTGGTCCTCGAAGAAGACTCCCTCCGGCTGGGGGCCGACCTGGGCGTCGTAGAAGTCCCGCCGATAGACCCGCGTGCACATCAAGGCGTTGGTCATGGCCAAGGGGACGTCGGCCAGCGTCACCCCCCGGCGGCTTCGGCGGTGCAGGTCGCGGATGTACTCGGGCGCAGGCCGACGCTTGCCATGGACGAGGATGCTGTACGAGCCGAGGGCGAAGTCCGACCCCGACCGCTCCAGCCCCATGATCGCCTGGCGATAGTAGAAGGGGTCGGCGATGTCGTCCGAGTCGAAGAAGGCGAGGTAGCGACCACGCGCCTGCGCCGCGCCGGTGTTGCGCGCGGCCCCAGGACCGGCGTGCCGACCATGGATGAGGCGGACGCGGGGATCACGGCACGCGGAGACGATCTGCGCCGTGGCGTCCGTGGACCCGTCGTCGACGACGATGATCTCGACATTGGGCCATTGCTGACGCAGCAAGCTCGCCAGAGTCTCGCCGATGTACGCCTCGGTGTTGTACGCCGCGATTACAATCGACAATAGTGGCATTCCTGGATATCGTGGCACGGGGACCATCCCTTGGAGGTGACGCGCCTTCCTGCGTGCCGCCTGCAGGTGCGTCCATGCCCCGTCGGACACCGTCGACCTGACACCGACCCCGACACTGTGGCGCAGGTCCCGGTAGACAGATCCCCAGTCGCCCACTCGCCAGATCCGTCTCTTGTCGCCCATGTTCTTCATCCTAGTGGCTGTCCAGGGCCGAGACACTCCCCGTGTCTCTAGCCGCCCTGAAGACCGAGCGAAATGACTTGGCGAACGATTACCGAACCGGTAGGCTTAGATGAAGATGTCCTGAGAAGGGTGCTAAAAGGGTGAGCGGGCATCGGCTCGACCACATCGATTGTTCGCTCGTGAAAATCAATGCGGGCCAGATCAACGGTGAAGAAGTTCTCAGCTATCTAACGAGGTGCACGACATGAATACGGCGATCATCATTGCTGGGGGAACCGGGGTCCGAATGGGGCTTGAGGTTCCTAAGCAGTTTGCCCTTGTCGAAGGAAAGCCCGTCCTCATCTACACCCTCCAGGCCTTCCAAGACCATCCCAGCATCGACTCGATCGGCGTCGTGTGCGTCGACGGGTGGAACGACATCCTCCACGACTATGCCTTGGAGTACGGCATCACGAAGCTCGACTGGATCATCCCCGGGGGCGCCACAGCGCAGGAGTCCATCTACAGCGGCGTGCGCCACCTCGAAGGGGTGTGCCACCCCAACGACACCGTGGTCATCCACGACGGCATCCGGCCCTTGGTCGACGCCTCCGTCATCTCGGGGGTCCTGGCCACCTGCCACCAGTACGGCAACGGGGTCGCCTCCCTGCCGTACAACGAACAAATCTTCCGCATCGACGCGGACGAGGACTACTCGACAGTCGAGTACATCCCCCGCGACACCCTGCGACGCGTCTCCACGCCTCAGGCGTACCATTACGACGTGCTCGCGTCTCGGTACAAGGAAGCCTTCGAGAAGGGTGTGGGCATCGGCAAGTCTGCCTACACCAACACGATGATGGTCGACCTCGGCGAGAGACTCTATTTCTCCGTGGGCTCGGACAAGAACATCAAGCTGACGAACCCTGACGACCTGGCCCTCTTCCAGGCGTTGCTCAGGAAGCCGACAGAGTTGCCTTCCTCCTTGACTATGTCCTTCTAGGACGTCAGGGGGTCCCGTGTTTCTGTACGACAATCGATGCTATCTCGATGATATTACCCGCGTGGCCGACATGGCCCTCGACTGGGAGCTGTTCCATGACGCGACGGTCGTCGTGTCGGGGGCGTCTGGGATGGTGGGGACCTTCCTCGTCGACGTCCTCATGGCCCGTAACATCTCCCACGGCCTGAACTGCACCATCCACGCGGTGGCTCGGAACCTGAGCGGCTTGACCGAGAGGTTCGGGCACTACGGCGCGCACGAGAATCTGCGGCTGACGGTGGCGGACGTCACCGTCGACGCCATCGACGTGCCGTCGGCGGACCTGGTCATCCACGCGGCCAGCAACACCCACCCCCTGCAGTACGCGTCGGACCCCATCGGCACGATCATGACCAACGTGCAAGGGACACGTTCCATGCTCGATCTGGCTGTGCGCGCCCACGCCCGCCGGACCGTCTTCGTGTCGTCGGTGGAGATCTACGGAGAGAACCGCCCCGGCGGGGCGCCCTTCACGGAATCGGACATGGGGCGCATCGACTCCAACACCCTGCGTGCCGGCTACCCGGAGAGCAAGCGAACTGGCGAGACCCTCTGCCAGGCTTTCCGTGCCCAGTACGGCATCGACGTCGTCATCCCCCGCCTGCCACGGGTCTTCGGGCCCACGATGAGGGTGACCGACACCAAAGCCGCCTCGCAGTTCCTCCTCCGGGCGATCGCCGGCGAGGACATCGTCCTGAAATCGGACGGCGAGCAGCAGTACTCGTTCTGTCACGTCTCGGACGCCGTCAGCGCGATCCTGACCTGCCTCACCGCCGGCCAGTCCGGTGACGCGTACAACGTGGCGCACCCCTCGTGCGACGTACGCCTGAAGGACCTGGCCCAGATCGTCGCCGAGAAAGTCGGTCGCGCAGTGGTCTTCGCCTCGCCTGACGCCCAGGAGGCGGGTGGGTACTCCCAAGCGACCTTGGCCGTCATGGACGGATCCAAGCTGGCGGGCCTGGGGTGGGCGCCGCACTACGACATTCGCGAGGGGATAAACCGCACTGTAGACCTGTTGAAGGAGACCCTCGTCTGATGCCCGAGAATTGGCGTATTTTCCTCCATCCACGATTCCAGCGAATCAAGAATGCCCTGTACACCGTGACCTACGCTCTCGTGCGGATGATGCGTCCCGTGCGGCCGAACAGCGTGATCCTCGCGACGAACCGCACCGAGATCTTGTCGGACAACCTGCGGTACGTGTACGACCATGTGGACAAAGACGCCTTCTCCGTGACGCAGTTCTTCCTCCCCAGCCGGCCGACGTCCATCGTGGCCCGCCTGAGGCGCGACCTGCGCTTCATCGCGGCGATGGCTCAGACCCAGTACACCATCGTCGACGACTTCCTGCCCCTCGTGTACCCGCTTCGCCTGCGCCCCGACACTCGACTGGTCCAGGTCTGGCACGCGCTCGGCGCCCTCAAGCGCGTGGGTTACAGCCGCCGGGGCAAGAACGGCGGCCCGCCCCCCACGTCCATCTCGCACAAGAATTACACCGATGTCATTGTGAGCGCGGAGGAGATCCGCAAGGACTTCGCCGAAGCCTTCGGCGTGGCCATGGACATCGTCCACGCCACCGGCGCCCCGCGATCAGACCTCTTCTTCGACCAGACGGAACAAGACATGGCCCGGGAGCGGTTGTACCGCGCCCACCCCATCCTCGAAGGACGGCGCGTGATCCTCTTCGCGCCCACCTTCCGCGGCCGCGAGAAGAGGACCGCCCACTATCCTGAAGAATTCCTGGACCTGGACAGGTTCGGCGAGGCCCTGGGCCCTGACGACCTCGTGGTGCTGAAGATGCATCCGTTCATCCAGGAACCGGCGCGGATCCCCGAGAAGTACGCCGACAGGATCATCGATCTGAGCGATTACCCGGAGTTCAACCACCTGCTGCTGATCTGCGACCTTCTCATCACGGATTATTCCTCAGCAATCTTTGACTATTCCCTCCTCAAACGTCCTATTATTTTCTATGTGCCTGATCTCGAGCATTACCAACAAGGCCGAGGTTTCTATTATGACTTCGGGGAATATACGTACGGTCCCGTCGTGCACACGTTCACTGACCTCCTTGCCACGCTCGACACCGCCGTCCTGGAAGACTCATGCCTGGAGAGATTCCACATGAAATTCCTCGCCAACTGCGACGGACACGCCACCCAACGATTCATCGACACCGTTCTGAGGCCCACCCCCATGGACCCGCGCCGCGGGAGCTCGACGTCGGGGCTTCGCCGATGACCGCCAGCCACTCCACCAACGCCACCCGCTCCACCCGCAAGAAGAGCCTCCCCGCCTTGGTCAAAGTACGCGCCGAGCGTCTCCTCCTGCGGATCGGGGTGTCCGCCGCCAACCTGGCGTACTCCGGCTTCAAACGCCTGCCCGTGCAGCACAAGGTGGCCTTCATCACCTGGAACTCCGACACCGTGACGCCGGACTTCCAGGTCCTCATCGACCGTTTGAGGCTCGTCGACGACCCGCCCACGGTCGTCGCTTTGTGCCGCGAACTGGGTGGCGGGTGGACGGCCCACGTCCAGTACGGCTTCCACCTCCTCCACCAGATGTACGAGATGGCGACGTCGAAGGTGGTCGTGCTCGACGCGTACTGCCCCCTGGCGTCCATCCTGAACCATCGGCCCGACCTGCGGGTGGTCCAGATCTGGCACGCCCTGGGCGCCTTCAAGAAGTTCGGCTGGTCGATCGTCGACAAGTCCGAGGGATGGTCGGCGCAATCCAACATCCCCTCGCGCACGCTCTCGCGCCTGCTGCGCATGCACACCGGGTACACGGACGCGGTGGTGAGCTACTCCGGCGCGATTCCGCACTTCGCCGAGGCGTTCCACTGCGACCCGTCGATCATCCACGTAGGATGGCTGCCCCGAGTCGAACTGCTGCGCGACGACACTCGGATGGCCGCATTGCGTGCGCGGATCTTCGCGGCCCACCCTGAGCTGGTGGGAAAGCGCATCGCGTTGTACGCGCCGACGATTCGCCGTACCGCCATGGACGCGTCGCGTGTGGTGTCCTTGGTCAGCACCATCCATGACAACGACTGGAACCTGATCGTCAAGCCCCATCCCGTGCGCGGGGAGCGCCCCGAGCCGTTGTTCCCCACCCAATCCGTGGAGGTTCCCGAGTTCTCGGCCATCCAGTTGCTCGCGGTGGCCGACGCGGTGGTGACTGATTACTCGGCGATCGTGTACGAGGCGTATCTACGCGGCATCCCCGTGTATTTCTATGTCCACGACATGGAAGACTATGAACAGGCGCGTGGTTTCTACACCCATCCTCGTGAGTTCCCCTCCCGTGTCTACGCGACGGCTGGCGACCTTATCCGCGACATGAACGCGCTCGTGGGCGATCGCCAGGCTATGAAGGACTTCGTGGAGATCTTCCTCGAGGACTCTCCCGCCCGTGTGGATATCTTGGATCTCATCAATCCTTCTTCTGGTCTGGGCCGCGGTTAGGGTTTCCGGGGTTTCGGGCTTTCGTAGGGGAGTTCTGCCGGTTCTCGCCCTGCCTCGGCGGGACGCCGTCGGGGAGTACAGCGACTCTCGCCCTGCCTCGGCGGGGCCTCCCCACTTTTCCTCGGAAAATCTGCGAGATTTTCCTGCGGACGTGGGTGCCCCCCCGCCGGGCGCGGGCGCAGCGGAACGAGGCTCACAGCGTCACCGATGTCCTGATCGACCACAGAACGGGCCTCCCTGGTGGGCGCGGGCGTGGGCACAGCGGAGCGGGACTCCCATGGTGGGCACAGGCCCGGGCACAACGGCACAGGACTCCATCCCGGGGGCACGAACTGTTCCCCACCACCGTGGGGGCACGAACCGTGCAAATCAACCCCGAAAACCGACAGTTCGCGCCCCCTCGGTCACACAGCGGAACGAGACTCACAGCGTCACCGATGTCATGATCGACCACAGAACGAGACTCCCTGGTGGGCGCGGTCGCGGGCGGAACGACAGCCCGGGCGTGGGTGGGGATCACTCACATGCTTGTCAGGACTATCTTTCCCTGGTTTTTGCCGGATTCTAGGAGGCGATGGGCGTCGCCGGCTTGGGCCAAGGGGTACTCGGTGATCGGGGGCAGGGGGATGGCGCCGGACTCGAAGAGGGGCCAGATCTGCTCGGTGACCTGTCGGACGATGGCCGTCTTCTCCGACTCGGGGCGGAACCGCAGGCTGGTCGCGGTGATGGTCGCGGCTTTGGTCAGGAGGCGGTTGAGGTCCAGGGTGCCCTTGGTGCCGCCCTGGAGGCCGATGACTGTCATGCGGCCGCCGCGGGCCAGGAGCCGTACGTTGTCCTCCAAGTACTTGGCGCCGATGATGTCCAGGATGGCGTCCACGCCGTTGCCGTCGGTGGCGGCCTTGACCTGGTCAGGCCAGTCGCCGTGGTAGTCGACGGCGAGGTCGGCGCCCCTCTTCTCGGCGTAGGCGGCGTTGTCGGGTGACCCGACTGTGGTGATCACACGAAGTCCCAGGTGCTTGGCGTACGGGATCGCGAAGGATCCGATGCCGCCGGTGCCGCCGTGGATGAGGATCGTCTCCCCCGCGGCCACATGGATGTGATCGAAGTTGGACACCACGGTCGCCGCCGTCTCCATGATGGCGGCCGCCTCGACCATGGACATCGAGGCCGGCACGGGCGCGCACTGGCCCACGGGTACGATGGCGTACTCGGCGTACCCGCCCCCCGCGAGGAGCGCGACCACCGGCGTACCGGGTTTCGGTGTGGTACGGGAGTCCTTCCACGCGCTTGTGCTGGATGGCCCCGGATGGGCTTTGGGCGCAGGGCGGTCCAGGACGGGACCGACGGCGTCGACGACTCCCGCGACCTCCAGTCCCAGAATCTGCGTGATCCCCTTCGGCGGAGGGTAGAAACCCTGGCGTTGCAAGATGTCGGCCCGGTTCACCCCCGACGCGGCCACGCGGATGCGTACCTCCCCCGGTCCGGGCTGTGGGGTCTCGACCTCGTCCAGCACCAGTTCTTCGGGGCCTCCCGCTTGCCGTTGCATGATTGCGCGCATGACCCCAGCATGCCACAGATCCTGATGGGTGTGCTGACCGTGGCTGGCGTCCGTACCGTCAGCCGTCTCGACATCTTGGACCCATTGCACACCGCGACAATGTCGGTTATAATGCGAATTAGAAATGCAAATAGCATGATGATCCTCAATTTCATGCGCCACCACGGCGTTGAAGAGGAGCTAGAAAGGAATGGAGGTATCAATGATGACACCACCCACATATCGCCCCCCCCCGAGGACTTGGCAGAGGCATAGTCGCAATAGTAGTGACACTCATGTCAGTTCTACTCACCGTGCCACAGGCGAACGCCTACACATTATGGGGGTACCGATGGAGCAGCACCACCTTCACGAGCATGACGCTGACACTGAACATGTCAATGTCCAATACCTGGAGCAGTGACGGAGCGCTGAGGTCTGTCGCCATTCATGAGTTCGGTCACGTCTTTGGTCTCAATGACAACGGCAATACGCAAACCATCATGAATGGCTACACGTGGGGACCGAACAGTCGTTGGGGAGGATTCTCACTGAGCTCCCCGGTCACGGACGACAAAAACGGCGTGAACGCCATCTATTAGAAGGGGAATGACATGAAAAAGAAACTATTACTTTCCGGTGCTGTGGCCCTCATGGCAGCTGTAGCCATCATCGTTCCGAACCTCGGCGGCGCAGACAACCAGCATCCCAAGGAGTCGCAATATCTCTATGCGAGTTGGAACTACAACTACGCGAGCATCGAGGAACTCACTGCCGCCAGCGATGTCATCGCCCTCGTTCGGATCGACGGAGTGCAGAAGAGCTATGAGGATCAGGGGATTCCGTTCTCGCGGTACACCGCCACGATCCTCACTCCAGTGTTCGACGCAGCCACACCCCATGACACCACCATCCGCCCTGGAAGCTCCACAAGCCGGCGGACCCTGGACATTCTCATGACCGGAATGGAAACATCCCAGAAGATCATCGAGATCATTGACGATCCATTGCCACGTGCTGGAGAAGTGTATCTGGTGTTCTGCACAACCAACCCTGATGGCACGTTCCAGATCATAGGGGGACCACAAGGCAGACTGGCCTACATCGACGGAACTCTGAGTTCTCTGAATATCGCCAACGCCCAAGTCAGAGCGAATAACCCGTACTCGAACATCGTGGTCGACCACGTGGATGCCAGTACTCTCATCGAGGACGTACGATCCGACGTGAGCACTCGTTAACCCCATCGTCCATACCCGACTGCCCCGAGCGGAACTGGAGGGGAACCTCCGTTCAGCTCGGGGTATGTCATCCTTAGTTGTCTCTGCTAGTCGAGTGACACGAAATTGTCGCATTGGAGTAGAAATCCAGCCTGATCGAGCCGCGAATCCCGACAAAAGGCATCACTCGACAGTCGAGTTGAATGGAGATTGCTTCGCGACAGTCGGAATCGAGGACACGACGCCGACCACCCCACGACTCAGGACACCGACCAGTTCCCACTCCCGTTGGGGACCAGTTCGACCCAGGTTTTGCCGGGGAGGAGGGTGACGGGGGCGCCGGACGCGTCTAGGAACTGCCATACCGAGGTCGCGGAGTCCTTTTTCCAGGTGATCGGCATGGTCATTCCGCCGGATGCGAGCAGGCCCGCGCCCTGGCCGACCACGATCGACTCTGGGACATGGGTTCCGATGGCGTCGACCTCGGGCTGCATGACGACGTCGACGCTCACGAGAATGACGTTGTCAGCGGCCAGTTGGACGCCAGAGACGACGGTGGCGGGCGTGGAGCCCTCCCAACGTGCCCACTGCTGACCGGTCCATGTCCAGCGCGGCTGGGCGATGGACGAGATGTTGACCGTCAACCGACTGGCCGGAGTCCCTTCCCGTTGGGCGGACCCTTCCTCGCCCGCGGCCGCGAAGGACGCGAAGGGCGGAGGGGGCGCCTGGTGGTCCGCGTCGGCGCGGGCGATCAGCTTCTCGGGGTTGCCAGCCAGGTTGTGGGGCGCGTCTCGGTTGTCGACCCGGCCCAGACCCGTGCCGGTCGAGATCAACTGCAAGCCGTCCGTCTGGGCGATGGTCTTGAAGCGGTCCTTGCCTCCGGCGAAGACGATCACGCCGTTGGTCCATCCGGCGATGGGACCGTCCATCGGCCGGATCGAGCGCACAGGGACGACATGGAAGGGCAACGTCGACTGGAACATAGCGACATATCGACTTATCCCCCCTTCCACCATCTCTTCGAAGACGATGTCAGCCGAGTCCAGACCCTCTTGCGGACGGGCGTCGATGGAGTTCTCGACCTTGACCACCAGGGCTGGCCTGTCCACGACATCTCCGGCCACTCCCGTCAGGGGCCACGTGGCCGGGACGACCGGTGTGGACTCGACCGGCGCGGTCGGAGTCGGCGTCCCCGAGGGGGCGTCGGGCACCACCGGACAGTACGTCAGCGTCGCGGGCTTGAGCAGGTTCACAGCCACGGCCGTCCCCCCGCCGAAGACGACCGCCACGGCGGCGGCCACGATGAGCCACACCCTCCAGCGCGGTCCTCGTGGACGCTTGTCGGCAGACCCTGCGGAGGTCGGATGAAGTTCTGACATGTCATGCCCCCTTACATGGTCTATGTTAGGCCGCCGACCAGGACCCCGATCCATTCGGGACGAGCTCGACCCAGGTGTTGCCCGGGGACAACACCACGGGAGCGCCCGTCGAATCGATGAACTGCCAGGTGGAGGTCTCCGAGTCCTTCTGCCAGGTGATGGGCGTCGTCATCCCGCCGGAAGCCAGCAGGCCCGTGCCCTGTCCCACGACGATGGATTCGGGAATATGGGTGCCAGCGGCGTCCATCCCGGGCAGCGTGACGACGTCCACACCCAGGACCAGGAGGTTGGTGGCGCTCAACTGGGCGCCCGACTCGGCCATCGCCGGCATGCTGCCCTCGGCCCGCAGCCACAGCCCGGAGCCACCGTCCCACGTCCACACGGGCGTGGCGATGGGAGAGATCGTGACCGACACCGTCGACGAGGCCGCGCCCAGCCGCTGGGCCGTACCCCCCTGACCAGTCGTGTCGAAGGAGCAGAAGGGCACTGGCGAGGCCTGGTGGTTGGCGTCGGCCTGGGCCAGGAAAGCGGCGGTGTCCCCGGCCACGTCGTGGGGAGAGGGACGGTTCTTCACTCGCGAGAAGCCGTCGGCGCCCGCGTCCATGGAAAGGATCTGCAAGCCGTCCGCCTGAGCGCGGTCGATGAACGGCGTCTGGCCGCCCGAGAAGGCGAGCACGCCATTGGTCCATCCCGCGATGGGGCCGTCCATGGGACGTACGGACCTCAGCGGCGCCACCTGCGGCGGGACAGAGGAGTGGAAGATGGCGATGTACCGGGCGATGCCGCCCTCGACCATCTCCTCGAAGACGATGTCAGCGGAGTCGAGCCCCTCCTGGGGACGGGCCTCCGACGAGTTCTCCACCTTCACGACCAGGGCTGGACGTTGCACCACGTCCCCGGTCACGCCCGTCAACGGCCACGTCGGCTTCGGCGTCGGCGTGGGGGACGGCGTCGGGGTCGTCTCCACGGGCTCAGGGGTCGGGGTCGGCGGCGGCGAGGACGAGAAGGCGCCGTTGAAGTACGCGATTCCGACAGTCCCACCCCCGATGAGGACGACGGCGATGATGGCGATCAGCAGGACGGTCCACCCTTTGCGGTCAGACACGGCCCGGCGCGGATTCGATTGCTCGGTCACAACGACTGCTCCCTTTTGTAGGCTTGGTATGCTTGCCAGGTGCTTTCGGAGCGTATCGAAGATGTGACACCCGAGACAGACTGACATTGGCCACCGATCAGTGTACTGCAATTTCTGGCAACTGCGGAAATATGCATGCATGATGATCTAATAAGCCATATAGTTTCATGTGGTGCCAATATGAGATTTACCATTTTTTCGGGGTGACTATCTGAATTCGGTCTGAAAGCGTGTAAAATAGTATGTGGGGGGAAGACAGAAAGAAAACCAAGGTCAGGGGGGCCTACAAGAAACGGACGGAAATAATGACAATTAAGGAAATGGAAGTGATGAAGAATACCGCCACCGGGCGCAAGGCAATGCTTCTTAGGCTTGACCCTGCTGTTCACGCGGCTCTGGCTGAGTGGGCCGAGGAGGATTCTCGGAGCCTCAATTCTCACATCGAACTCCTTCTCCGCGACGACCTGGCTGGCGCGAATCGTCTTCCGGCGAATGTTCAGCCTCTGCGTCGTCCGGGGCGCCCGCCTCTCACCACCTACAAGTGATGCGCCGCCCGGCACAGCTCGCCGCTTTGACGCCATATATCTGACATAGATTTTTCACACGACTAACGGGGTTGATTATCACAACTTGGTACGGGGTAATGGTGCCAGGTGAATGTCAAAAAGGCTTGCTGTGCCGGGTTTCACTTCCCTCTACGACGAGGTTGTGATCACCGGGAGTCCTTCCCGAATTTTGATGGGGAAATACTAGAATCGACTGTGTGGCAAAGCACGTATGGTTCGACCGCCTGTGGGCACTGACGCATCCCGAACACACCGACGTCGACGAGCACCTCGAAGGTTTGGTCTTGTCAGGAGGCGGTTCCCGAGCAAGTTTCCAGATCGGCGCCCTGAGATATCTCTATGAGACCCGCCACATCGCGCCGCAATCGATTGTGGCCGCGTCCGCGGGCTCGATCGTCGGGTCGATGTTGGCCCAGACCCTCGACCCCCTCCAGCAGTTGGAGAACCTGCGCACGCTGGAGGACTACTGGCTGGCCATGTCCGACCCTTCGGAGATGTACGCCGAGCAGGCGTGGTTCTCGAAGCTGCGCGAGCAGTGGACGGACATCGCCGATGTGATCCCGGAGCCCACCAACGTCGACCCGGCCTTCGTGGAGACCAAGGACGTGGACGCCGAACATCTGGTGAAAGAGGCCCTCGACTTCGACCCCTCCACCCAGGGCAACGACTTCTCCTTCTCCGTGGCCTGGCAATTGCTGAGCTCCCTAGGCCGACTCGGCAAAGTCGGGGCGGGACTGGCCTCCGCCCTGAGAGGCGCGGAGCGCGCCGCATCGGCGTACCGTCCCGGACCCATCGTGTACCGCCTGCTCTTCGAATCCGGCTTCACAGCCCGCGCCGTGCGCGAGTCGGGGATGCGGCTGCGCCTCGCCTTCGTCGGCCTGCGCAGCGGCGACCTGCGCTTCATGCGCGAGGACGGCATCATCGTCGACACCGACGATCAGCCCGTCTCCGACACCGCGTTCGACCTCTCGCTGGGGGTATGGGCCTCCTGTGCCATCCCCGGAGTCTTCCGGCCCGTCAAGCTGGGGGACGAGGTGTACGCCGACGGCGGCGTGCGCGAGAACGTGCCCGTGGAGATGGCCGTGGAGATGCTCGGCATGACGAAGCCCTACGTGATCGTCTCCACTCCCCCGGGGGTCTCACCCCATTTCACAGCGACCGACATCGTCTCGGTGATGATGCGGTCCTTCGCCATCTTGCTCGACGAGTCCATCCGCGACGAGGTCGCGTGGGCCAGACGGGCGGGCGCGATCGTGATCGCCCCGCAGATCGACGTGCACGGGTCGATGGACGTCGACCACGCCCTGCTGCGCATCAACCGGGATTACGGGTGGATGCGCGCCGCCGAGGAGATGACCGGCACGCCGTCCGGAACCACCGACCCGATCATCCAGGCGCGCCTGGACCTGTACCGACTGTTGTCCAGCCCCGACGCCGGCGAGGACCACCCCGATCATGATCGGCGCGTCGCGTCGGCACGCGAGACGTTGCGCGTCCTCCTCGACCATGTCGATCCCGTGCTCATGCCCGAGGGGTACCGCGAGTGGGCCCAGGAGGATCTCCGGCGGCATGGCGAGCTCGCTTCAGTCACCGATCACGTCGGCGCCGTGGACTGAATCGCTCACGGACGAGGAACCCGGACTCACGTACCACCCGGCCCCCCGGGACGCTGATCCCTTGCTGGCCGCGCCAATCGGTGAGCAGGGCGTCGACGGCGAGGACATGGTCCCGTGTGACGGCGTCCTGCCCGATCTGCCTCAACCAGGACAGCAGCAGCCGATGGCGCAGGGCCGGTGGGACGTCGGCCATCAGGTCGACCGCCAGTCGAGGCGACTGCGGATCCACCCCCACACGCGACGCGGCGAGGTCGAGGAAATCGGCGTCCTGCCGACACAGATCGGCCGTACGCGCCAACGCTGAGGCCAGCCCGGGACCGAGGACCTCGTCGAGCGTGCCCATGGCCGAGCGCAGCCGGGACCGCGTGTACGCCGACTGGAGGTTCGTGGGATCGTCCCACCACGTCAGGCCCCAGTCGCGACAGGCTTGTTCCGTGTCGGCTCGGCGTAGGGCGAGGAAGGGACGCAGCATCCGGTCCCTGTTCCGGGGCATGCCGGCCAGGGAGCGAGTCCCCGACCCGCGGGCCAACCCCAGCAGGACCGTCTCCGCCTGATCGTCCAGGGTATGGCCGAGGAGGATCAACGCGTCGTCCCCCTGAAGCAGGGCCGCGTACCGCGCCTCGCGAGCGGCCGCCTCCAGGCCCTCCCCTGATGGATCAACCCTGACGCGCACCACATCTGCGGACACCCCCAGTTCCTCGGCACGACGGGCCGCCTGGTCGGCGACGGCGGCGGAGTCGGGCTGGAGCCCATGGTCGACGATCCGCGCCGTGACGTCCATCCCGGCCAAGGGGCCGCGACGACGGTCCCGGGCCCAGGCGCATGCGGCTGTCAGAGCCAAGGAGTCCGCCCCGCCCGACAACCCGATCCGGAACCGGGTCACGCCGCTCGCGGCGCTCGCCTCGGGCAGCGTGGATTCCAAGGATCTCACGAGTGCCAGACAGGGCTGGGACAGGGCGTGGCGGGCCATGACGGGTCCTCGGATCACGCCGAGGCCAGGGCGGACGCGGCTTGGTCGAGCCAGTCCACGCCAGCTGCTTCGTCCTGGAGGTCGTTGAGCATGAAGGAGAAGACCACGACGGCGCCCGAGCTCGTCTGTGTGAACCCCGTCAATGTGCGCACATTGTCGTTCGTTCCTGTCTTGGCGTGGACGACCCCGCGCCCTGCGGCCTCGTCCTGGTCGTTGAATCGGTTGGACAGGGTGCCGTCCACCCCGGCGACGGGCAACCCGATCAGGATGTCGTGGAGGCTGGCGTCGGCGTACGCCATGCGCACGGCGGCAGCGAGCACGGACGCCGGGACGACATCGGTGTAGGACAGGCCCGACCCGTCGGAGACCTGCATCTGATCGGTCCAGAGGCTGTGGATGCGCAAGAATGTCGCCAATGCGGATTGCGCCGAGACGGCCGACCCGTCGAGACTCGCCGCGACGGCGACATGGCGGAAGAGGACTTCGGCGCCGAAGTTGTTCGAGGTGTTGATCACCTGACGCACGATCTGGCCCAGCGGCCACGACATCGCCTGGGCGATGGTGTCGGCGCCTGTGACCGCTTTCTCCGCCTGGACGACCGTCACATTGATCCCTTGCGCGACGAGGAGGTCCCGGAACGTGTCAGCCGCCGCGCGGGACGTGTTCGAGGTCGAGTCTCCGTCGGGATCAGCCGAGAGAGCGCTGATCGGCGCGACGTCCACCGCGAAGTCGGGCGGCCAGGCGGGGTTCCACTGGGCGCCGGCGAACAAGGTGTCGTCGTAGCCCACGGAGATGGTCATGCGGCCGACCTTGATGAGGGCCTGTGCGGTCTGGTCAGCCAGGTCCCGTAGGCTGGCCTGCCCCTGGGCCGGGTTGGGGCTGTCGGTGAGGTACGGGTCCCCGCCTCCGACGAGGACGATCCCCGACGCCGACGAGACCACCGTCGTGGCGAACCGATGGTCGGGGCCGTAGCCGGTCAGGACAGCCAGGGACGTCAAGATCTTCCAGGAGGACGCCGGGAACCGTCCCGTGTCCGCGTCCTCGGCGATCAGGGGTGTGCCGTTCAGATCCGTCACTGACACAGACACCGTGCCCAACCGGCTGCGGTCCAGGGAGTCCAGGGCGGTGCGCAGGGCCTGCGCGTCGGGGGTGAGCGTCGGATCGATGCCAGAGAGCCCGTCAGCCGGAGCCACCGCCGACGGCAAGGGCAGCACGTAGGAGTCGGCGTCCAAGGCGGCTGGCGCAGGGGAGAAGACACCCGCCGCAGACACCCCGACCACGGCGCAGCCGAGGAGGACGAGGGCGGCCAGGGCGGCCATCACGATCCGGTTGGCGAGTGCGGGCATGGTACCTCCTATCCCTCCATGATAGCCGGGCCGTTGTTCAGCATGGATCCGATCACGCCCCGGCGGCGTGTCCCGTGACAGCAGATGACAGCACAATGCCCGTGACCGACATCCCAGGGATGCGGTCACGGGCAATGCTCTCCGGCCAACCGCCCGTTACTGGGCTTTGTCAGGCGAGTTGACGTTCAGAGTCTTGTGGCGCCCTACGGCTGGATGGCCATGATGATCATGGCTGGGTGCCGGGCTGGACCACCTGCACGGTCGCCACGGGGATCCCGGACGAGTTCGTGATGGTGACCGTGGCGGTACGGGCGGTGGTCGCCGTGTTCGCTTGGGCGGACAGCCCCAGCGACCCATTGGTCGTGCCGGACGCCGGGGAGACGGTGAGCCACGACTGGTTCGACGATGCGGACCAGGAGACGGACGACCACACCGACGTCGACATCGCCGATGCGGATGCGCTCGGCACGATCCACTGCGATATCCCCAGGCTCAACGCCGGTGCAGCGCTGGCGCTCGCTTGGGTCACCGTGACGGTCTGCGTGGACGCCGGACCCGAGGTCGTGGTGAACGTCAACGTCGCCGTGCGTGCCGCACCGCTGTTGCCCACCGCATACACGTACACCGCCTTGCTCCCTGTGCCGGACGTCGGCGCCGTCGTCAACCACGCGGGGTTCGACGACGTGACCGTCCACGCCTGGGTGGTCGTCAGTTGCATGTACGTGCCCGTGCTCGAATTCCAGGGGATATCCCACGAGGACATGTCGACCGACAGCCCGGAACCAGACTGTGCGCCCGGCTGGGTGACCGACACGGACACTGTCACCTGCGGGGTGCCCGAGGTGGTCTGGAACGTGATGGTCGCTGTGCGCAATGAGGGGGATGTGTTCGCCGTCGCCGTGAACATCACGGACCCGTTCCCGTTCCCGGTCGCGGGCGAGAGCGTCAGCCACGACTGGTTCGAGGACGCCGACCAGGTCGTGGACGAGGTCACCTGCGTGGACACCGACGCACCGCTCGCCGACGGGACCGCCCACGAGGACAACCCCACCGTCAGCGTCGGGCCACTGGCGCCTGCCGGCTGCGTCACCGCCACCGTCCTGGTCACCTGCGGGCTGCCCGAGGTGGTCGTGAACGTGATGGTGGCCGTACGAGACGATGCCGTGGTGTTCGCAGCCGCGTTCAAGGTCACAGACCCGTTACCGCTGCCGGTTGCTGGGGAGACCGTCGCCCATGCTTGGTTCGACGACGCCGACCACGTGGTGTTCGACGACACCTGCGCCGCCACCTGTGCGGCGCTCGCCGACGGAACCGCCCACGACGTCCTATCCACCGTCAACACCGGCGCCGTCGTCGTGCCCGCCTGGTTCACGGTCACCGTCCACGTCACCTGAGGACTGCCCGACGTGGTCGTGAACGTCAACGTCGCGGTACGCGCAGGACCCGTATGGCCCGTCGCCCACGCATACACCGACGTGTCGCCCGACCCCGTCGTCCTCGGCGACGTGGTCAGCCACGACTCATCCGAGGACGTGACCGCCCACGCCCCTGAAGCGTTCAGTTGCATGAACACACCGGTGCCGGCACTGGTTGGAATGTCCCACGTCGTGCGATCCAGCGTCAACGTCGGAGCAGCGCCTGAACCCGGCTGGGTCACGGACACCGTCCGCGTCACAGCAGGAGAACCCGACGTCGTCGTGAACGTGATCGTCGCCGACCGAGACGTGGTCGTGGTGTTCGCCGCCGCGTTCAGGGTCACGGACCCGTTACCGTTGCCGGTCGCGGGGGAGATCGTCACCCACGTCGCATTCGAACTCGCGCTCCACGTCACATTCGACGTCACCGTCACCGGCGACGACGCCGACGACGCCGACGGGACCGACCACGACGAGGTGCTCAGCGTCAACGCAGGAGTCACCGCCGCGCCCGGCTGCGTCACCGACACCGTCCGCGTCACAGCGGGAGTGCCCGACGTGGTCGTGAACGTGATGGTGGCCGTACGAGACGCGGTCGTGGTGTTCGCGGCCGCGGACAGGGTCACCGACCCATCACCGCTCCCGGTCGTCGGGGACACCGTCGCCCACGTCTGGTTCGACGACACCGACCACGAGGTGTTCGAGGACACCTGCGCCGCCACCTGCGCCGCGCTGGCCGACGGAACCGTCCACGAGGAGATCCCGATCGTCAACGTCGGAGTCACTGCGGCGCCCGGCTGCGTCACCGACACAGTCCGTGTCACAGCAGGAGACCCCGATGTGGTCGTGAACGTGATCGTGGCGGACCGAGACGTGGTCGTGGTGTTCGCAGACGCGTTCAGGGTCACAGACCCGTTGCCATTGCCCGTCGCGGGGGACACCGTCACCCACGTCTGATTCGAACTCGCGCTCCACGTCACATTCGACGTCACCGTCACCGGCGACGAGGCCGACGACGCCGACGGGACCGACCACGACGACACATTCAACGTCAACGTCGGAGTCACCGCCGCACCCGGCTGCGTCACCGACACCGTCTGCGTCACAGTAGGACTGCCTGATGTGGTCGTGAACGTGATCGTCGCAGACCGAGACGTGGTTGTCGTGTTCGCAGCCGCGGACAGGGTCACCGACCCGTTGCCGCTCCCGGAGGCGGGAGAGACAGTCGCCCACGCCTGGTTCGAGGACACCGACCACGAGGTGTTCGACGTCACCTGCGCCGCCACCTGCGCCGCGCTGGCCGACGGGACCGCCCACGAGGAGATCCCGATCGTCAACGTCGGAGTCACCGCCGCGCCCGGCTGCGTCACCGACACAGTCCGCGTCACAGCAGGAGTGCCCGATGTGGTCGTGAACGTGATCGTGGCCGTACGAGACGTGGTCGTCGTGTTGGCAGCGGCGGACAGGGTCACCGATCCGTTACTGCTCCCGGAAGCGGGGGAAACCGTCGCCCATGCTTGGTTCGACGACACCGACCACGTGGTGTTCGACGTCACCTGCGCGGTGGTGTTCGCCGCCGCCGACGACGGAACCGACCACGAGGTCTTGTCCACCGTCAACGTCGGCGCCGCACTCGTGCCCGCCTGGGTGACCGTCACCGTCCGCGTCACCTGAGGACTGCCCGACGTGGTCGTGAACGTCAACGTCGCCGTGCGCGCGGCGCCTGAGTTGTAGTTGGCGTACGCGTACACCGACGTGTCGCCCGTGCCCGACGTCGGCGACGTCGTCAACCACGCGGTGTTCGACGACGTGACAGACCACGACGTGTTCGACGACAAGGCGATGAACACACCGGTCCCGGCATTCGTCGCAATATCCCACGTCGTACGATCCACCGTCAACGTCGGAGCGGCGCCCATACCCGGCTGCGTCACCGATACCGTCCGCGTCACAGCAGGAGAACCCGATGTGGTCGTGAACGTGATCGTCGCCGACCGAGACGCGGTCGTGGTGTTCGCGGCAGCGTTCAGGGTCACCGACCCGTTACCGTTGCCGGTCGCGGGGGACACCGTCACCCACGTCGCATTGGAACTCGCGCTCCACGTCACATTCGACGTCACCGTCACCGGCGACGACGCCGACGACGCCGATGGGACCGACCACGACGACACGTTCAACGTCAACGCCGGAGTCACCACCGCGGCGCCCGGCTGAGTCACCGACACAGTCTGCGTCACAGTAGGAGATCCCGATGTGGTCGTGAACGTGATCGTCGCCGAGCGAGACGTGGTCCCGGTGTTCGCATCGGCGTTCAGGGTGGCCGTCGCGTTGCCATTCCCCGACGTCGGAGACACCGTCACCCACGACTGATTCGAGCTCGCGCTCCAGGTCGTGTCGGACGTCACCGACGCCGTGGTGCTGGCCGCCGACGAGGAGGGCACCGACCATGAAGAGATGGACACGGTGAGGGTCGGCCCGCTGACCAGGCCCGGTTGGGTCACAACCACGCTGGCACTCGCCGCCGGGGAGCCGGAGGTCGTGGTGAACGTCACAGTGCCCGAACGCGACGCTCCTGTGTTCGCTTGCGCGGTCAAGGTCACAGGGCGATCGCCCGTCGACCCGGCCGTCACCAAGCCGAAGCCCGATGTCGGAGAGACACTCACCCAATCAGGCGCCGAGGCCAGTTGCCAGGTCGTGTTCGAGGGGGTCTGAATGGTCGTGTTGCCGCCGTTCTGCGGCGCCGACCACGTGTCCTTCGTCACCTTCATGATCGGAGATGTGGCCTGAGCGACGTATCCCGTGGCGACGACGGCGTCGTACACATCATGGGTGACGACGGCCCAGGACAGCTTGGTGTACCCAGCCGCGCCCCAGCCCGGGCCCCAGGAGTTCTGGATGATCAGCCCGGCCGAGTCGTACGCGAGGGCGAGGACCTCGTGATCGCCACGGCTCGCGGAGGTGTAGTCCTGGTCCATGGCGTTGGGGTCCGTGTTGTACCCCATCGCGTCGAAGCCGGACCGAACGGGTAGGGAGATGGCCACGGGCTGTCCGCCGGCGATGGCCGTCGAAATCACGCTCTGCGCGTTGCTGTACCCGCCGCTATACGTGGAGAAGAGGAAGTTGTATCCCACGAACTTCGACTTCGCCGCGTTCGTGATCTGCGCTTGCGTCGGCTTGGTCGAGTAGTTGTAATTGCCCTGGGGCATGTAGTCGTCTTGGCTGTCGACCCCTTGCTGTATGGCGACGCTGAAAGCCCCCTGCACGGATGAGCCACCGTCGTTGCCGACCATGACCTGGGAGTAGACGAACATGGGCGCGAACGCCAGCGCGTTCTTACCTGCTTGTTTGGCGTACCATCCCATCATTCCGTAGTCGATCGCCCAGGTGGTGCACGACCCGACCTGGCCCTGGTCGCCGACTGGCACAGCCCATTGGCGTAGATCGGCCGACTCCGGGGCGGTGGCCCTCGGCAGAGTCGGTGGGATGTACGTTTCGTGGCGTGGGATGGCGCCCAACGCATGGAGGACGGGCTCGTCTGCCTGTGCGGTCGAGAGCGACACCCACCCCCACGACACAGCCACGAGCGCCGCAAGACTCGTGATAGCTATCTTTTTATTCACAATCAACCCCTGACCATTCGGGTGCGCGACTCAGTCGTCTGCGCAATGAATCAATATGGCTCTTCGGATGAAATAATGGGCGTCGCGGAAAACGACCGATCTCCATTGAAGAGTCGACCTGGATTCAGATTACATCGTGGCAACGGGCGACAGGTCATGTGGACAGTGGTCGTCCCGCTGAGTGGGAATGAATTTTTCATAGTATCACCTGGGGCTCGTCCTCGGTCTTCGAGGCTCGCGACCGCCGGGTTCGGCGCGGAACATTGCGGCGAGCTGTCGGCTTTGATTTATATAAGCTATCTTGTAACGACTATGGGGGTGCGCACGCCATGGGCCGCATGATTCGAGATTTCACGTGGAACTTTCCACCCTCACCGGAAGAGGGTGGAAAGTTCCCGTGCGGGCATGCCTGGTCGGGTGCATGCCCGCCGCTCATCGTCAGCGCTTCTTCAGCCGACTCGTGCGTTGCCGGTTGGTCTGCGTGACGAACATCTGATCAACACCACTGTCCCCGCCCGTGGACGACAGTGCCGCCCCAGGCAGCGCGCCCGGTTGGACCACTGTCACGACCCAGGTCGTCTTCGGGGTCGTCGCCGTGGCGAAGGTCAGGGTCGCCGTACGCGCCGCGCCCGCGTTGTACGTCGCGTACACGTACACTGACTTGTCCCCCGTGCCCGAGGTCGGTGACATCGTCAACCACGACGTGTTCGACGAGGTCACTGTCCACGAGGACGCGGTCGACAGACCCATGTAGATGCCTGCGGACGACTCCGAGGGGACTCTCCACTCGGACATGTCCACCGACAACGGCGGGCCGCCCTGCGCCCCCGGCTGCGTCACCGTCATCGTGGCCGACGCCTGAGGGGTTCCCGACGTTGTCCGGAATGTGATGGTGGCCGTACGCGGCGAGGCGCTGGTGTTCGCCTGTGCAGCGATGGTCACCTCCCCCGAGGAATTGGGGTTCGAGGCCGAGACGCTCACCCACGACTGACTCGACGACGCCGACCAGAGTGAGTTTGACGCCACCGACGTGGACACCGATGCCGCGCTCGCCGATGGCAGCGTCCAGTCGGAGAGCGCGACGCCTATGGTCGGTGCGCCGTCCTGACCTGGCTGGGTGATGACGATCGTTCGGCTCACCTGCGGGGACCCCGTCGTGGTGATGAATGTCACTCGCGCCATACGAGCCGTCGCCAATCTGTTGCTTTCTGCTTGCATGGTGATCGTGGCGTCATTCGTGCCTTCCGTGGCAGACAACCAGACCCATGATTGATCCGAGATCGCCTTCCACGCCTGATTCGACGTCAGTTTCACGGTTGTCGACTCGGAAGCGTACATCCACACGGCCCAGTACGTCTTGTCCAGCGTCAACGCCGGCGCGACCACCGGCGGCGGGGCGGGGAGGGGACCCGCCTGGGTCACCGTCACCGTCTGCGACGACGCCGGACCCGACGTCGTGGAGAACGTCAACGTCCCACTCCTCGGCACACCAGGGTTCGCCGTCGCGTACACGTACACGGACGTGTTCCCGGCGCCCGACGTCGGAGACGTCGTCAACCATGACGTGTTCGAGGACGTGACCGCCCACGCCTGGGTCGTCGACACCTTGATATATGTGCCCGCGCCCGACGTCGACGTGATGCCCCACGTGGAGACATCCAGCGACAACCCCGTGCCTAGCTGTGATCCCTCCTGTGTGACCGACACGGTGGTCGTCACCTGAGGGCTGCCCGAGGTGGTCGTGAACGTGAGAGTGGCTGTGCGAGTCGAGGTGCTGGTGTTCGCTGTCGCGGACAAGGTCACCGAGCCGTTGCCGCTCCCGGTCGAGGGGGAAACCGTCGCCCACGCCTGGTTCGACGACACCGACCATGTGGTGTTCGAGGACACCTGAGTGGACACCGACGAGGCGTCCCGCGACACCGACCAGGCCGACATCCCGACCGTCAACGCCGGAGCCACGACTGCGGCGCCCGGCTGAGTCACCGACACCGTCCTCGACACCTGCGGACTGCCCGAGGTGGTCGTGAAGGTGACGATCGCCGACCGAGACGATGTCGTGGTGTTCGCAGCCACGGCCAGAGTCACCGATCCGTTACTGCTCCCGGAGGTGGGGGACACCGTCGCCCACGCCTGGTTCGACGACGCCGACCATGTGGTGTTCGACGTCACCTGCGCGGTGGTGTTCGCCGCCGACGACGACGGCACCGACCACGAGGTCTTGTCCACCATCAACGTCGGCGCCACACTCGTGCCCGGCTGCGTGACCGTCACCGTCCATGTCACCTGAGGAGACCCCTGCGTTGTGGTGAACGTCAACGTCGCCGTACGTGTGGCGCCCGAGTTGTAGTTGGCGTACGCGTACACCGACGTGTCACCGGTGCCCGACGTCGGCGACGTCGTCAACCACGCGGTGTTCGACGACGTGACCGACCACGCCCCCGAAGCGCTCACCTGCATGAACACACCGGTCCCGGCATTCGTCGCAATGTCCCATGTCGTGCGATCGACAGTCAACACAGGCGCCGTACCCGCACCCGGCTGCGTCACCGACACTGTGCGTGTCACAGCAGGAGAACCCGATGTGGTCGTGAACGTGATCGTCGCCGTACGCGACGTGGTCGTGGTGTTCGCCGCCGCGTTCAGGGTCGCCGACCCGTTGCCATTCCCCGACGTCGGAGACACCGTCGCCCACGTCTGATTCGAACTCGCGCTCCATGTCACATTCGACGTCACCGTCACCGACGACGACGCGGACGACGCCGACGGGACCGACCACGACGTGGCGCTCAGCGTCAACGTCGGCGTCGGGACCGTCGCACCTGGCTGCGTCACCGACACAGTCTGCGTCACAGCAGGAGATCCTGATGTGGTCGTGAACGTGATCGTGGCCGACCGAGACGTGGTCGTGGTGTTCGCAGTCGCGTTCAAGGTCGCCGTCCCGTTGCCATTCCCGTTCGCGGGTAAGGTCGTCACCCACGACTGATTCGACGACACCGACCACGTGGTGTTCGACGACACCTGCACGTACACCTGCGCCTCATTCGCCGACGGAACCGCCCACGTGGAGATCCCGAGGGTCAACGCCGGAACCACCGCCGTACCCGGTTGGGTCACCGTCACCGTCCTCGTCACAGCAGGACTACCCGACGTGGTCGTGAACGTGATGGTCGCCGTACGCGACGAGGTTCCCGTGTTCGCAGCCGCTGACAGGGTCACCGACCCGTTGCCATTCCCGGTCGCGGGGGAGATCGTCGCCCACGACTGATTCGACGACACCGACCACGTGGTGTTCGACGACACCTGCGTGGACACCTGCGCCGCACTCGTCGATGGAACCGCCCACGACGAGATCCCGACCGTCAACGCCGGAGTCACCACACTCGTGCCCGGTTGCGTGACCGTCACCGTCCATGTCACCTGAGGACTGCCCGACGTGGTCGTGAACGTCAGCGTCGCGGTACGCACAGCCCCGGAGTTGTAGTTGGCGTACGCGTACACCGACGTGTCACCGTTGCCCGACGTCGGCGACGTCGTCAACCACGCGGTGTTCGACGACGTGACCGCCCACGCCCCCGAAGCGTGCAACTGCATGAACACACCGGTCCCAGCATTCGTCGCAATGTCCCATGTCGTGCGATCGACGGTCAACACCGGGCCAGATCCCGCACCCGGCTGGGTGATCGACACCGTGCGTGTCACAGCAGGGCTGCCCGACGTGGTCGTGAACGTGATGGTGGCCGTACGCGACGATGTGGAGGTGTTCGCGGCCGCGTTCAGCGTCGCCGTCGCATCACCCGATCCGGACGTTGGGGACACCGTCGCCCACGTCTGATTCGAACTCGCGCTCCACGTCACATTCGACGTCACCGTCACCGACGACGACGCGGAGGACGCCGATGGGACCGACCACGACGCGGTGCTCAAGGTCAACGCCGGAGCCGGCGCCACAGTACCCGGCTGCGTCACCGACACCGTCTGCGTCACAACAGGAGTGCCCGATGTGGTCGTGAACGTGATGGTGGCCGTACGCGACGAGGTTCCCGTGTTCGCAGCCGCTGACAGGGTCACCGACCCGTTGCCATTGCCGGTCGCGGGGGAGATCGTCGCCCACGACTGATTCGACGAGACCGACCACGTGGTGTTCGACGACACCTGCGTGGACACCTGCGCAGCACTCGCCGACGGAACCGCCCACGACGAGATCCCGACGGTCAACACCGGCGTCGTGCTCGTACCCGGCTGTGACACCGCCATCGTCCTCGTCACAGCGGGAGAACCCGACGTCGTCATGAACGTGACAATCGCGGATCGAGACAAGGTGGTGGTGTTCGCGGCGGCCGACACTGTCACCGTCCCATTGCTCGACCCAGACGCCGGAGACATCGTCACCCACGCCTGGTTCGACGACACCGACCACGTGGTGTTCGACGACACCTTAGCCGACATCTGCGCAGCACTCGCCGACGGAACCGACCATGCGGTCGTGTCCACCGTCAACACCGGCGCTGGGCTCACACCCGGCTGCGTCACTGTCACCGTCTTCGTCGTCACAGGCCCTGCTTGGGTCGTGGTGAACGTCAACGTCGCAGAACGTGTGGCGCCCGAGTTGTACGCCGCGAACACGTACACCGAAGTGTCACCCGTGCCCGAGGTCGGCGACGTCGTCAACCACGTGGTGTTCGACGACGTGACGGCCCACGTCCCCGTGGCCTTCAGCTGCATGTACGCACCCGTACCCGCATTCGTCGGGACGTCCCACACGTCCCTGTCCATACTCAGGAAGGGCATCCCCGGCTGGCGTACGGTCACGGTCTTCGTCACGACGGGGGAACCGGTGGTCGTCGTGAATGTCACTATCGCCGTACGAGCGGCAGTCGACGGGTTCTCCGTCGCGTTCAACCGCACTATGCCCGCCGTGGGGCTATTCACATTGCTCACCGCCAACCAGGATTGGTCCGAGGAGAATGTCCAACTCGCATTCGACGTGACCTGGACGGTCGTCTCAGCCGTGGACGCTGATGCCAGGTCCCAGGTGGCTGGACTCACCGACAACGTCGCCGCGACACCCGGCTGATTAACTGCCACCGACACAGATTGCGTCGAGCCCGACGTCGTGGCAAATGTCACTACCGTAGATCGGGTAGTGATGGAGGTGTTCGCGGTCACCGTCAATGTCACCGTCCCATTACCTGTTCCAGTCCCAGGGGACGCCGTCACCCACGTGTCGAACGGGGTCACCTTCCACGACTGATTCGACGTCACCTTGATCGTCGTCACCTCCGTCGCGCTCGATGCCAGATTCCATGTGGATTTGTCCACGCTCAAGGACCCTGCACCCGGCTGAGACACGGTCACCTTCGCGGTCTGCACCGTCGACCCTGTGGTCGTGGTGACCGTGACCGTCGCAGTACGGACGTCCAGCGCCGTGCTGGCCGCCGCCGTCAGGGCAATCGACCCATTGTTCGTGCCCGTCGCCGGGGAGACCGTCAACCAGGTCTGGTCCGAGGACACCTTCCATGCGGCATTCGAGGTCACTGCAACCGTGGTGTTCGCTGCCGCGGATGACGTCAGGGGCCATGTGGTCTTGTCCAAAGACAGTGTCACCGGGGCGCCTGGTTGGGTCACAGTCACCGTCGCAGTCTGTGCCGGGGTGCCCGTGGTCGTCGTGAATGTGAGCGTCGCCTGACGTGTGGTCACGGTGGTGTTCGCCGTGGCCGTCAACTGCACCGACCCATTGTTCGTGCCCGTCGCGGGGGAGACCGTCAACCACGTCTGGTCCGAGGTCACCTTCCATGCTGTGTTCGACGTCACCGACACCGAGACCTGATTCTGCGCTGACGATGGCACCACCCACTGTGACACGCCCGTCGAGATCGTCGGCGCCGCACCCGGCTGGGACACCGTGACTTTCGCCGTCTGGACCGTGGCACCAGTGGTCGTGGTGAACGTCACTGTCGCAGAACGGGTGTCCACCGTGGTGTTCGCCGTCGCTGTCAGGGTCACCGATCCGTTGTTCGTGCCTGTCGTGGGGGAGACCGTCAACCAGGTCTGATCTGAGGTCACCTTCCATGCGGCGTTCGAGGTCACCGCTACCGTGGTGTTCGCCGCCGCGGACGACGGCAGGGTCCAGGTGGTCTTATCCAACGACAGTGCCACCGTGGCACCCGGCTGGGACACCGTGACCACCGCCGTCTGCACCGGGGTGCCCGTGGTCGTCGTGAACGTCACCGTCGCAGGGCGCGAAACCACCGTGGTGTTCGCTGCCGCAGCCAGGGTCACCGTTCCATTGTTCGTACCTGTCGCGGGGGAGACCGTCAACCAAGTTTGGTCCGACGTCACCTTCCATGCGGCGTTCGAGGTCACGTTCACCGTGGTGTTCGCAGCCACGGACGACAACAGAGTCCAGGCGCTCATATCCAACGACAACGTCACCGTGGCAGCAGGCTGCGACACCGCGACTTTGGCGGTCTGAACCGTGCCACCCGTGGTTGTGGTGAACGTCACCGTCGCAGAACGAGTGCTCACTGTGATGTTCGCCGCCGCCGTCAAAGTCACCGTTCCATTGCTCGAGCCCGTCGCAGGGGAGACCGTCAACCAGGTCTGATCCGAACTCACCTTCCATGCGGCGTTCGACGTCACCGCCACCGTCGTGTTCGCCGCCGCCGATGACGCTAACGTCCACGTGGCCTTATCCAACGACAACGTCACCGTGGCACCCGGTTGCGACACCGTCACCTTCGCGGTCTGCACAGTCCCACCCGTGGTTGTGGTGAACGTCACTATCGCGGGACGGGCGTCCACCGTGGTGTTCGCCGTGGCCGTCAAGGTCACTGTTCCATTCGCCGTGCCCGTCGCGGGGGACACCGTCAACCATGTCTGGTCAGAGGTCACCTTCCACGCCGCGTTCGACGTCACCGCCACCGTCGTGTTCGCCCCTGCGGACGACGGCAAAGTCCACGCCGTCTTATCCAACGACAAGGTCACTGCGGCTCCCGGTTGCGTCACACTCACCGTCGCGGTCTGC